>NZ_JAOEGU010000033.1 GCF_025583945.1 Methylobacter psychrophilus
AATCATTCGACCGATCAACTAATGAATAACGCCGACACAGCGATGTATGTAGCCAAGAAATCAGGAAAGAATACCTACCGATTCTTCAATCCAACGATGACCGCACTATTAAGCGATAGTGATGACTAAAGTGATATGCAAGAATTAATATACCCAAGTGGCGCAGGATTTTGTTTATTTACAACGACTGCAAGGACAGATATTTGCTCCTGCAATATCTGCATTCACCACATCCCTGTGGATTATGCAGGAGCTAAAGCACCAACAGTAGGCTCCTTAAGAGACGCAGGAGCAGTTGCCGATGCGTAAAAATAGGCGCGTAGCTGCTGGTTACGTAACTATTTTGACAACACAGTAAATGAATAAAAAGACCAGTAAACTGAGTATATTATTCTAAGAAAATCACCTAAATAGTCAATATGCTGCACATGGCCCTCAATAAACAGAATTAGCGATAGCTATATAATTTATAGCTGACTTATCCAAACTCCAGTATTAAAAACATTAAGATCGGGCACATAAAAAACCGACACTATCCCAAGTCGGTTTCGATTAATGACACGACATTTACAAAAGCCGGCTTTATAGGTTTAAGGAGTGATAAGCGGCCAATCAGCAGCATCGACAGAATCCAATGGTAAATTTGGACTTTGCCCCTGCCACTTGTTAATAAAGCTTCCTTCCTGATCGTATTGCCTGGTTTGCTTGTCCAGATTGAAATGCCGATTGCTCCGGGGATCAGCGCCAACGCCGGCCAGATATTGCCAGTTACCCCAGTTGCTGGCGACATCATAATCCAGCAATTGCTGCTCAAAATAAGCGGCGCCATAACGCCAATCGACTGCCAACTCATTGACCAGACAACTGGCGACAATTTGCCGGGCACGATTGGACATAAAGCCGGTGGTATTGAGTTGTTTCATGGCAGCGTTTACCAAAGGATACGGCGTATTACCCAGACACCACTTCTGAAACCGTTCGGGGTAAAAACTGGTTAAGGGTTTTTGCTGTTTGATACCCTGAAAAACAAACAAGTATTTGCCATGGCGATGGGCATACCATTGAAAATATTCGCGCCATAATAATTCAAAAAATATCCAATACGTCGATTCATTAGCACCAACTTTTTGTTCGAAATCATTTAAATAGTGGCAAATTTGCCGGGCAGAGAGATTGCCGTTAGCCAGCCAGGGCGAAAATTTGGTTGAATTATCCCAGCCATCCAGTTCATTGCGAAGCTCTTTATAACGACTAGCAGAGCCCTTGGCAAAATAATCCGTTAACTGCTTTAAACCAGCTGTTTCACCGCCATTGAAAACCATTTCCTGATCAGCGTCAGGAGTAAATTTTAAACAATCAGGAAAATCCACTAACCAATCAGTTGATGCTGCAGGGCTGGATGGCAAGAAATCAGGGACAGGCAACGGCTTTTCAACGGGTACTTGTTCAACTGCCTGTCTAAATTTGCTAAACGTATCAGGTAATTTATCCAAAGCAAAAGGTAGTTGCTCCAGGGAATATAAACTATGCGTGTCCGACTCGACCAACTGCAATGATGGTAACTGCTTTTGTAAGGCCAGCATTAGTTGATTTTCATAAAAACCGGTTTGGCGACTGCGATAAAGCGACGAAATGCCATGCTCACCAACCAGCGCTGTAATGGCTTTTACGGGTGATTGATAACACACCACAAGATGCTGGCCAAGTTTATGTAATTGCTTATCGAGATCCAGCAGCGAAGCTTTTAAAAAACGCCAACGATTAGCTGACATCATTGCCAAACCATATTGATTCGGCGATAACCACTGCGGGTCCAGACAATAAACACAGAGTAAATAATCCACCTCGGCCGCTGCTTTTAACAGCGCAACATTATCGTGGACCCGTAAATCATTACCAAACCAATAAAGCCCGACATTACGCATAATCATTTAATCCTTATATCAAGCACTACTGTAAAATTAGTTAAACAAGATCCACTGAAACTGACTTCAAAAATTGCTAACGAGGCTAAAAAAACCAGTCATCTACCAGCAATAAAGTTAAGCTCAGCAACTATTTCGCCATTAGCAGTGAATTAATTTTAGAATCCAGTTGTTCGGGAGTGACATTACTGGCAAACGCCTCAACAGTTGCACCATCCCGACTAATCAAATATTTATAAAAATTCCATTCTGGCGCTTGACCGGTAGTTTGAATAAGCTTTTTAAAAAAAGTATTGGCCTCTGCTCCCTTGACTGCGCTTTTTTCCAGCATCGGAAAAGTCACGCCATAATTGATATAACAGACTTTGGCGGTTTTTTCCGATTCATCAAACTCCTGATTAAATTCATTAGAGGGGAAACCGACCACAACCAGACCCTTATCTTTATATTTTTGATACAACGCTTCCAGACCTTTAAATTGTGGCGTATAACCGCAATTACTGGCGGTATTAACAGCCAAAATGACCTTACCTTTAAATGCCTGGCAAAAATCAAGCTGTTCACTTGATCTTAACTTGCTCATTTTATAATTCAGCAAATCAGAACAAGGTTCTGCCGAGACTGCTGACTGTGCAAATAACAACATGCCAGCCAGTAAAATTAGAATTTTCATGAATATACCTTTTGTGTGGGTTAACCGTAAGCTTATCAGTTCTGGGTAAAAGTCAACCGTGTCGCTACCCAAAGAAACAAAAGAGTTTATTGGAAGAATAATGCTACGGCCTGTTGTACGATGAAAAACTATTTTTTATGACTGAATAGCGGCAATACGTCTAAGCTTAACTCACAAAAAAAATGCCCCGCCAGTTTCCTGACAGAGCATTTTTAATCACTCAACTTAACTCTCAAGTAATCAGCATATTTTTACAGACGCAGGCTTTAGGCGATTTCCTGCGAAAAAAATACCCGATTTAAACCAACTTTGCTTGCAGAAATTCAATGATATTTGCAAACGGGACTTCTTCACTGCCCTGCCCTGTTCTGCCTTTGTATTCAAGCGTACCGGCATCCAGACCACGATCACCAATAATAACGCAATGCGGAACACCGATTAACTCCATATCGGAAAACATAAAGCCTGCCCGTACTTTTCTGTCATCAAACAATACGTCGATACCGGCAGCCCGCAAGTCTTGATAGAGCTGCTCGGCAGCAACTTTAAGACGCTCGGATTTGTGCATGTTCATGGGGCAAAGCGCAACTTGAAAAGGTGCCAGATTGGCAGGCCAGATAATGCCTTTATCATCATGGTTTTGTTCAATCGCCGCAGCAACCACGCGAGAAATACCAATACCGTAACAGCCCATGAGCATAATTTGGTTTTTACCCCCTTCATTAATGACGCCAGCTTTCATGGACTCGCTGTATTTACTGCCCAACTGAAAGATATGACCGACTTCAATACCACGAGCCAGGGTAATTTCGCCCTGACCATCAGGACTCGGATCACCTTCAACAACCGTGCGAATATCGGCAACACAGTCAGGAACCGGTAAATCGCGTTCCCAATTGACACCTTGAAAATGCTTGCCATCTTCATTGGCACCACAAACAAAATCAGACATAACCACGACGCTACGATCAGCGATAACAGGTATTGTCAGACCTAGTGGACCTATAGATCCTGGTTTGCAGTTACAGGCACGTTGAATATCATCTTCACTGGCAAATTCCAGTGGCGAAGCAACACCCGCTATTTTTTCTGCCTTGATTTTATTCAGCTCATGATCGCCTCTTAACAACAAAGCTACCAAGCCTTCATCTTCGCCTTTAACAATCAAGGTCTTAAGGCATTGTGTAGCAGACAAGCCCAAGAATTGGCTAACGTCTTCAATGCTGTGTTGATTTGGCGTATCGATGACTTGCTTGTCAGCGGTTGCCGGGGCGCGAGATCCGGTCGGCATCAACGCTTCAGCCTTTTCAACGTTAGCCGCATAATCGCTACCGGTTGAGAAGGC
The DNA here is from genome assembly GCF_025583945.1 of Methylobacter psychrophilus. Taxonomy (GTDB): domain Bacteria; phylum Pseudomonadota; class Gammaproteobacteria; order Methylococcales; family Methylomonadaceae; genus Methylobacter_C; species Methylobacter_C psychrophilus. The sequence continues at coordinate 3,944 of NZ_JAOEGU010000033.1, forward strand.
AATGGCATCTTCACCGGAATCGGCCAACACATGAAATTCATGCGAAATGGCCCCACCGATAGAGCCCGAATCAGCAACAACAGCGCGAAATTTTAAGCCCAATTGATTGAAAATATTGGTATAAGCCTGATACAGGACATCATAAGTTTGTTGTAACGAGTCTTGATCCAAATGAAAGGAATAAGCATCCTTCATAATAAACTCACGCGAACGCATAACACCGAAACGCGGACGGATTTCATCGCGAAATTTGGTCTGTACCTGATAATAAGTAATGGGCAATTGTTTATAGCTTTTTAATTCATTACGCGCCAGATCGGTAATAATTTCTTCATGCGTGGGGCCTAAGCAAAACTCACGATCATGACGATCTTTCAACCGTGCCAGCTCGGGGCCATATTGCTCCCAGCGCCCGGTTTCCTGCCAAAGTTCCGCCGGTTGTAAGGCCGGCATTAACACTTCCAATGCGCCTACTTTTTCCATTTCATCCCGCGTAATTTTTTCTACTTTACGTAGCACACGCAACCCCAACGGGAGCCAGGTGTAAAGACCGGCAGCCAGTTTGCGAATGAGCCCCGCACGTATCATCAGTTGATGACTGGTTATTTCGGCGTCAGCAGGTGTTTCTTTTACGGTATTTAGAGGGAATTGACTAGTACGCATGATGTATAGGGAAATGAAAAATAAAACAGCTATTTTACAGCTTTTTAGCGGGTTCCCAAGTTCTTGACCTGGAATTACCTCTTTATATAAAGTAAAGCTGACTGTTATACCTGGCTAAACGGGGCAATACGCGTCACAAAACAAGCGCAGTCTTAAGCTTCAGAACCCATAATCCGTAACATCCAAGGTTATGACCTCCAGCTTGCCTGCAGAAATAACCAGTTTTTTGGTATTAGCTAAAATGGCTTGTCGATCAGCCTTTATTTCGTGTTTTTAATGCCTTTCGTGGACAATCAGGAACATCACTTACTAAAACGGGTGTATTGCGCACCTTCAATTGTATATACTATGTACCGTTACCAAGTCATTCAGACTGCATTGATACTGATATTTTCTCAGCTGATCTTGCAAACCGAGTCAAAACGACTAAATTAAATTTCATAGTAAAATAATTCTTTAAGCCATGCACACCGCGTCCCAACAGGATCACTCATGAACAACAGTTTAATTCCAGAGATTACCGGACAGAATGACATTGATCCGACCGAAACCAAAGAGTGGGTTGAAGCCCTGCAATCAGTATTAGAGCAAGATGGCAGTGATCGCGCGCATTTTCTGATTGAACAACTCGTTGCTGCAGCACGGCATTCAGGATTTGACATCCCTTTTAGTGCCAACACCGCTTATATCAATACCATTCCGGTTTCCCGGCAAGCCAAGTTTCCTGGCGATGCCATTATCGAACAGAAAATCCGCTCCTATGTGCGCTGGAATGCCATGATGATGGTATTGCGAGCGAATAAACATACCAATGTCGGTGGACATATTGCCAGTTTTGCTTCAGCCGCGACCCTTTACGATGTCGGTTACAATCATTTTTGGCATGCCGCTTCCGATCAAAATGACGGCGATTTAATTTTTACCCAAGGCCATTTGACACCGGGTGATTATGCACGTGCCTTCTTGCTTGGAAGACTGACTAAAGAGCAAATGGATAACTTCCGCCAGGAAGTCGACGGTAATGGACTGCCATCTTACCCACATCCTTGGTTAATGCAGGATTTCTGGCAGTTCCCGACAGTTTCGATGGGACTTGGCCCGATTATGGCAATTTACCAGGCCCGTTTCATGCGTTACTTGCAGGATCGCGGCTTTGCCGATACTTCGGAACGTAAAGTCTGGAGTTTTCTAGGTGATGGTGAAACCGATGAACCTGAATCATTGGGCGCTATCGGTATGGCCGGGCGTGAAAAACTGGATAATCTCATTTTTGTGATTAACTGTAATCTACAGCGTCTGGATGGCCCTGTGCGTGGTAATGGCAAAATCATTCAGGAATTGGAAAGTGAATTTCGCGGTGCCGGTTGGAACGTTATTAAACTGGTTTGGGGTCAACGCTGGGATGCGTTATTGGCTCGTGACAGGGATGGTTTACTTACAGCCCGCATGATGGCGTGTGCCGATGGCGACTATCAAACCTTTAAAGCGAAAGATGGCGCTTATGTCCGTGAACACTTTTTTAATACGCCGGAACTAAAAGAAATGGTTTCCGACTGGTCTGATCGAGATATCTGGGAACTGAACAGAGGCGGTCATGATCCTGCCAAAACCTATGCGGCTTTTCATGCGGCTGTACATCATAAAGGTCAACCTACCGTTATTTTAGCCAAGACCATTAAAGGTTACGGTATGGGTTCATCCGGAGAAGCCCAGAATATTTCTCATCAACAAAAAAAGATGAGCGACATATCGCTGAGCCATTTTCGGGATCGCTATGATTTACCGGTCACCGATGAAGAAATGCACAATCTGCCTTATCTGACCTTTGCCGAAGACTCAAAAGAACTGCTGTACATGCAGCAACGTCGTGCAGAATTGGGCGGACATTTACCGTCCAGAAGATCAAAATCTTATGCGCTGGATGTACCGGTATTAAGTGATTTTAAATCCTTACTGGAAGCAACCCGTGAAGGCCGCGAGATTTCCACTACCATGGCCTTTGTTAATATACTCAATATTTTGGTCAAAGATAAAAATATTGGCAAACGCATTGTGCCGATTGTTCCTGACGAATCCCGGACTTTTGGCATGGAAGGCATGTTCAGACAGCTGGGCATCTGGTCACAGGTCGGTCAATTGTATACCCCGCAAGATGCCGATCAACTGATGTTCTACAAAGAAGACAAGCACGGTCAGGTGCTGCAGGAAGGTATCAATGAAGCGGGCGGTTTGTGTGACTGGATTGCGGCAGGCACGGCCTACTCAACCCATAACGTACCGATGATCCCGTTTTTTATCTATTACTCCATGTTTGGTTTCCAACGTGTGGGTGATTTAATCTGGGCTGCTGCCGATCAACGTACCCGTGGCTTTTTAATGGGTGGTACTGCCGGAAGAACGACCCTGAACGGCGAAGGCCTCCAGCACGAGGATGGACACAGTCACTTGATGGCGGCTACCGTCCCTAATTGCGTATCCTATGATCCAACCTACGCTTATGAAGTGGCGGTCATCATTCAGGATGGCTTGCGACGTATGTATGTCGACCAAGAAGATATTTTTTACTACATCACAGTGATGAACGAAAATTATAGCCATCCGGCCATGCCCAAAGGGATAGAATTGGATATACTTAAAGGTATGTATAATTTTCGAACAGGTCCTAAAAACAAAGCACCCCGAGTGCAGTTATTAGGATCTGGAACCATTTTCCGTGAAGTTGAATTTGCCGCCGAGTTGCTCAAAAACGATTGGGGCGTAGAAGCCGATTTATGGAGCTGCCCAAGCTTTACCGAATTGGCCCGTGATGGCCAATCCTGTGAACGCTGGAACCGGTTACATCCAACAGAACCAGCCCGACAAGCGCATGTTGCCAATTGTCTTGGTAATGCGGTGGGCCCTGTCATTGCCGCAACGGATTATACCCGTGCCTTTGCCGAACAAATTCGAGCGTATATTGCAGCACCTTATACCGTATTGGGTACCGATGGTTTTGGCCGCTCCGATACCCGTGAAAACTTACGACGGTTTTTTGAAGTGGATCGTTTCCATGTCACCATTGCCGCACTGAAAAGTCTGGCTGATCTGGGTCAATTTGATCCTGCCAAAGTAGAGGTAGCCATCGCTAAATACGGTATAGCGGCGGATGTTAAAGCTCCCTGGCTAATTTAACGGAAGGACATACATGACTGTTTTCATTGAACACCAGCACCTTACGGCTATATTTGGCTGTAAATTGCCTATGGCTACCTTGTCAGGAAGATATTGAAATGGCAATATTAATAGAAATTAGAGTTCCCGATGTAGGTAATGTTGCTGAAATTGACGTTGTTGAAGTATTGATTCAGGCCGGTGATATCGTCGCACTGGAGCAGACTGTTGCGACACTGGAAACGGATAAAGCCAGTATGGATTTACCCTCCAGTGCGTCAGGAACCATCCAGCAAGTCTATATCAAGCCAGGTGATAAAGTATCAGAAGGCTCGTTAATTGCAACGGTACTGGCAAGTGATGCAGCTGCCAGTAGTACAGAACCCGCTCAACAAGCCGCTACCCCGGTAGCCGCTCCAGTCGATTTGCCTGTAGCAGATAAAGCGCCTGAACCTGTCAATCTGCCGGTAAAATCGGCACCTGTCGTAGCGTCAGCAGAGACTGTAGCAAGCATTGATCCTGCCACTGGAAAAGCCCATGCGTCACCGGCCATACGGCTTTTTGCACGCGAACTGGGCGTTGATGTCAGCAAGATAAAAACCGGTAGCGGGCGTAAGGGACGCATTTTAAAAGACGATGTCAAAAACTTCGTCAAAAAAGTGATTACTGAAGGTATCGTCGCCACCGGATCGGGTATCCCGAGTCTGCCTGCCGTTGATTTTTCACCGTATGGCGAAACAGAAATTCAAAAACTCAGCAAGATTAAACGTCTGACGGGGCAAAACCTGACGCGTGTCTGGCTTAATTTGCCGATGGTTACCTACCATGAAGAAGTTGATATCACCGACATGGAAGCCTTTCGTAATGCACTGAATGCCGAAAAAACCAAAGGTGAATTAAAAATCACCGGCTTGATGTTTATCATTAAAGCACTGGTTGCCGCCATGCAGCAGTTTCCAGAGTTCAATGCGTCTTTATCGGCCGATGGCGAAAGCTTGATTCTAAAAAAATATTTTAATATCGGCATCGCCGTTGATACGCCTAACGGCCTGGTCGTGCCCGTATTGCGCAATGTTAACAACAAAAACATCAATGAACTGGCGCTTGAATTAGCCCAAAAAAGTGACAAAGCCCGTCTGGGCAAGTTGTTGCCCGGTGACATGCAGGGTGGCTGCATGAGCATTTCCAGTCTTGGCGGCATTGGCGGCACCTCGTTTACACCCATTGTTAATGCACCGGAAGTTGCCATACTCGGTGTTACGCGGGCAAAAATGCAACCGGTCTGGAATGGCAAGGAATTTTTACCTCGCCTGATGTTGCCGCTCGATTTAACTTATGACCACCGGGTCATTGATGGTGCACAAGGTGCCCGTTTTATGGCTACCCTCAAGCAATACTTAAGTGATATTCGTCGTTTATTACTTTAATACGGGAAATACCAACAATGAATGAAGAAGTTTTACATGCAGAAGTTTTAGTGCTTGGCGGCGGCCCGGGTGGTTACAGTGCGGCATTTCGTGCTGCCGATTTAGGTAAACAGGTCGTATTGATTGAGCGCTATCCGGTGTTGGGCGGCGTGTGCCTTAATGTCGGCTGTATTCCATCAAAAGCGCTGCTGCATACTGCGCAAATAATTCATGAAGCCGAAGAATTTGCACAACACGGTGTCAGTTACGGTGAGCCGACGATTGATATTGATAAAATCAGAAGCTGGAAAGAAAGCATTACCAAATCCTTAAATGACGGACTGGCTGGCTTGGTAAAACAACGTAAAGTCACCTTGATTCAAGGCACAGGAAAATTTACCTCGCCGGATACTGTGGCCGTGGAAACTGAAGAGGGCATTAAAACCATCCGCTTTGATCAGGCCATTATTGCCGCCGGTTCACGTCCCACTAAAATACCGATTTTTCCGCATGATGATCCACGGTTATGGGATTCAACGGATGCGTTGGCATTAAAAGAAATCCCTAAAAAGCTATTGATTGTCGGTGGCGGCATTATTGGTTTGGAAATGGCAACGGTTTACCATGCAATGGGTTCAGAAATCAGTGTCGTTGAGCTCATGGATCAAATCATTCCCGGTTGCGATAAAGACTTGGTGACACCGTTATTTCGCCGTATAAAAAAGCAATATAAAAATATCTGGCTGGACACCCGTGTAACGTCTATTGAATCTCACAACGAAGGCCTGAAAGTTTTCTTTGAGGGTAAAGGCGCACCTGAATCAGAGCTGTTTGATGCTGTTTTGGTTGCAGTCGGCCGCAGGCCTAACGGACCGTTAATCGGTGCTGATCTGGCTGGCATTACTGTCGATGAACAGGGCTTTATTGCTGTCGATAAGCAACAACGTACCAATGTCGGACACATCTTTGCCATCGGCGATATCGTCGGCAACCCCATGCTGGCGCACAAAGCAGTCCATGAAGGCAAAGTAGCCGCCGAAGTGACTGCCGGGCATAAAACCCACTTTGATGCCCTGACGATTCCTTCCGTTGCCTATACCGATCCTGAAATTGCCTGGATGGGACTTACCGAAAACCAGGCCAAGCAACAAGGTATCGAATACGACAAGGCGGTATTTCCTTGGGCTGCCAGTGGCCGTTCCTTGTGCATTGGTCGAAAAGAAGGTTTAACCAAAATACTCTGTGAAAAAGGCACCGGCAAACTGCTGGGTACCGGCATGGTCGGCACCAACGCCGGCGAGTTAATTGCAGAAGCCGTACTGGCACTGGAAATGGGCGCGGATGCCGAAGATATCAGCTTAACCATTCATGCTCACCCCACGTTGGCCGAAACCTTTGGCTTTGCCGCTGAAATGATCACCGGCACCATTACCGATCTTTATATCAAGAAATAACGATTGCTGGGGGGTAAAGCTTTCACCACGAACGACTGCATGGATGCAGGAGGTAGAGCAACGCAGGAGCAGTTGCCGAGACACGAAGAACACGAAGTTTTTTGATTGGGAGTTAATGGAGTTGTAGGTTGGGTTAGGCGATAGCCGTAACCCAACACTTCAAACCGGTAAATCATTGGCATACAGTTTAGAGGAAGCGCTATGACCACAATTACATTTTGTACAGCGTCTGGAATCGGCTGGAGTTCCGCGCGAACAAACAGAAGTTATTGTGCACGTTATTACTGATACTCAAGAAACATTGGTAACCAACCAATCACTTGATTATCGCCTATCTGAAACAGAATTACGCCTGGATGGGCGCTTTGCACAAATTGATTCTCATCTTATTCAGGTTGAGCAACGCTTAATCATTAAGCTGGTTGGTCTTATAGCTGTATCAGTTGGCATAGTGGCTGCACTGGTAAAACTGTTATAAAGGCTTGTTGGCGATTTTGTTAAAGCTTTTCACCACGAAGACACGAAGATCACAAAGTTTTTACTCTATTAATCAAAGAGCCGTAGGTTGGGTTAGGCGATAGCCGTAACCCAACACATCGAAGCGGCAAATGTTAGGTTACGCTATCGCTCCCAGCCTACAAACTTCGTTGAGCAACAGGTGAATACTATGATGTCAAAGTCACCATCAAATAAATTAAGGATTAAGCGATATGAAAATTAAACAACTTGTCTTGCTGTTAAGTGTATTACTAACGTTAGCAGGATGCACAACAGCAAAGGATAAAGTTGCCTCTAATAGTTCCATATCCTCAGCACAAAAAATGGATGATATTTCAGGGAAACTTAAAGAAAGAATCACTAAAGTCATAGAGGTAAGAAATGGGATTGCTTATTTACCTAATGAAAATAAACCTTTCACTGGTAAATATGAAACGTATTATCCGAATGGACAGAAAGACATTGAAAAAAACTACATAGATGGAAAACTGAATGGATTGAGCACACAGTGGTATGAAATCGGACAGAAAAAGTCTGAATTTAACTTCAAAGATGGAATAGGAAACGGATTAGCTACAACGTGGCATGAAAACGGACAAAAAGAGGTTGAACTAAATCTCAAAAATGGGAAGCAAAACGGATTAATGATGGGTTGGAATGAAAAAGGACAGAAAGAAGTTGAAGCCAATTTCAAAGACGATAAACAGACTGGATTAGATACACAGTGGTATGAAAATGGGCAGAAAAAATCTGAAATACACTACAAGAACGGGGAGAAAAATGGATTAATGATAGGTTGGCATAAAAATGGACAGAAAGATATTGAAATGGGCTTTATAGGTGGAAAATTTAACGGATTAGGCACACAGTGGTATGAAAGTGGACAGAAAAAACTTGAAGAAAATTACAAAGATGGGGAGAAAAATGGATTATCTACAGCTTGGTATGCAAACGGACAGAAAAACTTTGAAATACACTTAAAAGACGGGAAACAGAATGGTTTAGCTACATCGTGGAATGAAAATGGACAGAAAACAATGGAGGCAAATTTCAAAAATGGGAAAATAAATAATAAAAAAGGAATCGTTCCCCTACCCGAAACAGTTGAAAATGAGAATAAACAGAAAACAAGTGATTTCACACAAGAAATAAAAGAACGTTGCCAAATCCAAATTGGCGAACATGGCGCAGCAATGGTTAAAGCATGTGTCGATCAAGACATAGAAGCTCTCGGCGTTCTTGGTTTATACTTAAAAAATCACGAAGCCATTACTAAGCGATGTATTATTCAAATAGGAACAAAAAATGGATACGCAATGATTAAAGCGTGTGCAGACCAAGACATTGAAGCAGAGGATGCACTAAGCAAATATTAACTCGTAAGGTGCAATCCGAAGCCAAGCAATGTAGGCAAAGCTTACCATTTTTAGAGCTTAATTCGAAACTTAAATCCTCGATTCTGTTTTGCTGAATAGAAGACTACTCTCTACGTTGTAAAACCGAGTATTTTCTATGTGCCAGCCACTGACCACGTTGTAAAACCGGGAATCCTCTATGTGCCAACCTTACCTAAACGTGGTCAAAACATAAGATCTAATCTGTAAAATATATAAGCTAAGCGCTATACCCTACAGATATAAGTCATGTTGAATACTCTTAATTTAACCCTGCTTCTTGATCTCATTAAAATAAATCGTCGCGCCAATGACAGCTGCCGGTGCGACAATGATATTTAATACCGGAATAGTAAGCCCCATCGCGGCGATACCGCCAAAGCTTAACGCTCCCAAACGAATACTTTTAACCAACTGTTTCTGGTCAGAAAATAATACACCGGCATTTTCCAATGGATAAGCCAGGTATTCCAGTGCCATACCCCACGCGCCGAATAAAACCCATAAAAAAGGTGCAATCACGTTAAGGCCGGGGATAAAAGACACGATGACCAGCGGTAAGGCTCGGCTTAATAAATAACCGGCGCGCTTTACTTCAGCCAATATAACCTTAATTAAAGGTTGTTCGTCAATTACGATAGCTTGACCGGTAATAAGCGCCAAGGTTTTTGCCGATAATTTGCCGTAAAAAGGCGCAGCAAGCAGGTTAGCCAATACCGTAAAGGTAAAAAAACCGGCAATAAAAAAGCTGATGAAAAATAATGGCCATAAGAACCAGCTTAACCATTGCAGCCAACCCGGAATAAACTGGTTAATCAAATCAGCAATATAGTAATAACCCAGCGTTAAGGCCACGCTATATAACACGATATTAATTAAAACCGGGATAAGAATAAACGTGCGCAATTGAGGGCTGGTTAATAATTTCAGGCCTTTAAATAAATAACTCACAGCCAAAGCCGGATTGTTGCCTTTTTTGTCAAATAGCATCTTTTAAACCTCTCATACCTTGTTCAGTTGGATTTAATACTACACCACGTTCGGTTACCAGTGCCGAAATTAATTCAGCGGGCGTGACATCAAATACCGGATTCCAGGCGCTAACCAATGAGCCTTCTTTATGATAACAAGCCGGTAACAACTCACTCTGGTCGCGTTGCTCGATTTCTATCTGATCGCCATTTTCAATAGCCCAATCGATAGTCGTTATCGGCGCTACGACCATAAATTTAACACCATGTTGTTTAGCCAGGACCGCCAAAGAATAGGTGCCTATTTTATTGGCGGTATCGCCATTGGCGGCAATCCTGTCAGCACCGACAATAACCCAATCGATAGCACCTGACCTCATTAACCAGGCGGCGGCTGAATCGGCCAGTAAAGTAACGGGGATGTCGTCTTGAGCCAACTCCCAAACGGTTAATCTTGCACCCTGCAACCAGGGACGGGTTTCTCCGGCATAAACGTTTAATGGCTGTCTTTGGGTGGCACTGCGAATAACGCCGAGTGCAGTCCCGTAACCACCGGTAGCCAAAGCGCCGGTATTACAATGCGTCATGACACCTTTAACGCCGGCTAAAAGATCGGCACCCAGTTCGCCCATTGTCGTATTGGCGATGATATCATCAGCATGAATTTTCTCGGCACAGGCAATAAATGCAGCTTGAGGATTCGTTAACGGTTGAGCCAATAAAGCCTGCATTTGCGCCAACGCCCAAAACAAGTTGACCGCTGTTGGTCTGGACTTTGCCAGCATGGCAATGTCGCCTGCTACTTTTTCCTGCCAGTTTGCCGGGTTTTCTGCACAATGCTGAATAACCGAAAGCGCGACACCGTAAGCGGCAGCGATACCAATCGCCGGTGCGCCGCGTACCCGCATCGTTGCAATGGCTTCGGTGACACCCGCAGCATCGTTATAGTCATCATAAACCAGCGTTTCCGGTAATTGCCGCTGATCCAGGACTTTTAAAGAAGTGCCTGTCCATTGCAGGGCCTGTACCGTTTTTTTAGTTTGCAGAGTCATTATTTAATAAAACCTGAGGGTAAAAAGTTATAATTTGGTTACCGGACATTATAATCGGTTACTCAAGGTAACCCATCACTTGCGGATTATTATGTCAGCTTATATTAAGACCAAGCCTACCATCTACAGGAACAACTCATGATAGTCGATACCATTATCCATGCCCGCTGGATTATACCCGTTAAACCGGAATCTGTGACCTACGAATACCATACCTTGGTGATTAATAACGGCAAAATCATTGATTTGTTGCCGACGGAACTTGCCAAACAAAAATATCAGGGCAAAGCCACAGAAAATCTTGAAAATCATGCCTTACTACCGGGCTTGATCAATTGCCATACTCACGCCGCGATGACATTAATGCGTGGTATTGCCGATGATTTACCGCTAATGGATTGGTTGCAAAACCACATCTGGCCATTGGAGCAAAAATGGATGAGTGAAGCCTTCGTTAAAGACGGCACTGATTTAGCGATTGCCGAAATGATTCGGGGTGGAACCACCTGCTTTAATGATATGTATTTCTTTCCTGACATTACCGCAAAACAGGCTATACACCATGGTATACGGGCAACAGTCGGTATGATCGTGATTGATTTTCCCTCGGTCTGGGCACAAAACAGTGATGAATATATTGAAAAAGGTTTGGCCTTACATGAGCAACTACGTCTTTCTGACCTGTGCTCGACGGCTTTTGCTCCACATGCACCTTACACGGTATCTGACGAACCGTTGCAAAAAATCAGAATTCTGGCTGATGAATTGGAGTTGCCGATACATATCCATCTTCATGAAACCTTACACGAAATCGAACAGGCACAAGCACAAACCGGACAACGGCCCATACAAAGATTACAAGAATTGGGCTTGGTCAATCCCTCTTTAATAGCGGTACACATGACCCAGTTAAACGATGAAGAAATCAGCCTGTTTGCAGAATCCGGTGCTCATATCGTGCATTGCCCCGAGTCCAATTTAAAATTGGCCAGCGGCTTTTGCCAGGTTGCCCAGTGTCTTGCCGCAGGTGTTAATGTCGCTTTGGGAACCGATGGTGCAGCCAGTAACAATGATCTGGATATGTTTGGAGAAATGCGCACGGCGGCTTTGCTGGGTAAAGCGGTTGCCGGTGACGCCAGTGCCATTCCTGCCATGACCGCGTTACGCATGGCGACTATTAATGGTGCCAAAGCACTGGGGCTTGATGCTATTTGTGGCTCACTTAGTGTTGGTAAAGCTGCTGATGTGATCGCTATTGATTTAAACACGCTTGAAACGCAACCGTTATATTGTCCGGTCTCGCAAATCGTTTACGCCGCCAGCAGACAACAAGTCACTGACGTTTGGGTAGCCGGCAAGCAATTATTAAAACAACGCCAGCTAACGACCATTAATATCGATGATTTAAAGACCAAGATTGCCGAATGGCAGCAGCACTTGTCGACTTGATTATCAGCAAATATTAGCAACCAAAGCCGCCATATCTTTATTCTAAAAACAGGATATATCAACCTTGCTTAGTTTTAACCGGTACATTAAAAAAAAATAGAAAATTAATCGTATTTTTATTTATTTGGCTGTCGCCAACCAAAGCTACAAGTGTTATAGTTTGGAGATAAAAACTATCGGGTAACTACCAGTTATTCTTGGCAAAATAGGCATTAATAACGTCTGGTAGTCTCTTTTTTAAACAAGGAAAAACGTAATATTATGATTGAACTTTTAATTGCAGCCGTCGCCGTCGTACTTTTTTTTATTTACCTTTCCAGGACCAAAAAAGCCAAAAATCAATCACCACAGCCGGAAAGTCAGACTGGAGAAAATAAACCAGCGGCTCATTCCGAGCCCAAAACTACATCATCTGTAAAGTCAAAAGCCGGTTCGACAACTATCCTCACTCAGCAAAACAGCAATAACGTTCCTCAAGATTCAACACTGAAACGACATTTTGTTTCTCATCTACGTACCATGATTGAATCTCTTAAACCTCGTCCAACCGACTCTACTTTAAGCCGTCATTATGACTCGTTGATCAATACTGAAGTAGAGCAATGTGTAAATGATCAAGATGCACTTGAGCGATTAATTGCCCGATATGAAGGTAACCCAAAAACTTTGGCTCAAGCAATCGAAGCACCAAAAACACTCGCAGAACCGGTGTTAAAAACTGAAGTTGGCGCCAAAGTAAAGCAAGCCAAAGCATCAACTGCCAAGCCTGAGCTGTCGCATCGTCCCACTGATTCTACTTTAGCCCGTCATTACGACACCATAATTAACGCTGAAGCCAACAAAACATCTAAAGCATAAAACAAGTCATTAAATTGCCTACTGTTTACATGCGAAAAACAGTAGGCAATTTCTTTATAGCGTCATCAATAAATCCCTTAATGATGTACCCAGTCTGCTCCTAAAGTCCCCTGTAGATTCTCAAAATAAGACGGATTAGAGACCTCGGCAAGCATCCGCTCTGTCACTTCAAGCTTATAAGTCAACACCTGATTAAAAGAATCAGTTTGCTCGGTTTCGCTGATACGTTGCAAAATATAATCACGATGTTGCTGCCAAAGCCCGTGATCCCTTCCCTGCTTAATTATAAGCCGTTCTTGATACCAATCACTTTTCAGTAAATAATCGCGCGTGAACATAAAGCGAATGTCGGGATCAGTAATGGATTTACCTTCAAAGCTGCCATTGGCCATGATATGAATAAGAGCTTTTAGCGGTGGGCAGGCATCATTAATTGAGCCATCCTGAAAATAAATTTGGGCAACCCGTTGCTGCGCTTCGTAAACATTGTCAACGCCATCAACATAACTGGTCAGATCCTGGGTTTCCGGCTTTAACATGGCTTCATCAAATACAGCTGTCGGATAATCAAAGACTTTACCAAAATTGGTATGTACAAAGCGTTCCGTGATGCGATAACCCAATCTGCTGGCATAAACCGTTCGGCCCTCATAGTCAAAATCTTCCAGCTTTTCCAACTGCCCATGCTCGATAAGATAGTAAGGATCGCGTTGAGCGACCGGCAAACGCGACCAGACTTCAGGGATTAACAGACTGATATCATGATCTATTTTACGTTGAGAGCCGATATAACCTGCCGCTGTCGAATAACCGTGATAGCCGCATAAAATATAGGAAACCAGTGCCGTATTAAGATCCGCTGTGGTGCTCAGCGCGTTAAACGGACCTTTAGTCAGTGCACCTTCAGAACCTGCGCCGGTAGTCGACGGTGATTTACCGGTCAGGCTACAGATAAAATCCATAAACAGCTCAGGTAGCTCCTGATAATGGATGGGATTATAAATCGCCAATGGCCTGATTCCAGCGGCACTATCGGCTGGATTGTTACGGCGACCGGGCAGTACCGCGTTAACCGGAAAATAAACTGCTTGACCGGCATAAAGACCACGTACCAAGCGTGTGGATACTTCAGAAAGATAACGGGTTACCGGGTTAACAATATCCGGTCGAAGTTGCAGATAACGGACATTAAGACTGGGCTTGCCATCGACCAAACGTGGATGGGCTGACGAGACAAAATATTCACCTTCCTGGCCTTGTGCTGCCTGACTAATCACTTTGCGCATTGGCTTACTGAATTCATCAAAGTGAATGATGTCTTCCATCAGTTCACGGGCATCATTTGAGGTTAGCGGTTGGAAATTGGAAATAAAATTGTCGGCACCCGATAAATCAAGCTCAGTCTGTAAATCCATACCCCGGTTAATGGCATCATCGGGACGTTGAAAAAAACTTTGCTCACAGTTATCAACCAGCTTAACGCTAGGATTTTTATAATCCGGATTAAGCCCTGTCAGACGGTTTGACGGCACCACAATAGAGGCCGTTATATCATCTTCCATCTGAACTTTAACCGAAGCCATAAAGTCCTGCCTTAACTTGAAAACACGCCAGGCACCGTTCGTATCAAAACCTACCCGGAGATAACTAGCGATCAATTTTCGGCCATGAAATTTCAATTCGTTACCCGGATAACCATTTACCAAATCAACAGAAAAATGTTCCCGCCAGTTTTGCCCCCACTCCTCTTTGTAAAAACGTTTTATCATCAGCGCAAGCGCCCAAATATGCTGAGGAATTTGCTTTAACCAATGATTATAGTCATGGCAATACTCGGTGACGGACGGTGTCAGTAATTTAATAACCGAACCCAGCGTGCGTTTATTGCTGAGCAGTCTACGTTGATCACTCCCGTTACGTGCGGTATCCCGAAACCGGCCGGAATAATCATAATCAAAAATATCGGCAACCATATCCATATCTTTCTCAAAATTATCGACAAAAACAGCACCGGAAATAATGGCGCCGGCAATTGACTTGGATATTTCTGACTTGCCACCGCCTGATACGGTACTCGGCTTGTGACAAAAGGTGCCTTCCGTATAAGTACCTACCAGTCGCCAACTCGGTGCGTTGGGGTGACGCTCCATATGGACTCTAAAGCCATTGGGATAAACATAAGTATGATTGATCAGCGGTTTTATGGTGACGGTAATATTGTCACGCTGCCAGCTTATTTGCTGTTGCTGGATATTAATTTGTGCCGTATCCGGAATAAAAACAATAGAGGGATGCTTTTTGTCTACCGCATAGCCATCATCTTTAATGTCTATCGTTGAGCCCAAGAGCTGGCAAAGTTTATCGAAAGAATAGCCCTCGTTATCATCCAACTCTTTGGGTAAATAAATTTCCCCCAGAATAGCTCTTGGAAAAGCCAGTGCGCCACCGGAATGCTCCTCTTCACAGCCACCAAACAGATTCGCAGAATAGCTGATCTGGGATTTTATTTCTTTTTTACTGTAACCAAAATAGTTATCGGCAATCAGGGTAACAATGACACCCTTCATGTTGCGGCATACCAGTTTAAAAGGTTTACCCTCATTATAAAGTTCATTCTTATGTTGCCAGCACATGCCGTCTTTACGCTGACGTTCGGTAGCCTCTTTATAGTGCGGTAAACCCAATGCCTGTTTGCGACAGTGCACCAAATGTGGCGCAAGAATGATACAACCGGTATGGCCCGTCCATTGATTAATATCCAGCGCCGCATCATTCTCCGGGAGAAAGGGATCGCCCGCATTACCAAAAATAGACTCAACAAAATCAAGATTGGCAACCAGGCCACCGGGTGCAAAAAACCGGGTTTCCATGGTTTTTTTATGGCTTAAACCAACAACCTCAGGTGCCACGATGGGCCTGAGCAATAAAGATAACCAGAGTTTTGCCGAGTTTTCTTGCCTGCTGGTGTAAGGCAGATACAACAGATCATCTGGCGGCGACAAGGCAATACGCAATAATTGTGCATAAGCCGCAACGGGAACTTCGTTCTTGTCAGCCGGAACAGGAAGCCCGCCAGCAACAATATGAAAGACACCTTTAGTCGTGCGCCGGTCATTTTGTGGATTATGCAAGACGCCTTGCTGTATTCGGTATGAATCAATATATGCAGAGTGAAATTCATTGAACTGAAAGGGTAATGACAGCTCTCTGGCCAAGCCTTTACGCTCCAGTACAAAAGTTTCCCCCGGTATGCGAATGGATTCATCTATGCCATTCTCGAGCAAATAAGCATTAAGGAAATCCTGAATACGTTGATCAGCGGGACAACGGTAATTGGCCAAGAGACGGCGTTGCTGGGAATAATTCTTCAACAAACCATCGGCTATTTTGAGATATTGCTGATCCCCTTCAACTTCACAAACAGGTTGATCCAAGGCCGCTAATTGCAGATTGATATGTTGTAGCTCTTCCAATTGTTTTTGACTGGCCAAATTAAGCCCCGTCGGAATAACAGTTGAATTCATAAATTGACTCCAGCAAGCGTTGATTAAAATCTGTGGGTAGATAGTGATTGAAGATTATTTTTATTGCAATCAATTAACGATAGAGCCAATTATTGACTATAACAGAATGGTATTTCCCCCAAAAAATAAAATCGGTCAATGATAGTTTTTAAGCAGGCAAAGTTGTTCTATTTTTAGATAGTAACCTAAGGAGTAGCCATAAAACAAGCGTTTCAAGAGTACCAATAAAGTGATTGCCATACTGTAAAAGAACCTCGCTCTTTTAACTGAGCCAGAGCAGTAAATACAAAATTAACATAAACGTTTGCCTTAAAAATCGGCAGCATGAAGGGATAAATATTTACATCTCTTCTGCCAGATAAAAACCAGAAGTTGCAACGGTAGCAAACATGCTTTTTATTGAAGAAAAATGTGGTGAAAACCATATGAATCCAGAGGTACTAACGGCCTCTGGATCAGCGATTGAGAGTTATACAGTGAGCAATTGCAAAATCAGATAAAGACAAAACAAGGTGGATAAACGCTAAAATTGTTTATCCACCTGCTTTCAGAATTTGCAACCCACGCTTACCGATCCATATTGGGACAAGAAGTTGTTGCTAAAGTCCCCGTTCCATTGCACCTTCATCTCCAGACCGCCCTTACGGAACACTTCCGCGCCGACGGCAGCCTTACCAAAGGCTTGAGGCATCGGTGCAGTAACGTTGAACGAACCCGCAGAAGGAACACCTTCCAAACTGGCACTGGTGTTCCAGCGATCGTTGCTCAGTACACTCATACCCAATTGACCATAGGTGCGAACGGATAGCCCTCCGGCAGTATCGGGAAAGTCAAAGCGCTGCCCTGCCTCGGCCAAAGGTGTGGCCATAAACAGGGTGCGTGTGGTGCTATTAACGTTGAGATTGTAAAGCCCCGCCCCACTTTCCTGGTAGCCGCCAAGCAAGGTGGTGATCATGTCAAGATCCATGGTAGGACGCAGATACCAGCCCGTGAAAGCAAACTCGTAACTGCCGCGTAACTTGGTATCGAAAAAGCCGATCTCGTTGTTACTTTTCGCCTGCATCAACAACGGGTTCATAGTGTCGGTTCCCGGCAGGTTAACCAACCTGGAACCGTTGTTCCAGATGTTGCCGCCCGCGACTGACGCAGACAGCATTCTCGGACCAGACTGGTGCTTCATGGCCAGACCCAGTAGTAAAGTACTGCCGTTGGCACTTTCCGATGTGGTCGTGCCGTCCAGCCAGTTTTCTTCATAAGCGACAGAGCCGCCAAGAAACCAATCTTCTTTAAGCTCCATCTGCCCACCAAACTGATAAGACACATTGCTACGCTTGTAGCCCAAAGTCTTGTTGTCATCGTAGTTCATTCTGCCCAGAATCACACGGTTCCACACACAAGTGCTCTCGCCCATGCTAACCCCTGAGCCTTTGAAAGTGGGACAACTCATCATGTTGGCCATAAAGCTTTGCACCAACATCGGCGTAGTCGCTGCCTGCGCAGTCGCCAAAGATGACGTCATACTGGACAGTGCTTGTTCGTAATTGTTGGCATTGGCATTGCTCAGTCGTGCGAAAGTATTGCCCAGTCCCGCTTGCTGCTCAGGCGTACCGGTATCCCAAGTATTCTGAAAGTAGCGGGCCAGCGATTGCTCATTAGCGTGGAGACCCACACTATTCGGGCTGAAGTTGGCTTTCGTCGCGATACTATAATTGTTAACGCCTCCGATGTTGTTCTGGTTGACATTGTAAGAGGAAATCAGTGACTGATTCTCTACCTGAATCGGCTGCACGGCATTAAACGATGAGTCCGCCGAGTGGGTCAGTACGGTAATCGTCTTGTTCGGTACCATCACGTTAGTATTGAGATGAACTGTCAAAGGCTTTGGATTGGAATCCACCGAGTTGAACGTGGTATTGTTCAACCGCAGGGTATCCGAAATACCCGTCACAAAATCAGCATCGACAACCATTCGGGTATTTGCATTATAGTTATAATTAACGCCGGTCATCACCAGATCGGTAATTTTACCCGCCTGCGTACCCAGGTAAGTTGTACCGTAGTCATTAAAATCGATATTGGTGACTTCACTGCCCGAAAAATAAGTACCATAGTTGTTAAAGCTGACAGCATTAGGTGGTGGATCAATCGAGCCGATCACGGTACCCTGATTGATAATATCCGTAAAAGCGAGGTTGCCTGTAGGCTGCAGAAAGGCATAACCGTTTCCGTTACAGTTGTCGACTGCGGTGCAACCGCCAGCCAGAACACCACCCTGATTGATCATTAGTGTAGAAACACCTACCACCCCGTCACCACCGGCAATGACTACGCCAGCCGCATTACCGTAAACCTTGCCATTAATCGTGATCTCAACCATTTCATTAACGCTACCGATGGATTGAGCAAAAATACCGTAAGCTCCTGCTCCTGTAGCGCTGACCGTGCCGTCAACAGTGATAATGATCGGCAAGCCCGCGCTTGAATAATCTTTACTGGTTTTGGTAGCGTCATATTGAGCAGCAGAACCGATGAGGGAACTGTTGCCCAGGCTCACCATGCCGCCACCGCCGCCCACCGACTGAGCAACGATGCCATGGGCATTAGCGCCGGTGGTGGTAATATTGGATCCGGCGTCAACAATAACTTCAACAATACCGCCATTACCGGTAGCTGCGTAGGTAGCAATATTTGCCTGACTTGTTCCCAAATGATACTGATCCAAGAAGACGCCCTGCCAGTTTCCTTGACCACTATCGCCGATAAACCCGCCACCGCCACCAATGGACTGAGCCAATATGCCGTAAGCACCCGCCCCGGTTGTGGTAATGCTGCTACCACTTATGTTATGTATATAAACACTATCACCGTCATTGCCAAGGCTATTTGAGTCAGTTGTACCGCCGATACTGGTGTTGATGAAATCGTAATAATGCCCGGAAATCAAGCCGCCGCCGCCGCCTATCGATTGAGCGACTATACCCATGGCTAAATCACCGCTGGTACTAATAGTACCGGCGTTGTTTACCACCACTGCACTACCATTACCGCTACTGCCGTTGGAGTTACCCAATGCCGCCGCCTCGATGTTAAAACTCTGATTGGTGGTTGACGCTCCTGAAGCAGCAACAACCCCGCCGCCGCCACCGATTGATTGGGCAATTACGGCATGAGCCAGGGTACCGGTGGTACTGACTTTACTCCCTGCACCGAAATTAACAGTCACTGCGCCGCCATTACCCTCAGCCTTATCATCTGCACCCAAGACTGCAAAGACCTTCGGAATGGTACTGCCGCTACTGCCGTCACCAAAGCCTGCCAAGCCGCCGCCAGCGCCAATGGACTGAGCCAACACACCGTAGCCGACACTACCGGAGGTGCTGATAGACCCCGAGCCGACATCGACCAAAACAGCATCACCATGGCCACTACTTTCACTTTGTGATGACGCCTTGATTATAATTTCCTTGCTTGACAGCGACAGGTCACTGCCATCAATAGCGGCACCGCCACCACCACCGATGGACTGGGCAATAATTCCCATGGAGCCGTAGCCGAAGGCGCGAATGCTGTTAATACCTTGAACGGTCACTGCATCGCCGCTGCCGGAGGGACCGCCACCAAAAGTCATAACAGAAGTGTAACTGCCTGTTTCACCCTTGGACGAACTGACACCACTGGAACCGCCGCCGCCACCGATGGATTGGGCAAAGATACCATGAGACCACACGCCGCTGGTAGAGGCAGTAATCAAATCGGCACCAGCGGCATTATTACCAACCGTCACTGCACCACCGTTACCGCCACCTCCGCCACCCAGTGTCATAGCCATAGCGAAGGTAGTAGAGGTATCCTCAGAACTGTCGCTGTCGCTGGTACTGTCATCGGGGCTGTCCAAGGCTGATTCGCTGCTTTTCGCAGTGTTGTCAGCATTACCGGCAGCCCCGCCGCCGCCGCCAATGGATTGGGCGAGAATGGCATCAGAGTAACCACCGGTAGTAGTAATCGCCGCGTTGGAACTGTCAGGCATGACCGTTACTGCAGCACCGTCGCCCCCAGTACCACCTTTCCCGCCCAAGCTAAAACTCAATGACGTCTTTGAGCTACTGCCACCATCAGAGGCCGTGGTACCGCCAGCCGCCAAACCTCCACCACCGCCAATAGATTGAGCAACGATGCCGCGAGCGGTCGAACCTGATGTACCAAGGATACCGCCATAATTGACGCTGACCGCACCACCTTTAGCTGCGGTACCAGCGTCACCGCCCAAAGCCATCGTTAAACTATAATTTTGTGCTTCAGTTTTGTTTTTGGTGTTGCTGTTGCCGAGCGCACCGTTGCCGCCGCCGCCGCCGATGGATTGAACCACGATTGCACTGGCGCTGGCACCTTGGGTATTAATGGTTCCGGTATTATTAACCGATACAGCTCCGCCCTGGCCACCATCACCACCGGCACCAGCTTGGCCATAGGCAAAGTTCAAGGTCACTGAGTCAGGAGGAGTGTCCTCGGAACCACCGATCGAACCTGCTGTAGCTGAGGCCGAGGAATCGCCCCCATTACCACCACCACCACCAATCGACTGCGCCAGAATACCCAGCGCACCGTCATTAGCGGTGGTGATCCCGCCCGTCTGGTTAACCGTTACAATGTTACCGGTTCCTGCGCCGCCGCCCTGACCGCCCAGCGCAACACTAATAGCAATGCTTGGAATCTCCGGATCTCCGGAAGCAAAGGCTTCGGCTTTTGAGCTGGCAGCGCCACCGGTTCCGCCACCACCGGCTATTGATTGCGCCAAAATACCCATTGCATCAAGCCCGGAAGTACTGATGCTGTTGTAATCGTTAACAGTGACGATACCCGCTGCACCACCACTGCCGCCCTCACCGCCAATAGTGGTAGATATGGCCCATATGACGCCTTCCGAATGCGCTGAAGCTGCGCCGCCATTACCGCCACCACCAGCAATACTCTGAGCGACAATAGCGTTACTGTGTGCGCCGGAGGTAATAATGCCGCCATAATTATCCACACCAACTGCTCCTCCTGTGCCACCAATGCCGCCGGTACCACCAACTGCCGACGAAAAGAACAAGCCCACAGTTTTGGCATAACCGCCATTGCCGCCGCCACCGCCAATCGACTGCGCCAGCACCGCAGCGGCATAGTCACCCGAAGTTACCAGAGTACTGTTGGTATCGATAGCACTGGTCCCAACATCCACATTGACTATGCCACCGCTGCCACCGGCACCACCGGCACCACCAACCTTTGCTGACCACCCCCTGCCTGATGCACCGTTGCCACCCCCCCCGGCAATCGACTGTGCAAGGATAGAAATTGCACCATCACCCAAGGTAGTAATATTTGAATTACCGGTGGTAGTGACCGCTACTGCGTTACCGTTTCCGCCCGTCACACCACTGGAACCAACAGACCCGATCGCCCCGTCCCCGCCAATACTGCCGCCCCCGGAAGCTATGGACTGGGCCAATATGCCAAACGAGGTTTCTCCTGCCGTATGGACAGTACTGCCGCCGTCGGCGCTGCTGCCAAGATCAACGCTGACCTTACCCGCGCTATTACCGTTACTACCCTGTGAACCCAAGGTTAAAGGCGACGGGTTAGTAACCGTACTGGCGGTAGTCGTAAACATGCCGCCGCCATCACCCAGCGACTGTGCAACGATACCAGGTGCGTCAGCACCGGTGGTAACAATTGAACCACCCTCAGCCTGGAGGACATTAACCTCGTTGCCGGCTCCGTTGGCATTTGCCACCGAGTAACCGGTACCAGTATTAGTTAAACTCATCCTGCCACCACCACCACCGATGGATTGAGCAAGAATACCAACACCATAATCACCAAAACCGTTCAAGGCACCGGCATTGTTTACTGTCACCGTATTGCCGTCACCGGAATTTCCGACAACTTTAACTGTATCGGAACTATTTAAACCACCGCCAATGGATTGTGCGATGACACCAACGCCAGTACCCAAGTTTCCGCTACTACCGGGGAGCAAACTGATATTCGCTCCACTAACCACAGTCACCGCTACTTTGCCGGCATCGCCACCAACAATAATATTCCCAATAGCGGCTTCTTTCGAAACTTTATCAATGACAAGTAACCCCGCAGTACCGCCTATACTTTGCGCCAAGATGCCAGTAACCGAACTGCTCACGTCACCACCAACAGACAAGGCACCGGAATGCGTCACGCTGACGACGCCACCGTTGCCGCCCTTGCCGGGATTTGCTGTTAACCATTTGTTTGTATCGGTAACCATCATTTCTCCACCCGCGCCACCTGAGCTATAGGCCTGTAGTCCGATACTGGCCTGGGAGCTTGATGCCCCTGTCACCGAAATTTGCTGGGAATTATTGATAGTCACCGAGCCGCCGTTACCACCATTACCGCCAGTGGCCATGGTAGTGTTATCATCAACATTTTGCATTACAAATCCCGCGTCCCCGCCACTGGATTGGGCAATAATCCCTCCTAAAGTGTAGGCTGCCATATTACCCGTATTGACGGTAGTGATGGTTACAGCCCCTGCATTGCCACCGTTGCCGCTGGTAATCTCCTGATTATTTGATGATCCAATATACCCGCCACCCCCACCCTGAGCCATGGCAGAAATCAATGCACTTTGGCTGACGCCTTGTAATGATGGAGTACCGACGACACCGGATTGATTAACGGTAATATCACCAGAAGCTGAGCCGGACGCGCCATTATCAGTGATTGTCATGTCGCTTCCTGTGGATTGCAAATTAATAACCGACGGCAGCGGCAGCACGGGTGTGCTCAAACTTGTATATGCATAGGAGTTGATTGTGCCATAATTGGTGAAAATAACATTTCCTCCGGCAACAGGGGACGCAGGGTCAGCACTTGGCGCAATAATTGAAACACTACTTTGCTGGCTTGCGGTTGGAGAGCCGTTATCCAGCGTGCCATTATTGATGAAAGTAAATCCTGAACTACCCGCCGCCACATTAACAGCACTGGCGCTGTCACCTGACTGGATAGTGCAGGAACTGCTTCCTGCAGCGCACGTGACGATACTTGCTGACGTCGGTAGCGCAAAGCCCATGCTTGCGCCGCACAGCAACCGTACAGCAATGGATAAAGCCGACAGATGCAGAGGCACACTCTGATTAGTTGGTAACGTTCTTATTTGGACTTTCGTTATTTTATTCATGTTCTAACCTTATTTTAAGTAGGTTGCTGCTCGTTGGAGTTGCAAGTTTTTAACTATCAAAACAGTATGCAAGACCAGGAGCGGTGCTATTAGCCAGTAATGTCATCGTTTTATAAGATGACGAAAAAATGTTTTAAAACATGTCAAATAATCGATAAGTAAAGACCGCCGGTTTTATACCTGTCGCCTAAAAGTTTAAAAAAATTCAATTGAGAGAGTTCTTTAACCAACAAATATCAAACACCTTAATCAGCAGAAGCTTTACCGATTAAACTTAATTTCATTAAATGCAAATATATTTGATATTAACGACTAATAAAACAAAATAGATCATCATAACCCGTTAGTTATAAATATTTTTTTTAAAAAAAATTTATTATATTTATCTGTTAAATTCACAAATATAGAAAATATTTAAGATCATAGCATTCAATTATTCTAATTACCTCATAATACTTTTCTGTTTTAGCCATTTTTCTTGCCGCTCTTTATTACCCGCGATGGATTGCATAACGATAAGGCAGAATTAACAAGACCTGAGCACATGTCAGCATAAAACGATCACAAGGAACAGAGATAGACTCCGGTAAATCCTGCATACACCACTATTTCCATAGTTTTTATGCAGAATTTACATAGCCGGGGATAAATGAAGATTGAATAAATATCGAAGGAAACTGTTGAAACGAGGAAATATAGACTTTCAGAAATTAAATTTCCATTACATGAAATTTTTAGCCCGTACGGATAACATCCCTTGAAGGGATGGTATCCGTTAATATCGAATTTATTTATCTGAAAATATATAGTTACGTAGCAAGCAGGCTAAGTAACTATTTTTACAACGAAAAAATGCTTAGGTAAAAAGAACAATACGTTTTTTGTACACTTTGTAGAGAAAATTTTAAAATCGACGCTGATAGCTTTTATACCCGGCACCTAAAACACACGATGGGGCTTTAAAAACTAATATTACCTTGTAACCAGATTTTTTGGGTATCTGTGTTGTACTGATCGGCATTGTAATAAGCATATTTTGCAAGCACCGAATAGTGCTTACCAAATTTTTTGGTCGCCATAAAATCCCATTCATCGCCGTAATGAACACTGCCGGTATCATCATAAAAGGCATGGTAAACGCCGGTTAAGGCAACATTGCCCTTGTCCAGCGAAGTAATTATGGTACCAAATACATCACGAATACCATCTTTAGGGGTCACCAGAAACAGATCTGCCCAACCCTGAAAGGCATGATTGGTACCCAACGGGGTAATAAAGGTTTTATTTTGACCAACGCCATCCAGTTGCTCCATGGCACCTTGAAAGGTAAACATATGCGCGGTCAAGCCACCCATCAAGTTAAAACGGTTGACGGTATATTTTTGCAGGCTGTTTTGGTAATCCGACTGGATACTCCATTCGGCCGTATAAAGCAGACCATAATTATCACTTACTTTAAAGGAGTCCCCCGGTTTTTGATAATTGGTCACGCGAAGACCATAGGTCTGGTTGGATTTATTATAATTTTCCTGCTCGGTATAACCCAGCCAATAGCCATAGCCGACCAGATTACCATAATCCCCCAGCTTGTAATTGACATTGAGTATCGGTGCATTAATATTTTCGGTCGTCGAAGTAAACGTTTTTACATTACCCATATAGCCAACATTAACTGTCAGGCCAAAAAGTTGTTGATTGTTGTGAGTAATTAGTACCGAGTCATAGGTTTGCTCCAACTGACGCCAACCGACGTTACCAATAAATCGATCATCATCCAGTTTGATACGTTGCCGCCCGCCTTTTATGATGGTATCGGCAAAACCTGCATAACTGAGCCATAACTGGTCAAGTTCGCTGACGTAAGGATCGGCAACCGTTGAATATTGGCTTTTACCGTTAACCGTACTATTGTAATTCGAATCCATTGCATAGACGCCTTCGTATTCCGCATAACCTTGCAAACCATGAAACACCGGTGACAGCAACCCCAAGCGTAACCGCGAGGTCACCGCATTGGCGGTATCGGGTTGTTGTTTGGCAGGTACGCCGCCAATGGGCTTGGTCATGACATCACCTTGATTAACATTTTCATAGCGCGTATTCAGATCAATTTTTACCGCTCCGTTTTTGCCGTAGTGATAAAAATTAAGCGCATCTTCAACCTCTTGGGTAACACCCGCCAACGCAGAATGGCTCGCTACCGATAATGTCAACAGCGCAACCGATAATGGAATTTTTTTTTGTTGCCTTGGCATAAAGCCCCCTACGTTATTAATTGATAAGTGATGGTTTCGTAAAACCTGAAGCAGGGAACGATGATCCATGGGTCTATTTTATGAGCAAATTTGTCTAATGTGCCTGATCGCATTCAGCCAGAAAAGTTAATAAACTTTCCCGATATTTATAATAATCAGGGTGTGCAAGCAATGCTTTTCGCGTGCGCGGCCTGGGTAAATCGATATTCTCTATTTTACCTATTTTTGCATGAGGGCCGTTGGTCATCATCACCACGCGATCTGCCAATAAAATGGCTTCATCAACATCATGGGTCACGACGATAGCCGTTACGTGCGTCCGCTCCCAAACTTCCATCAAAACCTCCTGTAACTCCCAGCGCGTCAATGAATCCAGCATACCAAAAGGTTCATCAAGTAACAGCAACTTGGGTGACAAGGCAAAAGCGCGGGCAATTCCAACCCGTTGGCGCATACCATTAGATAGTTCGGCGGCTTTTTTATGCAGTGAATCTGCCAAGCCAACACGAGTCAGGTAGTATTCAACAATATCATTACGCTCTGCTTTGGTGGCATGGGGATAAACCTTATCAACGCCCAAGGTCACATTTTCAAATGCCGTCAACCACGGAAACAGGCTGGGAGCCTGAAAGACCACGCCACGATCAGGCCCCGCGCCGTCAATCTCACGGTTATCAAGAACAATACCCCCTTCGGAAATACTGTTTAATCCGGCAGTCATTGATAAAACCGTGGATTTACCGCAACCTGAATGACCGATAATGGAGATAAACTCACCTTTTTTCATTTTCAGGTCAAAACCGTCAACAACTTTAACACTGCTGTTACCATCGGGTGTCGGGTAACTTTTTGACAACTGCGAAAATTCCAGATATCTAGGCCTGCCCAGACCATCCTTATCCGGTTTTAGTGCCGAACTATCCCGGTTCCAATCATTACTGGTATTAGGCCGGACTGTTGGCAGGATAATTTTATCCGGTGCCGATTCCCCGGTCTTTTCGATGCCAATAGCCAGCAGATATTGGGTAATTTCGGCACGACATTTTTTAAATGTTTCATTATGGTTTAATGCAGCTCTATTGCGTGGCCGCTCGATATCGATAAGGAAATCGGGGCCAAAGGTTGCATCAGGGCCAGGGTTTAACGGAATAACGCGGTCAGCCATATAGATTGCTTCATCGACATCATTGGTAATCAGGATAACTGTTTTCTTTTCCTGCTCCCAGATTTGCAAAATCTCATCCTGTAAATTACCGCGTGTCAACGCATCCAGAGCACTCAGCGGTTCATCCAGTAATAAAATATCCGGACTGGCCGCCAGAGCGCGAGCGACATTAACCCGTTGGCGCATGCCGCCCGATAATTCCGCCGGTTTTTTAGCCATGGCAGCACCCAGATTAACCATACGAATATATTTTTCTGTATGCGCTTTACGTTGTTCGGCAGTCCAGTCTTTAAAAATGGTATCAACTGCCAAAGCTACGTTTTCATAAACCGTTAACCACGGCATCAACGAATAATTTTGAAATACTACACCACGATCAGGCCCCGGCCCGGTAATTGGCTGACCCTGTTTTAATACCTCACCGCTGTCAGCCTGAATCAGACCGGCAATGGTTGAAATCAACGTGGTTTTACCACTGCCGGAAAAGCCGACAATGGCGATAAACTCACCCTGTTTAACGGTTAAATTGATATTTTTCAGGATCGATGTTTTATCTTTACCGTCACCATAAGCTTTACAAACATTCTTTAATTCTACTAACGGCAAGTAAGGATCGTTTAATGGCAATGGCTTTTTGGTCACTACACTACTATGAACTAACTTAATTTTTACAGTTGGCATAACAGACTCCTGATTAAATATCTTTACCAAAAGAGAATACTTTTTGAAATGACTGCATGATACGGTCCAAAATAAAACCGATAATACCAATGGTAAATACAGCCACCATGATTCGTCCCAAGGAATTTGAGCTGCCGTTTTGAAATTCATCCCAGATAAATTTTCCCAGTCCCGGATTTTGTGCCAGCATTTCCGCAGCAATTAACACCATCCAGCCCACTCCCAGCGATAACCGCATGCCGGTAAAAATATAAGGCAAAGCCGATGGTAAAATGATTTTTTTAATCTGCGTAAACCAGTTAAGACGTAATACCTTGCCTACGTTAACCAAATCTTTATCTATGGAAGATACGCCGACAGCGGTATTAATTAAGGTTGGCCAAAGCGAACACAGCGTTACCGTAATGGCTGATGTTAAAAAAGATTTTTCAAACCATGAATCCTCGGTAGTGATATAAACCGCACTGACAACCAGCGTCACAATAGGTAACCAGGCCAATGGTGATACCGGTTTAAAGAGTTGAATCAGTGGATTGATTGCCGTATTGACAACCGGACTCATGCCACATAAAAGACCCAGTGGCACAGCGATCAGTGTGGCAATGACAAAGCCTGCAAAAACCGTATAAAGACTGGTGAAAATCTTGTCCAGATAAGTCGCCTGACCGTTATAAGGCCGGGATTTAATTTCAGCTGCCGGATTTTCTGCCAATGTTTGTGTATTGCGCTCTTGCTGGCGTTGATAAAACTTGGCTTCTTTGTCCCTTTCTGCGAAATGTTCCGTCAATAAGCCCCCAGCCTCATGCCAAACGGCAACAGGGCCGGGTATTGCGCCAAGACTGGTGTTAACTTTGGCAGCGGAAAAACTCCAAAGCCCCAGAAACAAAGTAAAAGCAATAATGGGTACGCCCATAATCAAAAATAGCTGACGGGCTTGTTGTGCAGGATTTTCACCGGCCGCTATTTTTACAAAAGGTACAAACCAGGTTAAACCGGTTATGTTAAAAAATTTGATTAATTGGTTGTTCATTTTTTGACCTCAATTTACTTAACATCTGCAGGAGCCAACCATGCCGGCCCGCTCCTGCATCAACATACCCCGCATTACTACCCGGAAATTCGGGTATTACTCAACAACCTTGCCACCAGCTACTTTTTGTTTGCCTTTAAGGCCGATAGTAAATTTAGTCAGATACTCATTGGGTTTGTTACCGTCATAAACAATGCCATCAATAAAATCGGCGCTGGGTGCTTTAAAACCGGTTTCTTTATCTGAGGGAAAATCGCCGGCTTTAGCTTTACCTTCGGCAATTAACGCTTTGGCTGCTGCCATGTAAATATCAGGACGGTAAACTTTTTTGGCTATTTCCATATACCAGGCATCCGGTTTTTGCTCGTTGATTTGTCCCCAGCGACGCATTTGGGTCAAGCTCCAAACCGCATCGCTGTAATAGGGGTAAGAGCCGTTATAACGAAAAAACACATTAAAATCGGGTAATGCACGTTTATCACCCTTTTCGTATTCAAAAGTGCCGTTCATACTGTTGGCAATAACCTCATAGTCAGCACCGACATACTGTTTTTGCGAGAGCATTTCTACGCCTTCGTTACGGTTTTTATTATTCTCTGCATCCAGCCACATTGATGCACGAATTAAGGCCTTGATAACTGCCAAATGGGTATTGGGATATTTATCCGCCCATTCTTTCGTCACCCCAAAAATTTTTTCAGGGCTGTTTTTCATCAGTTCATAATCGCTGATAACCGGGACGCCTATACCTTTAAATACGGCTTGCTGATTCCAGGGTTCACCGACGCAATAACCAACAATAGTACCTGAATCCATAGTAGCCGGCATTTGTGGTGGCGGGGTTACTGACAATATGGCTTCGGCATCAATTTGACCGGAAGTGTCTTCCGGAGGTGCATAATATCCCGGTTTAATACCGCCGGCTGCCAGCCAGTAACGCAATTTCATATTATGAGTTCCAACCGGAAAGGTCATTGCCATATTGAACGGTTTACCGGCATTTTTGTATTTTTCGAGTACCGGCTTTAAGGTATCCGCTTTAACAGGATGTACCGGTTTACCGTCCTGCATGGGTATCTGCGGTTTCATTTGCTTCCAGACATCATTCGATACCGTAATGGCATCGCCATTT
This sequence comes from Methylobacter psychrophilus, assembly GCF_025583945.1. GTDB lineage: Bacteria > Pseudomonadota > Gammaproteobacteria > Methylococcales > Methylomonadaceae > Methylobacter_C > Methylobacter_C psychrophilus. Next base: position 33,833 of record NZ_JAOEGU010000033.1, read on the forward strand.
AAGGTCATCGTGAAAGCACTGATAATATCTGCTTTGGTACCATAACCTATGGCAGTTCCAAAGGGCAATGTTGCCAGCATGTGGGCACCATCAAGCTCACCATTGATAACCCGGTCCAATAAAACCTTCCAGTTGGCTTGAGCTTCAATTTGTACGGAAAGCCCTTCATCTTCGAAATAGCCTTTTTCAAAAGCAACCGCTAAAGGTGCCATATCGGTTAATTTAATAAAGCCCAACTTCAGACTTTCTTTCTCCAGTTTTTCAACAGCACCAACACTGGACGCAAAGCTTAACGTTGTAATAGTGGCGACGGTTACAAGTGCTGTAACCAGATTTTTAATAGTTAATTTTCCCGATTTTTTCATAACGGCTTTATCCTGTTCAGATATTCAGTGCAAAAAAAAAGCGTCGAAAACCTCTGTGTCAATAACAACACTGAGATTTAGCGACGCCTTTGTCTGGTGCTCAACTTTGAGCAAGGAATGGTGACTCCAACGTTGGAGCCTCTGACAATGTTAAAGCATAAGCTATGCCAAAATTATGGAAAAGTATTTATATTTAAAATAAATTAATAAATACAATCTGTTGCGTTACTTTTACAGGAATAAACACCTTAAGGGTAAACATCAATATCGAAATTATTAATTGCTGCGCTCCAGTAACGTGCAATATTCAAAATATTTTGCACCAAATCAGATCTCACTGGCTCGATTAACTTTAAAACAGAAAACTGACAATGGCTTTTAGCCGGCCTTTTTCTATAACCGGTATGGCCAACATACTGCTTAGACTATCCAGCTCCGGACTATAGTCGGACTCCTGATTACCCGTGATAACAGGCATGCCGGTCAGCCAGACGCGGCCCAAGGCACCAATGCCTTTGGTAACCGTCATGGTTTCAAATATTTTCGCCAGCTCATTACTGCTTTTACTATAACCCTGCTGACAAATGAGTTGTTTGCCTTCCCTATCTGGAATCCATATCTGAATACGTTTGGCAATAGGCGTCGCTTTCGCTGACAAAAAGGTCATGATATAAGGCTGCCCGGGATTATCAGCAACAGGAATACCAATTCCCATAGTAATACCGGCCTGTTGTGCATCGCCAGCTCTAATAAAGGTATCTGCCTTGCTGATATCATCGATAAGAACGGGCATACCCGATTCCCAAGCCAGTCCAGCCAGACCTTGCCCCTTGGGTACGCTGATTTGTCTGGAGACAGCTTCAAAATATTGTAGTGTGCCGTAATAACCGTCCATAACAGCAAGACTTTTATCCAAAACCGGATTATTGCACCAAACCTCGATAGCTCCGGCATGATCCTCGTCATCGCCACATAAAAAAACCACGACAGCCATCAGAAAATCGCCGGAAAAAATAGGTATGGCAATGCCGCAGGTTAAACCGGCGTTTTTTGCAGCAGCGATACGCTTAAAATAAGAGTGTTCAAATTTTGCCAAAACAATGGGATGACCAGCAGCCCAAGCCTTACCGGGTAAGCCTTCGTTATAAGAAAATTTTTGTTGCTCACTGTCCACTTTAAAATCGGTTAGTCCACCATATAAACCGGAGCCAAATTCCAATTGAGTGCGTTCTTTGTCTGGAATCCATACTTCAGTGACTTTGATAAAGGTTTTCATGGCTGGTAGATGCAGTTAAGGCTTTTTTATTTAAACAGTTCCGACATGGCAACAACATTTTTAGCCATTTCGCCCAAGGTAATATTTCGATCCATCGCCAATTTCCTAAGCGTATGGTAAGCCTCGTCTTCAGTAAAATTTTGCGTTTTTATTAAAATGGCTTTGGCACGATCAATCTGCTTTCTGTCTTCAAGCTTTACACAAGCCTCTTCCAGTGCATGCTTAAGTGCTTGCTGATGTTTAAATCTGGCGATAGCCACGTTGATGATGGTGTTAATACGATTACCCTGAAGACCATCGACTATAAAAGCACTAATGTCAGCTTTAATGACCTGGTTAATAGTATCTGTAGTCGTATCATTGGCAAACATAATGACAGGTAAAGGCGATTGATCATTAAGCGTTTTCAGATCAGCCAATAATTTTTTAGAGGGTGTATCAAGATTGAAAATAAGGACATCCGGCGTGACATCCTTAATCAGCGCTAAAATTGCAGGACTATATTCGATTTTTAAGCATTGGTAATCAGTGTCTTTAAGGCTGTTTTCCAGCAATGTATTATGAAGATCACTTTCAATCAATAATACATTAAGCATAATTCATAATATTGCGTCAGTGTAAGGTAATCGGTTTAAACACGGTAAGCGACTATTACCTTCGCCTACCGTTTTGCTGTTATAAATCAGGCCGGTAAAAAAACAGTCCCTTGAGCAAACATGACCGCTTCACCACCAACTCGCAAGGCAAGCTGCTCCTGACCTTTATGATCCATTTCCAGATTCAATACACTACGCCTGGCCTGTGAATCGCCTCTATCAACGGCAAAAGTGTGAGTACCTTTTCGGGTATGTTCAAATGAACACAAGTAAGAAGCAAACGCCGGCATTGCACTACCTATCGGTGGATCTTCGTGAATACCTATACGAGGCCCCAGTAGTCGCGCATTAAAATCTGAATCCATAAAAGGTGTTTTCGGTGCAAACAATAAAATTTCCTGTGCTGCTGTTTGTGGCGCTATTGATTGACTCCACGCCGCATAATTAAATTTGGCTTTTCTAACCGAGTCATAACTCCAAACCGGCACTATCAAATAAGGTACGCCACAGGATACCAGACGGGGTGAGTATTTTTTATGATCAAGTTCCGACTGCTGAATGGATAAGAAACCGGCCAACTCTTCATCGGTAGGTGCAAAGCGGTCAACGATGGATGAAACCTTACGACTAAACTGAACAAAAAACGGCTTGCCCTGGTTTGCAGAAATATTGACATCAATCGGCCCGACGTTCTGTTCAAATACCACCGGCGTAATCGCTTCAGTCAAGTTAATATCGCCACAACAACCCAGTACATACGCCGTTGCTATAATGGGATGACCGGCAAAATCTATTTCACCCAGTGGTGAAAAAATACGCATCTTTCGGGTGGTACCTTCACTGCCGGGATGAAAAACAAATACTGTTTCAGTTAAATTTAATTCTTTGGCAAGTAATTGCATCTGTTCATTACTCAGACCATCCGCGTTGGGAAAAACGGCAATCTGGGCACCATTGAAAACCTGGCTGGTGAAAACATCAGCAATATAATAGTTATAATTCATCGAGCTACTCCGTCATGCTGATTTGAACGCTACCGTTTTCCATGCGCACTGCATAGGCCGGTATGATTACCGTTTCATCTTCAAGACAGATACCCGTTTGCAGATTGAAATGTTGTTTATATAAAGGCGAGGCGACTACCGGTTGGCCGTTAATATCGCCAATCAATCCGCGTGACAAGACATTGGCCTTACCAAAAGGGTCGTAATTGTTAAGCGCATAAACGGCAGACTCTTTAGGCATATAAAACAGCGCCACCTGTTGGCCGTCAACCAAAGCGCAAACACCGGAATCAGGTTGTAAATCATCAATACTGCAAACATCTTGCCACTGAGCCATTACGCGACCTCCACGAGTTTAAAATGTTTTCGTTCATCGTCATCGGCAGGACGGATTTGTCCACGTTCCTGAACAAAAACAACATTATCATCAGCTTGATTACTATTAACAAAGTGATGAAAACGTTTTAATTTTAATTCATCGGCAATGGTGGCTTTCCATTCACATTGATAGGTATCAATAACATACTGCATTTGTTGTTCTAACTGCTCACACAAACCAAGTTTGTCATTAATCACGACCGACTTTAAATAATCCAGACCACCTTCCATATTTTCCATCCAAACCGAAGTACGTTGCAACCGGTCGGCAGTGCGGACATAAAAACTCAACAAACGGTCGATATATTTAATCAAGGTTTCTTTATCCAGACTGGTGGCAAACAAATCTGCATGCCGTGGTTTCATGCCACCGTTGCCACAAACATACAAATTCCAGCCACTCTCTGTCGCTATAATCCCAATATCTTTACTCTGCGCTTCTGCACATTCGCGCGTACAACCCGACACTGCAAATTTAATTTTATGCGGTGATCTTAAGCCTTTATAGCGATTTTCAAGCTCTATGGCCAAACCGACACTGTCATCCACGCCATAACGACACCAACTGCTACCGACACAAGATTTAACCGTCCGCAAAGACTTTCCGTAGGCATGACCGGATTCAAAGCCGGCATCAATCAGTTCTTTCCAGATAGCCGGTAATTGATCGACCGGCGCCCCCAGCAAGGCCACTCGCTGGCCACCGGTAAGTTTGGTATAAAGTTTATATTTTTTACCCACCTCACCCAGAACAATCAACATATCAGGGGTAATTTCACCGCCGGTAATTCGCGGTATCACCGAATAGGTTCCATCTTTCTGCATATTGGCTAAAAAGGCGTCGTTGGTATCCTGTAAAGCCATGTGTTCTGTTTTTAATACAAAATCATTCCAGTGAGAGGACAGAATAGAACCGACGAGCGGCTTACAAATCTCGCAACCCCGGCCTTTACCATGTGTTTCCAGTAAGGAATCAAAAGTTTTGATCTCTTCAACGCTGATAAGGGTAAAAATCTCCTGACGGGTATAAGCAAAATGCTCACAAATATCCGTATTCACTGCAAAGCCCTGTTTTGCCAACTCTGAGTTCATCACTGATTTTAGTAACGCCGCACAGCCTCCACAACCGGTTGCGGCCTTGGTTTCTGCCTTTAACTCACCGATAGTGGTACAGCCCGCTTCAATCACCTGACAAATGGCACCTTTAGTGACATCGTAACAAGAACAAATTTGAGCAGACATGGGTAAAGCATCGGGTCCCAAGCCAACCGATTCATCAGAACGGGCCGGTAAAATAAGTGCATCCGGATTTTCCGGAAGCTCAATACCATTAATGCAATACTGTAACAATGTCCCGTAACCGGAAGCATCGCCGACCAATACTGCCCCCAATAACTGTTTTTTATCCTGACTAACAACCAGACGCTTATAGACTTCGCGATCACCATTTTGATAGGTATAAACCAGGGCGCCCTGGGTTTTGGCATGCGCATCACCGATACTGGCGACATCAACCCCCATCAACTTTAATTTTGTACTCATATCCGCGCCGGTAAAGCTGGCTGCATTACCGGCCAGATCAGCGACAACAGTACGCGCCATGGCATAACCCGGGGCGACCAAACCATAAATCATGCCATTCCAGAGCGCACACTCACCAATGGCATAAATATCAGCATCCGAGGTAAGACATTGATTATTAATTACTATACCACCGCGAGGTCCGACTTCGAGCGCACAATCACGCGCAATATCATCACGCGGACGTATGCCTGCCGAAAACAATACGATATCCGTTTCCAGCTCTTCACCATCGGCAAAGCACATTTTATTCACGCACTGATCGCCATCAGTAATAAGGCTGGTATTTTTGCCGGTATGTACCGTTACGCCCAAATTTTCGATCTTGCGCCGTAACATGGCACCACCGGCTTCATCCAGTTGAACGGCCATCAAGCGCGGTGCAAACTCTACGACATGTACTTGCAAGCCCAGATCTTTTAAGGCATTGGCAGCTTCCAACCCCAACAAACCACCACCAACAACAACACCCACTTTGCCGTTTTTAGCCGCTGCGGCCATGGCTTCAAGATCTTCAATCGTCCGATAAACCAGGCACTGTGGCCTGTCATGTCCAGGTACCGGGGGTACAAAAGGGAAAGATCCCGTCGCCAATACCAGCTTGTCATAACGAATAGTGATACCTTTTTGAGAAACTACCGTTTTGGATTCACGACAAATTTTGACTGCCTTATCGCCCATATGAATGGTAATACCGTGTTTTTCAAAAAAGCCGGGCTCTACCAGAGACAAATCTTCGGCAGTTTTGCCGGAAAAAAATGCCGACAGATGGACCCGATCATAGGCAGGTCTGGGTTCTTCACAAAAAGTAATGATTTCATAGTCGTCTTTAGCAGAACTTGCGACCAGACTAGCCAGAAAATTCTGGCCAACCATGCCATTACCAATGACGACCAGTGTTTGTTTTGTGCTCATGTATAACCTCAATGACTACGTTATTGCTATTTCTATAGTTATCTAGCAAACGACATGCCACAAGTTAAAAGCCATTATCCTTAATAGTCCAAGTAAGTAATAACAGAAAAACAGGGGCTCATAAGATTCAAAATAGTGCGTAAAATCTTATTTAGTGCATAAGCAGCATCATAATAGTGCATAGCGACAGCTTGATCCTGATCAAAACGTCTTACTGCTTTCTTTTTGGTGCATCTGTGGTGTTTTGGTGCGCTTTAATGGTTAAAGCAAGCTTAATCCGGATTTTATAGGACATTATTAAGCCAATGATTTTATTGTAATTTTTATTTATGGCACATAACATGCTTTAGATTATGACATCGCCCTCAATCATGAGATTAAAAATGTCATCAGAAAAAATGAACCTGTTTTCCTTCTCGGGAAAAATAAAAATCCTGCATATGAGCTGGATAGCTTTTTTCATCAGCTTTGTTGTATGGTTCAACCATGCGCCTTTAATGCTGGTTATTGCCAAAACCCTGGGCATGAACAGCGCTGAAATAAAAACCATACTGATATTAAATGTTGCACTCACCATTCCGGCACGCATTATCATCGGTATGTTAGTCGATAAATTTGGCCCCAGACGAACCTATTCGACGCTATTGGCCGCCAGTAGTATTCCTTGTTTAATGTTCGCTATTGCTGCAAATTTTGAACAATTGGCGCTTGCCCGTTTTTTATTGGGTTTTGTAGGAGCAGGTTTTGTCATTGGCATTCGCATGGTTGGTGAATGGTTTCCTGCCAAACAAGTCGGCATTGCCGAAGGCATTTATGGTGGCTGGGGCAATTTTGGCTCTGCTGCTGCTGCCGGAGCATTACCCGTTTTAAGCCTTATATATGGCGGTGATGAGGGCTGGCGCTATGCGATTGCTTCGACCGGTATAGTGGCTTTAGTCTATTCGGTTATTTATTTTTTTAATGTCTCTGATACCCCTAAGGGTTCGACTTATTTTAAACCGAAAAAAAGTGGTGCGATGGAAGTAACCAGTACCGGCGACATGTACTTTTATATCTTCATGACAATACCTTTATACCTGGCATTAACCCTGTTAACCTGGAAATTATCGTCAACAACCGATGTTAACCTGGTTTCAATGCCTGTTGCTATCGGCATTTACATCACTATCTGGACCTTGTTTCTATACAATGTTTACAAAATAGTCCATGTTAATAAAGAGAATTTACAACAACCAACGGCTGAAATTCATCGTTATAAATTTAAACAGGTCGCCATTTTGGATTTAGCCTATTTTATGACCTTTGGCTCCGAGTTAGCCGTAGTATCGATGTTGCCGCTATTTTTCTTTGAAACTTTCCATATATCTCAGGGCATCACCATGGTGCAAGCCGGCTTGCTTGGTGGCAGCTTTGCCTTTATCAATCTGATCGCACGTCCTGCTGGCGGCTGGATCAGCGATAAATTTGGCCGTAAAGTTTCTTTAAGCCTCTGCATCTTGGGCTTGTCAATCGGCTATTTAGGCATGTCAATGATCACTTCTGAATGGTCACTTATTTCGGCAGTATTGGTCACCATGTCGTGCTCGTGTTTTGTATCGGGCGGCTGCGGCGCTGTCTATGCAATCGTGCCGTTGATTAAACGCCGCATGACGGGTCAGATTGCCGGTATGGTCGGTGCTTATGGTAATGTCGGTGGCGTATTATTTTTGACTTTACTGTTGTTTGTTTCATCGTCAGTATTTTTTATGATCATAGCGGGAGTTGCTTTAAGCATATTGATTGCCGTGCAATTTATTGATGAACCTAAAGGCCACATGGCTGAAATTCAGGATGATGGCACTGTTGAAATGATTGAGTTAAGTTAAATTAAATAGGCCCATTAACCCTTTATGCTTGTTAGCGACTGATATTAACAGGGCAACCGCATATAAATTAACTAAAAAACCAGAGATAATACCCAGTTTTTTTGGAGATTTTCTACCATGTCATTAAGTTTACAAGAAGCTTTTTCGTCTCTTGAAGATCCACGAGTTGAAAGGC
>NZ_JAOEGU010000034.1 GCF_025583945.1 Methylobacter psychrophilus
AACTTTTTATAAAGTGCGCAGGTTCGTGCATCAACATGCTGTTGAAATACGTCCAATTCTAACACTGATTGGCTTACTCGTTTTCCTGCTGTTTTTCTAAGCTTAAAAACTTGAACATCGAGTAAAAGATTATCCGGCTTGGGTCATTAATCCCTGAAATTATCGTATTGCAGCGGCATTTCCAGTTTTTCATCTTTTAGCATTTGAATAACCTCTTGCAGGTCATCGCGTTTTTTTCCGGTCACTCTGACTTTATCGCCTTGAATGGCCGCTTGCACTTTGAGTTTTTTATCTTTAATTAATTTAACTATTTTTTTTGCCAGCACGCTCTCAAGGCCTTGCTTTAAGGTGATTTCCTGGCGCATCATTTTGCCGCTGCCCTTGGCATCACCAACGTCCATACAGCCCACGTCAACGCCGCGTCGACTGAGTTTTGTACAGACTACACTGAATATTTGTTGTAACTGAAAGGTTGATTCAGAAATCATGATCAGCTTGTCATCAGTCAGTTCAATGGATGAATTTGTGCCTTTAAAATCAAAACGGGTGGCAACTTCTTTATTGGCCTGGTCGATAGCGTTTTTAACTTCGTGGGTATCAAATTCGGAAATAATATCAAAGGAAGGCATGGCGTTCAGTTCAAGGTTGGTTAAAAGTTACAGGTATTTTACAGTGCTTTAAATGTATTGATAACCTCGGCAACGACTTTAATGCGTAAACGACGAATTGCTGTGCCGATTTGTGGGCCTTTAAGTTCACTGTTTAAAATAGCCGAGGTGTCTACAGAGGCAGCTGATTTCGCGGCCAGCTTTATCAGTTCTGCCTGAGGGTAGGGAGTTTGTTCAAGTCCGGTTCTGCCTTTGGCATCAGCTTCGCAAGCCAGTAAAAATTCATTTAGCGTATTGTTGGATTTAAACGCGCCTAATATATTTAAAACATCAGTTAAGGTTGCTGCGCGTATTTCAAATACTTTATGGCAATGGGTATGATATTGCATGACGTGCATGGCTAATGCTTTAAACGCATTAGGTACACGTAAGCGGCCACATAGTTTTTCCAGAATGGGCAAGCCAATTTTTTCATGACCATAATGATGTGGCCAGTTTTCCGGTGGCGTGATGCCTTTGCCCAGATCGTGGACCAAAGCTGCAAATCTGACTTCAGGACTGGTTGACAATTGAACGGCCTGTTCCAGACACAGCATACTGTGGAGACCGGTATCAATTTCAGGATGATATTTTTCCGGTTGTGGTACACCAAACAGGCAACTTATTTCCGGGAAGATTATTGCCAATGCCGTACAGCTTTTTAAGGTATAAAAAAATGCCGAGGGCGATTGTTCTTTGAGTACCTTATATAATTCAGCCCAAACCCGTTCAGGCACAAGGTAATCGACTTCACCTGCTGCGACCATAGCTTGCATAAGTTCTCTGGTTTCTTCAGCGAGCGTAAAACCCAGATGTCCGTAGCGTGCTGCAAAACGTGCGACACGGAGGATGCGCACAGGATCTTCAGCGAAAGCGGGTGAAATATGTCGAAAAATTTTATTTTTGATATCTTGTTGGCCTCCGTAAGGATCAATAAGTTCGCCTTTTGGCGTCATTGCTATGGCATTGATAGTCAGGTCACGACGGATTAAATCCTGTTCCAGGCTGACTTCAGGGGAGGCATGCACGGCAAAACCTTTATAACCGGGTGCGGTTTTTCGTTCTGTTCTGGCCAACGCATATTCATCATGACTTTGCGGGTGTAAAAATACCGGAAAATCTTTTCCAACCGGTTTAAATCCTTGTTTTATCATTGATGCTGGCGTTTCACCAATCACTACCCAGTCTCTTTCTGTGACTGGAAGCCCAAGTAACTGATCGCGAACTGCACCGCCAACAAGGTATGTTTCCATGAATTTATTATAAGTTGTTTGTCTATTCAACCTAGAATAGCACAAGCTTACCCAAAAAAGTTTCATAAGTAAGGCTAAACGGCAGGTTACTCAATGAATAGAGTTTGATATTGGTTATTAATAAGTCAGGTGCATTGTGATAGAAATTTTTTTGGTAAGTATTTTATTAGGTATGGTCACAGGATTATTGGCTGGATTATTTGGTATCGGGGGGGGCTTGGTTATTGTACCGGTTCTGATTATTTTGTTTACGGCTCAAGGTTTTCCGGCAGAGTTGATAATGTTGATGGCGGTAGCTACTTCTTTAGCGTCCATTATTTTAACGGCAATTGCCTCTATTTCAGCCCATCATCGCTTGGGATCAGTGGTGTGGGTTAAAGTGTTCTCTTTAAGCCCCGGGATTATTATCGGTGCAGCGGTTGGAGCCGTCATTGCCAAACATATAAATACTGACACTTTACGGATTATTTTGGTGGTTTTTTTATTATATGTTGCGATACAAATGGCTTTTCAAATAAAGCCAAAATCTGATCAGATAAAGCAATCCAGGATTTTGGATTTTTTGGTGGCAAACGCTATTGGTTTATTGTCGTCCATTGTTGGTATCGGTGGTGGTACGTTAACTGTACCGTATCTGGTGCGAGGTCAAATGCTTATGCGTAATGCCGTGGCAGTATCGAGTGCCTGTGGATTACCGATAGCGATCGCCGGCACGGTCAGTTACGCAATTTTGGGCTGGAATACCTTGGATCTACCCGAATGGAGTTTAGGCTATGTGTATTTACCTGTTTTTGTCGGTACCGGGTTAAGCAGTATCGCTACAGCACCCATAGGAGCCAAGTTGGCTCACAAGTTGCCGGCAGCAAAATTAAAACGTTACTTTTCATTACTCCTTTTTGTCATGGCGGCAAAGTTAATGTGGTATTAAAAAACTAAAAATAGTTGATAGTGGTCATGTCGTTCAACTTTTGGCGATGCTGTTGTCATCGCGTACAATGAACGCTTTGCATCGTAGGGGGACATGTATAACCATGACAGATAAAAAACACACCAATAATGATGAGTGGGCGGATAAGTTAACGCCGGAACAATTTAGTATTTGTCGCTTAAAAGGCACCGAGGCACCTTTTACAGGAAAATATAACGATTGTAAAAAGATCGGTATTTATCATTGTATTTGTTGCGGTAGTCCCTTGTTTGATTCGGAGGCAAAATTTGACTCAGGTTCAGGTTGGCCAAGTTTCTGGACCGATTTACCGGAAGGTAGTGTGACCGAACATGTTGATGTCAGTCATGGGATGCGTCGGGTTGAAGTGATCTGTAAAGTCTGTCATGCGCATTTGGGGCATGTGTTTGAAGATGGTCCTGAGCCCACTGGTCTACGTTATTGCATTAATTCCGCGTCGCTTGATTTAAAAGAAAAAACGTGAGCGCCCGGCAACAGGTACAAAACTTACTGGATTTTATTGATGCCAGTCCCAGTCCCTGGCATGCGGTTAAAAGTGTGGAAACTCAACTTTTGGCTTTTCAGTTTGTAAAACTCAATGAAACCGTCAAGTGGCAATTACAGCCAGGCGGACGATATTATGTTATCCGTGATGATTCCTCGATTATTATTTTTGTGCAAGGCCAAAGACCGTTGGTTGACACGGGATTTAAAATAATCGGCGCACATACTGATTCCCCGGGTTTAAGAATAAAACCGAATGCTGCCAGTGGTCTGGATGGTTTATTACGGTTGGGAGTTGAAGTTTATGGTGGGCCCATTATTGCCACATTTACCGATCGGGATTTGAGTCTTGCCGGACGGATCAGTTATAAAAATAATCAAAATGTTATTGTTAGTTTATTGGTAAATTTTGAAAGGCCTTTGTTACGCTTACCCAATCTGGCCATTCATATGAACAGGGCGGTTAATGAAGAAGGCTTAAAGCTGCATAAGCAGAATGAACTACCTTTAATCTTATCAACATTGGCTGAAGAATGCTTGCCCCAAGCTTATTTCTCAGAGCTCATCCAGCAGCAATCAGGTTGTGATGCCGAGCGTATTTTATCCTGGGATCTGGCGGCGTATGATACGCAAAAAGGCGTCTTTTGGGGTGCCGAAAACGAGTTTTATGCCGATAGCCAACTGGATAATTTGGCCTCTTGTCATGCTGCTTTGCAAGCATTGCTGGATGATTCGGTGTTGGATAATGATAACACCCTGGTTTGTGCGTTCTTTGATCATGAAGAAATTGGCAGTGAAAGTAATAAAGGTGCCGATGGCAGCTTTCTTGCTGATGTGCTTGAGCGTATTGCTTTAGGGTCTGAAAATAATAGAGAAGATTTTGCCAGAGCCTTGGCGAAAAGTTTTATGGTTAGTGCCGATATGGCACATGGCTATCACCCTAATTTCCCTTTAGCCTACGATCCTGATCATAAAGTAACCGTCAATAAAGGACCGGTCATTAAAGTTAACGTTAATCATCGGTACAGCACCGAAAATATTTCACAAGCCATGTTTGCTGATTGGTGTGAGCAAGCAGGCGTACCTTATCAAAAATACTCTCATCGTAACGATTTGGCTTGTGGCAGTACTATTGGGCCGATAACATCAGCCAGATTGGGTATTCGTTCAGTCGATGTTGGTAATCCACTATGGGCCATGCACAGTATCCGGGAAAGCGCCGGGGTATTGGATCATGGTTATATGATAAAAGTGATGAGAAAGTTTTTTGATGATGTTAATTTGGCCAATTTAGATTAAAATCAGCATTTTCAATAATTCAACACAAAGGCAACAGAATTAATTTACCACTCCCTACTTTTAACAAGCTAAGTAAACTTAAGCAATGACAGTTATCAGAGTATTTTTTGCTTTGGTTTGTATAGCGTTTTTGCCGGTACTTTTGGCAGACGATGCTGTGGTTGAATATAAGGTAAGGGCCGGTTATTTGTACAACTTTACCAAATTTATAACTTGGACTGTCGATAATTCCAAAACGTTTAATCTGTGTGTTTTGGGGGACGATCCTTTCGCTGAACTAATTGATCCCATTGAAAAATTATCAGTAATGGAGCGAGTTATTAAAGTATTTAGATTTGATAGCTTTAAAAGTATGGATAAGCAGCCGCACTGCCATATTCTTTATATAAGTTCCTCTATTAAAGAGGGCCTCCATCTCCGAAATTTCAATGACACCTTGGTAGTGGGCGAAAGTGAACAGTTTATAGATCAAGGCGGAATGATTGGCTTTGTTAACCGGCAGGGTAAAATAAAATTACAAATTAATTTGGAAATGATAACCCGAAGCGGCTTGAAAATCAGCGCAAAATTATTAGAGGTCGCTGATGTCGTCAAGGGGGCTGAATGATTAAATCTATTGAGAATCTGTCGATAAGACGCAAGTTATTGCTGACGTTGGTTTTTCCTAGCGTTATCTCGTTATTATTTGCCAGTTTATTCTTGGTGTTGCTTGAAATTTCAGAATTTCAAAAAAATACCCGTGATGATTTGTTAACGCTGGCAACCATTATAGGTAACCGTAGTACCGCTGCATTGCTGTTTCATGACACAGATTTGGCCAAAGAGAATTTGGGCGTACTTAATAGCTTACCCTATGTGCAAGTTGCCTGTCTTTATGATGGGCGAGGCAGTGTTTTTGTCAAGGTATCGAAAAATAACGATGAAAACTTTAAATGTCCGCTATTTATTGAAAGTGAAAAGTCTCGCTTTAATGCCGCTAATTTATCTATAGTCCAGCCGATTAAAGATAATACCGAAATACTGGGTACTGTTTATATTTATGCTAATTTGGTTGAGCCATATTGGCGAAAAATACAATTTACCGGATTGCTGTTTTTTGTCTTGGTTAGTGTAACAACATTGACCTTCTTTTTAACAACACCGTTGTTACGGCTTATTTCAATACCCATCAAAAAACTGCTGGATACCGTCACAGAAATCAGTGATAGCAAAGATTATTCGTTGCGTGCTGTTAAAGTCAATAATGATGAAGTGGGTGTTTTGGTTGATGCCTTCAATGCTTTGATTGGTACCGTTGAAGCCCAAAATCAGTCTCTGACATGGGCTAAAGATCGTTATCTGGCTCTTTATGATGATAACCCTACGATGTTATTTAATATCTCCAAATCCGGCCTTATCTTATCGGTTAACCGTACCGGTGCCAAACAGCTGGGTTTGATTGTTGATGATTTGCATGGTCGTTCGATTTTTCATTTTATGCATTCAGATGATTTACCAATAATGCACGCTTTGGTTGAAGATTGCCTGATGAATCCCTTATCCATACATAAACAGGAATTTAAGCTGGTTTGTTACGATAAACGCTTTATTTGGGTTAAGGCAACCGCCAAGCTGGTTGACAATGAAAATCAGCAATGTAGTTTATTGGTGGTTTTTGAAGATGTAACCGAAGCTCACGATTTGACTGAGACAATTATTTTTCAGGCCAGTCATGATGCCTTGACCGGGCTGGCAAATCGCAGTGAATTTGATAAACGTATCAATCAATTGGTTGCCTTGCGTGCCGACGGTTCTGAAAATGTTTTGTGTTATCTGGATCTGGATCAATTTAAAGTCGTTAACGATACCTGTGGGCATCTTGCCGGTGATGAGTTGCTCAGGCAATTAGGCGACGTGTTAAGAAAGAATTTACGTAAAAATGATTTTATAGCGCGTTTGGGTGGTGATGAGTTTGGTTTATTAATGTATCAATGTTCGTTGGGACAAGCGTTTCAAGCCTGCGAAAAAATACGCGATATAATTAACGATTTTCAATTTTGTTGGGAAGACAGAAGTTTTAAAGTCGGTGTCAGTATTGGTATTTCATCGATTAACGCCACGAGTAGTAATGCTGTAGATCTTCTTAAAGAGGCCGATTCTGCCTGTTATGCCGCAAAAGACAGAGGCAGAAATCGGGTGCATATTTTCTTGCCTGATGATGAAGAATTAGCGCAACGGCATGGGGAAATGCAATGGGTATCAAAAATACAGCGGGGCCTCGAAAAAAACAGCTTTTGTCTTTATGGGCAACCGATAGTTTCAATTGCCGATAATGAAGAAAAGATGCACTTTGAAACGTTGGTTCGTTATCGCGATGATAACGGCTTTATTATTCCGCCTGGCGCATTTTTGCCGGCTGCCGAACGTTATAATATGGCCTCTGCACTGGATCGATGGGTTATTAGTCATCTATTTGAGTGGCTCGCCAACAAGCCTGATTTTTTGGAAAATTTGTCGCTTTGCTCGGTTAATTTGTCTGGTGTCTCGCTATCGGATGATATCATGCTGAAGTTTATTACCGAACAATTTAGCTTGTGGGCCATACCAACTCATAAAATCTGTTTTGAGATAACAGAAACCGCTGCCATTGCCAATTTATCAAGTGCCACTAACTTTATCAATCATTTAAGGGAGGGGGGATCTTTATTCTCACTGGATGATTTTGGTAGCGGTTTGTCTTCGTTTGCTTATTTAAAAAACCTGCCGGTCGATTTTCTTAAAATTGACGGTTTATTTGTTAAAGATATTGTCGACGATGAAGTTGATTTGGCCATGGTGAGAGCCATTAATGAAGTCGGACATATTATGGGTAAAAAGACCATTGCTGAATTTGTCGAAAATGAAAAAATCTTCAACCTGCTTAAGGAACTGGGTGTTGATTATGCCCAAGGCTATGGTATCAGTAAGCCGGTGCCTCTGGATGAACTTATTTTGATAAAGCCTTTTACACCGGTATGAGTATGAAGGTTAAA
Source organism: Methylobacter psychrophilus (assembly GCF_025583945.1). Classification (GTDB taxonomy): domain Bacteria; phylum Pseudomonadota; class Gammaproteobacteria; order Methylococcales; family Methylomonadaceae; genus Methylobacter_C; species Methylobacter_C psychrophilus. The sequence continues at coordinate 7,661 of NZ_JAOEGU010000034.1, forward strand.
ATTATTTTTTATATGAAACGCCTGGCTTTTATTAGCTACCTGAGTTCAGGTATAGCCGCTGCTGCTGAAGAGAGTGTGGAGGATTTTTTTGCTATGTCGCCGGCACAACTGGCGGCAACGCCGGTGACTATTGCTACCGGCACACCAACACCGGTTTTTCAATCTGCGGCATCGACCAGTGTGGTGACCGCCGAGCAAATTAAATCCATGGGTGCAACCGAACTGCATGAGGTGTTGGAAACCATCCCCGGCGTCCATGCCAGTCTCCAACCCAATTCCTATGATTATAACTACAGCATACGTGGTATCGCCAATTCGACCAACTCGGAGGTTTTGATACTGTTAAACGGTACCCGGATTACTACGCCTTCCGGTGGTACATTAATGACCGGTACGGAGATGCCTCTTGAGGCTATTCAGCGCGTGGAAGTGATTAGGGGGCCAGGCTCTGCTTTGTATGGCGCAGATGCTTTTGCCGGTGTTATCAATATCATTACCAAAAAAGCCAAAGATATCAACGGCTCGGTATTGGGAGTACGTGCCGGCGATCATGGTACTCAGAGCGGCTGGGGGCAGCAGAGCGCTGAATGGGCCGGTTGGGATATTGCCACCAGTCTGCAATATCAGCGTAACGATGGCGATCAGGGACGCATTGTGACTGCCGATGCTCAAACCGGTTTTGATAATGCGTTTGGAACTCATGCCTCTTTGGCTCCGGGGCCTATGAATACCAATTATGAAACCTACAACGGACATCTTAATTTACAGCGCAAACATTGGGATATCGGTTTTTGGGCATTTAATACCAATGGCGGTACTCGTGCAGGGCTTGTCGGTGCCTTGGATCCGAATGGTAACGCCAACGGTCAACAATTTTTAGGTGATGTGCGGTTTTCGACTGAAGACTGGCTGGATAACTGGGAACTGACGGCTCATGCCAGCTATCAGCAAGCTGATTTTCAGGCTCAAACACACGCTTTCCCAAATAATGCCGAGTTACCTATAGGCTCTAACGGTAATATTAATGCCTCTGGTAGCAGTGCATTGGTTGTATTTCCTAATGGTGTTAATACTGATCTAGGACGAAAAGAGACAATTCCCTCGCTGGAATTGGGCTCAATTTACAAAGGACTGGACAAGCATATCCTGCGTTTTAGCACCGCATTTCGATATGAAAAAATGGCTACAAATCAAAGTAGTAATTTCGGATATGGTGTTCAGAATGGTATTGGTGGTGCATTAGTCAATGTAACCGGTACGCCCTATGTTTATTTGCCGGATACACATCGGACTATCGGCTCTTTGGTCGCGCAGGATGAATGGCAGCTTGCCGCTGATTGGCAGTTGACCGCAGGTCTGCGTTATGATCATTATTCCGATTTTGGCGGAACTTTTAACCCGCGTGCCGCTTTGGTTTGGGACATTAACAAACAACTCACCAGTAAGTTGATGTATGGCAAAGCCTTTAGAGCGCCCACTTTTTTAGAGCTCTATACCCAGAATAGCCCGGTTGTGGCAGGTAACCCCGATTTAAAACCAGAAACCATCAATACTTATGAATGGGCTTTAAATTACCGTCCAATATCATCACTGAGCACTTCAGCCAATGTTTATTATTATCAGATTAGTAATCTGATAGCACAAGTAGCTAATTTAGGTACAGTTGCAAGCAACTATCAGAATAGTGGTAATCAAAACGGCTATGGATCAGAGGTTGAAGCTAATTGGCAATGGAATGAGCAATGGAATGTAAAAGGTAATTATGCCTGGCAACATGCCATTAACGAGACAACCAAAAGTAGTGTGATTGGCGTGCCTGCACAGCATCTTTATGTGGCGCTGGTTTGGAAATTTTTGCCCCAGTGGCAATTACAACCCCAGCTTAACTGGATCGGTAGTAGAACGGGCAATGTCAATCAGCAGTTGAGCGATTATGAAACCATCGACTTCACGTTGCGAGGTCAAAAGCTGTTTGGCCATCTCAATCTGGCGGCGTCTTTACGTAATGCGCTCGATGCGCAATATTATGAACCAACATTTATATCATTGCCTGCAACGCTGCCGATGCAGGGAAGAAGCTTTTATCTCGAAGCGTCAATTAATTTTGATGCCTTCTGATCTTGTTGCTTTAATTTGAGTTTTCCTGACCTTTGCTCATGCATTTTCAATCATAGCCAATATGTGAGTGATACGATAAAAGCCTGATTAGTTCGTGTTGATCTACGTTAAAGAATGAACAGCTTAAGCAGTATAAAAAATTTGCAAGGACGGCTAAAGTATGTCGCTTCCCAAGCCTAATTTGCAGCAATTCTCATTATGGAAAATACTTTTAAATCATAATGTTATGATTTAAATTTACAAACTTTTTTTAAATCCTACAGAATCCTGTTTTTCACCGATGCTGTAAAGCCTTATAAAACAGGGATGCTAATATTATTACCAATTCGGCTCTTCGATTACTTTGCAAGTATTGCGGTAGAATACACACGTACTTTCAAAGCCTAACCGCTATCTATTTGATTTTATTTATCTTTCCATAATGAGAATTGCTGGCCTAATTTGGCTAATTGATTAATTAGTATTGCTGTGAGTTATAATGCTTGGCTTGTAAAAAAGCGCCGTTATTCGTGAGTAAGTGCCATATATCCGGATTTTTTTTAGCGACGGAATCAATCATATCGGTTACTTTTATTATAGCCGGCCAGCGTTCGCCATGATAATCCACCAGTGGACCAATTTTTTTAAAATTGATGCCTAGTGCTGACACTAGACGAAACCACGGCGGCTCCATAGAGCCATATGAATAGTGAATTTGGTTTTCATAGCTTGCTTTTACGGTGCAAGCAATTAAAGCGACACTAATCAGGGAGAAAGTACGTCTCTCGTCGAGCGAAAAAAAATCCTGCGGATCAGAATCATTAGTGACTAAAGCCTGCGGATCATTTTTTCTTTTTCTAAATGCTTTAGACACACAAAGCCGCGATACTTCTCCCAGATGCTGTCTATCAATAAGTTGCATCATGGCAATATTATCAATTTCACAATGGATTTCTAGAGGAAATAGTTTGTCCGGGTTATTGGCATCAGGAAGGATAAGCCGTACGGTTGCGGCGTATTCGCCAGACTTGCGGTGACGAATCAGGTAATGAACCGAGTGCTCGTCAAATTCGTCAAATTCCAGGTTATCAGGATAATCATCAGGATTTTCAAAGCTATTTTCAATGCAATATACTTGATAACGCAGTTTATACACTTCATGTTTAAGTGCATCAGAAAGCGCTGGCACCATCTCAAAATAGCCATTAAAAGCCTCAATACTATTATTAGCTAAAGGCTCGTCTCTTAATTGAAGCGGGGGAATGCTATAAGTATCTAATTTCACAGATTTTTGGGATAGTTTAGAAAAAGTGTTGATGACAGTATACGATTTAAAAATTACCAATAGAAGTAATCAATAAGCGAGATGATAAAAAGACTAATCAGCCAGATTTTTTGTACAAAAAAATTATGATGCTATCGATAATAAATTATTACGCCAGCTTGTTCAGATAAGAAAAATATCACAGTAAACCCATAAACAAAAACAAAGAATTGTTTGCTGAGATATACTCTACAGTCTTGTTAAAGCTTGTTACTGCTGGTAGACAGGTTTTAAAGCAATCGTTATACGATACATAAATGGCTAAGGATAAAAATGTCACAACCCAAAGGTTATGTCGATCCGGAATTTCTCCGTGTCATTGGCAATCATCTCAATGACATTAAGCAAAATTCCTATACTTTGATGCAAATCGAGTTGGGTCATAAAGTGCTGGATTTGGGCTGTGGGCCCGGTACTGACACAATACCGTTAGCACCCTTGGTGGGTGCTAACGGTATTGTCATCGGTGCGGATTACGATGCGGCTATGATAGACGAAGCTGAGCAACGCGCTGAGCAAGCAGGTGTTAGTGCTTGGGTTAGCCATCAATGTATTAATGCCATATCGCTGCCGTTTGCAAAGGATTATTTCGATTCTTGCCGTAGCGAGCGGTTGTTTCAGCATTTACATTATCCTGAGCAAGCGCTATCTGAAATGGTCAGGGTAACAAAACCCGGTGGATGGGTGGTGGTTTTGGATACCGATTGGGGGAGCTTATCTACGGATACTGATGACACCGATATTGAACGTCGCCTGACTCGATTTACGGCCGAGTCCTTTTTGCATAATGGTTACTCAGGGCGAAAATTATACCGCTTGTTTAAACAACAAAATCTGGTGGATATTTCCTTTGAAGTATTTCCTGTTGCGACACCCAGTTATACGGTGGCGCGTCACGGAATGCAGGCAGAAAGAATTGAACAGGCAGCGCTTAAGGCAGGCGTTATTACCGCTGAAGAACTTAAACACTGGCAGACTGGTCTTGAACAAGCGGATTCAGACGATACCTATTTTAGTAGTGTAAACATCATGATGCTTGCCGGGCGTAAGTCTTGAATTTACTATTATTGACGATAGATATAATTTTCTTAAAAGTTAAAAATAATTAACAACATTATGAAAAACCTTGCCCCTTTTGATGGCGAGCTTTATCTGTTTAAACAGTTTTATTCGTTGCCGGAATCTGATCAGTTATTTACAGCATTTGAAACCGGTTTGGCTTGGCAGGAAGAAACTATTTTTATTTTTGGAAAACGGGTTAAAGTTCCCCGTTTGATGTGCTGGTATGGTGATCCCGATGCTTGCTATCAGTATTCAGGGGTTAATCATCAACCCAAGCCTTGGAATGAAGCATTACAGTCAGTCAGGGCAAAATTAGGGCAGCAATGCGGGTGTGCTTTTAATAGCGTTTTGGCCAATCTGTACCGCAATGGTAAAGACTCGATGGGGTGTCATGCCGACGATGAAAAGGAGCTGGGACACAATCCGCTGATTGCCTCGTTAAGCCTGGGTGATGGGCGCTTGTTTAAATTGCATCATAAAAAAAGTAAAGAAACCGTCGATATTATTCTGGGTCATGGCGATTTGTTGGTGATGGCGGGTACTCTTCAGCATCACTGGGTGCATTCGCTGCCTAAAACCCGAAAATTTAAAACACCACGAATCAACTTGACGTTTCGCAACATTCTGGTTGATTAAGTATTTTTTATTGTCTACGAAAAGTACGAAAGACACGAAAAATATAAGTAAAAATTTTCGTACTTTTCGTGTCTTTCGTGGAACTTGTTATTAGTCTTTTATCGCTTTAAAGCCAATATCTGTGCGGTAATAGATGTCATTCCAGTGGATTTTATTGGCAAGCTCATAGGCTTTGGTTTGCGCTTCTTTAATATCCTGTCCCAGCGCACAGGCGCATAAAACACGTCCGCCAGCGGTAACGATATCATCGCCACTTTGCCGAGTGCCGGCATGAAATATTTTGCTGTCTTCCTGTTCTTCTGTGGGTAATCCCGAAATAACGGCACCTTTTTGATAATCATCCGGGTAGCCACCGGCAGCCAGAACCACGCCCAATGCGACACGTTCATCCCATTCAGTCGTCGTTTTATCGAGTTCTCCGGCCAAGGCGGCCTCACAAAGTTCGACCAGATCGCTTTTCATGCGCATCATAATCGGTTGTGTTTCAGGATCACCAAAGCGGCAGTTATATTCCAGTACTTTAATCGTGCCATCGGCTGAAATCATTAAACCGGCGTAAAGAAAGCCGGTGTAAGGCAGGCCATCGTCAACCATGCCTTTTAAAGTCGGCTCAATGACATCACGCATAACCCGGTCATAAATTTCGGGGGTAACAACCGGCGCTGGCGAGTATGCGCCCATACCGCCGGTATTAGGGCCTTTATCACCATTGTCACGGGCTTTGTGATCTTGCGATGTCGCCATAGGCAAGGCGTGTTTGCCATCGGCAATAACAATAAAGCTGGCTTCTTCACCAGTCAGAAATTCTTCAATGACCACCCGGTTGCCCGCTTCGCCATAGACATTTCCGGAGAGCATGTCTTCAACCGCACCGATAGCCTCTTGCTCGGTTTGTGCGACAATAACACCTTTACCTGCCGCCAAACCATCGGCCTTAACGACAATCGGTGCGCCTTGTTGCCGGATGTAGGCAATCGCCAGGTCTTTATTGGTAAATGATTGGTAACTGGCCGTCGGGATATGATGACGAATCATAAAATCTTTGCAAAAAGTCTTGGAACCTTCTAATTGCGCAGCTTTGGCAGAGGGTCCAAAACAGCGTAAACCGGCTTGTTGAAAGCTGTCAACGACACCCAGCACCAAAGGAATTTCCGGGCCGATAATCGTCAAGTCGATCTGTTCTTTTTGGGCAAAGGCCAGTAATCCTGAAATATCGTCGACGGCGATAGCGACGTTTTCAATAGCCGGTTCAAGCGCGCTTCCCGGATTACCGGGTGCAACAAATACTTTTTTAACTTTAGGTGATTGTTCGGCTTTCCACGCGAGAGCGTGTTCACGACCACCGCTACCGACGATGAGGATTTTCATAATATAGTTTCCGTATTGTAGATGTAAGGTAAATTGTAAAAATCCCCCTTTCACAGTTGGGATTAACAACTTAAGGTGATATCCGAGAATTAATATACCCAAGTGGCACAGGATTTTTGTTTATTTACAACGCAGTAAATGAATAAAAAGACCAGTAAGCTGGGTATATTATTCTCAGGAAATCACCTAAGTCGGGGCAGATACCATCCCTTCAAGGGATGTTATCTGTAAGATCCTCTTACTTTAAATTGGGTAGCCACAGTTGCCATAGATTCACAGGCTATAAATAATATTTAGTCTCGCCTGTGTTTCAGCTTAAGCGGCAATACATGGGTTTATTCTGTGAATTTGTGGCGGTTTATATTTTGCGAGTTTAGAGCCTTAAATTAATTAAGTACGCAGGGCGTCACTGCCATTAAGTTAAGCACAATACCACCGTAGGAGCGGGTCATGCCCGCGATATTTGGGCTGCAATATTTGGTTTTAGCTTCTTCATCGCGGGCATGGCTCGCTCCTACAACGCTTAATTTAATGCCGAAAATGGCGCATACCCGTAAATACCATGGCTATATTGTGTTCATCTGCGGCAGCAATCACTTCGTTGTCACGCATCGAACCACCGGGCTGAATAATAGCGGTTATACCGGCTTCTGCGGCGGCATCTATGCCATCTCTAAAAGGAAAGAAGGCGTCTGAAGCCATTGCAGAACCTTGAACAACCAAGCCTTCGTCAGCGGCTTTAATACCGGCAATTCTTGCCGAATAAACCCTGCTCATTTGACCTGCACCGACACCGATGGTCTGGCCACTTTTGCAATAAACGATGGCATTGGATTTGACGAACTTGGCAACTTTCCAGGCAAATAACAAATCGGCAAGCTCTTGTTCAGTCGGAACGCGTTGACTGACAATTTTAATATCGGCACTGGTGATTGTGCCAAAATCCTTGTCCTGAACCAATAAACCACTGGCAACACGTTTAAAATCAAGGGCAGACTGGATAGTGCCACCCCATTCGCCACAGGCCAATACCCGAATATTTTGTTTGCCGGCCAGAACCGCTATTGCCGCCGGATTAATGGTGGGTGCAATAATTACTTCGACAAATTGACGCTTGATAATTTCAGCGGCTGTTTGCTCATCCAGTTCCCGGTTAAAAGCGATAATGCCGCCAAATGCAGACGTTGGATCTGTTGCATAAGCTTTATCATAGGCAGTAAAAATATCATCAGCTTCAGCTACGCCACAGGGGTTTGCATGTTTAACGATAACGCAAGTCGGTTTATCCGTGAAGGATTTAACACATTCCAGCGCTGCATCGGCATCAGCAATATTGTTGTAGGATAATTCCTTGCCTTGAAGTTGCCTGGCTGCAGCAATCGTACCTGATGCTGGGGATTTTTCCCGGTAAAAAGCCGCTTTTTGATGAGGATTTTCTCCATAACGCATGGTTTGGTTATGATAAAACTGTAAATTAAGTGTTTCCGGAAATTGGCTGCCGTTGATGTTAGCTAAATAAGTGGCAATTGCCGTGTCGTAACGTGCGGTATGCTCAAAGCTTTTTAGCGCCAGATTAAAACGAGTCTGGTCAGACAGGCTGTTATCAGTACTTTTAAGTTCAGCGATAGTTGCCGCGTAGTCGGATGGATGAACAATGATGGCAACGTCGGCATGGTTTTTAGCTGCGGCGCGGATCATGGTAGGACCGCCGATATCGATGTTTTCGATAGCCTTTTCCAGATCACAATCCGGGTTGGCTACCGTTTGTTCAAACGGGTATAGATTGACGACGACCATATCAATAGGGTTAATGCCGTTAGCTGCCATAATCGCATCATCGATTCCCCGACGGCCTAAAATTCCACCATGAACTTTGGGATGCAAGGTTTTAACACGACCATCCATCATTTCCGGAAAACCCGTGTAATCAGAGACTTCAGTAACCGGTATTTTATGTTCAGCCAACGTTTTGGCAGTACCGCCAGTGGACAGGATTTCAATGCCCATTTGGCTTAATTCGCGACAAAAATCGACGATACCGGATTTATCAGAAACGCTGATCAGGGCGCGAGTGATTTTTTTGTTCATGCAGACCTTTTTGTGGTGGATGTGTTGGTGAGAAAGTGCCAGGATAAAGCCAAGCCGAATCCGACCGGGCTTTAGGATATACCGTACTGATCCAGTTTTTTGCGTAAGGTACTACGGCTTAGGCCGAGTGCTTTTGCGGCTTTGGTTTGGTTATATCCTGAATGTTCCAGGGTTGCTTCCAATAAGGGTTTTTCAACTTCGCTGATGACCATGGCATGTAAACCTACGGCATCATGACCACTTAATTGTGAAAGGTATAACTCTACTGTTTGTTTGACATACGCAGACAAGGGCAATAGCACTATTTTTTTGCTGTCTATATTAATTATTTCAGCACTATTTTGAGAGGCGGTCATATTATGCAGCACTACCTGTTGATAAAAGATTAAATGCTGAATTAATCAGTACTAGTTGTTGGGATGGGCATTGAGCCTGGTTGATGTTGTTTTTTGTCTCCTGGCTTATGGTGCCAAGATGTTTAAAATACCAACCGATATGTTTCCGAGCTATTCTAACACCGGAGGCATTACCATAGAAGCTATATAGTTGTTCCAAATGACTGAGAAGCGTGTTGTGAATAGTCGAATTCATTGGTTTTTCAAGGGATTTTCCGGTTTTAAGAAAATGACTGATTTGATTAAATAACCATGGATTTCCCTGAGCCGCACGTCCGATCATGATTGCATCAGCACCGGTGGCATCAAGCACATAACGGGCTTTTTCCGCCGAATCAATATCGCCGTTGGCAATAATGGGCATACTGACTGCTTGTTTAACTTGTTTAATCGTTTCATATTCAGCTTGCCCGTTAAATTTACAGGCACGCGTTCTGCCATGCAGGGTTAAGGCAGCAATACCTGACTGTTCTGCTATTTTGGCGATTTCAACGGCATTACGGCTATCCAAATCCCAGCCGGTACGGATTTTTAGTGTGACAGGAATATTAACGGCATTAACAACTGCATCCAATATTTTCTTCACCAGTACCTCGTCTCTTAATAATGCCGAACCTGCTGCTACGGAACAGACTTTTTTGGCCGGACAACCCATATTTATATCAATAATTTGGGCACCGCGCTGCGCATTAAATCTTGCTGCATCAGCCATTTGCTGAGGATCTGTACCGACAATCTGCACGGAACGAAAGCCTGTTTCGCCATTGTGATCTGCTTTTAATAGTGTTCGTTTATTGTGACGTAAAGCCGGATTGGATGCCACCATCTCCGATACAGCCAAGCCTGCACCGAATTGCTTACATAATTCCCTGAAGGGACGGTCACTGACCCCGGCCATAGGTGCCAGAATTAGATTGTTTTTAAGTTGATAGGGGCCGATGTGCATAAGGCAGGTTCAAGGTTAAAGATGCAAGGTTAAAGGTATATCGGTGAGATGGCTGGTTTTTACTTTATCCCTTGAGTCTGAGTTATTTCTCGTAGGATCATTTCAGATGTGATTGTGCCGATCTTCTTGTTTTTGTTGCCGGTCGGGGTTTGCAACCCCGACCGAAACGTTTGAAGGCTTAAGTAGATTTCAAAACGTGAGTAACGGGTTACAAGCCCCGTCACGCGCTTTTTTTACCTTGAACCTTTGCCCTTGAGCCTGAGTTATTTATCGGCAGCATCATTCCAGATTGGATTATCCCGATCTTCCGGATCCAGTTTGGCTACATCTTCGGGATAAATATGCCAGAATGACTGATCAATCTTGGCATTGCTATAGCCTTCTTTTTTCTCATGGGTGAACGGACACCACCAGTTCTCAACGATTTTGACCAAATAAGCATGCCATTCAAAAAGTGCAACACTGACCGGACAATACCAGGTGCAATTTAATATCCAGTACAACTTTGATTGTGCCAAGCTGAATTTGAATGAACCATCCATGGTAATCTGGTTTTTCAGATTATAGCGATGTGAGCTTCTTTCAGGCAGAAAATCAGCCAGGGTTTTAATATTTTCCCCACCGATCATTCGTAAATGATAGTAAGTCAGATAGGCGCTGAGAAATACAAACGGTAATGTCAGTATCGGCAGATAAACAAGAAACAGGCCTATCGATCTTTGCAGGATAGGGACTTTTTTATGATTTTTACCGATTTCAGCCCGGCCAGAACATGAATCGCATGCTTTCATTTTTTAGGTATCCTTATTGGTTTGGTGGTGTTTGTTCAGTCGATATTATTAATTGGTATTCATTAAGAAGCTGATAAATGCTGAGACAACCGGTGCAGCAAAACCGTAGCAGGCCATTGGTTGTATTTAAGTTAAGGCTTTCAATTACCGCTCGTTGTCCACAAAGAGTACATGATTTTTCATATTCTATAATGGGCATTCAGATGTCTCAATGAATTTATAAGCTGGATGAAACCGAGCAAAAGAAGGTTTTTAAATAATCAGTCTCAGGCGCTGCAGGATCTATTGGGTGATCAGGTCCTTGGCCACCACTGGCAAAAAATACCAGATGTCGATCTATATGTCGTCCTGATCCGCGTAAGATCTCATGCAGATTTTCACGAGTCAGGTGATAAGAGCAAGAGGCTGATACCAGGATACCGTTCTTTGATAAAACCTGAAGGGCAAGATGATTTAATCGGCGATAAGCTTCATAACCTTGTTTAAAATCTTTTTTTCGTTTAACCAATGCCGGTGGATCGAGGACAATAATATCATAAAGTTGGTTTTCCAGACGGGCCTGCTTTAAAAACTCAAAAACATCACTGCGAACAAAATGCATTTTATCATCGACCTGATTAAGTTCGGCATTTTCTTTTGCCAGTGCCAATGCGCCTTCAGAGGCATCAACGCAAGTCACTTCAGAAGCTCCGGCCATGGCAGCAGGAATTCCCCAAGCTCCAGTGTAGGAGAATAAATCCAGTACCCGCTGATTTTTGGCAACCGTTGTCAATAAAGCGCGACTGCTTCGATGATCATAAAACCAACCGGTTTTTTGGCCACCCAAAATATCTACTTTAAATTGTGCGCCATTTTCTTCAATGATTAAGGTATCAGGAAGTTCACCGTAGGCGATTTCAGATTCCAGACTTAAACCTTCGAGTTCTCGTTGGCTGTTGTCATTTTTTAAAATGATGGCAACGGGATTTAATAATTCAACCAGTGCGGCAAGCAATACTTCTTTACGTTGTTCAATGCCGGCAGTCGTTATCTGTACCGATAATACCGCGCCAAAACGATCAATGACCAGGCCGGGCAAGCCATCACTTTCACCAAAAACCAGGCGATAGAAAGGTTTGTCAAAAAGTTTTTCCCGTAACGACAGGGCAGTAGTCAGGCGCTCTTTAAAAAAATTGATGCCACATTTCAGATTGGGTTTTCTTGATAGTAGTCGAGCACAAATCAGGGTTTGTGGATTGATGTAAGCAGTACCCATGATTTTGCCATCATCACTTTTAACCTGTACCAGGTCACCAGCGGAAAACTGTTCGAGTGCCGTTTTTTTTGTGTCAACTTCATTACTAAAAACCCACATATGCCCTTTGCGCAGGCGTTTGTCTTCGTTCTTTTTTAAATAAATTTCAGGTAGTGACATATTGATGTGATGTTTTTAGGGTAAAGGTTGATGTGAGTAAAATATTAGCGCTTGATGCCGTCCAGTCTGATCCAGTCTTCTTGCTGTACCAAAGGCTTAAAGATTATGTAGGGTTGGTAAGCGCTGATGACGGCTTCGGCTTGTTCGTACAAAATCCCCGATAATACCAGTTGGCCACCGGAAACAAGCAAAGCACAAATCTGCTCTGACATATCGATTAAGGGTTTTGCCAGAATATTAGCCAATACAATATCCGCTTGTAAAGGGGTAAATTGTTCAGGTAAATAACAGTTAATTTTATCCTGAACCTTATTTTTTAAGGCATTACTTTGTGTGGCAGTAATGGCCTGTGGATCAATATCTACCGCATGGGCAACTTTGGCATCGAGTAATATCGCGGCAACTGCCAGAATCCCAGAACCACAGCCGTAATCAATGACTGTCTTATCGACCAAGTTATGACTGGCCAGCCATTCCAGACACAGGGCCGTAGTTGGATGCGTGCCGGTGCCAAAGGCAAGGCCGGGGTCCAGTGTCAGACAAACCGTGCCGGGTTCAACTTGTTCCTGATCGGTTGGGCAGACCCAGAGTTTGTCTGCAAACTTCATGGGTTTATAATATTCCATCCAGGCACGTTCCCATTCCTGATCGGCAACGGCTTCATACAGCCAGTTTTGTAAGTTATCTTCTTTAAATTGCTGAAAAACCAACGTTTTTATCAGTTCTGGATCAGCATCCAGTTCATAAAGCGCGATAACTTGCGTGTTACTCCATATCTTGGTTTCGCCGATAGCCGGTTCGTAAACCGGTTCGTCTTCAGCATCCATATACGTGACGGATACGGCACCCAGATTACTGAAAAAATCAGCAAGTTGTGGAGCGATGTTTTCAGTGGTAATAACAGAAATTTGATGCCAGGCCATAATGTAGATGATTTATTTAAAAGGATGATTTATAGGTTGGGTTAGGCGACTAATTTACAACCAAGACGATAGCTGTCACGCTACAAGCAGAATGAATCTTGCGTATTTATTTTTGCTTCAAAAAATAGGTACCGTCAAATTTATAGTTGATAAATTTATCGGTAACTCTTCCTCCGTTATTAAAATTCTGATCCTTGAGGACGACAGGTATTTTGACTGTTTTCGTTTCGTTATCGTAAAGAATAAGTTTTATCGGCCTTTCTTTTCTATCCATAACCGAGCCAAAATCATATTCAAAACCAAGTGAGTTTGTCAGGCCGGATTTTGTTTTGATTAATTTTATCTGGTCGTTCAGCGAATTGCCTTCGATTCCCAATAAATTTATTGACTCATAACAAAGTGCACCAGACAAAACTGAAGTAAAACGAGCCAGATAAATTTTTCCGTTCTTGGTGTCAAGATCAAAAATATCGGAAATGAATGCGCCAGAGTCGCCTTCTTGCAAAGTGTTGCTTTTTGAATAAACTTTGCCGTCCTTATCTTGAAACTGATAAATATTATCAAAAAAGTGCATGCTTCCTCCTATTTCGGTATCCCAGGAATATATGCGCAATTTCCCGTCTTCAGAGGTTGTGAGATGCAAATAACTATTTAATTCGCTGAATGGATAATTTAGCGTTGAATCAATTTTTGTATATCCCAATAGTTTTTTCTTGAAAAGTTCGTTTTCTTTTACAAGCAAATCTTCATTGAAATCACTTTCGTAACTCGACCATTTTTTAATATTTTTGATATGCCCGACAAGCTCTTGTTCAATTTCTGCATTGGTTTGTCCAAATGCAGAAAAAGCTAAAGCCAATAAAAAAAACGTAATAAAACAGGATGATTTGATTGTTTTCATAATTTAAACGTTTGCCAAGCTTGCGTTTAGGCATGTGTACGATTTAACTCGACAAAGCTAATACTTCGATAAGGCTGACACTAACTATATCTATGCTTTAAGTCGAGTAGGGTACGCATTGCGTACCATTTTAAATATCACTTCAATTCCAATAAAGGTACGCGATGCGGACCCTACCTGACTTTGGCTTTTTCTTCGTGTCCTTCGTGCCTTCGTGGTGATATATCCTTAAGTTGTTTCGCCTTAATGAATACCCAGTTTCTTTTCCAGATAATGGATGTTTTGTTCGCCAATAGCAAAAGCGCTATCATTGATAATATCTTGCTGTAGCGGGATATTGGTCTTAATGCCATCTATGATTATTTCGCTTAAGGCTGTATTCATACGGGCAATAGCACTTTTTCGGTCATCGCCGTGAGCAATCAATTTGCCTATCATTGAATCATAATAAGGTGGTACTTTATAACCATTATAAATATGTGTCTCGCAACGAATGCCGGGGCCGCCAGGCATGTGAAACTGGTCAATGGTGCCGGGGCAAGGCATAAAAGTCTTGGGGTCTTCGGCATTTAAACGGCACTCAATGGCATGGCCGGTTATTTTGACTTGATCTTGGGTGATAGAGAGTGGTTCTCCTGCTGCGATGCGCAGTTGCTCTTTAACGATATCAAAGCCTGTTACCATTTCTGTTACGGGATGTTCGACCTGGACGCGAGTGTTCATTTCAATGAAAAAGAATTCACCTTTTTCAAATAAAAATTCAAAAGTACCGGCACCCAGGTAGCCAATATCAATACAGGCTTTTGCACAACGTTCACCGATGGTTTTGCGCTGCAATTCTGTAATGCCCGGTGCGGGCGCTTCTTCAACCACTTTTTGATGGCGACGTTGCATGGAGCAGTCGCGCTCACCCAAATGGATGGCGTGGCCGTAGGCATCGGCCATTACTTGAAACTCAATGTGGCGAGGATCTTCAAGGAATTTTTCCATATAAACCGTCGGATTACCGAAAGCGCTTCCTGCCTCGGCTTTGGTTAGCGTAATGGCATTGATCAGTGCTGATTCTGTATGCACGGTGCGCATACCTCTACCACCGCCTCCGCCAGCCGCTTTGATAATAACCGGATAACCAATTTCGCGGGCTATTCTGAGGTTTTTCTTGTCATCGTCCGATAAGGGGTCGTTATTGCCGGGAACGCAAGGAATTCCAGCTGCCAACATCGCTTTTTTGGCAGAAATCTTGTCCCCCATCATGCGGATGGTTTCTGCATTCGGACCAATAAAAACAAAGCCGCTTTGTTTTACTTTTTCAGAAAAATCAGCATTTTCAGACAGGAAGCCATAACCAGGATGAATAGCTTCTGCATCGGTGACTTCTGCCGCACTGATAATGGCGGGAATATTTAAGTAGCTGTCAGCCGATGCCGCAGGACCAATACATACTGATTCGTCAGCCAGTCGGACATGCTTAAGATCGCGGTCTGCTTCAGAATGGACAGCGACCACTTTAACGCCTAATTCCCGACAGGCGCGTAAAATACGTAATGCGATTTCGCCACGATTAGCGATGACTATTTTGTCAAACATGATTGTCGCCCGTTTTCCGTGTTATTCAATGATGAATAAGGGTTGGCCATATTCGACCGGTTCAGCATTTTCAACCAGAATTTGAGTAACAATACCGCTTTTATCGGCCTCAATCTGATTAAGGATTTTCATTGCTTCGATAATACACAATGTATCTCCGGCCAAAACGGCTTGACCTATCTCTACGAAAACTTTAGTACCGGGTGAGGCTGAACGGTAAAACGTACCTACCATAGGTGACTTGACCACATGGCCGGTTATTTTTTCTTCGGCTGGTGTCGTGGTAACTGCTGCCGCAGCTTGCAGAGCAGGAGCCGGTGCATAAGCTATCTGTGTGGGAGCTGCAGAATAACGGCTAATGCGGATAGACTCTTCGCCCTCTTTGATTTCCAGTTCGGCGATGTCGGATTCTTCGATAATTTCGATGAGTTTTTTTATTTTTCTAATATCCATTGCTTATGGTCTCTCGGTTAATATCTGATGAGCGGCCTGTAGGGCCAGTTCGTATCCTGTGGCTCCTAATCCACAGATAACGCCGATGGCAATATCTGAAAAATAGGAATGTTTTCTAAAAGGCTCACGTGCGTGGACGTTTGATAAATGAACCTCTATAAACGGGATTTTGGTTGCCAGTAGGGCATCTCTTATGGCGACACTGGTATGGGTAAACGCAGCCGGATTAATAATGATAAAATCAACCTCGCTTTCGTAACCTTTATGTATCAACTCAATAATTTCATGTTCTGCATTATTTTGATGAAAATCGAGTTGATGGTTTAACTCAGCGGCTTTTTTTTCAAGTAATTGCCGTATGTCAGTAAGCGTTTTTTTTCCGTAATGCCCTGGCTCGCGAATACCTAATAAATTTAAATTCGGGCCGTTTAAAACAGAAATAGTTGCCATCTATGAATGTTACAGTAAGGTTAACGTTACAATAACCGCTAATTTTACCGTGTTTACCTGTTTTGTCCAGAGTTTATGCTTTTAACAAAAGATAGCTACAGGATGTCAGTTGTTAAGAGTGGGTTCTTAACTTATACGCTATTTTAAAGTTTATTGATCAACTTGAAAATGTTAGCGAATTATGGTTATTAATTTTGTACGAGATACCTAAAAGCACTGGCAATCAGCAAATTGGGCTTTGCGGGGACATGGCAGCATTGAGAGCGCCGGAACTGAAATCAAGCAGGGACGACGATGTTAACAATGCACCAGCAGAATTTAATGTAGCACTACACGGTAAATCTTATCATGGTAAAGTGATAAATACCGGGCCAAAATAAGACCGGATGTTACGGTGTTTTTTATTTTACCGCACTAATGGACCTGACGATTTGGTGAATCCTGATGAAGTTATTACTGTTACCTAATTTAAAAATTGCAACATGAAACCTATTTTTGCAGATGCCGCTGCTATTGAGAATGCGGTCAAGTTATTGCGGCAGGGCCGTCTGGTCGCCTTTCCAACCGAGACGGTTTACGGTTTGGGTGCTGATGCTGCCAATCCTGATGCCGTTCGGCGAATTTTCCAAGCTAAAGGTCGCCCTACCGACCATCCACTGATTGTTCATATTGCCAGTGTTGACAGTCTTACCGATTGGGCGCAGGCAGTACCTGATGCGGCGCTAAAATTGGCGGCTCATTTCTGGCCCGGGCCTCTGGCATTGATATTGAATAAAAAGCCCGATGTTTCCCCGGTGGTTACTGGTGGCCAGAATACCGTTGGCTTGCGTGTGCCTGATCATCCGGTGGCCTTGAGTTTATTACGGGCATTTGGTGGTGGTATTGCCGCTCCGTCAGCTAACCGTTTTTGTCGTATTAGTCCGACGCAAGCTCGGCATGTTGAAGAAGAATTAGGTAGTGCTGTCGATCTTATTCTTGATGGCGGCGCTTGCCAGGTTGGGGTTGAATCAACCATTGTTGATTTGAGTGGAACCCGGCCAAAGCTGTTACGACCAGGCTATATTACCCAGTTCGATATTGAAGCTGTTTTACAAACCGAACTGCTCGTTGTTTCTTCTCAAACGGAGCCAACCAATCCATCAGAACTGCGTGCGCCTGGCATGATGGCTGTTCACTATGCGCCAATAACAGTGGCTATGCTATGTCCTACAGACCGTTTGCCGGAAATAATTCAGACGTTGAATTTTCGGAATAAAAAAGTGGGTATATTGGCGTATAGTTTAAAGCAGGCAGAAAACAGTTTAACCCTTTTGATCCATATGCCGAAGCAAGCAGATGACTATGCACAGGCTTTATACGCTTCATTACGGGATCTGGATAGTTTGCAGTTGGATATTATTCTGGTGGAGCAGCCACCTGAAACAGCAGCATGGCGGGCGATAAATGACCGCCTTGGCAAAGCCACCTCAGCAAGCCAATAAAAAATAATCCTGTGCAGACACTCTCAGCTTTTGTTGGCTGATGTTGCGCAGTGGTTCGTCGTAATCCCGTTGAGCTCGTTGCCAAGTTCCGGCTTGGGAATGCCATTTTCTTTGGTCGGACAAAGAAAAGATGTGTGTAACCCAAACAACAAAACCCGGCGCGATAAGGATACTAAAGCTGACTATCTAATTATCTGCGTAACACCAATTGTTAACTTAAATTACATCGTTAAACGCACGCCAATCCAGCCAGCTCTTGGAGCACCGGATGATACAAAACGGCCATCGTTATAGCCGGGTAATACTTCAGACGCATTTCCATAAACACCAAAAGAATTATAGTGCGTATCAAATACGTTATTAAGCTTGCCAAACACGGCGAAATTTTTGGTTACTTTATATTCTGCGGTACTGTTAAATACCCAGTAACCACTTAATTGAGCGGTATTATTGGCTTCATCACCTCTAAAATACTTATCGCCACTGTATATTCCGTCAAACCCCAATAATACTTTTTTCCATAAATCAACGTTAATAGCCGCTTTATAGATATGTTCAGGAATGCCGGGAATTCTGTCGCCTTTGGTAACTCCGGCAATTTGGTCATGATTTAACGGGTCTTGAGTATCAAAACCATCCATAAATCGGGCGTTTAAATAGGTATAGTTGGTTGTAAAATGCCAGTCATCAATCTGGCTGAATACTTGCGGATAACTGGCTATTGTTCCGGCTTCTATACCATAACGTTGGGTTTTTCCTACATTACTGAAATAGCCTTGATTGGTAAGGCCACCGGAACGGGTAAAAATAATATCGTCATTATTCATGGTGTGGAAATAGCCCAGATTCCATTTAAGATCACCTTTGCCTAACAATTTATTCAAATCCCCTCTAAAGCCACCTTCCCAGGTTTTAGCAACGACCTGTTCCAAGGGTGGATCAGACACAAAAGAATTAGGTAATTTACAAGGTGCATCCGGATTGGCGCAACTTAATTCCATCGGTGACGGTGCCCGCGCTGATTCGCTGTAACTACCGTACACATTCAGATTATCAAGAATTTGGTAGGTTAAGCCTCCGGAAGGATTAAGCCGCTCAAAGGTGTGCGAGCCATCTAAGGTATTTCCAGGGTCGTTTTTATACATGTCGTTCATGTTGACATGAATATAGTTATAACGCCCTGCAACGGTCGCTGTTAAATCCTTGGTAATGGAAAAGCTGTCGGTTAAAAATACGCCCACTGTCGAGGTATCGGTATGCAGGCGTACTTTGGATTCATCGACAAAAATACCACTTTGCGTGGTACCACGGGTATCGGTTAGCGAGCCCAGTTCGGTATCTGAATTAAAATGGGTTTCGGCATAATCATAACTGGTACCGACCGTCAGATTATTTTCATGCTTGAATAAATCTTGGGCAAACGCTGACTGCAAGGTGCCGCCACGACTGCGCATATTAGTTTGACTGGAATTATTGGTGGCACCTTCGACTGCATCGTGGGCCTCGACATCGTGACCATTGGTATCTTCAACTATTTGCTCATTGATGCCCGGGTTTTCACACAGCAATGTCGGGTCAGTTAAACAGGCTTCATAGTCACTGTTATCGCCATTAAATGTGCCAATCCGGTTTTGCCTGAAATAGCCGTTACCACTGACTTCAATAGCATCCGTTACATCATAACTACCTGCTAATTCAGAAAAGAACATACGGGTGATGGTTTGGTCAGGATGGGTAAATACGGCGGCTCTGTTTTGTTCCTGTAACTGGATAGGTGCGGCACCGTTACCCTTCATTTTATTATCATTGCCGCCCAGTGTCAGATCCAGAGAGCCTTTGTCGCCACGCCAGCTCAAGGTGCCGAAGGCTTGATCGGCCTTGGTGGGTGAAAAATCCCGCCAACCTTGCTCAGCAAAATGATGCAGATCGATAAAATAACCCCAGGTGCCGTTATTCCAGCCGCTACTTAGTTCTTGCGATTGTCTGTCCCAAGAACCGCCGTAAGCTTCAAACTCATGCCCTGGAGCTGAAAATCCGGTTTTGGTTTTAATTGATATGGCGCCGCCCAAGGTATTTAAACCATAGACCGGATTAGAGCCCGGAAATAAAGCCATGGTATCAATCGCTCCTTGGGGAATTAAGTCCCAATTAACCGTGTCACCAAATGGTTCATTAAAGCGGACACCGTTAACATAAGTTGATAAGCCTTGCGGCAATCCCAGTAGCGGAGAAGCGACAAAACCACGGTAATAAATGTCCGGCTGCAACGGATTGTTTTGTGCTTCATTAATGCTGACGCTACCTAAATAACGATTGATATACTCTGCCAATGACAGGCTTTGGCTATCTTCCAGTTGCTTTGCAGATACCGTTTGAATATTTGCCGGTATTTTTAAGGCAGCAACGCCGTTATTTTGTAAAGGGGTCACACCGACAATGTCGATGATACCCAAGTCCAACGGTTTATCTTTTTCCTGCACTGCACCTATCGCTGAAAGGCTAACTAGCCCAAGCATCCCACACAACACCTTTTTCATCTTTTATCCAAGACTTTATTATAAATCGCAGCATCATAGCGAAATCATTAATAAACGCCTAGATGCGCACCATGAAAAGGAAATATTCCTAAGCGTACATTTCAATTGTTGTGGTTTTCAAGGGTTTTTGACAGAAATCTGTCCGGACTTATTTATTGACGCTCTGGAGTGTTTTCTTCAAGAATGACCAAAAGAAAATCAGTATTCTTTTTGCGGTTGGTTGTTTGAATTGTGTTGACAGTAATTCGACTAACCTATATACAGAAGTCAACTTTATCAATCTGAATTATCGGCTTCTATTCATGCGTGTACTTTTTCTTAATTTCAGCATTTTTCTGGCATTGTTGTTTGTCCCTGTTAGCGGATATGCAGATGGCAACTTTGGCGAGCTCTCAATTATTGCTACCAGTCTTGGCTTTAAGCAGGCGGATCAGAAAAAACTGTTAGCCGGAAAAATCATAACGGCCGATTTACCTGAAACGACAGATAATATGCTGGCACAATCGTTTGCCATCTATGCGCCAATTTATACCTATAAACTTGCCGATCTGGTGCTGTCTGCCCGGATCTTTGAGGCTGATGCCAATGTGATTGCTTCAGGGCGTATTGATCCGCTTAAGATTGATGCCAGTTTGGCTAAAGCAAAATTTACCTCAGCAGATGCTGCTGAACTTAAGAAACTGAAAAATTTTACCGGAGGCAACACGTTTAATCTGTCCACCAAAGAAATTGCCACGCTGAGAGCATCCGGGCAAACGTCAACCCAGGGAGTATCTAAAGTTTATCGTGACATTTTGGCTGGACGAATAAAAGCCTATCTTAAATCAGGCATTAATGGCGTTGCTGATTATGATAGGGGGAAAGGGGGCAAAGCCAGTGCAAAAAACGATTTAGTCGAAATGACCAAGGCTTCTACGATGCTGGCTAAAGATGTTCCTGGAGTCTATCGAAGTTTTCTGGAGTATCCTAAAAATCAATCATTACATATTGAACATGGTTTTTTTTGGGTTAAGAGAAAAGTTCAAAATCGTCCGACTTTTGTGCTGGAGCATCGTATTTTAGAACAAGATCCTGCCAGTCTGACCATACTAAGGCGCGAGTTTTTTGTGGGACATTCCTATAATGCCGCTCAAGCCGTCTCAGGGGCTTTCACTGTATCCAATAAGGGTACTCTTGTCTTTTCGACTATCCGAAGCTCAAGCGATCAGGTCGCAGGATTTATGAGTAGCACGCGTCATGCTGTAGGCAGGAAAATGATGCGAGATGAAATTGTCACGCGTTTTAAAAATTTGCGTAAACGCTTTGCCAAATGAGTTGCCTTTATGTCATGTTACTCTGCGCCGAAAATAACCTCTGTTGTAACTGAAACTTCTTGTTCGCCTGCTTGTATTGGTGTGGAATTGTCAGTTGAGGTCGCTTTTCTCATAACGCTCATTTCTGCATAAGGCACCGACATTGGTTGCATACTATTGCCTTCGCTGATATGCATGACACGACCTAAAGTAAGCCCTGCCAATTTGGCATATTGTTCGGCTTTGGCATGTGCGTTGGCGTAAGCTTTTTCACGGGCTTGTGCCAGCGCGGCTTCCGGATTATCAATGGCAAAATTTATAGCTTGTAAGCGGACTGCATTACCACCCGCTGTTACCGCAGAATCAATGATGGTACTAACCTTACTGATGTCACGTACGCAGATCGTTACGCGATTGGCGAGTTGATAGCCGTTGATTTTATTGGCAGCATCTTGCTTGTAGATCGGATACAAGGAAACTTGGCGGGTTTGAATATCCTTATCTGCAACGTTTGACTCTTTTATTGCTTTTATAAGTGCTGTCATTGTTGCTCCCGCTTGATCGCGTGCAATCTCGGCGCTTTTTGCCTGTATTTCGATGGCCAAGATTAAGTCAGCTTTGTCTGGTGCAATCAAGACAATACCCATGCCGTTTACCTGAATGGAATGTGGATGGTTATGATCGCTATTTTCAGCGTGTACGGAGGAGATAAGGCCAATAACTATCAACGTGTTGGTCATTAAAGCGACAAGTCGTGAAGGGGTAAAATAGAACATAAATAACCTTTTTGGTTTAAAGCGTTAAGGAATGATTAGTGCTGTTGGCGAAAAGCGATCAACACAATGATCTTAACTCAAAAATGGTTGGTACTATACATTTTACCGTATCAAAACAGGTCTCTGCTGTTCATTGGCTGAGGGATTTACACAGGTGGCTGTGCCTTTTTATGGAGGAATCGTAAGATTGATTCCTCTCATGATTTAACTATAATTTTATTGATTACATTCGTGACTTTAGATGGGTTCTTGTTTTTCAATGCGTTGAGTAGTGAGTTATTCTGCCCCTTATCGTTACTATTGCAAGGGGCTATATGTTGAAGTTAATGTTGTATAAGAGAGAGGAATGTTATGAATAAACCCTATGCTAAAAAGTTTTTAATTACTGCTATTTCGCTATGTTATACGGTATTGCTTCCTGGAGTGGTGCAGGGCGATATTGTGGTTTATCCGGCAAAAGGCCAGAGTAGCGAGCAACTTTCGAAAGATCGTTATGACTGTCACCTGTGGGCAGTTAAACAATCCGGTTTTGATCCGGCTAACGTACAAGCGCCACAACCCAAGCAGAAAGGGGAGGTAATTCGTGGCGGCGCACGTGGAGCTGCGGCAGGGGCGGCAATTGGCGCTATCGCCGGCGATGCGGGTAAGGGGGCGGCCATCGGAGCAACGGCAGGCGGTCTGAAGAGAGGATTTCAAAAAATTGACAGCAAAAAAACCGAACAAAGTCAGGTGGTTGCACCTTCCTCAGCACAAGATGTTTATAACAGGGCTCTTGGTGCTTGCCTGAGCGGACGTGGTTATTCCGTAAATTAAATTATCGTATAGGCTTGGTAATAATTTTTCTTCATTCATTCTTTAATGAGGATGAGCAGGGGAAGATGTCTTATCCAAGTATAGCTATTTAATTACACCTACAGCGATTAAAAAATACCTTAAATCAGTAATTAAATACAGGCATAGCAAAAATGTTAATGATTATGTCATGCCTGTATGTTTTAATTTAAATCAATATTTTAGCTAAATACTATTAAGTACACCTTATTCATGACAGTTATGACCGTAAACAATGTGCCTTGTGAAATTAATGTGAGCCTTGCAGGGCATACGTTGGAAGCTGCTATTGTCGGTGATTGGGTGCTGGAGGCAGAGATTCCTTCGCTTGATGTTGTCTTGGAGCGATTGGGTGATAGATCGAATGTTAAGCGGCTGGTTTTTTCAACTGAAGCTTTGGGGCATTGGGATAGCTTATTAATGACTGAGTTGATTCGTCTGGTTGATTATGGCGTAAAACAGGGTATTGAAGTAGACACCACAACGTTGCCTGAAGGTATTCAAGGATTATTAAGCTTGGTCTATGCCGTGCCTGAAAGGGTTGGTGCGCGGCGTCATGAAACTAAAATGCCATGGTTTGAAGTTATTGGTAACGGTGGAATACGCATTTTTAAAGATAGTCAGGCGCTTGTGGCATTTATCGGCGAGACGGCGCTCAGTGTCTTTGCGTTGACACGTGGCAAGGCACGCTTTCGCTGGGTCGATTTATGGACAAATATTCAGGATTGTGGGCCTTCAGCACTGCCTATTGTTACACTCATTAGCTTGTTGGTGGGGCTGATTCTGGCTTTCGTGGGAGCTGTGCAGTTGGCATTGTTTGGCGCACAAATTTATATTGCCGATCTGGTGGGATTGGGGATGACACGAGAAATGGGTGGTTTGATGGCAGCCATTATCATGTCTGGCAGAACAGGTGCATCTTATGCGGCTCAGTTGGGCACGATGCAGGTTAATAGTGAAATCGATGCGCTTAAAACTATGGGCTTTGATCCGATGGAATTTCTGGTTTTGCCGCGTATTTTGGCACTTGTTTTAATTATGCCATTGCTTTGTCTTTATGCAGATTTGATGGGTATAATTGGCGGTGCGCTGGTGACGGTGAGCTTTTTTGATGTATCGCTGGTGGAATACCTTAATCGTACTGCAAGTGCGGTTCATATAACGGATTTTAGTATTGGTGTTGCAAAATGTGCCGTATTTGGCGTGTTGATTGCGCTTTCTGGTTGTATGCGTGGCATGCAATGCGGACGGAGTGCGTCGGCTGTGGGTGACGCAGCCACTTCTGCCGTGGTGACCGGTATTATTTTTATTGTTATTGCTGACTCCTTGATGACGGTGATGTGCAACCGTCTGGGAATTTAAGTCATGACCACTGTGTGTCTTACCATAAAAAACATGACCATGGCTTATGGTGATTTTGTTATTCAAAAGGATTTGGACTTTACTGTTAATCGTGGCGATATTTTTATCATCATGGGCGGTAGTGGTTGTGGCAAGAGTACTTTATTGATGCATTTGATAGGCTTGCAAAATCCGGCTAAAGGCGATGTGTTTTATGGCGAAGAAAGTCTTTGGCAGGCCGATAACAAGGCTCGGCAACGCATTTTAAAGCGTACCGGTGTATTATTTCAAACGGGCGCACTGTTGAGTTCAATGACGCTGGCCGAGAATATAGCGCTGCCTATTAGCGAGCACACGCTTTTGGGTGCTCAGCGAATACGCGAACTTGTCTCCTATAAACTGGCGCTGGTCGGGTTGGCAGGCTTTGAAGACTATTATCCTTCCGAGATCAGCGGCGGAATGCAAAAGCGTGCGGGATTGGCCCGAGCGATGGCGCTGGATCCTGAAATTCTTTTTGTCGATGAACCCTCAGCGGGACTGGATCCTGTTAGTGCCAAGCTACTGGATGATTTGATTCGTAGTCTGCGCGATAATCTGGAGACCACTGTGGTCATGGTAACCCATGAATTAGCCAGCATTTTCGCGATTGGTACCAACTCGGTCTTTCTTGATCCGGAAACCAAGACCATGATCGCCAGTGGCCCTCCCAAACAACTGCTTGCTGAATCCAGTGATCTTAAAGTCATCCAATTTCTTACTCGTGGAGAAACGGAAAATTGGGCAGCTAATGTAACAAAAAATCAGGAAGCGTGTAGCTTATGAGTAAACCAGTTAATCCTTATACCATCGGTGTTTTTTTGGTGGGGGCGCTTACGTTACTGATAGCTGCTATCCTGATTTTTGGTGGCGGGCAGATGCTTAAGCAAAAAACCCAGTTCGTCATCTATTTTGATGGCGCTTTGAATGGTTTGAATATTGGAGCGCCGGTCAAGTTACAAGGAGTGCAGATTGGCACTGTTAAAGAAATTTCTTTGGAGCTTAATCAAAAAAAATCGCAAATTATCAAGCCTGTAGTGATTGAGATTAGTCCGGAAATGGTGTTGGATTCCAGCGGCTATCCTTTTAGCGCTGCGCCAACATTGGAAGAACGTCAGAAAAATGCCCAGCAATTAATTGATGCCGGACTTAAGGCTCAGTTACAAACGCAAAGTTTGTTGACGGGATTGCTCTACGTAGAGTTCAACTTTTATCGAGGCGAGCCGGGTAAATTAAAGGGACTTAATTATAAAGATATACCGGAATTACCTTCTGTTCCTGCGACAGCGGATCAAATTAAGACGACTGCTGATGAAATGCTGAATAAATTTCGTCAGTTACCTCTGGAAGAAATTGTTAAAGACTTTGCCGCAATTTTAAAAGAGGTTCGTGAAATAGCAACTTCTGACGAACTTAAGAAAAATCGCGCAGCCTTGGCCCAAACGCTGGACGAAACTGAAAAACTCATGACCAACCTGAATCGCAATCTGACACCATTACTTAATAATATGAACGGTACCGTGACTGATACCCGAATGATGGTTCAGGAACTTACCCGCGAAATGCGTCCAGTGCTTAGTGCCAGTGAGAAGACTCTTAATACGGCCAATAATTTGTTACTGGAATCAAATCATGCGTTAGGTTCGGTGGAAGGGCTGACTGCACCGGATGCGCCTTTATGGCAATCGCTTAATGCACTGCGTGATGCTGCCCAATCAACAAAGGATTTGACTGATTACCTTGAGCGTCATCCTGATTCGATTATTTACGGAAAGGAGTAACAGTATTATGAAATTTGGCGTTTATGGTATGGCGAAGTATAGATCTATTTTTGTCTGGGGTATGGCTGTTTCGGCAATTTTATTAAGCGGGTGTGCGCGTGATAGTAAGCCGGTACAGTTTTATATGCTTAGCGCTGATTCTGTTTTGGTTGCTGTGCCTTCGCCGGTTGCCGCAGCTCAAATGCCGGTAGTTGGGCTGGGGCCAATACGGATTCCTGAATATCTAAACCGGCCACAGATGATTGTGGCAATCACTGATAATCAGTATCAAATTTCCGAAGATCATCGCTGGGCAGAGCGTTTGGATCAAAATATCTCTCTCGCGCTATTCAAAGCCTTGCCCCGGCAGTTGGGTACGGATCGGATAATCCGTTATCCCTGGTCACAGCGGCAGGTTGTCGATTATCAAGTAGGTATCGATATACTGGAGTTTAATGTGAACGCCAGTGGACAGAGCCGGTTGGTTGCCCAGTGGTTTATTAAGCATAAAGATAAACCGGCCATCGATAAACGTTCCGAATACGAGTTTCCGGCATCGACCACTGACTACGGGGTGATGGTTAAGATGCAAAGTCAATGTCTTACCAAGCTGGGCGAAGAAATTGCCGTAACTCTACGCCAGCTGATGGCGTCAGAAAGCGCTATTGAGTTAAGTAAAAAGCCGCTGGTCGAGTAAAAGACTTAATGGTAAAAATATTTATTCACCACGAAGGACAAAAAGAAATAAAAATATCAAATCCTTCGATGGCATCACTTTTTGATATTTTAATAAGTTACGTTACGGCCGGTCTCAGCATCGACGTTTTTCCCACCATAACATCCACTGCTTTCAATAGCCTTTTAAAAACAGACTGTTGGAGATAAGTAATATTATGTTTTTTGCACAAAGCCATGACTTGTGGCTGCATTTTTTGATATTGACTTAATGGCATATTCGGCCATAAATGATGTTCGATTTGGTAATTTAACCAGCCATAAAAAAAATCATTCAAATTAGAGCCTGTTGGATAATTCACTGATCCTAAAATCTGCCGAAGATAAAATTCGCCTTTGCTGTTGGCTTTTTCGTCAAACATCATTACATCATCGCCTGCGTGATTTGGAATCATCACCAAAAAACTGTGCATATTGGTGAGGATTTCCGCCAGAATTGAATTAATTAATACACTGATAACAGCAAAACTTCCTAAGGGGGAAAACAGCAAAGGCAGCAATACAAAACGATAGGCTGTGTAAGGTAAAATGCTATGCAGCCATAATCCTCTGCCCTGTTTGGTAAATAAACTCCATGCTCCAAGGCGGGTCATCACCGGTTCAGGTTCGCCCTGCTGCCTGGCAGAATTTAAGCGCAATTCCTTATGGGTTCTGGGTGTGTAATAGACAATTTTCCATATTCCGGAAAAAAGCGCCACAATCACATAGCGTTGCCACATTGGCAGGCTTGATTGCCTGAGCCATTCCATATTGTGTTGCGCATTGTTTGGGTCTTTTTTTTCACCCAATCTGTAATGATGCAGTACGTCATGCTCGTGATGCCAGCCTGCCGGAGTCATCCAATCCGGCCAATCCATAAAACGTCGCCAACCTTGTGCAAATTTCTTGCTGGTGTAATTGCTGTTTACACCTTCAATTTTATCGTATGCTTTATGAGTAACCGGATGTCCTACTTGTGTCCAACGTGTGAAGCTGCCCTGGCTGATTAGCAGTGCGGAAATGGGGTTGGGGAAAATCCAGGCCGTGCCATAGCCGATAATGGAACAAATTTTGCCCCAGCGTTCCATTCTTGTTAAATGCTTAAAATCGTCAATACCAATATTGGCTAAAGCTTGCTGGTGAAGTTCGCGGAGGTCTTTGGCCAATTGTTCGCGATCTACCGATTGATAACTGTCTAAACTCAAAACGTTTTGCCCTTTTTAAATGCAATGATGGGAGGTTGAATCACTTTGCTGTTACAGTGAAATCTGAAGTAATTAAAAAATTACACAGAATAAAGCGTTATTGATTATTTTCCAAATTAAATTAATGCCCCATCGCTCTGTGGTGCTGCTTGTAATTAAGAATGTATCCTGCCAATTTAAATCAGGACGATTTTACCGAAACCATCCCTGTAATGGCATTGCTATCCATACAACTTTTTGCATAATAAAATAACGTGTAGAACAATCGCCAAGCTTGCTTTCCTGTTGGAGAGGGTTGGGGTGACGAGTGCATGGATGCAGGGCAATGCAGGAGCCGTTGCCGAGGAGAATAAACTCAAGCAGTTTAATCTCCGTCAAGGGAGAACTATCGGGGGTTACAGTGGTTTCTACTTGGGCAAATATCTATGCTGCAAAGAATGGTATCTGTGTTTTTAAGTGTCTATTTACGCGATTTATCGATGTAAAATCAGTTCCAGAACCAGTTTGCTACCAAAATAAGCCAAAAGCAGCAATACAAAGCCAATTAAAGTCCATTGTATTGCTGTTTGTCCACGCCATCCGTAACGACTCCTGCCTATTAACAGACCGGTAAATATCACCCATGCCAGCAAGGATAAAACGGTTTTATGTACCAAGTGCTGTGCAAATAAATCTTCTATAAACAAAAAACCACTAATTAATGAAATAGTCAGCAATACAATTCCTGCGCCGAGCATTTGAAATAATAAGGCTTCCATGGTTTGTAGTGGCGGCAATGACTGAATAAAGCATTTCGGTGGATGTCTTTTTAGTTGCTGGTCTTGAATGGCGAGCAAGATGGCCTGTAGGGCAGCGATGTTTAAAAGGCTGAAAGCAATAATTGAGGTCAGAATATGAGCGCTCATTGCCCAGTTGTAGGTGATTAATAGTTGTGTTTTTTCGGTAAAGTTAAGATCTAATGCCAGCATGCAGGCAGCAATCGGAAATATTACGATGCCTAATTTTTCTACAGGTTTATTGAGTGCTGCTATTAATAAAAGCAGGGCAACAATCATGGCAATGAGTGAACCGGTACTAAAAAAACTAAAGTTAAAGCCGCCATTCTTCTGGAAAATAACAGCTTTAAATAAAAATTGTGTAAAAACCGCTGTCCATGCCAGATAAAGGGCTGTGCGCTGCATTTTGCTCTGGTTAAAGTGGCGGACAATAAGCAGGGTACTTGCCAGGTAGGTACCTATTGATAGAGTGGCTAGTGTGGTGGTTATCATTGGTTTATATAAAAGCTGGCAAAATTATCGGGTAAGCTATCTTAACTTAATCGGCAGGGTTTAAATTGTTCAGTTATTGCAACGGGTGCAAAGGTCTTAATGGATATGGTAATATACCAGATTAAATAGTCCTAGCGCATTTGTACTAGCGGGTAGTTTTCTTAGATTAAACAATAAAGACATAGATATGTTTGATAATTTAACCGATCGATTAAGTAGTACTCTTAAAAAACTTAAGGGTCAGGGTCGCCTGACCGAAGATAATATCAAGGAAACACTACGTGAAGTGCGTATGGCTTTGCTTGAAGCTGATGTGTCTCTAGGGGTTGTTACGGACTTTATTGAACGCGTCAAAGAAGGTGCTTTAGGGCAGGACGTGCAGGCAAGTTTGTCACCCGGTCAGGCAATGATCAAGCTGGTTCAGGCTGAGCTTGTCAAGGTCATGGGGGCTGCGAATGAAGGGCTTAACCTCAACGCGGTTCCGCCTGCAGTGATTTTAATGGCAGGTTTGCAGGGCGCAGGTAAAACCACAACCGTTGCTAAGTTGGGCCGTTGGCTGCAAGAAAATCAAAAGAAAAAAGTCGGTGTGGTCAGTGCTGATGTTTATCGTCCTGCGGCTATTAAGCAACTGGAGATGTTGGCAAATGAAGTTGATTTAGTTTTCTTTGACAGTGATTTGTCGCAACAGCCTATTGATATTGCTAAAAATGCAATTGAAGCGGCCAAGAAAAAATTTCTTGATGTCATTATTATCGATACTGCCGGTCGTTTGCATATTGATGATGAAATGATGGGCGAAATTAAAGCCTTGCATGCAGCAATAAATCCTGTCGAAACATTATTTGTTGTTGATAGTATGACGGGGCAAGATGCCGCCATTACCGCAAAAGCTTTTAATGATGCCCTGCCATTAACAGGTGTTATTCTTACTAAAGCCGATGGCGATGCCCGAGGCGGTGCTGCGCTTTCTATTCGGCATGTTACCGGTAAGCCTATCAAGTTTATTGGTGTCGGCGAAAAAACCGATGCCTTGGAACCTTTTCATCCTGACCGTATAGCCTCCCGTATTTTGGGTATGGGCGATATGCTGAGTCTGATTGAAGAGATTGAGCAAAAGGTTGATAAGGAAAAAGCTGAAAAATTTGCCCGCAAAATGCAGAAAGGCAAGGGCTTTGATCTGGAAGATTTTCGTGAACAGTTACAGCAAATGCAAAGTATGGGTGGTGTCAGCTCTTTGCTGGATAAATTGCCCGGCATGAGTAGTGTTCCTCAGGAAATGAAAGATAAGATTAATGATAAGGAGTTATCTCGCCAGATCGCTGTTATTGGTTCCATGACCATGCAGGAAAGACGTTATCCTGATTTGATAAAAGGTAACCGAAAAAAACGTATTGCAGCAGGTTGTGGTCAGCAGTTGCAGGATGTTAATCGTATTCTAAAGCAATTTCTGATGATGCAGAAAATGATGAAGAAGTTTAAATCAGGCAATATGGCTAATATGATACGTGGCATAAAAAGCAATGTACGAGGCATGAGGAAGTAGTTTTTTTTGTTGCTTTACCAAGTGGTTACGCGAAAAAAACAGATTAAGTGTTGATTCTTTCCAATTTATTCTTCACTTATAGTAAAATTCGCGTAAAATAGGCAGATTAAATTTTGACTAAACGTTTTTGAGGAAATTAGATGGTAACCATTCGTCTTTCAAGAGGCGGCGCTAAAAATCGCCCTTTTTATCATGTTGTTGTAACCGATAGCAGAAGCGGCCGCGATGGTCGTTATATAGAGCGTGTTGGCTTTTTTAACCCGTTAGCTCGTGGTAATGAAGAAAGATTGCGTTTGGATAGCGATCGTGTTGACTATTGGAAAGCCAATGGTGCCCAACCTTCAGAACGTGTTGCAAAATTGATTAAAGACGCACTTAAAGTCGCTGCATAATCTGTTGTCTAAGCAGCAGGAAATAAACGTTGGGAAAATTTCCGGCGTTTTTGGCATAAAGGGATGGGTTAAGGTATTTTCTTTTACTGAGTGTAAAGAAAATATTTTAAATTACTCGCCCTGGTTGTTGAAAAAAAGTGGCGAAACTAAATCAGTTAATGTTGTTGACGGCAAGTTACAGGGCAAGGTGGTAGTTGCTCAGCTTGACGGTATTACTGATAGGGATGAGGCCGCAAGTCTTATGGGTTGGGATATTTTTATAACCCCAGACCAATTACCAAAAGTAGCAAAAGACGAATATTACTGGTCTGATCTGATTGGTTTGGCTGTTGAAACCAATCTGGGAATTCAGTTAGGCGTTGTTGAAAGTATGTTGGAAACCGGTGCCAATGATGTTGTTATTGTTAAAGGAGAGCGGGAGCGGGTCATTCCGTTTTTACAGGGACAAACAATAATTGCTATTGATCTGGATGCCGGCAGGATGATTGTAGATTGGGATCCTGACTTTTAATTATCATCATGCATTTTGATGTTGTAACATTATTTCCTGAAATGATAGC
The DNA here is from genome assembly GCF_025583945.1 of Methylobacter psychrophilus. Taxonomy (GTDB): domain Bacteria; phylum Pseudomonadota; class Gammaproteobacteria; order Methylococcales; family Methylomonadaceae; genus Methylobacter_C; species Methylobacter_C psychrophilus. The sequence goes on from NZ_JAOEGU010000034.1 coordinate 39,832, forward strand.
CGCAGCTGCAAGTTATGGCGTAACAGGCAGGGCAATAGAGCGAAAAATAGTCAGTTTGTCAGTATGGAATCCACGAGACTATACGCACGACAAGCACAGAACAGTGGATGATCGTCCCTACGGTGGTGGCCCTGGAATGGTAATGAAATGCCAGCCCTTGCACGATGCAGTCAAAAGCGCAAAGCAGGCTGGTAGTGAAGCTGCAAAAGTAGTTTATTTGAGCCCGCAGGGTAAGCCGATTACCCAGGCTTTATTGTCAGAAGCTTGCGATATTTCGCAATTGATTTTGGTTGCAGGGCGCTATGAAGGTGTAGATGAGCGTTTTGTCGAGCTGGATTGTGATGATGAATGGTCTATCGGTGATTATGTTATTAGTGGTGGTGAGCTTGGTGCATTAATTGTCATTGATGCCATAACTCGTTTATTACCAGGTGTACTTGGTCATGAGGAATCTGCCAAGCAGGATTCTCATATGAATGGCTTGTTGGATTATCCGCATTTTACCCGGCCTGAGCAACTTCCTGAATGTTCAGTGCCAGATGTTCTATTAAGCGGTAATCATGCTGATATAGAGCGCTGGCGCATGCAGCAGGCGTTGGGTAGAACATGGCAAAGACGACCGGATTTGTTAAAAAACATGAATTTAAGTGCAGAGCAGAAATATCTCCTGCAACAATTTAAAAGTGAAGTTGAATAGGGTGTGGTAATGAGCAATATTATTGATGAATTGGAAAAAGAACAGCTAAGACAGATTCCTGAATTTAATCCAGGTGACACGGTTGTTGTTCAGGTTAAAGTAAAAGAAGGCGAGCGTGAAAGAATTCAGGCTTTTGAAGGTATTGTAATTGCAAAGCGTAATCGCGGATTAAATTCTGCTTTTACCGTTAGAAAAATTTCTCACGGTACCGGCGTTGAGCGTGTTTTTCAAACCCATAGTCCTATTATCAGTGAAATTGCTGTTAAGCGTCGCGGCGATGTCCGTCGTGCTAAATTGTATTATTTGCGTGATCTGACAGGTAGAGCGGCTCGTATTAAAGAAAAGCTGTAAGTAGCTTTTGTTTTTACACCGTTGAAAAAGGCAGCTTATAGCTGCCTTTTTTTATGTTTAAATTTAAGGGTTTTCATTTTTTAACATAAGGTTATTTGTATTTAAATCTTTGTTATGAAGCGTGATTCTTAAATAAAATATGGGGGGAGTCTTACTTTACAATCGCCGATTACCTTGTGAAAATGTCTGCATGTTAACGTCAATCACGCTTCATTTATCCAGCTCAGAAAGATCGCGGGTATTAAGTGAAGCTTTTAGTGTAGTCATACAGGCGAGCATTACTGATCAACTTACTGTAGTCATAGTCGTGATTTTCCAGGGGTGTACTGCGACTAAAAATATTCACTGATTAGTAAGGAGTCTCAACCAGTGTCTATAGGGGTATCAATAACCGTACGGGTAGTCACTTGTGGTTGTCCTGAAGGCATGTACAATAAATATCTTCCTCCTTACCTGTCGAATGGCAAGAGCCATATTTGATTCCGGCATTTCCCTTCATGTTGATGCCCATTTCACGCCAAGTCTTGATTTGGTAAATCCAGATACCATACTATATTTCCTTGGCAATTTTTGGTGGCTCCGTGTTCATATTTGAATAAATTTCACCATCCCTTAGCAATACAGTAAGCACGTAGCGCCACCATCTTAAAACATTTTAAATGCACTGGTATCCTTCAGTTTTTTTCTGAGGATATCTCATGGCATTAACTGAACAGCAACTAAAACATATAAAAACATGGCAAGCGTGTG
>NZ_JAOEGU010000035.1 GCF_025583945.1 Methylobacter psychrophilus
GAGCAAAGTCAATTCGCGTTAAAAGCCGTACTATTGATGGTGAGAATGAAGCCCGTTTGATCGCGTTAAGTTGTGGCGATGCACCTGAAGGGCGTAGCCGCTGGACATTACGTTTACTTGGACAGCAGATGGTTGAGCTGGGTTATATCGAAAGTGTATCGCATGAAACTATCCGGCAAACCTTAAAAAAAACGAGTTAAAACCTTGGCAAAATAAAGAGTGGTGTATTCCGGCTAAAAAAAATGCTGAGTTTGTTTGCGCTATGGAAGATACGCTTGATGTTTACAAGCGACCTTATGATGAAGCGCAACCACTAATTTGCATGGATGAAAGCAGTAAGCAACAGATTAAAGACACGCGAACACTAATACCGGCAAAGCCTGGCACCGTCGCTCGGTACGACACGGAATATGAACGTAATGGCGTGAGTAATGTTTTTATGTTTTTTGAACCCTTACGGGGCAAACGGTTTGTTGAAGTAACCGATCAAAGAACGGCTATTGATTGGGCGCATCAGATCCGTAATCTGGTTGATGTCCATTACCCGCAGGCTAAACGTATTACCCTGGTTATGGATAATCTGAATACCCATACTGGCGCCTCTTTATATAAGGCATTTGAGCCAAAAGAAGCGAGAAGAATTCTTGAAAAACTGGAAATACACTACACGCCCAAGCATGGTAGCTGGTTAAATATGGCTGAAATAGAATTAAGCATCCTGTCACGGCAATGTATGGATCGCCGCATTCCAGATCAAGAAACTTTAAAAACAGAAATTTCCGCGTGGCAAGAAAAAAGAAATGCTATTGCTCGCTCTATGAAATGGCGATTTACCACTGAGGATGCGCGGATAAAACTGAAGAAACTTTATCCGACATTATCAGATTGACTGAGTACTAGCGATATAGATGAAAATGTGCCAAATAAGGTCGTTATGAGGCCATAATAACGTCAAAATAGGAAAATTCAGATTAACACTGGAATTTTTTTATCTTCATCTGGAGTCATTCCTTCGATAGTCGACATTCTCGGATAGCAGTCCTAGTGCATTGAGCTTCGATGGTTTTTCTCGCCATTTATATCGTTTGACACCGGATGTCCGGGTTGATTGGGTGCTTGACGATTTGAAGACGCTCTTGATTGCTCGAAGGTCTTCATTATCCACGCTATAGGTAAAGCCATATATAAAGTATGTGCCGAGGCAATGAGGTTCAGTGCCGTTGTTAATGGTAAGGTATCTGTAGTTATTGACTTATCTGTATTGCTAAGGTTGTCAGGTACTCTGCGCTTGGTAAGTTCGCCAATGATAAAGCCGATGCCACCGGCCAGTAGTAAAGTTGTTGGAGTGGTCATTTGTTGGTGTATTTTACGAAGCAAGGTTGTGGAACGAACACTGACCTTGCGCTGACGGATTAATGCAAGCTGCTCCATATCTTTGATTTGAGCTTCAAGAGATTTGGATTTACTTAGGCAGGTCTTCATCATTACTTCTCCGTATTCTGAAGCTCTGGGGAAATGGGCTGAAGGGCCCGAAGGGTCGACGGAAACTGCATATTGCGGCTCTTGTCGCGTATTACCCCACAAAGGATTATCGCAAGCAACAAATTTAAAGTGACCGCCAGCAGAATGGCACTACTGGCCATTACCACGCCATTTTCGATCAGCCAGAGAGCTACAGCAGCCATTAACCCCAACCAAGCGCTACCAAGCAAGATGGCGATTATTACGCCTGCTATGATCATGATTATCAGGCTATTACCGGCTTGCTGTGTCTCCAGTATGGCAAGCTGAAAGCGAGCCAAGATTAAGCCACGCAGTTCGTGCCATAACGCTTGGGCATCTTTAAGTACGCCGGAACTACTTGGCGTATCGTTACTATTTGAATCCTGCCCCTGGGTGTTTTTTTCCAGGGCATCCGGGTTCATGATAATTTACGATTTAACGTTTACTTAACAGACGGCTCAGAAAGAATCCTGCCGCTGCCGCGATACCTAACGATGCCATAGGATTTTCGCGGACATAACTACGGCAAGTCTCTACCAATTGTTGTTCGGAAATTTTTAGTTCTGCACCTTTTTCGTTGATAGTTTCGGCGGCTTGATTGCTTGCATTGGCGATTTTATCAATAGTCTCATGTGCAGATTTGGATGCTTTTTTGATTGTTTCCATAATGGTTTCCTTGTCTATTTAAGTTTCATGTCATTATTAACTGACTTTACGCCACCAACGTCACGAGTCAGTTTAACCGCTTTATTAATATCTGCACGCGAACTTACAAAACCGCTCAATTGCACGATGCCCTTGAAAGTTTCAACGTTAATTTCTGCAGAATTTAAACCAGGCTCGTTGAGTATGGCTGCCTTAACCTTGCTGGTGATGATGCTGTCATCAACGTATTCGCCGGTTGCTTCATGCTTTTGCGTTGATGCACAACTCACGCTAGCCAATAATGTCAGTGCCAAAAAAAATGCGGAAAAAAATCTGCCAAGTTGTTTCATAGGTAAATCTCCAATTAAGTGTTTATTCCGTTAAGCTAAAAGCCTTTGCAAGGCTTAAGGCGAGTTCAAGAATCAAGAATCGGTAAGGTATGGTTTTAAATGACTCCCAGATTTTGGATGATTCTGGAGACAGTCAATACTACAATTTCACTATAACTACAAAACTAAACACAGTCAGTACGATAGCGCACATAACGGCTTGTGAAAAGAGCCATGTAGAATTTTTAAGGAATATATGCTGTCAGGCTTTTCGTATCAAGAATAAAATAAGTAGTAAGGGAGATTAATGTAGTGGCTTATAAAGCACTATTATCTACAATATGTAGACTCAATGGTATCGTTGGTTAGTCTGTGTGAATTACAATAGCTATTGATTATAAGTGCTATGAAATAATGCTGTCGTTTAATTAAACGGGCCTATTCAATGCGATAAATAGTCCATTGCTGTTGCAATGCAGCATAGATCAGCACAAATAAACAATCCATCCATCCATTATGAAAGCATTATTCGCATTGATAGTTCTCGTTTTGCTGACCGGGTGTGGTAGCTTTACACTTGCGCTAAAATCTGTGCAACGATTCTATGCTGATTTGCCAAAATCAAAGGTCGTCACAAGGGTTTCAGTTAATAAGGACAATGTTTCCGGGTTAAAAACGTCGGCGCCTGTGGAGACGTTGCCACCACCATTAACGACAAATTCTACAGAGAGTGCAGGCACTTCGCCAGGAACATCAACAGTCGCTCCGACGACGCCATTGAATTCGGGTTCGTTTACTCCTTCCAGAATTCTTAAAGTCGGCTCACAAGGCGAGGCGGTATTGGCTCTGGAGAAACGGCTTATGGAACTTCGTTACGACGTGGGGACTGTCGATGGTTTTTACGATCAACAGACGTTGCAGGGTGTTTTAGCGTTTCAAAAGTATGCCCAATTAAAGCGCACTGGTACATACACATTAAAAACACAAGAAGCCTTGCCACAAGCAGAAGTTCCTTCAGGATTGCATCCCGAGATGGGGTTGCCGCGTATCGAGATAAATCTTACGCGTCAGGTGCTGATGCTTTTTGATAAGCAGGGACTCAACCGTGTTATCGCGGTATCAACCGGTTCGAATCGCAAGTATTGCGAAATATCGAAAAAATCGGGAGAGCAGGTTTGTGGTGTGGCTCGCACGCCGCGTGGCAAGTTTCGCATTCAATGGAGAATTTCCGGTTGGCGCGAAAGTGATCTGGGTAAACTTTATAACCCATTGTATTTTAATGGCGGATTTGCCATTCATGGTTCACCGTTAGTTCCGGCCGACAACGTGTCTCATGGTTGTGTCCGAATATCCATAGCAACGTCACAATGGTTTTATGATACTGTAAAAGACGGTACGCCGGTTATTGTGTTTGATTGATTTTTACCGATCTGTTTATGTTAACGACACTAACGCTGTCTATATAATTATCTGCATAACACCCGTGAGTTATTTAGAACCATGAATTAATTTCGCACGGTACGCCCTACATAAAGTAATGTGGTTTTATCAACGTTTAATTTTATAGGTGGTTACCTTGTGGAACGACCCCGTGTTGAATTTACCAAACCCGGCTTATCCATGAGATACTTACCGACAGTGTAAAACAATAACTTTAATCAATTAACCGAGCAAAATCTATGTCCAATTATATGTACACCACGTCCGTACCCGTTTTTAAACAGTTATTGACCAGCCTCAGCGCTATTTTGAGTAAAGCGGAAGAATATGCCACTGAAAAAAAATTTGAACCGCAAGTATTACTGGATGCGCGGCTGTTTCCTGATATGTTCCCTTTGAACCGTCAAGTGCAAATTGCCGCTGATTTTGCCATTAGTGTAACTGCCCGGCTGGCGGGTATTGAGGTACCTGCTTATGATACTAACGAACAGACATTTTCCGAATTACAAGAACGAATTGCCAAGGCCCTGGCTTTTATCGAAAGTCTGACACCTGTGCAATTTGAAGGTAGTGACAAGCGTGAAATCGTGTTGCGCCCAGGGACACCAAAAGAGAAAAAATTGTTGGGTAATACCTACTTGTGCAACTACGGGTTGCCGCAATTTTTCTTCCACATCACCACTGCCTATGATATTTTACGGCATAATGGACTGGAAGTTGGTAAAGGCGATTTTATGGGTGCTTATTAAGTCTGTATGTTCAAGAGTAAAGTAATTGCAGTGCATGATGACTATTTTACTAATGCTTGAAACTTGATTCAAAAAGATCAATTAAAGTCGCCAGTTTCCAGTGAATGGTTGGTCTGAGTTGATTGTTGTTTTAGTCTGGTTATTTGTCAGACGTTAACAGGAAAACTGACAAGAGGTGAGCTACTAATGATTGTAAGCTCTTTTTCAGTGAAATCATGTTAACGTTGGACATATAGACTTTCAAAAAATTAAATTTCCAATTTGCGTCGCTGTAAACTTATACAGATATAATTCCTTGAAGGGATAGTATCTGTCGACAAAGAAATTATTTATCTGAAAATCCATATGGCCAACATTCTTATTGTTTATTCAAGCACTGACGGGCAAACTCAAAAAATTTGTCATCGACTGCGAACTGTCATTGAGCAAGAAGACCATCTGGTTGCCGTCATTTCGGTTACTGAGGCGACCCAACTCGATTTGGCGAAGTTCGATAAAATTGTCATAGGAGCCAGTATCCGCTACGGACACCACAGCTCCGAAGTTATTACGTTTATTGAGAAAAACAGGCGGCTTTTGGACAGGAAACCGAATGCTTTTTTTTCGGTAAATTTGGTTGCCCGCAAACCAGAAAAATGCAGGCCGGAAAACAATCCTTATCTGCAAAAATTTCTCAGACAAATAGTCTGGAAACCTAAAGAAATGGCTGTTTTTGCCGGTAAGCTTGATTATCCTGGTTACCGGTCTTTTGACCGTTCACTAATCAGGCTGATTATGTGGATGACCAAAGGTCCGACCGATCCTATGGCCGTTATTGAGTTTACCAATTGGCTGCAGGTAGATTTGTTTGCTCGGCTTATCATTGATATGAAGTAGTTGATAAGGGTATGCTGCTTTTTTTGATCATATTTTTGTCGTACACATTTTTAGATAAATCAGCTATGTCGAACGATATGGGAAAATTCCGTATTGACTCATAAACGATCAACAGATAGCATTTATTTTTTAGGAGAAATACATGCCTTTAAATCAATGGTTGCTGTTTTATGTTCCGACTACTTTGCTGGCTATTTTAGTGATCGGGTTATTCCTTGGGGTAACCATAGGTTCGCTTTTTCTGGTCAGAAGGTTTATTCCCTTTCACCAGCTTAAAACCCATAATGATGTGGCAGGTTTTATCTTCTCCACCATCGGCGTTATTTATGCCGTATTGCTGGCTTTTATGGTTATTGTCTCTTGGCAAAACTTTGCCAGGGCTGACAGAAATGTTGCCCAAGAAGCTATTTGTATTGAAGATCTTTACCGGGATTCTACCGGTTTTCCGCCTGTTTTTAAGAATGCTGTGAGATTGGCGCTAAGAAACTATGCCTCTGCTATTGTTAACGATGAATGGACGACACTGGCAGTTGGGAAGCGCAGCGAAAAGGTGCAGGCCGCTTCCGATATAATTTGGGATCTTTATACGTCTTTTTTGCCTGAAAATGAAAGTCAGGCAATATTTTTTGAACAATCCGTGGTGAAATTAAATGAAGCCGCTGAACTGCGACGTGAGCGGATATTGGCCGCAGGGCCTGGGATTCCGCCGATTCTTTGGGTTGTATTGTTATCCGGCGGCTTGATTACGATACTGTTTACGATATTTTTTGGAACAGAAAACTTTGTCGCTCAATTGATTATGTCCTCAATGTTGTCTACCCTGGTCGCCTTGTCGCTTTTTACCATTATGACGCTTGACTTTCCGTTTACCGGATCGGTGACGATATCAACGGATACCTTTAGAACAGTACTGGTGCATTTTAAGCTTTAAACAGAAGACCTGTATAGCTTGCCTTTGAAGCCAAGGTGCGTTTGGTACACCAACCGTGCTTGATTGATTAAGGGCTCTATAGTCTTTCAGAAATTAAATTTCCATTCATGTCGTTGTAAGTTCATACAGATACCATCCCTTGAAGGGATGGTATCTGTATGCATCGAAATTATTTATCTGAAAACTTATATATTGTGACAAAGCTGTGTAGAGTAGAGAATCATTATGAAAGATTATCCGAAAAATATTAACCGACTGCTCCGGCAATACCTGATTAAAGCTTATGGGCAAGAATTACACCGTGAGCTGGAAAAATTGGATCTCGATTTTGCTCAGTGGCGTGATGGAAAAATAGATAACGGTGAGCTTAATTATCGGGTCCATCAATACCACGAAGGTCCTTCCCGTGAGCTATACAAAAAATACAATAACTCGTTTGATGATATGAATGTTGCTTATGCCATTGTGACAGGCATACTCAATCGGGATGAAATTCCGACTCAATTACTGGAAGCTATTTCCGATTCGTTGGCATATTATCAGGCAATTAAAGAACAAGGCAACTTGAAAGAGCCGGGTGAATAATCCTCGAAAACACTGAGTGTAAAGTGGCTGATTTATCAAAAATCGGAGAGTGTTTTTGGTGGGATGGCGGCTCTTAAGGCATTTAAAACAGCCAGCACATCAATAACTTCCTGGGTTACGGCTCCTGCTACCGGCGACAGATAACCCAAGCCGGCAAAACCCATACCGATCAAGCTTAGCGCCATACCACCTACCGCGCTTTGCAAGGCAATTTTACGCATTCGCTCACCGATATGAAACAGCTCATCGACTTTTAACAACGAGCTATCCATAATCACTGCATCTGCTGATTCGCCGGTAATATCACTGTTTTGACCAAAGGCTATACCAATAGTCGCGGCGGTTAAGGAAGGGGCATCATTGATACCATCACCCAGAAATATGGTTTTTGCCATTTTTGTTTCTTTGCGTACCAATTCCAGTTTCTGTTCAGGGCTTTGGCTAAAGTAAACATGTTTAATGCCAACTTGTTCTGCCAGATAACGCACTTCGGATTCCCTGTCACCGGACACCAGCATCACCCGTTCAAACAAGTGATTAGGTTGCAAGTGATTGATAAAGGAAGAGCTGTCAGTGCGAACTTCATCACGAAATTGCAGCGTTCCGGCATAATACCCATTAATTAGTACAACACATTCAAGGCCTCCTGACAGGGGCGGCAATTCTTCAGTGCCAGTCAATGCTGTTTCAATAAAATTTTTACGGCTGGTTATTTGTATCTGTTTACCCATTACGGTGCCGGTAAGGCCTTTACCGGGTAATTCGGCGATATTGGTTACCGTTAATAAAGATAATCCAGCTTTTTCTGCGGCTTTAATAATTGCACCGGAAAGTGGATGTTTTGAATAACGCTCCAGACTGGCTGTTAGGGTTAATACGTCTTGCTCAGTCTGGTTTTTTCCGGGTATCAAGCCCGTTAATGAGGGGCGACCATAAGTTAGCGTGCCGGTTTTATCAAAAATTGCAGTGCGGCAGGTACCTATCGTTTCCAGAATAGCCGGATTTTTGATGATAATTTCCCGTCTGGCTGCCAGCGAAATTGAGCTGATAATGGTAACGGGTATGCCAATTAATAAAGGGCAGGGCGTGGCAACAACCAGTACGGCCAGAAAACGAACGACATCGTCACTGATTAGCCAGGCAGTTAGGGCAATGAGTACCGCTAATGGCGTATATAACGCACCCAGTTGATCGCCCAGTCGTCTGATGTTGGGACGATATTGCTCGGAAGAGCGCATAACTTCCATGATTTTTGCATAACGGGAATCAACAGAAAGTTTGTCGGCACGAATAGTTAAGGCCGAATCACCGTTAATCGCGCCGGATATGACCAGTGAACCTATGGTTTTCGACATCATATAAGGCTCGCCGGTTAAATAGGATTCATCCATTGTGCCGGTTCCTTCCAGAACGGTACCGTCAACGGGACAAATTTCATGAGGGAGGACCAACAAGATATCGTTGATAGTTACCTGTTCTGTAGTAATGTCGGTTAGCGTATCAGCTGATTTTTTATGTGCCACTGACGGCATACGCTTGGACAGCGCTTCAAGTACTGAAGACGCTTTACGAACGGCATAGTGTTCGAGGGCCGCACCACCCGAGAGCATTAATACCACCAGACTTCCGGCCAGATATTCATCCAGTAAAATTGCCGTGACGATGGATATTCCTGCCAGTAAATCGGCACCAAAATCGCCGTGACATAGTTTTATGATGAGCTGATAAAGTAAAGGCATACCACCCAGTAGCAAAACCGCCAACAGCGGTAGTTGTACCAGTACAGTAGAAAAGGTTGTCTGTCCCTGATAGAGGGAGGCAATTGCTGACGTTAAGGCAGTATTGATGGACAGTGTATAAACGTCATGACCTGTATCAAGCCCATACCTTAGTATCAGATAACAACTAATACCGAGTATGCTCAAAATGGCAATGCCATTTTCATACTTTGAAGTGGCTACAACTTGCTGCTCTTTATTGGCGGTGGTCATGTTTTTTGTAGTGTTGGGTTAGCATAGCCAATACTCAAGATGGTGATTGCAGAATTTATTTTATGTCGCTAAAGGCTGCATGGTCCTGATCCAGAAAAAAGCAGTATAACAGGTCAATTCAATGCAATGCAGATCGACACGACTTATTTTTCTGCAGGTTTTTTAAGGCCGTTCCACATCGCTTTTGCCAGATTTTCGTGGTGTATAACACTTTCAGCGATTACCCCGACAATATGTACAATCACCAAGAATAGGGTCAAATTGGCAAAGAACTCATGAGTCTCTTCCCATAAATCTTCCCTACTTGAGTCTATAATGCCGGCTAATGGTCCTGCACCCTGATCTGCACCATAAACAGCAAATCCTGTGATGGAAGTCAGTAACAGACTAACGAGTAACAACATAATCATGGCAGCACCGGCAGGGTTGTGGCCAAGAAAACGTTGAGCATTTAAGGAAATCAGGTCTTTGATATAGGCAATTGATTGAATCGGGCTACATAAAAAATTTGAGAATCTGGCATAGTCATTGCCAATAAATCCCCAGATTAACCTAAACACCAGTAAACCAAATATCAGATAACCCGCCCAAACATGAATTGTTAATAAATCATCTTCAGTCAGGTAAGCGATAATGAATCCGGCAACCAGTAGCCAGTGAAAAATTCTAAGTGGAAGATCCCATACTTTAACAAGTTGTTGTGACTTCATTTCATACTCCTTAGATCTAGGGGGTATTGCTACGCTATCGTATAAATTGTCGTTGGTCAGGGGGTGGGTAGTAGAGCTAATTACCTTAAACCGGCTGGTTGTAGACTATCGAACCAGTTACCAGGATAAGGTAATTTATTTGCCAATGATGACTATTTATTTGGGTTCCGACAAGTCTAAAAAATGTTCAGGTTTTTTATCAGTCGATGGTGATTTTGAACCATCTGATTTATTACTGCCGTCACCACTGTTATTGCCAGGAGTTGCATTTGAAGATCCTTTTCCATTAGTTGTACCGCCACTGGTTCCGGATTCAAAGTTATCATCAAACAGATCGGGATCAGTGTCTTCAGGAGGATTACCATCATGAATAAGATAATCACGATTTTGTTCATATGAGTTTTTAATAAAGTCGTAACGATCGACCGCACCTTCATCAAGTATTTTTTCAGTGGTCATCAAATTTGCGCGTTTATCAGTCACATCAACGACTTTGGCACCTGCTGTTGCTGCGGTTGCCGCAGCGCCGCCAAATATAGAAACATAAGTCAATGGGTTAAATAACGCATCGCCGACCAGTCCAATCGTATCTCTTGGTGAGCTTGGCCCAAAGAGTGGTAATACCAGATAGTTGCCTGATGGAACCCCCCAGAATCCTAAGGTCTGCCCGAAGTCTTCTTTATGTTTAGGCAAATCAATCATGGTTGCTACGTCAACAAAACCGGCAACACCTGCTGTTGTGTTAATCAGGAAACGACTTGCATCCATGCCACTTTGTGCCATTTTAAATTGCAATACATCGTTGATGGTTACGCCAATATCGTTAATATTACTGAAAAAATTGGTTACACCTTCATCAACAAAATCGGGTGTTATCCATTGATAGCCTTTTGCTAATGGTTTTACAATAGCTTTGTCGAGATTGTCATTGAATGATTGAGTACCCTTGTTCCAGCCTACCCAAGGATCATTCTGTTCAGGTTCGACAGCCGTTGGCGTTGATGCACAACCTGCCAAGGTAACCGAAATGATCAAGCTACTCAATAATAGCGGTTTATGGATAGTGGTTTTTTTTGTACTCATGATTAATCTTTTCCTGGATGGTTAGTATTGTTGCTATGTAGCATTACCCGATGACGCTCATCATTTTATTCTTTTTTTTTAGTGGATACACTCTAATATAACCTGTCATGGTACCGGTTTTACGAGCCCGTCAATTACATATTATCGGAAAATAAATGAACATATTTAACGCTAAATAACGGCTTATATCAATTTCTTTTATTTTTCTGAGGTATTGAAAATTTGTCAGCATAAATAACATTAAAATAAGTAAAGTCTTAATTACAAGCTATCGTACATTATGATGGCACAGTCGGAGACTTATTATGTTCAATCAAGGGCTTAATTTTTACTTTTATTGGTTTGACTATTACAATACTTCAGGTGGTAGGTTATTGAAATAATATGGTTTTTGATAAATCATCTCAAAAATTCGATTATCATTACTAATAAATAACTTTTTAATTTTCAATTGGTTAATATTTAATGCAATACTGTATTTTGCATGATTTTGATTTAATTCTCCACAAGCCTTGTTATTCGTGAAGTACTAATTATAAAAGCTATCCGAAGTATTGTTCATGAGAATCTTCTCGTAAATTGGTCATCAATGAGATTCAAAATACTATTTTCTATCACTTGATGCAGATTCTATACACGAGACCGAACTTAGTCTGTGCGGTAACGAACTGATTAGAAATGAGTTCACGATGCGCATTACGATAGTTGATATGGCTATCACTAAACCGGGCACATATGTCAGCAAGAATCTTTCTTCTTTTTTTACCGGCTTGTTGTATATTGATTTGTATTTGAAATAACTCAGTTTATAAATGTGACAACGGGTGAACGCTATTTTTTAAGGGTATTTTTTTTATGGATATTAACTGACCGCCATGCCGATTTTTATTGTTTTTAGCCTTACACTTTGTTTCTTGGTACAAATTTCCAGTCCATTACAAGCCATGCTGGCAGAACAGTTGTTGACTTATAGTAGTTTAGCGATCGCTGTTATCAGTATTTTAACCAGTATGATTAAAAAAATATCGGTCATAATTTGCTACGATATTTTTTCCAGCAGTATTTTGTTGGTTTGGTTTGGTTACTGGAAACCGTTGTTTAACAATGATTCACCGATATTTTTTTTCTATCCACTTTATTTTGCCTTGTTTGCTGCTTTTGTATCGTTATTTTTTATTAGCCAGCGGCATAAAATTGATGAGGAAAGTTTTGGTTTTATGTTGTCCCTTGCTAAAAGAAGCTTAATTCAGCCTTGGGTTATAATGACTTTTGTTTTAGGCAGTCTGGCGTTGCCCGAAAACTTCACGTTATACCCTGTCCTGATGACAATTTTGATACTAAGATTTACTTTGGCGAGTTGCCTGGAAGGCAGAGACCAGTAAGGGATTTAGTATTTTTAGGCTAATGATTACATGATTTATAAACGTACATAAAATAAGTTGATATTTTATGTACGTTGTCTGGCGGTATGCGCTTAGGTTGTTTTAGATGATATCTATCGATGATAGCGGGTTTTGCTGGATTTAGGCTTGGCTTTACTGACAGTTTTCTTGCTCTTGATAACGACTTTTTTGTGACTGACAACTTTACTTTTACTGCTAACCTTGGTTTTCTTAAAATTTTTGCGATTGCCAGTGTGTCGACTCTGACTAATGTATGTCGGTTTAAGGTTATTATCGTTGGAACCTATGGCGGTAGGTGCCATATTTCCGCAACCCAGTTGATAGGGCGGTGTGCCTGCTGAGTTGCTTACCATGGTAGTGATGTTTTTGGCGGGATAAGGGGTAAATTTATTGGCAAAACCATTATTCATCATGCTGATCATTAACTGATAACGTTCTGCACTGGTCATTCCACCCAATATTACCCCGATCAGATGTTTGCCATTTTGACTGGCGGCAGAAATAAGATTGTAACCAGAGCCACAGGTGAAACCGGTTTTCATACCTTCAGCGCCCGGATAACTGGCGGTAAATTTGTTGATTCCGCGTAGTTCACGGCCCTTAAAATTAAAGCTGTGTGCAGCAAAATAAGGGTAATAGTTAGGGAAGTTTCGTTGTGTCTTCCATGCCAGTATAGCCATATCACGTGAAGTTGTGACTTGCCATTGGTGGGGAAGGCCTGTTGCATTCATAAAATGGGTATCGTACATCCCCAGATTATGCGCTTTGGTAGTCATTTTAACGGCAAAGCTTTCTTCAGTACCGCCAATATGTTCCGCCAAAACGACAGAGGCATCGTTCGCCGAACGGGTGATAAGCGCTAAAATCGCTTCTTGAACCGTCAACGATTCACCTTGCCTCAATCCCAGTTTGCTGTTGGGTTGGCGTGAAGCATGATTGGATGTCGTTAAGGTATCGTAAAGATGAATTTGACCTGCTTGTAACGCATCAAAGGTCATGTAAAGGGTCATCAGTTTGGTAAGTGAAGCCGGAAACCATGAGTGAGTTGCATTTTCTTCGTGCAATACGCTACCGTTATCCGCATCAATTATTATCGCAGCATGGCGTCCATAACTGGATGCCGGTAGCAATAATAACCAGACGGGCATCAAAATAAGTAGTATCGATTTCACAGTTTTCATTTAAAAAGGGGGCCTCTAGTAGTTTATGGATTATGTATTTACTGGCTGTTGCAGAGTAAATTTAAGCTATACTTATTTGGAATGGTTTGATTTGTTGAGAATTTATTAAATAATATAAACGATTACAGTGGGTTACCGGTTTTTAAGGCAATAAAAAACAATCGATAACCTAAAGCGAATAAAATCATTGTCCAATGAAGTCAAGATTCATTGATTACCGTAAGCCGGTATTCTATCAAACGATACGCAATGATAATATGGTATTTTGCTAATGATTGGCACAATCATCTTGTTCCATTAGTGGATAGTTAATTTCTTGCTACAATTGTAAGGAGATTCGCCGAGACATATTCCCCAAAAACTGCCAAAACCACCTTCTTCACCGGCTTTCCAGTTTTCTGAAAATGCCTCAAATACCACGCCGGACCATTTTTTTTTGGCCAGTTTTTTAAATGTCGATTCAACGACCAAGGCTTGGTTTTTCTTGCCGGCTATACCGCAATGCTGTTTGGTTTTGTTATTGACTTCCGTGCCGCCTTCCGGACCATTCGGCCAGCCAAATTCAGTGATCATAATTTCTTTTTCGGGATTTACCCGGCGAACGTCTTCAAGCCGTGCAATATGAAAATCAGCCGCTGTTTCTGCGCTGGTACAGGTATGGATGCCGGAATACTTATTTTCCCACCAAGGAAATATATTGATGCCTATCCAATCAACCTGTGCTGAAAAACTGGTCTGTCCGCACTCTAATGATCGATTGCACCATTCCCACCAGGTATCTATGGTAGTAATTGGCTGGCTTACACCGGCTTTGCGTAAAGCATCGATACAACGGGTTATTTCACCATCAAAAGCATAGGCATGACGGGTTCTTACTTCAGAACCGCAGCTTAGTTTTATGATGGTTTTCGGGAAAGCTTTGGCAACTTCAATGCCTTTGGCAATGGATTGTGAATTAACAGTGAGGTCATCATCTAGCCAGAGAATGGCAATGACTTTAATATCTCGAGCTTTCGCCGCTGTAAAAATAGTGTCCAGACCGTTTAGAACACCATAAGTCATGATGCAACGAAAAGGGGTTTGCTTAATTAATTTATCCAGTAATTCATTGATTAATTCTTTGGAAGGATGCTCACCATAATTGGGATTAAATTTTCCCACATAGGGACTGAATGCAGCACATTGTAGTACCTCTTGCTGGGGATCTTTATTCTGCTTACTTGCCGATGCATTATGTCCATAGCTTAACAGCACGATATAAATCACAAACAATAAGAAATGCTTCATCAAACCCTCATCAATAAATTAAATCATAGTGGACGCTCTGGTCGTTGCGTGACAATATGATAGGCGATTTTTATTTGCGGTCGTCAATTTTATTAATACTGATGCATTTGATTCGTTTATTTATAGACAGATGAACATTTCGTTTTACTCTTTATCGGTAGCCTAAATACTTTATTATGCTTGACTTTGATTTGTGCACAGTAAAAATCAATCGCTTGAATGTCTTTCATTTAAGTTGTTGACAACTGCAGGATTACCAAGTGATAACCCGTAACTCATTGATAATTATAATTGCCAACAGATTGTCGTATTTTTATACGATTTGACAAAATTGTAATAAAAACTGCACTTAAGAGTTAAATATAACAAGCTATACACAGAGTTATCCACAGGTTCTGTGGGTAACTGGTCTTAGCTTACTTCCGGTATTTTTCTCGTTGAATTTGCCAGCGTTAGCCTATTGGATTTTCAGTTAAATTTAGCAGCTATTTTTTGTCATTGTCACGATTATTAGTCCCGGTAAGTATGCTTGATGTTTTCACTAAAAAATAATAACCAGAAAAATACTGAATATTTATAGACGCGGGATGCTAAAATTAAACCATTAGCAATGGCTTGTTAAAGTCGATAAGTAGTTTTTTGTAGACTCTTTTTGATAAAAGCATCTCCGATATTGCCATGCGATCAAAATCCATAGTTTGAATAAAATGATAATTGACAGCCGAATAGCTACAAGGCCAGCGGCCAATGCAGGTAAATGGTTTTTTTGAGAAAAACTTCTAAACCTGCGTTTTTTAATATTTAAAACAGCAAACAAGATTGAGGTAAGAATGACATCAATCTGTGCCAACTTTATGAGGTAGTATCATGACTTATTTTTTAGTAACTTTTGTAGTGATGTTAATCGTTATTGCCATTATGGCAATCGGTGTTATTTTTGGCAGACGCGCCATTAAAGGCTCATGTGGTGGCGGTATGAGCAAGGCAGAATGTGTTTGCGTAGAAAAATGTGATAAAAGAAAGAAGATGGATGCAGAGGCCCGTTTAACGCAAAGTTGATTTACGCTTCAGCAGACCAATAATAAAAATACTAATGAGGAATTTATTATGCTGGTAAAAATTACGGTAGCAGATTACATGGCTAAAAGATTAGTCACCTTAACCAAAGATACAAATGTGATTGATGCGATCAAGAAATTGTTGGATCATAAAATCACCTGTGCTCCGGTTGTTGATTTAAAGGGTCATTTGGTTGGCATGTTTTCTGAAAAAGACGGTATTAAGGTTTTTTTAGAAGCGGTTTACAATCAAGGCATGAGTGGCAAAGTCGGTGACTACATGACCATAGATACGATCAGCGTTGATGCCAAGTCCACTATTGTCGATCTGGCTGAACAATTTCAGAAGTCATCGGTCAGAAGTTTTCCGGTATTTGATGAGGGGGAATTTGTTGGCGTTATTAGTCGTGTCGATGTCTTAAGAGCTTTAATGACCATTTAGCAAGATGCCCGAACGCAATCCCAATACACAAACCTTTTATTGGCACGATTACGAAACTTTCGGCATCGATCCTCAGCGAGACCGGGCGGTACAATTTGCCGGTCTTCGCACCGATGCTGATTTTAATGTTATCGAAGATCCTCTGGTTATTTATTGTAAACCGGCACCGGATTGCCTGCCAAACCCTGATTCCTGCCTGATTACCGGCATTACCCCACAGTTGGCTGAACAAAAAGGCGTTTGTGAAGCCGAGTTTATTGGCCGGATACATCAACAACTTGCCCAACCCAATACCTGTACCCTGGGTTATAACAATCTTCGTTTTGATGATGAAGTTACCCGTAACTGCCTGTATCGTAACTTTTATGATCCTTACGCACGCGAATGGCAAAATGGCAATTCCCGTTGGGACCTTATTGATGTGGTCAGAGCTGCAAGAGCATTAAGGCCTGAAGGCATAAATTGGCCGGTTAATGATGACGGCAGACCCAGTTTACGACTGGATCAATTAACGGTTGCCAATGGCATTGCTCATGAAGCTGCGCATGATGCAATGTCAGATGTTTATGCAACCATCGGCATGGCCAAATTAGTCAATCAAGCCCAGCCAAAATTATATCAATTTCTGTTGCAAAATCGCGGTAAAGCCAAAGTTTTGGAGTTGCTGCAGTTAGGCAGCTTTAAACCGGTTGTACATATATCTGGTATGTACTCCATCGTTAAGAATGGCCTTGCCATTGTCTTGCCCCTTTGCAAACATCCGACCAACAATAATGGCATTATTGTTTACGATTTGTCGGTTGATCCTGAACCACTACTGACTTTATCAATAGAAGCCATTCAGCAACGACTATTTACCGCGACGGATGACTTGCCCGAAGGGGTAACGAGAATACCGCTAAAAACCGTGCATATTAATAAATGCCCGGTTGTTACCCCAGTGTCTGTTATCAAGCCGGACGATGCACAGAGACTGGCGATTGATTGGGCTTTATGTCTAAGCAATATTGAAAAAATTAAAGCGGCTAATGGTTTGGATAAAAAGTTGGCCGCTGTATTTAGCGGTCATGCTTATGCCGAGCAAGATTCCGACCCTGATTTATCTATCTACAGTGGCGGCTTTTTCTCTGAACCCGACCGGCAGAAAATGGTAAAAATCAGGGAAATGTCTCCAGAGCAGTTGGCAACATCAGCCATGTGTTTTAACGATCCCCGTCTGCCTGAAATGCTCTTTAGATATCGGGCACGTAATTATCCCGAAACACTCAATGCTGACGAGCAGTTAAAATGGCATGAGCTTTGCAAAAATCGGTTAACCGGTCGGCAAGCAGGAGCCAGTATTACCCTGGATGCTTATATGGCACGACTGTATGAATTACGCAGTAACAGCAATAGTAATATGGCTATTATTAACGCCCTGGATGCTTATGCCGCTGAGTTGTGCAAAGATTAAAGCTTTCACCACGAAGACACGAAGAAAAAACAGAGGGTGATTGATTTTTATCTTATTATTCGAATATCTAATTGTAACTTATAGATTAATTATATTTGTGGTAGCAGTATTAGGGTCAGGTCTGCTTTTTCAGATAAGCATTCGTTGACTTGATTAAGAATGGGTACGTTTTCGCTAATTCTTGTTGAGCCAGGGTTGCTGCTCTGTGCAGTCATTATGAAAGAATTGATATCTTCGGTTGTAAATGCGGCGTTACGTAGCGCGATAATTTCCTCAACAGGAAAGTTTAAATCTTTATTGCCATCCTTGTCCGTTTTGACAGTAAAGCCAAGAATTTTGCTTGGGTCGATGCGCATATTTTTTATGGATTCTTGATGGACGAGTTGGCTAAAGTAGTCATCATAGCTATTAGCCAATTTTTTGCATCCTGAAAACAGGTAGTTTTCAAAGAGATGATAAATTTAAGGCAACCGAATAACAGCCTTAGCAGGACGGGAATCCGGCGTCTGTAATAATAAGTTTGACGGCGTTTAATGAGGTAATAGGGCGAAGGGGGTGAGCATGGCTTCTCTCCTGTTCGACATACTGCGTGCAACAATATGTGTAGCAGTTTGTGTAACACAGAGAAATTTACTCTCCTCAAACACGTGGTAGATCAACAAGAAAGGAACATGATTTTTGGTACCGAGAAGAGGACTTGAACCTCCACGAGCGTGCGCTCACTAGCACCTGAAGCTAGCGTGTCTACCAATTCCACCATCCCGGCAAAGAGTTGCTGTAAAAGCAAAGTGAACGCGCACTATACTCATACCCTCTATTTTTGTCAATTAAAACTATAGACAAGGTTAGGTGAAATTGCGGCGTTGGATAAGATTAATGGTATAAGTTCAAAAGGATTTTCTATTTTTCAATTCTCATCGTTAAGCTAAGCATGTATCATATAAAGAAATTACTTAATTGTGTCAATTATCTTGTATCTTATTATTTAAATGTCATCGAAGTCTAAAAAAGACGTTGATTTTAATTCAACAAAAGATCCATACGCTCAGCGCGAAGCTGAAAAGTATGAAAACCCCATTCCTAGCCGCGAGTTAATACTTTCAGCGTTAGAGCATGCGGGAAAACCGTTGTCGCGCGTTGATATCGCCAAGGCATTTTCTCTTGAAAATGAAGATGACCTCGAAGCCCTCCGCCGACGCCTTAGGGCAATGGAGCGTGATGGTCAATTATTGTTTAATCGCGGACAGCAATACTGTCTGGTTAATAACAAGGATTTAATTGTTGGCCGTATTATTGGTCATCCGGATGGCTTTGGTTTTGTCCGGCCGGATGATGGTTCCGATGATTTGTACTTGTCACCCCGCGAAATGAATCCCTTGCTACATAATGACCGGGCTATGGTACGTATAGCGGGGATTGACAAGAAAGGCCGACGTGAAGGCGCAATTGTTGAGATTCTGGAAAGAAATACTCACCAGATAGTCGGACGTCTTTACAAGGAAGACGGATTTACCTATGTTGTGCCTGATAATAAAAATATCGCACAAACGCTTTTAGTGCAGAAAGGTGGTGCTGGTAAAGCCAAGCAGGGGCAAATTGTTATTGCTGAAATTACCGATCAACCGACTAAATTACGTCAGCCTATTGGCCGGGTTATTGAAGTATTAGGTGATCATCTTGCGCCCGGTCTGGAAATAGAAATGGCGATTCGTTCTCACCAATTGCCGAATATATGGCCGGAAGAACTGCTGGAAGAAATCAAGTCGCTGAGTGCAGAAGTACCTGAATCTGCCAAGGAAGGTCGCGTTGATTTGCGAAATACGGCACTGGTCACCATTGATGGTGAAGATGCACGGGATTTTGATGATGCTGTGTATTGCAAAAGAACGCCAAAAGGCTGGAAATTACTGGTAGCGATTGCCGACGTTTCGCATTATGTGCAGGTCAATAGTGAACTGGATAAAGAGGCTAAAAATCGTAGCACTTCGGTTTATTTTCCTGAGCAAGTCATTCCCATGCTGCCGGAAATATTATCCAATGGTTTGTGTTCACTCAATCCTGATGTTGATCGCTTGTGTATGGTTTGCGAATTAGGCATAGACGAACAGGGGAAAGTTGTAAGGTCACGTTTTTATGATGCGGTCATGCGTTCTCATGCACGTTTGACTTACAACGAAGTTGCAAAAATGCTGGTTGATGGCGATACGGTTCTGGCTGAAAAATATAAGCCAATAATGCCGCATTTACGTGAGCTATATGCACTTTACAAAGTCATGCGCGTGAGTCGTGAAGAGCGTGGGGCAATGGACTTCGATACCCAGGAAACCCGAATTGTTTTTGGTGAAGAACGGAAAATTGAAAAAATAGTGCCGGTAGTGCGTAACGACGCGCACAAGCTGATTGAAGAGTTTATGATTACCGCCAACAGTGCGGCAGCGAAGTATTTGAATGCTAAAAAAATACCCAAGCTGTTACGGATACACGATGGTCCAAGTGCGGATAAGTTACTTAATCTGAAAACCTTTTTGGGTGAATTAGGCTTAAAATTTGGTGGTGGTGTTAATCCGACACCGTTGGATTATATGCACTTGGTGGAATCGGTTAAAAATCGGCCGGATGCGCATTTAATTCAGACTGTTTTATTGCGATCCATGTCGCAAGCGGTTTATAGTCCTGATTTAAAGGGCCATTTTGGCTTGGCATTGGAGGCTTATGCGCATTTTACCTCGCCTATTCGACGTTATCCTGATTTGTTGGTGCATCGCGCCATTCGTCATTGTTTACTTGGCAAGAAAATAGAAACATTTTTTTATGGCGTTCCCGACATGATTTTGTTGGGTGAGCATTGTTCGGCCAATGAGCGACGCGCTGATGATGCGACTCGCGATGTAGTCAGTTGGCTTAAATGTGAATATATGATGGATAAAATCGGTGAAGAATTTCCCGGTATTATTTCAGCAGTGACTTCATTTGGCTTTTTTGTTGAGCTTGCCGATATTTATGTAGAAGGCTTGGTACATATCAGTAATCTGGGGCAGGATTATTATCATTTTGATCCGACCAGTCACCAGTTAAAAGGTGAACGCACCAATGTCAATTTCCGTTTAGGCGATAGCGTATTAATCAAGGTTGCCCGTGTTGATCTTGATGAAAAGAAAATGGATTTTGAATTGGTGCAAAAAGACGGTTCTGCAAAAAAAGCCGGTGCTGTAAAAAAAGCAGAAGGTACGGATAAGCCTAAAAAAAGACGCAGAAAAAGGAAGCCGTCACCTAAGGCTTAGCCCCTTTTAGCCTGCGATTTCCGATCTGACGATGCGGGATGCAGGCTCTTAAAGCTTCCGATGTAAAGTATCAAGCTTCCTATTCAAAACGAAAGTTCTTCACAATTCATAATAAATGAAATCAAGCAAATTATTTGGTCTACATTCCGTACAAGCAGCACTCGATTATTCCCCTAAAAAAATTCATAAGGCATGGGTTGATAGCAGTCGACAAGATAAACGCCTGACTCAGGCAGTTGAAGACTTGTTGGCATTGGGCATTGAACCTGAAAAAGTCGATAGAAAAAAGCTGGATCGTCTG
Organism: Methylobacter psychrophilus; assembly: GCF_025583945.1. Taxonomy (GTDB): domain Bacteria; phylum Pseudomonadota; class Gammaproteobacteria; order Methylococcales; family Methylomonadaceae; genus Methylobacter_C; species Methylobacter_C psychrophilus. The sequence goes on from NZ_JAOEGU010000035.1 coordinate 21,249, forward strand.
GCTGATGGCAGTAATCATCAAGGCATTGTGATTGAAGTTGAAATGCCGGGTGAGCTGTCAGAAAGTGAGTTAAAAACGGCAGTTGAAAACCTGTCAGAAACACAAACCGCTTTGTTCTTGGTGCTCGATAATGTTCAGGATCCGCATAATTTCGGTGCGTGCCTTAGAACAGCTGATGCGACGGGCGTACAAGGCGTTATTATAACCAAAGATAATGCCACGGGTATTACGCCTACGGTTTGTAAAGTTGCCAGTGGCGCTGCAGAAACCGTACCGGTTTATCAGGTGACTAATTTGGCCCGTACCTTGCGCTGGCTGAAAGGCGAAGGCTTATGGATTATGGGTGCAGCGGGTGAAACGGCGCAGACTGTTTATAGCGCCGATTTTACCGTGCCGATGGCTTTGGTTATAGGGGCTGAAGGTAAAGGGTTAAGACGATTGACCAAGGAGCAATGTGACGTATTGGTATCGTTGCCTATGTTGGGTCAGGTAGAAAGCCTTAATTTGTCCGTTGCTACGGGTGTATTGCTCTATGAAGCAGTACGTCAGAGATCACTTGCCGCTAAATAATGGGTATAAAACCGGCTTACCTGCTTAAAGGTACTGACTTAAGTTGTATTCGGGATGACCGTGTCTTGTTTGAAGGGCTGGCATTTGAGCTGGTTTCCGGTCAGGTCTTGTTGCTGGAAGGCAAGAATGGCAGCGGTAAAACCTCGTTATTGCGTATTTTATGTGGTTTTCGGGAACCTGATGCCGGTCAGGTATTTTGGTGCGGTGACACCATTAATGATAGTCAGTATTACGTTGATATGGCCTATGTTGGCCATTTGGACGGCGTTAAAAAAGAATTGACGGTGCTGGAAAATTTAAAAGTATCCTTGGCATTAGGCAGTCCCGGACAATATTCGATCGAACAGGCACTGACTAATGTACATTTGGCAGGCTATGAGGACGTATTGGTTCAGGCATTGTCTGCGGGTCAGAAAAGGCGCTTGTCATTGGCGCGACTGTTGATTACCAAGAATGTCGTGTGGATACTTGATGAACCGTTTACGTCGCTGGATAAACAGGGTATTGCCTTGATTGAAAGCTTAATGTCTGCGCATTGTACCAGTGGCGGCATGATTGTTTTAACATCACACCATGACATCGAATTACACGATGTTGATGTACAACGAATTAACTTATCCTGATGTCTTTATCCCGTGCATTTTTTGCCATTATTCGACGCGATTTGGTGTTGGCTTTGCGCCGCCGCTCGGAAATTGCCAATCCCCTGTTCTTTTTTATTTTGGTTATTACCCTGTTTCCTTTAGGCATTGGTGCTCAACCGCATTTGTTACAGGCTATTGCCCCAGGTATTATTTGGGTTTCCGCATTATTGGCGGCAATGTTGTCGTTGGATGGCTTGTTCCGCTCGGATTTTGACGACGGTTCTTTGGAGCAAATTTTATTAAGTCCTTATCCGGCGTCTATTTTGGTATTGGCAAAGATTATTGCCCACTGGTTGGTGACAGGATTGCCGTTGTTGATAGTGGCACCATTATTGGCAATTTTTTTAGGCATGCCGACGCATTCGCTAGGTATTTTATTATTAACCTTACTGCTGGGAACGCCGGTGTTAAGTTTAATTGGCGCGATTGGCGTTGCCTTAACGGTAGGTTTGCGCCGGGGCGGCATGATTTTATCTTTACTGGTTTTACCTTTGTATGTTCCGGTATTGATTTTTGCCAGCAATGCCGTAGAAATAGCCGGTAGTGGTTTACCTGTCGGTGCCCAGATCAATATTTTAATTTCAATTTTATTGATGGCTTTGGTGCTGGCTCCTTGGCCAACAGCCGCTGCATTAAAGATGAGTATTAACTGATTTACAGATGCTTTACATCTTTTTTAAAGATATAAAGATCTAATAATATCGTTATATTGCACATGATGATTGTTTTATGATGGTTATAGAAACCATATCTTTTGACTTGATAAAATATTTTAAGCGCTCATAAATGCTTAAACCTGATTTTTAGCCGGCTTTACGGTTCATTTAAAATCAGCAAGGTTAACCGTGTGTAGTATGCTTTCCTCGTGGCTTTTAATATAAATTGCATAACATCAAGTATTAATCACCACTATCCCGTAAAATAACGGCTTACCTTATTAACCTGGAGCAATAGACTATCAGCCTGGCCAACCAACTGTTTGTTGTTAACTTGGAGCCGTGTAGTCAACTGGTACCAATGGATTTGTTCTTCCCAATATCGAATTTACCTTTAATAAAATTCTTATGTTTTTAGTTCCGGATTCCGTAGGTCGATTTTTTCATCGTATGGCATCACCCCCGCATTTTTACGCGTTTACCGAGCGCTTAATGCCGTGGTTGGTGGTTATTTTTGTGTTGTTGACGGCCGCAGGGCTTTACGGTGGCTTGTATCTTGCACCCGCCGATTACCAGCAAGGTGATAGTTATCGCATTATTTATATTCATGTTCCCAGTGCCTGGATGTCATTATTTATTTATATAGTCATGGCAGTTGCGGGGGCGATTGGCCTGATTTGGAGGATTAAACTAGCTGAAATCGTGACCATCAGTAGTGCGTCTATCGGTGCCAGTTTTACCTTTATCGCTTTGGTTACCGGTTCGCTATGGGGAAAGCCCATGTGGGGAACCTGGTGGGTTTGGGATGCCCGTTTAACGTCTGAACTGATTTTGTTGTTTTTATATCTGGGTGTTATTGGTCTTTATGAAGCGATAGATGATAAACGTGTGGCGTCCAAAGCGGTGGCTATATTGGCTCTGGTTGGCGTAGTTAATATCCCGGTCATTCATTATTCGGTTGAGTGGTGGAATACCCTGCATCAGGGACCTACGGTAACCAAAATGGATAAGCCCTCCATTCATGTGACTATGCTGATACCGTTGTTGTTAATGGCTTTATCTTTTAATGTTTATTATGTGATTGCCTTGATACAGCGGATGCGTGTTGAGTTGCTTCAGCGGGAACGCAATTCACAGTGGGTTAAAACAATGGTCTTGGAGAAAAAACGATGAGTATACAAGAATTTTTTGCCATGGGCGGTTATGCTTTATATGTCTGGACCTCTTATGGTCTGACTTTAATTGTCCTATTGGCCAACATTATTATTCCTGTCGTACAACGTAAACAGTTTTTTCGTCAAAGCCTAAAGCAAAAGCGGTAAGAAATTATGAAGCCAGCCAGAAAACAGCGTTTAATTCTTATAGCCTTGATGGTGATCGGGGCGAGTATAGCAACGGCATTTGCCTTGAAATCTTTTAATGAAAATTTGATGTACTTTTTTTCGACAACCGATGTCATCGAAGGAAAAGCGCCCAAAGATACCTTGTTTCGCTTGGGTGGAATGGTTATTAAAGGCAGTGTTGAAAGGCCCAATGACGGGTTGATGGTACGTTTTAAGTTAACTGATTTCAGTAAAGAAGTAACGGTCGAATATACGGGCATTTTGCCGGATTTGTTTAGGGAGGGGCAGGGTATCGTTGCCCATGGCAAGTTAAACACACAAGGTGTTTTTATTGCCGAGGAAGTGTTGGCCAAACATGATGAAAATTATATGCCACCGGAAGTCAAAGACAGTTTAAAAAACCAGCCAACAGCAGGGAAAGGTCAATAGTATGATTGCAGAACTTGGACAATTTTCACTGATTTTAGCCTTATGCATGGCGCTGGTATTAGGTATCGTACCGATTATAGGTGCATTTCGCAGTCAGGCCGGCTGGATTGCCGTTGCCAAACCTGCCGCATTTGCGCAATTGCTGTTTATGGCTTTGTCTTACGGTTGCCTGACTTATAGTTGTTTGACGCATGATTTTTCGGTTAAATACATCGCTACTAATTCCAATACTTCATTGCCGGTCCTGTATTTAATTTCAGGTGTATGGGGCGCTCATGAAGGCTCATTATTATTGTGGGGTTTGGTGTTAACCATATGGACCGGTCTGGTGGCGCAGTTTAGTAAAAGTATTCCGGCTGCTACGTTGGCCAGAGTGTTGGGGGTAATGGGCCTCGTTTCCATCGGTTTTATTCTGTTTTTACTACTGACTTCCAACCCGTTTGAACGTCTGTTTCCTGCCCCTTTGGAAGGACGTGATTTAAATCCTTTATTGCAAGATCCCGGTTTGGCAATCCATCCCCCTATGCTTTATATGGGTTATGTGGGTTTTTCTGTGGCCTTCGCTTTTGCCATTGCCGCTTTGCTTGAAGGTCGATTGGATGCTGCTTGGGCGCGGTGGTCCAGGCCGTGGACTAATATGGCCTGGATGTTTTTAACCATGGGTATTGCCTTGGGCAGCTGGTGGGCTTATTACGAATTAGGCTGGGGTGGTTGGTGGTTTTGGGACCCGGTAGAAAATGCCTCATTTATGCCCTGGTTGGTAGGAACCGCTTTAATGCATTCGTTAGCCGCTACTGAAAAACGTGGTGTGTTTAAAACATGGACCGTTTTATTGGCTATTTTTGCCTTTTCTTTAAGTTTATTAGGTACCTTTTTGGTGCGTTCCGGGGTATTAACGTCGGTACATGCCTTTGCCAGCGATCCTGCGCGTGGCCTGTTTATTTTGATATTTTTGGCGGTCGTGGTCGGCGGTTCGTTATTGCTATACGCAGTCAGAGCGCCATCGGTCAAGAGCAGTGCCACTTTTGATCTGGTATCCAAAGAATCTGCAATTTTACTCAATAACGTACTCTTGGTAGTAACTGCTGCCAGTATTTTACTGGGTACCTTATATCCCTTGGTTATTGATGCCTTGGGCTTAGGCAAGATTTCTGTCGGCCCACCGTATTTTAATGCCGTGTTTGTCCCCTTAATGGCACCACTGTCGATTGCCGTGGGCTTGGGGATGTTATTACGCTGGAAAAAAGATTCTCTTGGTCAGTTGGCATTGCGGGTGCGTTGGATTATCGCAGCCTGTGTTGCCGGTGGATTGTTACTGCCCATATTGATGCCTTTTTATTCATGGGGAGCCGCTTTGGGTTTAACGTTGGCGTTGTGGACGGTTGCGGTTACCGTACTGTCATTTATTGATCGCCTTGGAGTTAAAGGTTTTTCATGGCAACGACTGCAAACTATACCCGCCGGTTTTTATGGCATGACCATCGCGCATTTAGGCATTGCCGTCTTTGTGACCGGTATTACCTTAACATCCGTGTACAGTGTTGAGAAAGATGTGCGCATGGCACCCAGTGAAACTATCGATATGTCCGGTTATATTTTTGAGTTTCATGGTGTAAAACAAACCAAGGGCCCCAATTATGTGGCTCAACAGGCCTTTGTAACCGTCAGTCACGACGGCAAGCAGGTTGCCCAGCTTGAACCACAAAAACGGGTTTATCAGGTACAGACCATGCCGATGACGGAAGCTGCGATTGATGCCGGATTATCCAGGGATTTGTTTGTTGCCATTGGTGAACCACTAGGTGACGAAGGTGCCTGGAGCTTACGGATTTATTACAAAGCCTTCATTCGCTGGATATGGATGGGCGCAGTATTTATGGCGGTCGGTGGTTTGTGTGCTGCTTGTGATAAACGTTATCGAGTTGCCAGAATACCGGCAGACTAGCCTTACAATGACTTTTTTGAAAAATAATCTTAAGAACTGTTGAATGATGAAACTGAAAAAGTTATCTGCGCAGGTTAGTTAGAATATCATTTCAGTTTTATTCGATAACATTGTTAATGCTAAACCATTTTTAGAATACGGCACCTTAAAAAACCAACATAATGCTTAAGTACATCATTCCCCTAATTTTATTCATCATCCTCGCGGTATTTTTGGCGCTGGGTTTAAGCCTTAAACCCGGCGAGATTCCATCGCCGTTACTTAACAAACCAGCACCGCAATTTTCAGCTCCCAAACTGAATGCACCGGAAGAAAAATTAACGCCTGCTGATTTAAAAGGTAAAGTCTGGCTATTTAATATTTGGGCGTCATGGTGTGTATCTTGCCGTGCCGAACATCCCATATTGAACCAGTTAGCCCGGCAACAGGCAGTGGTTATTGTTGGTTTAAATTATAAGGATGAACCAATTAATGCCAAAAAATGGCTGGATACGTTGGGTAACCCCTATAACGTCAGTATTATGGATCAGGATGGGCGTATCGGCATAGACTGGGGGGTTTACGGTGTGCCGGAAACTTTTGTTATGGATAAAACAGGCCTGATTCGTTATAAACATACCGGACCTGTTACTGCGGAAGATGTGCAACAAATTTTCCTTCCTTTGATTGCAAAATTACAAACCGAGTCTTAATGAAGCATTTATTGTTTGTTTTTCTGTTGATGCTGTCTTGTAGCATTTATGCCGTTGATTCCCGTCAATTGTCTGATCCGAAGCAGCAAGAAAGTTATGAAACGTTAACCTCGGAGTTGCGTTGTCTGGTGTGTCAAAACCAAACTATCGGTGACTCTAATGCCGAACTGGCAGCAGATTTACGCAGGCAAGTTTATGAAATGTTGGAACAGGGCAAATCTAAAGAAGAAATTGTCCGGTTTATGACCGATCGATATGGCGACTTTGTGTTGTATAAGCCGCCTTTTAAAGGAAAAACCAGTGTGTTATGGATCGCTCCGGTGGTTTTTTTATTAGTTGGGTTAATCACGGTATTTTTCGTTATTCGGCGTAAAAAAGCCGTTGCCAGTTTGCACCCTGATGCTGGAGCTTTGCAAAGGGATGTTGAAAAACAAAAAAAAATTCGTAGTTTGCTGGAAAAAGGTGACCGCTCTTGAATATGCTATTTTTACTGATTGTCAGTATCCTGATATTAATTGCTTTTTTGCTTATTCTGCCGCCGTTATGGCGCAAACAACCTGCTCAAGCGACTGACCTTGATCAGCGTAATATACTGATTGCGCAAAATCGCCTCGCCGAGCTTAAAGAAAGCAGACAATCAGGTGCACTAAGTCAGGCCCAATATGATGAACAATTAGTCGATCTTGAGCAGGCATTAAGTGATGATCTGGAAATAAAAAGCCATGTTACCTCAACACAAAGTCAGGGCAGGTGGCTAGTTTATGTGTTGGTTTTAGGTATTCCTTTGCTGGCGGGATCACTTTATTTAAGTCTGGGTAATTATCAAGCGATTAGTCACAGTGCTGAAATGGCGATTGACCCGGATACACTCAAGCTTGCCGAAGTTAACAAAATGGTTGCAGGTTTGGCTGAGAAGATGAAGGCAACTCCTGATGATGCAAAAGGTTGGATTATGTTGGGTCGCTCTTATAAAGCCTTGGAGCAATATCCCAAAGCCGTTGAAGCTTTTGCCAATGCGTATCGATTGTTGGGTGATCAGGTCGACATTATGTTGCTTTATGCCGATGCTATTGCTTATGCAAGTGATAAAAATTTGGCAGGAAAACCCACTGAATTGGTGTTTAAAGCCTTGGCTTTGGAACCTGATAATATGAATGCCTTATGGTTGGGTGGTATGGCCAAAGCCCAACAAGGTGATCCTGCTACGGCGATAAAGTTATGGAGAAAACTGGCTGCGTTGTTGCCACCCGAATCTGATGCCCAGAAAGAGATAAACGCTTTACTGGCTAAAATTGAAAGTAGAGACGCGATTAATCGCGTCTCTACACCAGAAGCTACCCAATCCACCCAAGCAGCCAATGTGGTTGATATTGCCATTGAGGTAAAGGTCAGTCTGGCTCCTGAATTACAAAAATCAACCAGCCCGGATGATACTGTTTTTGTATATGCTCAGGCATTATCAGGTCCTAAAATGCCTTTAGCCATCGTTCGTAAACAAGTTTCCGATTTGCCGTTAACCGTCAGTCTAAATGACGCTATGGCAATGATGCCGAACATGAAATTATCCAACTTTGCTCAGGTTAAATTACTGGCGCGTATTTCCAAATCTGGTAATGCCATATCTCAACCGGGTGACTTAATTGGTGTTATTGATCAGGTTGCTCTAACGGACAAAAATGATCATATGATAGTCATTAACGAAGTCGTTAAATGATCGATCAATCCCTCAAATTCGACTTAGGTCTTATCAATCGCTATGATAAGGCCGGGCCGCGTTATACCTCATACCCTACGGCATTGGAATTGCATGACGGCTTTGGTGATAAAGAGTATCGCCAACATATAGCCAAATCCAATGCCGCCGGTGGCCCGTTATCGTTGTATTTTCATATTCCTTTTTGCGATACCGTGTGTTTTTATTGTGCCTGCAATAAAATCGTCACTAAAAACCGCAATCATGCAGAACCTTATCTGGACAATCTGTATAAAGAAATTGCCCTGCAAGGGGCTTTGTTTGATTCCAGTCGGGTGGTTAATCAACTGCACTGGGGCGGTGGTACACCAACTTTTTTAAGCTACCAGCAAATGCAGAAATTAATGATGGTAACCCGTCAGCATTTTTTGTTAAAAGATGATGATAGTGGTGAATATTCCATTGAAGTTGATCCCAGAGAAACTCATTCCCAAACTATTAAACAACTGCGTGAACTCGGTTTTAACCGAATCAGCTTGGGCTTGCAGGATTTTGATCCTGCCGTACAAAAAGCCGTCAATCGTATTCAAAGTGAAGAGCAAACCTTTAGTGTCTTGGAATCGGCTCGTGCCGAAGGTTTTCGCTCAACCAATATTGATTTAATCTACGGCTTGCCGCTACAAACGGTAGCCACTTTTGCCAGGACTATCGATACCATACTGGCAGTTGCACCCGATCGCTTCTCGATTTTTAATTATGCCCATATGCCGGCACGCTTTAAAACCCAGCGGCAGATTAACGATGCCGACCTGCCAAGCGCAGAAGTTAAGCTGGATATTTTACAAATGGTTGGGCAAAAACTGATGGCAGCCGGTTATGTTTATATTGGCATGGATCACTTTGCCAAACCGGATGACGAGCTGGCGATTGCCCAGCGGGAAGGCAATCTGTATAGAAATTTTCAGGGTTATTCAACGCATTCAGATTGTGATCTGATAGGTTTTGGTATTACGTCCATTGGCAGGGTAGGAGATGCTTATAGCCAAAATGTCAAAGAACTGGATGAGTACGCCCGGCTTATCAGTGAAAATAAATTGCCTGTTTTTAAGGGGGTTGAACTGGATGATGACGATAAGTTACGCCGTGCCGTGATTACCCAAATAATCTGTCACTTTGCATTAACTTTTACAGTTATTGAAAAGGAATTTTCCATCAACTTTAGCGATTATTTTGCCAAAGAACTCCAGTCACTGGAGCCGATGCAAGCCGATGGCTTGCTAACCGTATCCGCTACCGGGATGCAGGTATTACCGGCCGGTCGCTTATTGATCCGCAATATCTGCATGGTCTTTGACAAGTATCTGGCGCAAAAACAATACCACCAATTTTCAAAAGTTATTTAAAACCCTTATGAATGATAATCGAATAATAGAACTGGAAATCAAGATTGCTTATCAAGAAGATTTGCTGCAAGAACTCAATAAAATAGTCGGTCAGCAACAGCAACAGATAGGTCGTTTGGAAGCAACGTGCAAGTTGCTTAATGAACGCATAAAAAGTTTGTCCACTGAAGGCAGTGGTGGCGGTGGTGAACATGTTGAAGAAGTACCGCCGCATTATTAGTATCAGTGCATTTGGTAATATTATCGGGCCTTCTGGTTGCCGGTTGATTTTTATTGAAACAGGCGATGTCTGGACTTTACGTGGTTAGCTGGCTATTATGCCGGGTACGCTATTTTTATATGGCGTTATACTTTACTATTTCGTGAGTTTATTAAAGGAGATTTTTATGCTGGAAAACCAACAAAAAGCGCCATTGTTTAGTTCGCCCAATCAGCTTAACGAGCTGGTTAATTTGTCTGATTATGCAGGTAAAAAGAATGTCGTTTTATATTTTTACCCTAAAGATGACACGCCAGGTTGCACCATAGAAGCTAATGATTTTACCAAGCTTGCTGAAGAGTTTGACAAGTATGATACGGTTGTCATCGGTGTCAGCAAAGATTCTTGCCAAAGTCATGTCGAATTTATTAATAAATTTGGTTTAAAAATCGATTTGTTGGCTGATACCAGTGGCGAGCTTTGCGAAAGTTACGGAGTATGGCAAGAAAGAGATAAAAATGGTGTTAAGAGTATGGCTATTTTACGCTCTACTTTTATCATCGATAAAGAAGGTACGCTCGTTGATGTCGCTTATGGCGTAACACCGGATAATCATGCTCAGGAAGTTCTGGAAAAAGTAAAAAGTCTTTAGTTTACGTTTTTATACAAAATTTAAATAAGCCAGGCTCTGTTTTCCTTTGGGAGAGCTACTCACTTAAGCCGGGACAGATACCATCCCTTCAAGGGATGTTATCTGTAAAATCGTCCCGCTTTAAATGGGTAGTCCTTTGGGAGCAACAGAGCTTGGCTTTATACTTTTAAAGTAAGTCATTATTTTTAGGAGTACCCACATGGTACCTGAGCAAAAATTGAATCTAACCGGTAAGGTGGCCTTGGTTAGCGGTGCCGGAGTCGGCATTGGCCGAGCCGTGGCGTTGGCCTTGGGACAGGCTGGTGCATTTATTGGCATACATTACCATTCCAGTAAGGAAGGTGCTGAAAAATTGCTGGATGAATTATTGGCACAAAATATTAACGCGCTGTTATTGCCAGCTGATCTGACCAACGAGGCAGAAGCCAACGCCGTTGTTGATAAGCTGGCCGCAAAAGCCGGGCATTTGGATATTTTGGTCAATAACAGTGGTGGCTTGGTTAAGCGTGCCAAAATTGAAGATTGCACCTTGGAAAATTGGAACAAATCTTTAGATCTTAACCTCACCAGTGCTTTTTTATTGACAAGACAGGCTATTCCGCATCTCCGGGCAACCGGCAGTGGTCGTATAGTCAATATTCTTTCGCTTTCGGTACAAACGGGTGGTGCTAACGGCGGTGGCTCTTATGCCGCAGCTAAAGGCGGTCTTATGGTATTTACCCATACTCTCGCCAAAGAACTGGCTCCCCATGTACGCACTAATTCGGTAATGCCGGGAACGGTAGAAACCCAGCATCATGAGATTCATTCTACCGCCGAGATGCTGGAAAATTATCGTAAACAGACGCCGTTAGGACGAAATACGTTTGCTGAAGAGGTGGCCAGTAGTGTGCTTTTTCTTGCCAGTGATATGTCATCGCATATTAATGGTGCCTTGATCGATATTAGTGGTGGCAGGTTTTTACGTTAAACAACTAACCCTCATCTTTAAATCAAGTTTGGCAGGAGTTGCTTAATTTGTTGGACTATTCCTGCAACAAAGCGAGTATTTTATCTTCCAGATCAGGGTGCGTGCCAAATCCACAATCTCTTAACAAGCCTTGTTTATCCACCAAGATATATGACGGCGTGCCTTGCAGGTTAAAAAGTTCAAATGTTTCAGCATGATACGTCAAGGATTGAAGATAATGCTCTACTTGCTGCCAGACTTTTTTTTGCCAGGGTTTTGTTTGTTGCTCAAAATCAGGAACGCGTTGGTTGATAAAAATGGCTATTTCACCTTGAGTGATGTCAGTTTGGCGTTTTTGTAAGCGATCCATTGCTACTGGAAAAGGGATATTAAAGGGCAGACGATCGGCTATTAATTTTCCCTGCTGGTTTAGCGCACGGTGTGTTTCACCAATAACTTCGCCTTTTTCAAGTAAGCGGGTTAAATTTTCCAGATTGTTTTTATCAAAGTCTTCAAACGCAGTTGCAACACCCAATACGGATAAACCGTGATCGAAATAGCGTTGATACAAATCTATTGCCTGTGGCAAAGCATATAAAAAACAACCCGGACAATTCACCTGAAAAACTTCTACCAGTACAACGCGATCTGATAACTGATCAAAATTGCCGGGCTCACCCTGAACCCAGTCGGATACTGATAATAATGGCGCTTTTCGGCCTATTTGTGCCGTCATTATTTTAATGCATCAGGCATCATGGTTATGCTCTTGCAACATTTTTTGATGGCGCTGTAACTTCGCTTCACGTTTGGCAATCAGTGATTTTGCCGCATCAGCACCGATATGCGCTTCACCACGCTGTCTAGCCAATTCCATTTGTTTTTCACGTTCCATAAAACGTGATTTCTGAACGTCAGTGACTTTATTATAACAATGTGGACAGCTAACACCTTGTTGGTATTTATCGCTGGCCTTATCGGCTTCAGTAATCGGTAAACGACAGGCGTTACATTGATCGTAGTTGCCTTTTTCAAGTTGCAAATTAACCGTGACGCGATCATCAAAAACAAAGCATTCGCCTTCCCACAGGGTTTCTTGTGCCGGCACTTGTTCCAGATATTTTAAAATTCCGCCTTTAAGGTGATAAACCTCATCAAAACCTTGTTCTTTTAAGAAAGCGGTCGATTTTTCGCAACGAATTCCACCCGTACAAAACATGGCTATTTTTTTATGTTTTTCAGGGTCGAGGTTTTCCTTAACATAGCGGGGGAAATCACGAAAACTTTCGGTATTGGGGTTGATGGCATTTTTAAATGTGCCTACTTTAAATTCATAGTCATTGCGCGTATCGACCAAAATAACATCAGGATCTAAGATCAGTTTATTCCAGTCTACAGGGCTGACATAGGTGCCCACAACACGCTTGGGATCAATGCCTTCTATGCCCATGGTGACTATCTCTTTTTTGAGTTTAACTTTGGCGCGGTTAAAAGGCAGGCTATCGGTGAAGGATTCTTTATGGTCTATATCAGAGAGGCGAGGATCGCTACGCAACCAGTTCAGGACATTGTCTATAGCGGCGCGTGATCCGGCTATCGTGCCGTTAATGCCTTCGTTGGCCAGTAGCAAGGTACCGCGCACCTCATTGGCATCCATTACATCATGCAAGGGCTGACGTAGAGCCTGAAAATTTTCCAGGGTGACAAATTTGTACAACGCACAAACGACTATTTGGGTCATGTTACATCCTCATTGCGAGCTGGAACGTAAATCCAGAGCAAAAAAAGGGTAATTATACGTGAAAAGGTAAAGGTTGTCGGTTATAAAAACGCCCCGGCCGAGAATACTTTGGCTATGTATTTATTTTGGCAACGCAGACAAGGCATAAAAAGACCAGCAAGCCGGGACTATTATTCGCAGGAAATCATTTGATCACATTTGTGATTGTAAATAATTCTGTAGCCCTACCTGGTCAATTAATTCGAGTTGGGTTTCCAGCCAGTCCAAATGTTCTTCTTCGTTTTTAAGTATATGTTCAAAAAGATCTCTGGAAACATAATCACTGATGGTTTCGCAATAAGCAATGGCATCTCTCAGTGGAGGAATTGCTTCATGTTCCAGTTTTAAATCACATTTCAGCATTTCCAGTGGATTTTCACCAATTAATAATTTGCCAATATCTTGTACGTTGGGCAAGCCTTCCAGAAAGAGTATGCGTTCAATTAATAAGTCCGCATGCTTCATTTCATCGATAGATTCGTGATATTCCTTTTCATTGAGCTTTGCAAATCCCCAGTTTTTATACATGCGGGCATGTAAAAAATATTGGTTAATCGCGGTAAGTTCATTGGTCAGTGCTTTATTGAGAAACTCAATAACTTTTTTATCGCCTTTCATACGATACCCATTTTATAGTGCGTTAAGGACAGGTTGATTTGCTACAGTTGGCATTATAGGTTGTTGCTGCAGGTGATCGTCAAGTAATTCTTTAACATATTTATTGCACTTTCCACAGTCACCACCAACACCAAAGCAATGGAATAACTGCCTGCGAGTACATATCCCGCTGTCAATGGCATTTTTTATTTGGCTATCGGTTACACCTTTGCAAACGCATACGTACATGAAGTATCTCCACAATGAATCTCACTTTTACAAATGATAACAATTCTCATTGAAAAAATAAAGAAGACTTTTTACGCTCTCTTTTTGATGCCTTTTAAAGTTGCTGGAGATAATTATTTGATAGGCATCAAACAACATGTTGTATTTCGAGAGAAAAAGGAAGTAATTTAGCTTAATATTTTTTATCTGTAATGTCTACTTCTCGCGATCACTGATGCGGAAAACAGAAACACATTAACCCTTTGTAATATATGATTTTAAGCACATTTGAAAATCCGCAATAGTAACCGCACGGAGTATGAATTGTGGATGGAATACCATTATTTTTTAAACAGCGTAATTAATTGCGATTTATCATCGATATTTATTTGATAGCGCCCTAAAGCACTCATTCCCAATAACCTGTTTTTTCCTAGAAGCTGATCGGCAATAAAAGCGACATCGACGTCTTCAATAATTTCCCCGGCAATTCTTAGTTCCTGTAACTTACCAATTTTTGCATCGGTTGTACCATTTGCAGTTTGCATTTTTTTATGGGTAAAAGTGCTATCTGCCAAGCCTAATTGAGCTATCATGGATTCTGGCAAAACAACTAAATCTGCACCTGTATCGATGATCATATCAACCGATTGCCAGTTGTTAGCCTTACCTGAAATGGCGACGGAAACCATAAAATGATTACCCTGTTGAGTGGTTGGTAAAATAATACGCTCGACTTCTGTTTTTTGTTTTTTATTAACAATGACGATGCGTTCAATTTGTCCCTTATTATTTCGACTGATGATGTGATTATAGGAAGCCAGGAGCTGCTCAATTTGCTGTTCTGAATTACCTCGGGTAATAATTTTTTCTTCATTTTGGATTTTCTCCAAGCCGGTTATTTGAATGGCCATCCGGCTTTGCAGAGACTGGATTTGGCCAAATAAATCGCCAGCATCTTCAGTATTCTGTGCTGCAGCGCTTATGGCAAAAAATACCAGGAAAAAAGTAGCAACTAAACGCAAGTGTTTATTAGCAGAGATAGTAGGGGCAATTATTAACATAAAATTTTCAATCTATTTCAAGTAATCAAGAGGTTGTTGACGGCAAAGAAAAACACAAAACGTTTTGAAAAGCTAATTTTGGTTATACTTGACATAGTGCTTACAGCAGTATTTTACGTCTATTCATTTATAACACGGTAAAAGGTTACCCATCATGACAACTATTCAAGTAGGCTGCGATTTAACGTATTCTGTCACCAGTTCGACCAGTTTTATGTTTAATGTGGCGGCAGCGCGAACTGCACACCAAAATATCATTGAGGAAACTCTGCAGTTAACTCCTACTGTTCAATATGAAGCCGGCAGTTTGGGTTCTGAAGCCATTCAAGTGTATCGGTTAACCGTTGAACCCTGCGATCTACAGCTCCAATACCGAGCTATTGTAGATTTAAGTCCTGAAATGTACGATACCTCCGGTATTATTGAGACCGGGTATTCCCAATTGCCAAACGAGGTATTACTTTACCTTAATCCAAGTCGTTATTGCGAGTCTGATCGTTTGGCTCATTTTGCCTTGCAAACCTTTGGCAACGTCCAACCCGGATTTTCCAGAGTTACTGCAATTTGTGACTGGATTAATGCTAATCTTGACTATCAAGCAGGCAGTACCGGCGAAAGTACCAGTGCTTGCGACGTTTTGATACAACGAGTCGGTGTATGCCGGGATTATGCACATCTGGCTATTGCCTTGTGTCGGGCATTATGTATTCCGGCACGTTATGTTTCAGGATATGCGGTGGCTTTGCAACCGCCTGATTTTCACGGTTTTTTTGAAGCTTATCTGGGCTCTCGCTGGTATTTGTTTGATGCCACGCGTATGGCGCCGGTGGAGGGATTTGTACGTATTGGGACGGGTCGCGATGCCGCCGATGCTTCATTCGCTACCATCATTGGTGCAGCGACGCTGACGACTATGGCGGTCTGGGCTGAGCAAACGAGGCCGGATCAAATTACCACTCAAATGGTACAACAGTCGGCGGTTTCAACAACCAATTAATTTGTATATAGGCTTTCAGAAATTAGATTTCCAACTCATGTTGCTGTAAGCCCATACAGATAACATCCCTTGAAGGGATGGTATCTGTCAACATGGAAATTATTTATCTGAAAATCTATAGATGCCGTCGATAGCGTTGCTGACATTATCGTGAAATGCTTCGCACAAAAAAGCCTCGATAGGCATGCTTAAATGCAAGGTCAGCTTAGCGCAACGTAATCTACTGTTGTGCTAAATTGATAGTTTTTCTTTAAGCAGTGGTCCAGCCATTTTTGCAAAAAATAGTTTAAGCGCCATTTGTAATTCATGATTTCTCGGCTTAAACCAGGGTTTTTAAAGACTTGTGCTACGCTGGCACGGGCATGATCACTTAATACTTCAGCCAGTTGTGCATCCAAATAAAGCCGTATTTTGAGGGCAGGTTCCATAAACTCATCCCTGTTTTTGTTAAAACAATGGCTAAGTTGAACCGTCATTGTGTAAGGGGTGCTTTCAATAACGGTAATATGAAGGGTTGTGTTTTGGTATGCAAGCCCTACAGCAGTTTCTTTAAGGCCAAGTAAATCCGGGATTAACTTAAGCAACTTTTGGTAGTTGGATTCGCAGATTTGTTCCAGGCAGAATGATTTGTTGACCGGATTAACAAAGCTCATGACCAGTATCAGTTTTCCCGGTAGCAGGCATTGGCACTTGCTGTTTCCCATAATACAACCTGGGCAACGTTAAACCCCGCCTGTTTTAGGTGTTGGTAAATCATCTTGCTTAATACTTCAGCAGTGGGATGTTCATCAAGAGCAAGAAAACGTTCGTTGTTTGCTGTCAGCATCGGGATAATCGGGTCATCTTTATGGAGTAGAAAATTATGATCCAGAGTATTGTCGATATAAGCTTCTACGCAATCTTTAATATCAGAAAAGTCGCAAACCATACCTTGATCATTAAGTTGCTCCTGTTGGATTGAAATGGATGCTTTGACGCTATGGCCATGTAAGTTACGGCATTTACCGGCGTGGTTCATTAGTCGATGCCCGTAACAAAAATAGACTTCTTTGGTAATTGTAAACATAAGTTAAGAGAAGAGAAGCGGTTGAGTTGATGGTTTGACAGGCTTACCACGAACGGTTTAAAAGGAATGCTACGTTGAGTTATCAGGTCGTAATTTTGTAGCTGTAATGTAGGGAGAATTGGTATGGCTTGGGTGAAAGTTTACTATAGAATTGTTCGTAAAGGTGGTTGATTATCATTGATTATGTAATTAATTTAGAAATAATTACATAATTTCTATAAAATCTACCGTTTAATCACGCAGCTCAGATGACGCCTCTATGGATCTAAAATTTCTTGATTTCGAACAACCTATCGCCGAATTAGAAGCGAAAATCACAGAACTCCGCAATGTAGAGTTTGATAATAAAATCAATATTTCCGATGCACTTAAGCAATTGGAAGAGAGAAGCCAGGCACTAACGGAATCAATTTTTAGTAATCTGTCTGACTGGCAAATTTCTCAACTATCCAGGCATCCAGGGCGACCTTATACCCTGGATTATGTTGAGCATATTTTTACTGATTTCCATGAATTGCATGGTGATCGGGCTTATGCTGACGATCCTGCCATTGTGTGCGGATTGGCGCGTCTTGATGGGTTGCCGGTGATGATTATTGGTCATCAAAAAGGCCGCGATACTAAAGAAAAAATTTATCGCAATTTTGGTATGCCTCGTCCTGAAGGCTATCGTAAGGCTTTGCGTGTCATGAAAATGGCAGAGCGTTTTAAAATTCCGGTTATTTGTTTAATCGATACTCCGGGTGCTTATCCCGGCATTGGTGCAGAAGAGCGTGGGCAGAGTGAAGCCATTGCCAGAAACCTGTTTGAAATGGCCAAGCTGAAAACCCCTGTTATTTGTACCATCATTGGTGAAGGTGGTTCAGGCGGTGCGTTGGCGATTGGTGTTGGTGACCGTTTAATTATGCTTGAATATAGCACTTACTCGGTTATTTCACCGGAAGGTTGTGCATCCATATTGTGGAAGAGCGCCGATAAGTCGCAATTGGCAGCCGAGGCTATGGGTATTACGTCTGACCGGGTTCGTGAGCAGGGTTTTCTGGATGAAGTTGTCAGAGAGCCTTTGGGCGGCGGTCATCGAAATTTCAAGATTATTGCCTTGAATTTAAAAGAAGCACTGAGTCGTCATTTGGCAGAATTAAAAGATCAAGATGTTGATGTGTTATTGGAAACTCGTTATCAGCGCATTATGAGCTTTGGTGTTTATATCGAGGAAGCAGGTAAGTAGTTACTGGTTTATTTTTGCATCATCGAGAAAAACCATGGTTTCTTTCGATTGAAAAACCGGTTTTTTTACAATGAAATTTGCCAGGGCGGATACTTCCTAATCTGCTGTTGGTTAATTTCATATATAATGCAGCATTTATTGATGCGTCATATTATTTAAACATTTTTATTTACATGCCGAAAAAGAAAAGTACGACTTTATTTGAAGATTCACTGGCAGAACTTGAACAATTGGTTACTCAGTTGGAGCAAGGTGAGGTTTCGCTGGAACAGTCATTAAAGTCTTTTGAACGCGGGGTGGCGCTTACCCGAACCTGTCAAAAAGCCTTGCAGGAGGCAGAACAGAAAGTTCAGATTCTTATCGAAAAAAACGGCACTCAAACCCTGGAGCCATTTACCGATGAGTAATGCGTTAAAAGAATACCTTAGCTTTTGTCAAAATCGCATTGAAAAGGCTTTGGATGATCGTCTTCCTGCCGGGCAGTTGCTTCCGCAAAAACTTCATCAGGCGATGCGTTACAGTGTACTTGATGGTGGTAAGCGTATGCGTCCGGTACTTACCTATTGTACCGGAAAGGCACTGGGTATTGCCCCTGAAGCTCTCGATGGCCCGGCTTGCGCTGTTGAATTTATTCATGTGTATTCTTTAATACATGATGATCTTCCGGCGATGGATGATGATGATCTCAGGCGTGGTAAAGCAACTTGTCATGTCGCTTTTGATGAAGCAACCGCTATTTTGGCTGGAGATGCGTTACAAGCTTTGGCATTTGAAATATTGGCTCATGATCCCAGCATTACAGCGACGGCACAAGATCGCTTAAAAATGATTATTGCTTTGGCAAAAGCGAGTGGCTCTCAGGGGATGGTTGGTGGTCAGGCAATTGATTTGCAATCGGTAGGCATGAGTTTAAATTTGCCTGAGCTGGAAAATATGCATATCCATAAAACGGGCGCTTTAATTCGTGCCAGTGTCAAACTGGCAACACTGGCAAAAGCTGATATTGACCCGACTGTCGCGACAAAGCTGGATCATTATGCCAAATGTATTGGTTTATCCTTTCAGGTTAAAGATGACATTCTTGATGAGGAAAGTGATACGGCTACGCTAGGTAAAACACAGGGCAAAGATCAAGATAACGATAAGCCTACCTATCCTGCCTTATTAGGATTGGCTGGTGCCAAACAAAAAGCACAAGAACTTCATGAGAAAGCGCTGGACAGTTTGTGCATTTTTGGCAAGGAAGCGGACTTATTGCGCGATTTATCGCTTTACATTATTCAGCGAACTCACTAATAACCGACTTGATTGATCGGGATTTAATGTGGATAATCAACAGATGATTAAGTAATTAGTCACTTCTCATTAGTTACCGATAAATTTGCCAGATCTTTGCATGTAAGGCATTGAAGATCTGTATTCTAAATAGTGAGATGCCACAAACACCGTGCCGACTCAAGGAATCGACTTACACATGAATAAATCAGGAAGTTTTCCCCTATTAGACGCTATCAATAGTCCAGCTGATGTACGTAAACTCAGTAAAGACCAGCTTAAACCCTTGGCGAAAGAACTGCGGGATTATTTAACGCATACCGTGAGTATTTCTGGCGGCCATTTTTCTGCGGGTTTGGGTACAGTCGAGCTTACCGTGGCTTTGCATTATGTTTTTGATACCCCGTCTGACCAGTTGGTTTGGGATGTGGGGCATCAGGCGTATCCGCACAAGATTTTGACCGGCCGCAAAGAGCGGATGACGACTATCCGTACCCTCAATG
>NZ_JAOEGU010000036.1 GCF_025583945.1 Methylobacter psychrophilus
AAGCTAAGGCGCGCCCGGCACGCCCTACGTAATTAATTCATGGCTCTATATCTATCGACCTGTTGCCACCCATTACATCAATGGCAGAATCTGACCAAGAACCTTACCATTAGTGACCAAAACCTCTTTGGGGAACAGACCTTCATTGCCTTTAAAATCAGTCACGCTTGCGCCTGCTTCCTTGGCTATTAAAGCACCGGCAGCAACATCATACAGATTTAATTCCTGCTCCCAGAAAGCATCAAGCTGACCATCGGCGACCAGACATAAATCCACGGCTGCCGAGCCAAAACGTCGCTGGCCCGTGGTGTTTTGCGCAATTCTGCCAAAGCGTTCCAAGTTATTGTCTTCCAGGTAAGAGCGCAGGCAGGCAAAGCCGGTACCCACCATCGCATCGGCGAGATTACTTTCTGAGGAAACCGTGATTGGCAGACCATTTTTAAAAGCACCCTTGCCCTTTTCGGCACAGTAATAATCATTTAAAGCCGGTGCATAAACCGCTCCCATCATCAGTTCTTGATCAATCTCCAGGGCAACACTGACACCCCAAAAATATTGCCCTCTTGAAAATGAATGGGTACCATCGATAGGGTCGACTATCCACCGATTGGTTTGGTTAGCGCTTTGGCCACTCTCTTCGCCCCAAAAACCATATTCCGCGTACTTTGTGGTAAGCGTTTCTTTTAAAAAAGCCTCAACCGCAATATCCGCCGCAGTAACAAAATCTCGCGGGCTTTTTTTGTTAACTTCAACATTTTTTAAGTCTTTAAAGTAAGTCAATGCAATGGATCCTGCTTCGCGGACCACGTCTTCAAGTTCAACAAGCGAAATAGACATCTTGGGATAACCTTATCAATCAAAAAAGGTTAATTATACGGCAAGAAAGTTAAGTCGTTGAAAAATGGCTATCGCTAAGGTGATGACTCTCAATTAATTAAAAGCGTTGTACTTAACGTAATAAATTTTACAAATTTTATAAAAAGCTGTTCACCACGAAGACACGAAGATCACGAAGATTTTACCTTGTTTTTTCGTGGTTTTACACATTAAATTAATACTGATCGCGAGTCGGCAAATACCGATCACGGTCATAGGGTGGAGCTTCATGCGCCGGAATAATATCGTTCGGCCAGTCTTTAGCCCACTGATTCCGGGTTTCTTCATCAGCGTAGTAGCGCAGATAAAGTTCGGCATCCTCCTCGCTACCACTACCTACCAAGTCGATGTGACAAGCATAGTTTTTATCGATTGGCATATCCGGATTTTCCACCCGCAACTCCTCATGCCATAATTCCTCATACAGTTCGCGATCACTGAGATGGTTGGTACTATAAAGAAATATGCGCAGCAAAGCCAAGCCGCGTATCACTTCCCACAACTTGGCGTTCAGTTGCATATCATCCAATGCTTCCGGAGCTGGCAACGTCACACCGCCTTGCACCAGCAAGTCAAAAGACGTGATTCTTTCAAATTTCTTGTAGTCCACTACATACTCCCAAAACTGTTCTCTCAATTCCTGTGACATGTCTTCTGACTCAAAAAATGACAATTCACGACGAACAAACTCATCGAGCCTATGTTACAAATGTTGAATAGGTTTCTTTCTATCAATTTCTTCTTTTGCTTCTACCGGCTTTTTTGGCATTGCGATGCCCTCAAAATCATTATCGATCATGTTGGATAATTAGATCTGCGGTAAATATAGATATTCAGATAAATAATTTCCATGTTGACAGATACCATCCCTTCAAGGGATGTTATCTGTATGAGCTTACAGTGATATAAATTAGAAATTTAATTTCTGAAAGTCTATAGTCATACAGAAGCATGCCTGAAACACTTGTTCTCGTTTAGGCTCAAAAAGACATATTCCCGCCGACGAGACTATTAACGTTTTTTTCATTCCGGAATAAATGTCTTATAAAAATAATCCACATCACAAAATGATTGCGTTAGAATTATCAATCAGCAATTTTTTTAAATATATAGTCTTGGTCATTTATATTTTTTCAGCTTTTTATAAAAGCTGCCAACTTCTCTTATCCCGCATCCAGGTTATCTCATAAAGAGCATGAATCATTTAAAGTTAAATAAATCCGATTATTACGTAATAGTACCTTTTGCTACTGTTTTGATTTTAACTATTATATTAATGGTATTAATTCAATTAAATTATTTTGACGCACATAAAATTCAATCCAAGGATCAAATAATATCGGTTGTTGCAACTTCAACCAGATCCCCTGACTCATCTATTCAGATCGGTAGTTATATCGATAACATTTATAACCTTTCTATTGATAATAAAACATTCGATGCCAACGGTTGGGTTTGGGTTACATGGTCTGAAAAAGCAGAAGAATTTTTTCAATCTCGAAAACTAACGCCTGATAAATGGTTAAATTTTGCTAATCAAATTGATAATTGGGACTTCAAATTGGAGCAATTTCATGATGACCCTATCAAACTAAAAAATGGCCATTATCGTCAAGGCTTTAAATTCTCAGGTCATTTTTATATAAATGATATTTCTTTTTATAAATTTCCATTCGAGACCTTAAAAATACCTGTTATATTTGAATTGACTGACTTGAATGAAATCAAAACAGACAAAAGCATTCATGATTTATACTTGGAACCAGATCAATTGGCATCAGGTATCGGGAACTATATTGACCTGACTGGTTACAATACTATTGCTTTTAATGTTTTTTCTAAAACACATGTATACGGCAGTAGTTTTGGCTCGACAATCATGGAGACAAAGCCTATCAGTACCAGTCAAGTAATATTTCAGACCACTTATAAACAATCTGTCAACTCAGGATTGTTATCACAGTTTTTACCATTAACAATTGTCATGTTATTGGTTCTTTTATCACCCACGTTATCTTCATCCCTTTGGGATGTTCGTCTGGGAGTACCACCGACAGCATTACTTACGTTAATCTTTCTGCAGCAAGGTTATAGAGAAAAATTGCCGGATATCGCTTATATTACCTTTATAGATTCGGTTTATAACTGTTGTTACTTCGCTATATTAATTACATTCATACTTTTTCTGTGGGGATCCAATAAAATAAACCTTGCTCCGGAATCCGAGAAAGCACTGCTTATTGATAAAATTGACCTGATAGATAAACGGTTTCAGCTATTTATTCCCACAATAATGATTGCTATCATTGTACTTACCTGGATAAAAATTAATTATTTTCATCCTTGAACAGATTAACTTACTTTCAAATAATGGTGAATTACCCACTTCATTAATAATAAACCCAAAACTACCTCAACACGCCCGCAGGGCTGGAATAACTATCCAGGATCTGTACATAATTGGCACGTTCATAAGCGGCGGGATCAATGGCGTGTTGCTGGCTGACGCTGCCCTTTAACTGGTTGATTGACTCATATTCATGCTCAGCCAACCACTGTTCCATTTCAGTCAACATTTCAGTTAAACGACCCACGCCTTGTTTGAGTAATACGCTGCAAAGATGCACGACATCGGCTCCCGCCAATAACGCTTTCAATATATCCGGTGTTTCGTGAAAACCACCGGTAACCGCCAGAGAAAGCTTGGTGCGACCATACAATAAAGCCGTCCAGCGTATACGCAACAAAGCTTCTGATGACGTTGACAGCTCCAGCTTGGGTAGTACTTCCAGCGTTTCCAGATCAATATCGGGCTGATAAAAACGATTAAATAGCGCAATCCCATCGGCACCCGCAGCTTCCAATCGTCGTGCAAAATGAATGGGCGAACTAAACTGGGAAGACAATTTCATCGTGATCGGTAAATTGACGTGACCTTTTAACTCCCGCAATATATCCAGATAACGATTTTCGACAGCATCGCTACTTTCTTCGATATTGGCTGCAACATGATAAACATTTAATTCCAAGGCATCAGCACCGGCCTGTTGCAATTGCTTGCCGTATTCAACCCAGCCACCCAAAGACGTACCGTTTAAACTGGCAATAACCGGAATCGCCAGCGCTGACTTGATTTTTTGCAGTTGCTCCAGATACTGTTCCTGATAAGTTTGAATATTATCCGGTACGGGGTGAAACGAGTCTGCTTCACCATGTCCCAAGGATTGTTGATAAAAAAACCGTTCCATTTGCTGTGCTTCAGCTTCGATTTTTTCTTCGAACAGCGAATACATCACCAACGCCGAGGCACCGGCATCTTCCAGTCTACGGGCACTCCCCACATCTTTACTCAATGGCGATGCTGACGGGACTAACGGATTCGCCAGTTTTAAGCCTATGTAATTTGTCGTTAAATCAACCATTGTCACTCTCCTTGGCAGTATCGTTTTTAAGTTGCGCTTTTACCGCTGAAACACTGGTAGCTTCGTTCCATTCCAGCTCGGATAATTGTTTGTAGTAACGATAGCGATTTTTAACATCTTGCTGTGCCTGTGCCAGAAAACGCTCGGCCGCTTCCGGATGCGTTTGCCACAACATGCTAAATCGGGTTTCAGTTTTTACAAAATCGCGGTAAGGGATTGACGGTTCCGCAGAATCAAGATGCATCGGGTTTTTACCCGCTTTGGCTTTGCCGGGGTCAAAGCGAAATAACGGCCAATGTCCACTTTTAACCGCTAAATTTTGCTGCCTGTGATTATTGGACATATCCACGCCGTGAGCGATACAAGGTGCATAAGCGATGATAATAGACGGTCCATCATGAGCTTCGGCCTCCAAAAACGCATTGAGGGTTTGGGTATCTTTACCGGCATAGGCAACATGGGCGACATAGACATTACTATAATCCATTGCCAACAAAGCCAAATCTTTTTTGGCTGTTGCTTTACCGCCAGCCGAGAATTTTGCCACGGCACCCAACGGCGTTGATTTTGACGTTTGCCCACCGGTATTGGAATAAACCTCGGTATCAAGAACCAGAATGTTAACATTACGGCCACTGGCCAACACATGATCGACCCCGCCAAAACCGATGTCATAAGCCCAACCGTCACCACCAATAATCCAGACACTTTTTTTGCTTAAACTGTCCGCCAACTGGAGCAAGGTTTGGGCAGATTGCCCAACCTGATCGACCTGATTAATCAGGGACGGTAATTTCTGTTTAAGTGTCGCAACCCGTTCACGCTGTTCGTAAATTCCTGCTTCATCAGACTGGTCGGCGTTTAAAATGGCATCAACCAACTCACTACCTAACTGATCGCGCAGAGAGGCCACCAGTTCTTTGGCATAGTCGTTTTGTTTATCCAAAGCGATGCGCATTCCCAAACCAAATTCGGCATTATCTTCAAATAACGAATTGCTCCACGCAGGACCACGACCTTCCGGATTTTTGGTCCACGGCGTTGTTGGCAAATTACCGCCATAAATTGAAGAGCAACCCGTTGCATTGGCAATCACCATACGATCACCAAACAACTGCGAAGCCAATTTAATGTAAGGCGTTTCACCACAACCGACGCAAGCACCAGAAAATTCAAACAACGGTTGCAAAACCATTGCCCCTTTTATGGTATTGGTTTTTAACAAGCGTCGATCATATTCAGGTATCGATAAAAAGAAATCCCAGTTGTCTCGCTCGGCTTCCCTTAGCGGTGGCTGAGGCTGCATATTTAAGGCTTTACGACTGGCATTGGATTTATCACGAATCGGACAAATATCAACACACAACGTACAGCCGGTGCAATCTTCCGGCGCAACCTGATAGCTCATTTCCAAACCGGCAGGAAAGTCTTTACCCAACATTGGCGTATGCTTAAAGGTTTCAGGACTATCAGCCAAAATATCTGTTGAAAAAATCTTGCTGCGAATAACCGAATGTGGACACACCATCACGCATTTTCCGCATTGGGTACACAAATCGGTTTCCCAAACCGGAATTTCCAAGGCTAAATTTCGTTTTTCAAAAGCCGCCGTACCGGTTGGAAAAGTACCATCAATCGGCATAACACTCACGGGCAAGGCATCACCTCGTCCGGCAATAATTTCACCTGTTACCCGTTTAACAAAATCAGGTGCCGCATCGGTAATCGTTGAGGTAATATCGAACAGACTGCTAACCGTTGTGGGCAATGGAACGGGATGCAAACTGGCCAGTGTTTCATCAATAGCCTTAAAATTAAGTTCAACAACACGCTGACCTTTTTTGCCATAGGTTTTTTCGACAGCATGTTTAATCGCAGTAATGGCATCGGTCTGCGGTAACACACCAGATATGGCAAAAAAACAAGTCTGCATGATGGTATTAATGCGCTTGCCCATGCCGCTTTTTTCGGCGACAGCATAACCGTCAATAACATAGAAGCGAATTTTTTTGGCAATCATCTGCTGCTGCATTTTGGCAGGTAGCGATGCCCAAACCTGTTCGACTGACTCAGGGCTGTTCAGTAAAAATACTGCGTCATCGGCGGCGTTAGCGAGCATATCGTAACGCTCCAGAAAAATCGTCTGATGACAGCCAATAAAATTGGCATCGTTTTCGGCAATCAGATAAGTGGAGCGTATCGGATTAGGACCGAAACGCAAATGCGAGACGGTAATCGCACCGGATTTTTTCGAGTCATAAACAAAATAACCCTGTGCATACAACTCAGTCGCTTCACCGATAATTTTAATGGTATTTTTATTGGCGCTTACGGTACCGTCACTACCCAAGCCGTAAAACATGGCCTGAAAAGTATCACCAAGAGCATCGGTACGATAACTTGCATCCCAATCCAGACTTGTATGCGTGACATCATCATGGATACCGATGGTGAAATTATTTTTTGGTTGTGGCTGTTTCAACTCATCAAAGATCGCCTTGATCATACCGGGGGTAAATTCTTTGGAAGACAGACCATAACGACCACCCACTACTTTCGGCAATACTGAAAACCGGGCCGCACCGCTAATATAGTCCTGCGCGAGAGCACCCAAAACATCCTTATACAGTGGCTCACCATCAGCACCAGGCTCTTTGGTTCGATCCAAAACAGCAATTGATTGGCAAGTCTCCGGCAATGCCGCAAGCAGACTTTTCGCATCAAAGGGCCGATATAATCGCACTTTAAGTAAGCCGACCGATTCACCCTGACAATTAAGATAATCGATGGTTTCCGCTACCGCTTCGGCACCAGACCCCATAATAACGATAACGCGTTTAGCCTGTGCCGAACCTGAATATTCAAACAAGCGATATGAGCGGCCTGTCAACTCGGCAAAGCGGTCCATTGCATTCTGTACAATGCTCGGCATCGCTTGATAATAAGCATTAACCGATTCCCGTGCCTGAAAATACACATCAGGATTCTGGGCAGTACCACGCAGCACCGGCTTATCTGGGGTTAAGGCTCGACTTCTATGGGCGGTCACCCACTCTTCCTTGATCATTGCCCGTAGTACGGCATCATCCAGTAAGTTTATTTTAGCGACTTCATGGGAAGTTCTAAAACCATCAAAAAAATGCATTAACGGAATACGGCTTTCCAATGCTACGGCATGGGCAATCAACGCAAAGTCCATCACTTCCTGCGGCGAATTAGAACACAGCATCCCAAAACCGGTCATCCGTGCCGACATGACATCGCTATGGTCACCAAAAATAGACAAACCCTGACAAGCCAGCGAACGGGCGGCAATATGAAATACCGTCGGCGTTAACTCACCGGCAATTTTGTACATATTAGGCAACATTAACAGCAAACCTTGTGAGGCGGTAAAAGTCGTCGCCATTGAACCTGCCTGCAAAGCACCATGAATGGCTCCGGCAGCTCCTGCTTCGCTTTGCATTTCGGTCACTTGAGGCACTGTGCCCCATAAATTGACCTGTCCGCGAGATGACCATTCATCGGCCCATTCCCCCATATTGGACGACGGGGTTATCGGGTAAATGGCGATGACTTCGTTAAGTTTATGGGCTACCGTCGCGGCAGCCTGATTTCCATCAATCGTAAGTGTTTGCTGATTTTTCATTAGACTGCCCTGTGATAAACAAAAAGTATAACAACCCTATTTTGCGTAATTGATTTAGAGAATGACTGATTTTACCCTTAATCATGAATACTGACATCACCATTTTTTTTGTAAGGTTATGAGTTACCTTACAGGCTGGACTATAATTTTTTTAAGTACAAGCAAAGCAAACGTTTCTGACATGCCTTACGAGTTCGCGGGAAACCACCTTGCCCTTCGATAAAATCAAGTGCATGCTTGAAACCAGCCATTAACCTTTAACTTTAACCTTGCTCCAACATCTCCAAGGCCAGTTGCGCCATATTTTTTGAACCACCGCCCTGCCCTAATTGCTGCTTTACCAAAATCAAATTGGCACGTATTTCATCAGCATAAGGTTTGTCGGTTAATATCCGTTTAACTTCTGCGGCCAGATTATCGGCAGTCGCCTCATGTTGAATAAGCTCTTTGACAAAGCCCTTACCCAAAATAATATTCGGTAAACCTATAAAAGATATATTAACTAGCCAGCGTCCCAACCAGTAAGTTAGCATGGAAAGTTTGTAAGCAATTACCATAGGCACTGTTAATAAGGCAATTTCCAAGGTTGCTGTCCCTGAAGTTGTCATCACCGCATCGCAGCACTGAATAACATCATAAGGCTGGTTTTTTATCACTGTAATTTTAAGCGGTGACAAACGCAAGTATTGATCAAGCAATTCATCACTGATTGAATCTGCTTGGGGCAATATAAACTGACTATCCGGCAAGCTGGACTGTAAAATTTCAGCTGCTGCCAACATGACCGGCAACATGCGGTTAATTTCGTTGGCACGACTACCCGGTAGTAAACCAACCACCGGTTTTTTTTCATCCAAACCAAAATGTACAATATCTTCAGCTCGACTATGCTGAGGATGGACTTTATCAACTGAAGGATGACCCACATAACGTACCGGCACGTTCTCGGCATCATAATAAGCAGTTTCAAACGGAAATATCACCGCCATCATATCAATCGCCTTGCCATACGTTTTTACCCGACCGGGACGCCATGCCCACACTTGCGGACTCACATAAAACAAGACTTTGATACCGAGTTGCTTGGCGTAACGCGCCAATTTAAGATTAAATTCTTTGTAATCAACACACACCAGTAAATCAGGGCGTTCAGTTGAAACCAGTTGTTGCATCAACTTTAACGCCCGACGAATCTCACCATAGTGCGTGATTACCTCAACCACGCCGATGACACCGATAGACCCTGAGTCATAGCGAATATCAATACCCGCCTGCGCCATTTTTGCACCACCCATACCCAAACCCTTAAGGTTAGGCTGCTGTTTTTTCAGCTCCAAAAACATATTGGCAGCATGTTGGTCACCGGAAGATTCTCCGGCGCTGAACATTATCGTTAAAGGGGATTTTTGAGACATGGGTAAGTTTCCCTGGGCTATAAACTAATTAATAGCCAATTCATTGGCAATCATTTCTGCCTGCTTGAGCACTGTTTCAGTGGCGAGCAATTGCATATCAGGCAGATGATGGTCGTATTAATTTAATGTTAAATTGACGCATAATATTTATCTTCTTGCCATTTTCGTGGGTTATTTTGAATATATTCAGCAATTTTTAAATAATCCTCTTCATTACGAATAACATGTTCATGAAAACGTGGCTGCCAGGAAAATTTTGTATTAATTTTTCTCATTTCAAAAGAACATCTACCCTTATACCAGTTTATAAAACGAGACAAATTTTCATGCAACATTGGGTTATTATTTCCCGTAACTCCGCCAATATTTCTGACCGTAGAGACGCGATTTATCGCGTCTGGATTGTCAGCACTATTTGAGACGCGATAAATCGGATCTGGATTATCAACGTCGTCTGGATTATCAGCACTATTTGAGACGCGATAAATCGCGTCTCTACTATCAGAAAGGGGGTTATCAATATTTATTATTCCATGCACATGATTCGGCATGACAATAAAATGATCTAAAACGACAAATGGAAATTTTTGTTCCATTTCCAACCAATATTTATTTGCCAACTGCCCCAAATCCGACAAGTACATTTTTCCTTCTTTAATATTGCCGAAAAAACAGATTTTATTGTCCGTACAAATGGTTACAAAATAAGGGGCATTCGATCCATAGTCCCAGTTTTTTAATCGAGCAGAAGGAATTCTATATTTGCCTTTATACCTATCAACCATAAATCAATCCCCGTAGAGACGCGATAAATCGCGTCTCTACTATGATAGCCAACTATGCTATCAAAACACCTCGAATAACCCCAACAATCTCCCTAATCGTATCGTCTTCAAGAAATGGACAAATCGGCAAGGAAAAACAAGTAGCCGAAACAGCTTCGGTAACAGGCAAGCTTAACCCTGCACATGCTTCTTTAAAAACATTTTGCTGATGCAACGGCACCGGATAATAAACCGCACAGCCAATTTGTTTGTCCTGCAAGGCTTTTAAAATGTCATCACGACGATCCGATAGCAAGGTATATTGATGATAAACATGCTCGCCCAAACCATCTTCATACGGCGTAATTAAAGGTAAATCTGCCATTAGCTCTGAATAAAGATGAGCAACATGACGACGCGCCTGATTGTATTGATCAATACGCTTTAATTTGGCTCGTAAAATCACTGCTTGCATTTCATCAAGGCGACTGTTGTAGCCAATCACATCATGATAATAACGAACATCTGAGCCATGATTACGCAGTTGTTTAATTTTTGCCGCCGTTTCATCTGAGTTGGTAACCACCAAACCGCCATCACCAAAGGCACCCAGGTTTTTGCTGGGAAAAAAGCTATACCCTCCTGCATGACCTATCGCACCGGTTTGTTGACCATTAATGCGTGCGCCAAAGGACTGGCAAGCATCTTCAATCAACTTTAAATTATGTTGCTCGCAAAGCAGCATAATTTCAGTCATGTCTGCCGGTTGACCAAACAAATGCACGGGCATGATAGCTTTGGTTTTCGGGGTAATGGCTTTTTCTATGGCTTCTGATGAAATATTAAAGGTTCTGGGATCTATATCCACAAAAACAGGGGTTGCACCCACATATTTAATGGCTTCGGCTGTCGCAATAAAAGTAAACGCTGTGGTAATCACTTCATCACCGGCACCTATGCCTTCGGCAATTAACGCCAAATGCAGTGCATCGGTACCTGAAGCAACACCAATGGCATGTTTAACGCCCAGATACTCAGCCGTTTCTTTTTCAAAAGCCTGTACATTAGGACCTAATATAAAGGCACAGTTTTCTATTGTTTCAGCCAATCCTCGCTCAATTTCTTCTTTTATTTCTACGTATTGAGCCTTCAGGTTTACCATGGGTATCATAATTGTTATTACCTTTTTTATTTATGTATGTAGAAACGCGTTTCTAATAGTGAAAATTGTATAACTATGAAAAGTAGACAAAAGGCTAAGGGCAAAGATCAACCCATATAGAGATTAGTTTTAGCCTTTAGTCTTTAACCTTAATACTTATTTATCGCCTAATAATCGCGTGATTTGTATCGCTGTTGCCAATGCACGTCGTCCGGCCTCACCAGAAACCAACGGATTTGCACCGGTTTGGATGCAGTTGACAAAATGTTTAATTTCTTCAAGCAGTGCGTCACCACCCTCAAAAACGGATTCTTCCGTAACGATTTCAGGAATACCGGGAAACATTTCTTTTTCACCGGTACGATATTTGGTTAAAACCCGATTTTGAAAATCAACAGAGATGTAAGAACTCGGTCTGAACAGCCGCATTTTGCGTTCCATCTTCATGCTGATCCGACTGGCCGTTACATTAGCTACACAACCATTTTTAAATAACAACCGGGCATTGGCAATATCCGTGCCTTGCGTCAGTACTGCCGTGCCACTGGCATCAATACGTTCCACTTCTGAATCGACCAACGCCAAGATAATATCAATGTCATGAATCATTAAATCCAGCACAACGCTGACATCGTTGGCGCGGGGATTAAAAGGCGATAAACGATGCGATTCAATAAACAGCGGTTTTTCATCTTTATCCAAACCTAATACGGCCGGATTAAAACGCTCCAGATGTCCCACCTGTAAAATCAAATGCTTCGCTTTGGCAATGGCTATTAACTCATCCGCCTCGGCAACCGTTACTGTAATCGGCTTTTCAACCAGAACATGAGCACCGGCATTAAGAAAGTCCTTGGAGACAAGATGATGCAAGGTAGTGGGTACAACAATACTGACTGCATCAACTTCGCCCAACAAGGCTTGGTAATCTGTCAAGACTTTGGCGCCATGCTTGTCCGCTACTGCTTTTGCAGCGGCCTCGTTAATATCAACAACGGCAACTAATTCACAATCAGGCAGGGAGGCATATTTTTCAGCATGGAATTTGCCTAAATAACCGGTCCCGATAACAGCGCATTTTAATTTTTTCATTTGCTTAACTTTGCATGGTGTTCGATTTAGTCCGAAGATAGTCTGATAAAAATAAATTATCAGCCAAGAAGCTGTCCGGACATGGATAATGCCTGATATTGTAATCTATCAAAATGTATTCAGAAACTTTTGTGGCGTTGACGGCCGAAATCACTACTTATCCGGCATCTTTTTTAAAAGATTATTACCACGAAGACACGAAGGCTAACAATTTAAAACGGAACGAACTTACAGATACCATTCCCCTTGAAGGAATGGTATCTGTCTCGGCTAATTGGTCGACGACCCAAAGAAAGAAAACTTCATGTTCTTCGTATCTTCGTGGTGAATGAAAAACAATTGCTGAAGCCCCGTTTCTCCTATATCATGTGCCTACTGAACGTTTGTTAGGTACATTTTTTGAGCTCTAAAGAAAAAATATTAAGTATGGCGATTGTTTTATTCGCTCAAAAAGGCTATTCGGGCTTGTCTATGAGACAGTTAGCTCAGGCAGTTGATATGAGTGTTGCGGCAATTTACCATCATTTTCCCGATAAAGATTCCCTTTATCTGGAATCCGTTCGCTTTGCTTTTTCGGGTAAAGAACAAGTTTTTTCTCAGGTCTGGCAAACTGACTGTTCCCCGGAAGAGAAATTGGGGCTGTTTATTCGTTCATTAGTTGAAGTCATGCTTAATGACCAGAATTTTTGTCGTCTAATGCAACGTGAAATTTTGGAAGCCAATCCCGAAAGAATGCAGTTGTTGGCGCAAGGCATTTTTAAAAGCCAGTTTTCATTATTAATGCAATTGGCCACTGAATTGGCACCTGAGCAGGATGCTTATCTGGTTGCAACCTCCATCATAGGTTTAACTCAATATTATGTTGAGTATCAGCCCCTACTTAAAAATCTTACCGGCTGGAAACCTGAATACGAGATGCCCGAAGTTATTGCAGCACATGTTACCAACCTTTTAATAAACAGCTTAAAGACAAAGACTGCATGAAAAAAATAGCCAGTCTTTTACCTTTAACCTTATCCATTGATAAACTTAACTTGCGAACAACTACCCTTGCCAGTGGCTTAATTGCACTGTTGGCTTCCGGTTGTATGCTGGGACCTGACTTTACCAGCCCCTCAAGTCCCGACACAAAAAGTTATACCACCGATAAACCGTCAAACCTTATTACCACAACGTCATCAGAGTCCGGTGCCGCACAATCTTTAGCATTGGGAAAAGATATACAAGGGCAATGGTGGACGTTATTTCGCTCCCCAGCCTTAACCAAATTAATTGAACAAGCAATGAAGCATAATCCTGATTTACAGGCTGCTTCATCGGCATTAACAGAAGCCCAAGAAAAAGCTTCTGTACAGGAAAGCTCCTTATTCCCTACCTTGGACGCAACATTCTCAACCAAACGTCAAAAAATTTCCGGTGCGCAATTTGGTAATCCTGAGTTTGAGGCGCCTGCTTACAATCTTTCAACAGGATCGCTTCAGGTTGCCTACACCCTGGATGCTTTCGGCGCTATTCGAAGACAAATCGAGGGTTTTGAAGCTCAAGCAGAATATCAGCGCTTCCAACTTGAGGGCACTTTCCTGACACTGGCGTCAAACGTCGTCACCACCGCCATACAAGAAGCGTCTTTAAGAGCCCAAATTAAGGCAACTGAGGAAATTATCGTCGCTCAAGCGAAGGGACTTGAACTAATCAAACAACAGTTCGAATTTGGGG
Organism: Methylobacter psychrophilus; assembly: GCF_025583945.1. Classification (GTDB taxonomy): domain Bacteria; phylum Pseudomonadota; class Gammaproteobacteria; order Methylococcales; family Methylomonadaceae; genus Methylobacter_C; species Methylobacter_C psychrophilus. The sequence continues at coordinate 14,097 of NZ_JAOEGU010000036.1, forward strand.
GCGCATCGAAAGTCGATGTCTTGTTACAGCAAACCACACTCGAACAAACGCAAACGACTTTGCCGCCGTTACAGCGGCAACTGGCTCAAAACCGTCATCGTTTGACAGTTTTGACTGGCGAATTACCCAGCACTGAACTGGCCGCCCAATTCACTCTATCCGACCTGTATCTACCCGAGGGATTACCGCTCAGCCTGCCATCAAAACTGGTGCAACAACGCCCCGATGTTCGTGCCCAGGAAGCTCAGTTGCATGTCGCCAGTGCAGAAATCGGTGTCGCTACCGCCAATATGCTGCCTGATTTCACCATCAATGCCAATGTAGGCAGCATTGCCACCCGAATGGGCGATTTATTTGTTCCTGGCAGCGCCATCTGGAGCGTTGGCGGAAACCTGTTGCAGCCCGTCTTTCATGGCGGCGGACTAATCCATCAACGGCGTGCAGCGATAGCCGCTTACGAACAGGCTGCAGCTCAATATCGGAGTACGGTATTACAAGCCTTCCAAAACGTCGCCGATACCCTGAGCGCACTAGAGTTCGACGCCACTGGCTTGAAAGCGCAGGATGCAGCGGTAAAGGCTGCGTTTGACAGCCTTGAACTGAGTCAATTGCAATACAAAATCGGCGCTATCAGCTATCTGCCGCTACTTATTTCAGAGCGTAATTACCACCAGGCACGTATTACCCAAATAGCGGCACAAACCAGACGTTATACCGACACCGCCGCCTTATTTCAGGCACTGGGCGGCGGTTGGTGGAACCGCGAGAAGTTATACACCACCTTATTGGCGAACCAGGATAAAAAAGAAAAAAAGTATGAATGCTTTTTTTGTCTTAACCCTTGAGCCCTAACACTATTTTAAAATTCATGTTTAAACAACCCCCCGGCAGGAAACAGCAATGATTAAACGTATGCTCATTATGCTCATCATGGTAGGCATTGTACTCGGAGGCATTTTTGGTTTCATTAGCTTTAAGGGGCGCATGATCAAGCAATTTATGTCGTCGCAGGGTGTGCCGGTGCAAACCGTTTCCTCCATAACAGCCAACTATTTGGAATGGTTGCCAAAACTGGAAGCAGTCGGTAGCTTGCAAGCGGTTCAAGGTGCCAGCATGAGTGCGGAAGTGGCGGGTATCGTAGAAAAAATCCACTTTAAACAAGGCGATAACGTAAAAGTTGGCACACCTTTGTTGCAATTACGCGCCTATGACGATATTGCCAAACTAGAATCACTAAAAGCAACCGCGCAACTGACCCGTGTCACTTATAATCGTGACCTCGCACAATTTAGTGTCAATGCCATCAGCAAGCAAGTGCTCGATATAGACAAGGCAAACCTGGATATCGCTATTGCCAATATTGCCCAGCAGCAAGCACTGGTCGATAAAAAACTGATTCGCGCGCCCTTTACCGGACGCTTAGGGATTCGACTCGTCGATGTCGGTCAATATCTTGCGGTAGGTACCGCAATTACCACCCTACAGGCTCTGGATACAGTTTTTGTAGACTTTTATCTGCCTCAACAAGCATTAAAATCACTGGCAATCGGTCAACAAGTCACTCTCAATACGGACGTTTATCCCGCACAAACCTTTTCTGGCAGCATTACGGTGATTAATCCAAAAGTCGACATTAACACCCGTAATGTTCAGATCAGAGCCACACTGAACAATCCTGATCACCAACTACTGCCCGGTATGTACGCCACCGTAAATATTGCCACCGGACTGGCGCAACGTTATATCACGCTGCCGCGTACCACTATTACTTTTAACGCCTTCGGTTCTACCATTTATCGGGTCGATACCGATGGTCAGGACGTAGCAGGAAAACCCAAACTGATTGCCAAACAAAGTTTTGTTACCACCGGTGATACACGTGGTGATCAAATCGCCGTCCTTACCGGTGTTAAGGAAGGTGAAACGATAGTCACTACCGGGCAAATTAAACTACGCAACGGCTCACCCGTTATCGTCGACAATACTATTCAACCCAGCAACGACGCTACTCCGCAACCTAAAGACCAATAATACACCATGAATTTTACTGATATTTTTATCCGCCGGCCCATCCTGGCTACGGTAGTCAGCATGATGCTGTTAGTCTTGGGTTTGCGTGCGCTTAGTGAATTACCGGTTTTGCAGTACCCGCGTACCGAAAATGCCATCGTTACCGTCACTACGGCTTACTATGGCGCTGACCCGGACATTATCGCCGGCTTTATCACAACGCCGCTGGAAAACAACATCGCTCAGGCAAACGGCATCGATTATATCACCTCGACCAGCCAGAACAGTGTCAGTACGATAACGGCCAATTTGCGACTCAATTTTGATCCCAATAAAGCCCTGACGGAAATTAATGCCAAGGTTAATGCGGTACTTAATCAATTACCGCCAGAATCACAAACGCCGGTTTTGAGTGTGAAAATCGGCGAAACCATTGATGCAATGTACATCGGCTTTTCCAGCGAAAACTTGCCCGCCAATAATATAACGGATTATTTAATTCGCTCGGTACAGCCAAGGTTACAGGCAGTAGAAGGTATCCAGACTGCCGAGTTATTGGGTGGTAAAAACTTTTCCCTGCGTGCCTGGCTAGACCCCAATAAACTGGCGGCTTACGGACTCACGGCATCTGATGTCAGCGCGGCATTAACCAAGAACAACTTTATCGCGGGACTGGGCACCACCAAAGGTCAAATGGTGCAAGTCAACCTGACCGCATCAACCAGTTTGCATTCGGTTGCTGAATTTGAACAATTAATTATCAAGCAAAAAGACGGCGCGATCATTCGCTTAAAGGATGTCGCCAATGTCTCTTTGGGCGCCGATGATTACGAGTCCAGCGTCTCTTTCGATGGCAACAAGGCTGTTTATATTGGACTTCAGGTCGCTTCAAGTGCCAATTTGCTGGAAGTTATCGCCAGAGTGCGTGAAGTGTTTCCTGATATCCAGGCACAACTACCGGAAGGAATCAGCGGTAAAATTGTCTACGATTCAACGAAATTTGTTGATAGCTCCATCAATGAGGTCGTCCATACCCTTATTGAAGCATTATTAATTGTTACCCTCGTTGTCTTCGCATTTTTGGGCTCGCCCCGTTCGGTACTAATACCCGTTATAGCCATACCGCTTTCTTTGATTGGCACCTTTACCATCATGTTGATGCTGGGATTCTCCATTAATTTGCTGACGCTGTTGGCCTTGGTGCTTGCCATTGGTCTGGTCGTTGACGATGCCATTATTGTGGTCGAAAACGTCAACCGACATATTGAAGACGGTATGCAACCGATTCCGGCTTCACTATTGGCGGCACGGGAGCTGACCGGCCCCATTATCGCCATGACCATCGTGCTGGTTGCCGTCTATGTCCCGGTAGGCTTCCAAGGCGGACTGACGGGAGCCTTGTTCTCGGAATTTGCTTTTACCGTGGTCGCGGCAGTGACCGTATCCGCCATTGTCGCGTTAACATTGTCGCCCATGATGTGTTCGCGGTTACTTAAATCGCATACAACTAACCGTAACGGTTGGGAAGAACGTATCGTCGATTTTATTGATCGCAGGGTCTTTGCCTTGCAGCGTATCTATTCACGAACCTTACACGGCTCACTTAATTATTTACCGGTGACCAGTGCCTTTGCGGTCATCATACTCGGCAGTATTTACTTTCTTTATACCAGCTCCAACCGGGAACTTGCGCCGCAGGAAGATCAGGGCGTCATTATCACCATGTCGACAGCAGCACCGGATGCAACGCTTGAGCAACGCCTGGTTTATGCAGCTGAGGTGTTTAAAAAGTTTATGGAGCACCCTGAAACAGATCACGTTTTCCAGCTGAATGTACCTGGGCAGTCCATTGCCGGTGCAGTCCTTAAACCTTGGGATGAGCGAACCCAAACAGCGAGCCAATTACAGCCCATCATTCAGAAAGAAATGAATGCCATCGCCGGGGTGCGTGTTGCAGCTTTCCAACCGCCACCATTACCGGGTAGCAGCGGTCTGCCCATGCAGTTCGTAATCGGCACAACCGAATCGTTTGAGCAATTAAACACCGTGACCCAGCAATTTATGCAGGAAGCGCAAAAAAGCGGCATGTTTATCTTCCTTGATACGGATTTGAAAGTCGATAAACCGCAGTCACAAGTGGAAATTGACCGCAATAAAACCGCTCTGCTGGGTCTTAGCATGCAAGATGTCGGCTCGTCTCTGGCATCGATTCTGGGTGGTGGTTACGTCAATTATTTCAGTATGACCGGAAGATCCTACAAAGTGATTCCGCAAGTACAGCAAACATCAAGGCTTAATGCTGATCAGTTGCTTAACTACTATATTCGTGCTGCTGACGGCTCGACGGTTCCCCTGTCAACCATCGCTACAATCAGCACAAAAACCGTACCGCAATCATTGAATCACTTTCAGCAATTAAACGCGGCGGTTGTTTCCGGCGTGCCCTTTCCGGGTGTGACGCTGGGAGATTCAATCAATACGTTAAAAGAAATCGCCGCTAAAGTATTGCCGCCAGGCTACTCGATAGATTACGCAGGACAATCACGACAACTGGTTAATGAGTCCAGCGGTTTTATTTTTACTTTTGCCTTTGCTTTGATCATTATTTTTCTGGCTTTGGCTGCACAATTTGAAAGCTTCCGCGATCCCCTGATTATTCTGGTATCGGTGCCCATGTCGATTGCAGGGGCACTTGTTTTTATTGCCTTAGGTATCGGTGGTGCAACACTTAACATCTATACTGAAGTTGGCTTGGTCACCTTAATGGGCTTAATCAGCAAACATGGTATCCTGATTGTCGAATTTGCCAATATCAAACAAAAAGAAGGCATGTCCAAACGTGAGGCAATAGAATCAGCAGCGGGTATCCGGTTACGACCCATTTTAATGACCACCGCCGCGATGGTACTGGGTGTATTGCCGCTTATTTTTGCAACCGGCGCCGGTGCCGTGTCACGTTTTAACATAGGACTGGTCATAGCTACCGGCATAGCCATAGGCACCTTGTTTACACTATTTGTAGTCCCTGCAGTGTATCTGCTGATTGGACAAAACCATTCCAAGATAGCGGCAAATACCCCATAGCGATGCCGGATAAGATACAATCAATACTTATAAGCTACTTAATTAACGAGTAACCAATCAATGAAAACGTCACACTCTTGTACCCAATACACGGTTAAATTACTACGTCCACTGTTTCTATTGTTGTCAGCATCAATGCTCATCTTGTCTTCAGGGTGTGCTACTGTAGGCCACGAGTTTCCAGCCGGACAGGTATCGTCTATCCACATAGGTGCAACGACTCAAAACGACGTTTACACCACATTTGGATCGCCTTGGAGAACCGGTATAGATAATGGCATGAAGACGTGGACTTACGCCAAGTATTACTATAGCCTTTTTAGTGACGGCAGCACTGAAGACCTCGTGATTAAGTTTGATAAACGCGGAGTCGTTGCAGCTTTTGTATTTAACACCACCAAGCGCGCCAAATAAGGCTATCGGATAAAACCACTCGGATTTTTCAATAGCCGTCTGAAATCTCACAAGCCAAGCATAGTAAGCACTACGAGAAATACTTATGAGTCGGCACATTAATTTAACTGAAAACTCGGCCTCATGCTGTTTGATCTAGGCGTACCTCACCATTATTCCTTGGCAAGGTACGCCACTGCTTCCTAAGAAACACACTCAATATTTTTTAATACGAAGCCAAATTCGGCAGCTCGCCTGTGTAATTGTTTAATAATTACTAATAATTGATTAAAATAAACCCAAGAAAAATAGCACTGATGACATCTCATCAAAATAAAAGAACAACAGATTTAAATTTTGGTAACTTTTCATGCAGTACGAGAAAAAAAGCTGAAAATGCCCTCTTCCTTGAATGGTAAAAAGCTCCCCAGTGTTTATTACTGATCTGATCCATACACCATCTGACCCGGTAATTTAACAGTCTATAGCAAACTTAAGAGGAATCGAGGAATCTTTTATGGATAAAATCAAGCTATTACTAGGTGCAATAATCATCTGTTTTGGTGCGCCTTCTTATGCATTACAAGAAACAACATTCAAACCAAACGAGATTGCTTGCCTTAAAAAAGAAGATTATGAAAAACTGCTTAAATATGTTAGTGATCATAATGAAAAAGCTTTTGCTGAAATCATGGACAGCGGCGACAAGTGCCTTGTGGTAAAAAGCGGAACCAGTGTAACTATTCTTGATGGTGAAGAAGCCAAAACTGAAGGACTTATCCCCTTTCAGTTCAAGGGAAATACCGAACGTTTTTGGGCTCAGCGGGAAGCTTTTATTGACTAGGCAACGTGCCACCACGCGAAGCATCAGGTTTACAGCGTTGCCATCAAACTGTAGTACCTGATTTTCTGCAGATCGTTTTTCCTGTCAGTCGACAGGATTACGCATCGTAACAAACTCTTCAGCGGCAGTAGGATGAATCCCTATCGTCGAATCAAAAATTGCTTTGGTAGCGCCGGCGCGAATCGCAACAGCCATACCCTGAATTATTTCACCGGCATCAGACCCGACCATATGTATACCGAGTACTTTATCAGTACTACGCCTGACAATCATTTTCATCAGGGTCTTCTCGTCAAGACCGGAAAGTGTATGCTTCATGGGTTTAAAAACAGATTTATAAACATCAATATCCGGGTAACGATTTTTCGCCTCGTTTTCAGTTAACCCCACGGTGCCAATATTAGGCTGGCTAAAAACGGCGGTAGGAATATTATCATAATCAACCGGTGTCGATTGATCGGTATAAAGTCCGTTAACCAGGGCCATTGCTTCAGCTGTGGCAACCGGTGTCAAGTTGATGCGATTGGTCACATCACCCAAGGCATAAAGTGAAGGAATGTTGGTTTGATAATCCTCATTAACTTTTATTGCGCCTTTCGCATCCAGTTCGACGCCCAGAGTTTCAAGCCCTAAACCGTCAATATTGGGTTTCCTGCCGGTAGCATATAAAATAAGATCAAACTCAAGTTGCTCATTTTCATCGGTACAGGCAGTAAAACTGGTATCGATTTTTTCAATGGAACTGATTTGCGTATTAAACAGAATCTCGATGCCTTTTTTCTGCATTTCCTCGGCAACAAAAACGCGGACATCCTCATCAAAACCGCGCAGCAATTTATCGCCACGATAGCATAGCGTTGTTGCAACGCCCATACCGTGCATAATACCGGCAAATTCAACGGCAATATAACCGCCGCCGACAATTAAAATGCGCTTCGGAAGCGTTGACAACGCAAACATTTCATTGGACGTTACTACCCATTCCTTGCCGGGAATATCCGGCACTGAAGGCCAGCCACCGGTAGCAATCAAGATGCGTTCGCAACTGATTTTCCGCTCACCGATACTTATGGTATGCGCATCAAGCAGATGGGCTTGACCTTCCATCAGGGTAACACCGGAATTATTGAGTAAACCTTCGTAAACACCTTGTAGCCGGGTAATCTCCTGATTTTTCTGGGCCAGCAAATGCGACCAATCAAATTCTGGCGTATTTAACGACCATCCAAAGCCTTTTGCCGCTATAAAGTCTTCACGAAAATGCGACGCATAAACGAATAATTTCTTGGGGACGCAACCGACATTAACACAAGTTCCACCGAGGTAACGGTTTTCGGCAATAGCAACCCGAACACCCAATCCGGCAGCGGTTCGTGCCGCTCGAACACCCCCAGAACCGGCTCCAATAACAAACAGGTCAACATCATAATGGGTCATTTGAGCTCTCTTGGATCAAAAATTAGCGATAAAAAAACCGGGTGGATCAACTCACACCCGGTTGGCATTAGATAAAAACTATTGCTTTAAATAACCAAGCATGGTGTCAGCATCACTAACAGTAAACGGGTCGTCCGGGCAATTATCACTTTTTCCGGGTTCGCTGAACAGCTTGACGATAGTTTTATCATCAACCAGCATGGAATAACGCCATGAACGATAACCAAAGCCCACGTTTTCTTTTTTAACCAGCATACCCATAGCCCGGGTAAAATCTCCATTACCGTCAGGCAGCATTTTTACGTTCTTAACGCCTAAGTGCTTACCCCACTGAAACATGGTAAATGCGTCATTAACGCTTAAACAATAAACTTCATCGATGCCCTGATCAATAATTTCCTGATATTTTGCATCGTAACCCGGTACATGGGTACTTGAGCAAGTCGGTGTAAATGCGCCAGGCAAGCAGAATATGACGATTTTTTTGCCTTTAAAAACATCATCAGTACTGACATCTTGCCAACGAAAAGGGTTATCCCCACCTAAACTTTCATCACGAACACGCGTTTTAAAAACAACATTGGGTACAGTTAAAGCCATTTTATTTCTCCGGTTTTTAATTAATGGGCGATAGGTTTATCGGTAAATAAATAATCATGTAACTCTTTATCCAGCTTGGTATCTCTTCTACGAATCCATTCCAAGATCATCGCCGCATGTTCTTTCTCTTCATCACGGTTATGTGCAAGGATGGCTTTCAATTCATTATCTTTGCACGCATCCACTCTTTGGTTGTACCAGTCGACTGCTTCAAGCTCTTCCATTAATGAAGTGATGGCACGATGCATATCCCGTGTTTCGTCAGATAATTCATTAATCGGTTCGTGATAACCTTCATTTGCCATAGTTGTATTCTCTATTTTAGAGGTGAAAAATTGTTAGTCATAAGTGAAGTGCTGAATACTGTTTCTGATCACTGGCTATGGATTCTACACACGAGACCGAACTTGGTCTGTGCGTTAAAGAACATAGTGGAAATTAGTTCACAATGCACATTACGATTTTAAAAAATAAATCACAACAATACTCTTTCTATACCGCCACTTCCTGCCTGCTTAATATAGTTTTTCATCCAATTTTTACCCAACACATGCCGGGCAATTTCCACAACGATATAATCCACGTCCAGTTGCTCCGCGCCATCCTCAAAGCGTTGTAAACCTTGTACGCAAGACGGACAGGACGTTAGCATCTTAATCGGCCCGTCAAAACCATCGGCGCGTACTTTACCGGTATCGTTCTTTAACTCGACGGCTTTGCTGTAACGCACTTGCGTTGAAATATCCGGACGTGCAACCGCTAAAGTCCCTGACTCACCGCAGCAACGTTCGGATTTAAGCACCTCGGCACCGATCAAGGCATTAACTGTCTTCATCGGGTCTTGCTGCTTCATCGGACTGTGGCAAGGATCATGATACAAATAACGGGTGCCATTAACACCCTCCAGCTTGACGCCTTTTTCCAGCAGATATTCATGAATATCGAGCATGCGGCAGCCAGGGAAAATTTTGTCAAATTCATAATCCAGTAGCTGATCAAAACACGTTCCACAACTAACCACGACAGTTTTAATATCCAGATAATTTAAGGTATTGGCGACCCGATGAAAGAGCACCCGATTATCAGTGGATATTTTCTCTGCCTTATCAAACTGGCCGGCGGCACGCTGCGGATAACCGCAGCACAAATAGCCCGGCGGCAATACCGTCTGTACGCCAATCTCATAGAGCATGGCTTGGGTAGCCAGACCTACCTGAGAAAACAAGCGTTCAGAGCCGCAACCCGGAAAATAAAACACCGCTTCGGAATCGGCACGGGTTTTGTTTCGATCCCGAATGATGGGCACAATTTGATCGCTCTCAATACCCAACAGCGCTCTTGCCGTTTTTGACGGTACGTTATCAGGCATTTTCCGGTTGGTAAAATGAATGACAAATTCACGCATTGGCGGTTTGCCTGTTGATGATGGCGGCTGTGCAAGTTGCGCCTTGCCCCACGGCCTAAGCAAAAAGTTACCAATCCGCTGGGCTTTATAAGACCATTCAATCAGCAACTTACGCATAAACTTAATGCTGTTGGGACGACCGGTTGATAAAAATGCAATCGCTGCCGTTTTAACCGGGTTAAAACTCTGCTTGCCCATTTTGCGTAGCAAATTACGCATATTCATAGATACATCGCCAAAATCGATGTCAACCGGACACGGATTAAAGCACTTGTGACACACGGTGCAATGATCCGCTACATCCTCAAATTCTTTCCAATGGGTAATGGAAATACCGCGCCGGGTTTGTTCCTCGTAAAGAAAGGCTTCTATCAATAGTGATGTGGCAAGAATTTTATTGCGCGGCGAATATAACAAGTTGGCGCGTGGCACATGCGTGGCACAAACAGGCTTGCATTTACCGCAACGCAGACAATCTTTGATGGAATCCGAGATCGCTCCAATATCGCTTTGTTGCAGAATCAAAGATTCATAACCCATCAAACTAAATGAGGTCGTATAGGCCGCTTCCATACCGGCACCCGGCATTAATTTTCCGCGATTGAAGCGGCCTTCAGGATCAACACGCTGCTTGTAGTCGTGAAAACTGGCAAGCTCTTCCGTACTTAGAAATTCGTATTTGGTAATACCGATACCGTGCTCGCCTGAAATGACACCACCCAGAGAACGCGCCAACGCCATGATACGCGCCACAGCGGTATTGGCTTCCTGGAGCATTTCGTAATGATCAGAGTTAACCGGTAAATTGGTATGAACGTTACCGTCACCGGCATGCATGTGCAATGCCACAAACACCCGACCACGCAAAACTTCCTTATGCACGGCATCAATCCGCTCAATGATCGGTCGAAAATTATCGCCCTCGAAAATATTTTTTAACAGCGGTAACAATTCCTGCTTCCAGGATACGCGTAACGAATGATCCTGCAAACGATGAAACAGTGTTGGCTGCGCGGCGCGATTGGTTAACTCGCCGACAGTGATACCATGATCCTTGCAAGCCGCGTCTGCTTGTTGCAAGGGCAAATCAAGATTGTCATACTGCCACTGCCAGCGTTCGCGCACCTGTTCAACAACCGTTAGTGCGTGATCTCTCCGGTCACCGATCAGGTCAATTTTGCCAACGCTGTTTTCATAAGAACGTAACGGTAATTCGCCTTCCAAAAAGTCGCTTAACGCATGACACAAGCGCAATTTATTACGCAGTGATAATTCGATATTGATCCGTTCGATACCGTCGCAATAATCGCCCATGCGCGGCAAGGGAATGACCACATCTTCATTGATTTTAAAGGCGTTGGTATGTTTGGCGATAGCGGCGGTACGCGCCCGATCCAGCCAGAAAGTTTGGCGGGTTTCAGGACTGACTGCAATAAACCCTTCGGCATCACGCGCATTACACAAACGTACCACTTCGGAAGCCGCCAAAGCCACTTGTTTATCGTTGTCGCCAACAATATCGCCAATCAGCACCATTTTTGGCCGACCATGATTTTTGGCTTTACTGGCATAACCGACCGCTTTTACGTAGCGCTCATCCAGATGTTCAAGACCGGCCAGCATCACTCGTAGCTCACCATTTTTAGGCAAGGCCGCCAGATAATCCCGGATCTCAACGATGCTCGGCACTGCTTCCCGAACCTGGCCGTAAAATTCCAGACAGAAAGTGCGCGTAAAAGCCGGCATCTTATGCAAAATCCAGCGCGCTGACGTGATAATCCCGTCGCAGCCTTCTTTTTGGATACCCGGCAAACCACCCAAAAACTTATCGGTAACGTCCTTGCCCAGTTCGCCCTTACGAAAATTTGCGCCAGGAATAACCAACCGCTCTTCAGAGAGCAAATTTTTTCTTTTGGCGTCAAAACGCTTGAGTAAAAAGGTAACTTGATCCTGATCGTGAATCTTGCCCAAATTATGCTTGAATCGCTCGACATCCAGCCAGTTACCATCCGGTGTCACCATTCGCCAGGACAGTAGATTATCCAATGCCGTTCCCCAAAGTACCGCCTTTTTACCACCGGCGTTCATCGCTACATTACCGCCCACACAGGACGCATCTGCCGAAGTAGGATCACAGGCAAATACCAGGCCGGCATTATCAGCCACATCCATAACGCGCCGGGTCACTACACCGGCACCGGTATTAATCGTTGCATAAGTCTGATCAACACCCGGAAGACTAGTCTCCTGCTCCACAGGGCCTATATCGATCAATTTTTCGGTATTAATCACCGCAGAATAAAGCGTCAGCGGAACTGCGCCACCGGTATAACCAGTGCCGCCACCGCGAGGAATAATGGTGAGCCCTAATTTAATACAATCGCGTACCAGATGGCCAACTTCTTCTTCAGTACAGGGATACAAAACGACAAAAGGATATTCCACCCGCCAGTCAGTAGCATCGGTAACGTGAGAGACACGGGCAAAACCATCAAAACAGATGTTATCTTTACGGGTATGTTTGGCCAGTAAAGCCAAGGCTTTCTGACGCATTTCTTGAGTGCGTTTAAAATCCGCTTCAAAGGCATTAACAGCCTGATGTGCAGCGTCAATCAACAAGTTAACCCGACGTGTCCTATCAGGATGCTCGCTTTCATCTTCGGCATCGCGTTTGTGCATCTGTTTAAGACGATGACGTAACGCTGTCAGCAAGGCTTTCCGGCGTTTACGATTATCCAGTAAATCATCTTCAAGATAAGGATTACGCTGAACCGCCCAAATATCTCCCAGCACCTCAAAAAGCATTTTTGCGGAACGACCGGTTATCCGTTCGCCACGTAGCGATTCCAGAATCAGCCAGTTCTCTTCACCCAACAAGCGAATAACAATTTCGCGGTCTGAAAAAGACGTGTAATTATAAGGAATTTCGCGTAGCCGCGCTGGCGACGCATCGGAAAACAAGGGGGGAAATGTTGAATTCACTGATATCCTGCGCTTTGACGTGATTGACAAAACTCATTATAACACTCACGGATGTGAGCGAAAATACCAAAAATTGTGTGGACTTCATTATATTTAAATCAGCAGTGAACAACGACAAATGCTTAAGCTCTCTGCTAATCGACCAAAAGATCGAAAAAAACAATACAGAAAAATTATTTAAAGTTCAATCTGCAGCCACCAGCACAATTAATATAACTGTAATATAAATAAACTTAATTCATGCGATAATTAACGAAATTGCCGTATGTTTTAATATTTGATACAAATGAAAAGAGTAAATAAGTCTGATTTGGAAGAAGCGTTAGCGCTGTGTAAAGGAGCTTTTATATCCGCTGCCGGATTCAGTATGGTTATTAATTTGTTGCAACTTGTTCCAACTATTTACATGCTGCAATTATATGACCGCGTGGTACCTACCGGAAATCGATCAACGCTGCTAATGCTGACCTTGATAGTGATCGTACTGTTTTTGACGATGGGTGCCTTGGAATGGGTACGTTCACAAATACTGGTCAGGGTTAGTTCACGATTGGAAACACTTCTTAACGAAAGATTGTTTCAGGTCGCTTATAAACAATCGCTCTATACAGGTGGACAACGAGCAAGCTCGCAACCCCTCGATGACTTAACGTCCTTAAGGCAATTTATGACTGGCAACGGTCTGTTCGCCTTTTTTGATGTGCCGTGGATGCCTGTTTATATTGCCGTTATGTTTATTTTTCATCCTCTATACGGGTGGGCAGCGGTAGGCACTTCAATAATACTGGTTATCGTCGCCATCATTCAGGAAAAGTCTACCAGTAAATTATTAGGTGAAGCCAATAACCTGGCGATGACAGGCCGTGGCTTGGTCAATAAAAACCTTAGAAATGCAGAAGTTATTGAGTCCATGGGGATGTTGCGAAATATTCAACTGCGATGGCTGGAAGGTACAAGGCAAGTTCTGGTGTTACAGGCAAGAGCAAGTTCTCGCGCCGGTTTAATTAGCGGAATATCAAAAGTTATTCGACTGTCATCACAATCCTTAATTTTAGGTCTGGGTGCCTATTTAGTAATAGAGAATGAAATAACACCCGGCTTAATGATCGGTGGTTCCATTCTGCTGGGCCGGGCGCTTGCGCCAATCGATATGATGATTGGTACCTGGAAAGGTTTTATTACTGCGCGTGGACAATACCATCGCCTGAATGAATTATTGCTTCAGATACCGGCCGAAACCGAGAAAATGACCTTACCAGCACCAGAAGGCAATTTCCAGATAGAAGCTGCAGTAGTTATTCCTCCTGGAGCCAAAACACCAGTATTAAAAGGCATTACCTTAGCCATTGCAAAGGGTGATGTGATCGGCGTAATTGGCCCCAGTGGCGCTGGAAAATCAACTTTTGCCAGAGCTTTATTGGGTATATGGCCGACCGCTAATGGAAAAATCCGTCTGGATGGCGCAGATGTTTTTGCCTGGAGTCGTGATGAACTGGGTCCCTATATTGGCTATTTACCACAAGATATAGAGCTATTTGAAGGCACCATCAGTGAAAACATCGCACGATTTGGTGATATAGATCCGGAAAAAGTGATTACTGCCGCCAAAATGGCTGATGTGCATGAGCTGATTTTACGTTTGCCGGAAGGCTATGACACACTGATAGGCGCAAGCGGCGGCAATTTATCTGGCGGTCAGCGTCAGCGTATCGGTTTGGCCAGAGCACTTTACGGTGACCCTGTCGTTGTGGTATTGGACGAACCCAACTCAAATCTGGATGAGCAAGGTGAGTTTGCCCTTGGCAATGCAATCCAGCGTTTAAAGCATAAAAGAGCCACTGTTATTGTCATTACTCATCGCAACAATGTGCTGGCAAATGTAGACAAACTACTCATCTTAAATGACGGACTTGTTTCTATTTATGGACCCAAGGACGAGGTCATGGCGCATTTTCAAAAGCAACAAATGGCGACAGCACCGACACAGGCTCCTCAGGCAGCCGGCACCCTAACTACTCGGGCATAAACAGACATGAAAGAACGGCTTGCACAAGTAACTACTGTTACAGGAATCCCTCTACTGACTGATGACCGGTCAATTCGTAATATCGGCGTTGTCATCCTCATTGCTACCTTCGGTATTTTGGGTACATGGGGTTATCTGGCACCCATAGATAGCGCTGCACTGGCACCTGGTTATGTAACCGTAAAGTCCCATAGAAAAACCGTACAACATCTGGATGGTGGCATAGTCAGTGAATTAATGGCAAAAGATGGTGATGTCGTTAAGTCAGGGGATGTATTACTGATACTTGATGGTACTGAAGTTAAGGCACAACTGGAAATCATTCGCGGCCAACACATCACCTTGTCAGCGCAAATAGCCAGGCTTATTGCAGAAAGGGACCAACAGAATCAAATCAATTTCCCTGATGAGTTGCGTGATCTGTCTGACCCTCATATTGCCCAGGCAACTCATGGAGAAAGCCAGCTATTTAATGCCCGAAAAAGCGCCCTACAAGGTGAAATATCGGTTTTAAATCAAAGAATAAGTCAGTTGGGATCAAAAATAAAGGGCCTGCAAGGTCAACGTAGCAGTAAAGAAGCGTTAATGATCTCTTATGGTGATGAAGTTCACGATCTAAAAGAATTATTGGCCGAAGGTTTTGCCGACAAACAAAGACTGCGGGATATTGAACGTAATCATGCACAGGTTACCGGAGAAGTTGCCGCCTTAAGCTCTGAAATTGCAGGCAATGAAATCCAGATTGGCGAAACAAAATTACAAATTTTACAGCTTCAAAAAAAGTTCCAGGAAGAAGTTGCCATTAAACTGGGTGAGGTTCAAGCGGAGTTATACGACGTTGCCCAACGTCTGGTAGCAACCAGAGACAAAGTAGCCAGAACAGTAATCATCGCACCCGCCGATGGTCGTGTATTGGGCTTATCCGTTCATAATGTTGGCGGTGTCATTTCACCCGGAAAACCCATACTCGACATTGTTCCGCAACAAGAAGAATTAATCATAGATGCTCAGGTATCGCCGATGGATATAGACAGAGTCAGGGCAGGATTAGTGGCAGAAGTAAGGTTTAGTGCTTTTAAACAAGCCTTAACACCAAAAATGCAAGGTAAAGTCATTAATTTATCAGCCGACCGGTTAACCGATGAAAAAACCGAGCAACCTTATTATCTGGCACAAATTGAATTAACTCCGGACAGCTTTCAAAAATTGGGAGAGCTGGAATTACTACCCGGAATGCCCGCAGAAGTACTGATCAATACCGGTGAAAGAACGGTCTTTGAATACCTGATGCAGCCCATCACTAATGCTTTTGCCCGCGCATTTATAGAAGACTAAGGCCTCATGAAAAAACTACCATTACTCATTATCTGCCTGACTATCCTATACACAGGTACTGGTAAAGCTGAAGACTTACTTACTATCTATCAACAAGCATTAGAAGCTGATCCACAGTTACAAACGGCGGCATTAAAAGTTGAAATAGGTGCCGCACAAAAAGGGCAAGCGCTGGGTCAAATGCTGCCGCAAATAAGCGCCAATACAAATTGGTCGAAAAACAGTCAAACTTCAGGCGTATCTGGCGTGCCCAATAGCGCTTGTTCAAATCCACCCTGCACATCTAATTATAATGGTACCCGTTATACGGTTTCATTGACACAAACGGTACTTGATTTTGCCAAGTTTTGGGACTGGCGACGTGCACAAGAAATTGAAAATCAATACGCCTCAGAAAATATTGAAGCGCAGCATGCCTTGATGTTTAATGTAGTAGAAAAGTATTTTGATGTGCTTGAAGCTGAAGACCAATTACATTATCTTCAGGCCGAAAGTGAAAGTACCTTAAAACAGCTGGAACAGGTTCAAAAACAATATGCCAAGCAACTGGTTTTAGTCACCGATTTATATGAAGTGGAAGCCCGACTTGATCAGATAAAAGCGACTGAAATTGAAGCGGAAACGCTATTGGCGACTGCTCGGGAAAGTTTAAAAGAATTAACCAATACCGAACCGGTAGCACTCTATCAATTGCGTGATGAAATAGACTACAAAAAACTGGATGGTGCGTTGAAGGATTGGATTGAAGTCGCTAAAAGTGAGAATCCTACTCTGGCAGCCCAACTCAGTGCCATAGCAGCGGCAAGTGATAATGTAGCCGTACAAAAATCAAGATATTTACCTGTCGTTGACATGCAACTAAATTATAATGCGACCAATACCGGCTATCAAAGCATCAATTTAGGCAGTAACTATGAAACACAAGTCGCTGCAATAAACGTTAGTATTCCTTTATTTACCGGAGGGACAACGACCAACCGCATGTTTGAAGCTCAACATAAATTATCTATCAGCAAATATGAAAATGAAGCCAAAATTCGTACCTTAATTAAGGAAACCAGTGATTCATTTTTAAGTTCCAATGCCAGTGTCAGACGCATTAGTGCAACCCGTAAAGCACTAGAATCAGCTATTAAATCCAGACAGGCAATGGAAAGTGGTTTTGGTTATGGCGTTCAAACTATCACTGATGTGTTAAATGCCCAACAAGGCGAATTTAAATCCAAAAGAGATTTATCACAGGCAAAATACAGCTATATAAAAAACAGGATGCGATTTATGACGTCTGTCGGTTTAATAAGCCAGGAAAATATGATCGAAGTTAATAATTGGTTGCAAGTCATGCCAAAACAACCGCAAATAAATTCTAATTAAAAGCCCTCGTAATAGCATAGAGATTCTATAAATTCTTAGATAAATAATCTCGATGCTAACGGATAACATCCCTTCAAGGGATGGTATCCGTACCAGTTTGCAGCGACTTTAGCTGGATATATAATTTCTGCAAGACCTTGGAACTGGTTTTATTACGCAGAAAACATTTTTAAATCAAATTCTTTTTAATCTTTGAAGTAACCCACTAAAGCCTTCAGTACTTATAACCCTGTAAATTTTAAGATAGACAGCCGGGCTCAGCAATTGCCGAAAAATCCGGGAAAAACTCATTTTCACTTCCAAATGAATGCCATTAGCATCAATTGCCGTTTTAAGAATGCCAACTTGATAGGTTTCAGGCTTCAATAAGGCCAAATCTTCTGTCCTTGAAATAGCCAGTTTATTAACGACAGATTGCCAGGCATCACCCGCCACATTCAATGAAAATAATTGGCTAACATATTCAATTGCACGTTGAGCAAGCAGATTTCTTAACTCAAACGAGTCACCCAGCTTTAATATCGCCGTAACCCAACTGTCAGTATCATTGCTTACCAAAAAACCAGTTTCTTCGTTGATAATGTAATCAGAATAAGGTGGGACATTGGAACATATTACGGGCATGCCAGCCAAAGCATAATCAAAAAATTTAATGGGACTTTTGCAGGAACTAAATACAGAATCATCCAAAGGAATCAGTCCAACAGGATTGATTAAACCACTTAATAATTTTTTAAAGTCAGTATGGCTAACTAAATCAGATCTTGTTATTTTAATACCAAAATTTTCCAGGTAATCTCCTGGCGGTCCAATAACAAAAATATCATAATCGGATGGATAGGTTTCTTGAATTTTAAGCAATGCCGGTGCCAAAAAGTCAACCAATACCCGATCCGAAGAGGCAACTACCAAGGTTACCTTATTGGTAGTCTGACTCGACTGGTTTGTCAACGGCAAACCAAATGACTCGGTGCAATTAGGTACGCAGATAACCAGAGGGTTCATCTTCAAAAATTTATAGGCTAAGCGCTGGGTTGTGGTGGTGACTAAATCGGCTTTAGCAATAACCTCTAAATAAGTGTTCAACGTATCGGGGCTCATTTTGTGATGCGCTAAAAAATCAGGGATTTCAGTTAGCAAATCATCCAGTTCAAAAACACATTTTTTTCCATGTTTCTGCAAAACAGACATCAGATTGAGTATATATTCTCCTCCTGAGCGTTGAAATACAAAAATGTCTCCCCAATAAAGATCATCAAGCCTGATTTCATTGTAATCTCTATATCTGATACGGCCATTGTATCGATTTTTCCAATTATCCAAAGGATTCTTAATGCGTATATCATACAAGGACAAATCTTTATTGGGGACATAAGCAACAATTCTTACTGCATTTTCGCGCTTTGGTTCTGCAAGAAATATGTTTTGAAAAACAGTAGCATCAGGTTCATCAGAAACCAGATTATTGACCAGATCAATATATTTTTGACTCAAATTTAAATTGCATAATTGATCAACCATCTCAATCGGTAAATGCACCTGGCCAAGCTCTTGAATTTCATAATCAGCTTGTTCAAATAATGCCTGAGCACTCTCTCTGGTAAAAAAACGCAAATGTGTTCGATCCAAGATACCTAAATCTGCATACTCCCACCGTCCCTCAAGCAACATCGCTCTGATGGCCGCATGAGCAACATTGGGCAAAGAAGCAATAATAAAGCCGTCACGATGTAAATGATTATGACAAATCTCAAGCACTTGATTAGGGTCGGCAATATGCTCTAAAACATCGCCAAATAAAATGACATCAAATTTTTCATCGCTATGCCGGGTGAAATAGTCACCTATGCTACCGTTATAAACAGAGTCCAATACCTCACCGGCTTTGTGTGCCGCATGTGGATTCATTTCAACGCCCAGAACAGTGTGGCCCAAATTTTTAAGATACCCCCCTAAATATCCCTCGGAACAACCCACGTCAAGAATTTTTAGGAGACGGTCTTTAGCTTTTTCAACTAAAAAATCAATCGCAATGGTATGCGAGTTATTTTTATTAGCAGTGTCAATGGTTGATATATAAGCCATAATATTTAATAAACTTGATAACAATTATTAGTAAAATAAGCTGTGGATATTTCATAAAAAACCGATATTTATAAACAACCATCCAGCTTTTGTTTTCCTTCAGGACTTGAAACGCTTCCTGAAATCCCCTAGTTTTTTCTTCACTCGACTCAAGGTGTTATTAAGGGGAATAAATATGCCATTGCCAAACATCATTAACCGGATGTTGGCTGCATTTAATTCCTGATGTAAACCGGCAATATCCTGATCATTCTTTCGGATTATTTTCTTACTTGATTCAATGACCTGATTAGAATATTCAAGGTCATGATTAAGGGCTTGAACCACTTCGCGGCATTGATTTAACTGCGTAGTAACCTCATAAAGCTTTTTATGTAAATCATAATTTTCATGGCGCAGGCTGGCAATATCTTGCTCCTTTTGTTGGATTATCGCTTTGCCTGAAATTAATTCGTCCCTAAGCACCGCCAGTTTTATGTCAAAATCAGCGCTACCTTGATAAGCCGGTGTAGAAAAAATATTTTCATTTTGATTCTGAAGACTTATTGCCTGCTCCATAACCGGCTTTGCATCTTCCGGAACAATGCTATCGTCAGAACCTCTTATCGTTAATTTCCCAATAGTATTATCCCGAACGGCCTTTTTTTTAATAATACACAGGGAATTAATTATTTCTATCGAATGGATTTGATTAAGAAAATCGACATTAATCACTAACGTATCCAATCCTGATTGAACCAGAAAATTTTCCATATATTGGTTAATTGACATCCCGTTCTGCCAATGCTGGTGGTTAACAATATCAATTAATTTTTTTATAAAAGCAATTGAAGAATAAGAGTCAAAAAGACCGCCTTCATAATTTTCCCAATAACTACAATGTAAATCTTCGATAATATATACCCCATCGATAGTTAACTTAGGGAAATAAAGCAAGAAAGCTTTAATAATATCAGCAGATTTATGAGAGCCATCATCAAAAACAAGATCGAAAGTAGCTGTTTGCCGAGTAATTTTCTCCAGTACATCTTGTTGACAACAATCACCAATAATGATCTTAATTCTATCATCAGAATAAATAAGACTTTGACATTTTTGGTCAATATCAACACCCACAATACCCCGGGCATTTCTGAAGTATTGGCTCCAAACGGCTAAAGACCCACCATTTTGTACACCTATCTCCAGAATATTAACAGGCCTGTCTTGATACTCTGCGAGCATACGGTCATATTCTTTTAAATACAACTCCCATTTGAGCGATACTTTGCCGGAACTCTCTTGATAAAGTTCGGTAAGGGTTTTATTAATGGTCATTATGTATTCTTAACATGATAGATTTAAACTTGATATCGGCTTATTTATTAATTACTGTCAGCTCTACTCGCTCAAATGGAAGTCCAATTAACCCATAGCGAACTTTACTGGATGATACCGTAATAATCAGTGCATCGTGCATCCAATGATGCTGTATTTGCTCATGAATATCCCCATCCGCGACAGAGACCATAACGACATATTGACCATTAGGAAGCATGGGTAAAGTAAAGTCAAAGATACCATCGAATGACATACCCGCTGAAATTGGGGTAGGTTTAAGATGGGTAAAAGCCAGTGTGTTTTCGCCGAACAAATCCTGTCCCAGACGATCCCGTACCAAAAACCCCAGAATCGGATTTTGCAGTGGTTTATGCGCTTTCGCACGCACAGTCATACGAACGCGCTCACCGCCTTCAAAGAAACCTTCCTGACCAGGCGACAGTCGCGTAAGTGAAACAGAAACGATAACCGCATGGCCAGTTTTCCAGCCGCTCGCCGCATCAATATTATTGCGCACTGTGGCAACAGCACCATAATCAATGATTTGTGAAGTTTCTTTATCTGAAGCGGTTGCATCATCCATTACACGAGGTTCTATCGAAGTCAGCACGGACTCCTCACCGTAGATCTCCTGCAACGTATACTGCAAATAAGCTTCCGAAACGCTTTTTGCCGTACCAATAGCTTCCATTCTACCATTATTAAGCCAGATGCCGGACTCACATAGATTCTGCACCGAGGCGGTATCGTGACTGACAAAAATTAGCGAACCATTTTCCTGAAATCGGCGGATAAAACGCATACATTTTTGTATAAACACGGCATCACCGACTGCCAGCGCTTCATCTACCACCAAAATATCGGCATCCACATGGGCAATAACAGCAAAAGCCAGACGCACCATCATACCACTGGAATAAGTTTTGACGGGTTGCTCAATAAAGTCACCAATGTCAGCAAAAGCAACAATATCAGCAAAGCGGGCATCAATTTCTTGATGACTTAAACCCAGCACCGAGGCATTCATATAAACATTTTCACGCCCGGTAAATTCAGGATTAAAACCGGAACCAAGCTCCAACAAAGCCGCCACACGGCCTTTGGTTTGAACGCTACCACTGGTTGGACTGAGCGTACCGCAGATCATTTGCAAAAGCGTAGATTTACCACTACCATTACGTCCGATAATACCAACGGTTTCACCTTTTTTAACCTCAAAAGAAAGGTCTTTAAGTGCCCAGAATTCACGAAAATATTGTTTGGGCGCTTGCCCTGCCAAACGTTGCAAACGAGGTAGCAAAAACTGCTTCAGCCGATCACGCGGGTTGTCATAGATTTGGTAGCATTTGCTGAGCTGTTGAACTTTTATGGCGATGTCAGTCATGACTAATTATTGCTTTCCTGGAAGAATTTTTTGGTTACTATCTTATGTATTGAAATAATTTCTAATGATTGGGATTTATACGTAATTAATAAATATCTTTCCGGTATTAATCCAACTACTTATCGATCCATTCAAAAACGTTACAGTATTATCCTTGATTGAATCGAAAACATTCATAAGACTTACAACCACACATCCAAGAGAAAATTTTAAATATCCAGATCGCAATTCAAACAATCAGGGTTAATTTGGCTCTCTCCTTTCGAAGATCTATTGGCTAACAAATTTTAAAACGATAAAGTTTACTCAACCTATAAACAAATAACCATTGCCCGCCACTTCCTTTGCAACGCCTGTCGGTATCTGGGACAACGCCAAACCGGTCAAGGTGATGGAAGTATCAATCAGATGATCATTATTTAAGTCATAATGGTAAGTCGCACCTTTATAGCCATCCGCACCCTGATTTTCCATGGCAAATACTTGTTTGCTGACGCCGTTATTCCAGCCCCATATATTAATTTGATCACCTGCGCTAAAGTCGGTTACCGTTGACCAGGTTATCGTACCTCCGCGACCATCCAAAAATATAGTATCGTTACCACTGCCACCAGTCAGGAAGTTTGATCCTGTGCCACCATCAAGTACATCATTACCGGCACTGCCATTGGCGGCATCGTCACCGCCCTGTAAATTCATAAAGTCGTTATATATTGATCCGGTAATCACATCCCCGGTTGCTTTTCCCAGTAATTCATAGTCCAAAAAAGTAACCGGGCCCGTATATTTGGTAGGCATAACATAACTTGATGTACCGTCGCTGGCACTTGAGGTAAACAAAGGCACTGGCGTGTACTGCGCAATAAATTCATTAATCGATAAGTTTGCATCCGAAAAGCTCAGGTTTTCTATACTTAATAAGGTATCTGTACCTTCCAAGCTCTTGACCATCAGAGTATTGCCGTCACTTGAGCGACCGATTTCAGTAACAGCACCCTTATTGAAATTAAAAGTTACTGTGTCATTGCCAGCACCACCATCAAATAAATCATCACCACTTGTACCCACTAAAGTATCATTTCCTGAAGTATCAGTAGTGACGCTGTTTAACAAAGTATTATTCTGAGATAACTCGGTAATGATCGTATTGTAAACAGATGAGTTACCAATATCGGCCCACCATTTGCCAGTACTCTTAACGCCAATAACAGAATTACCCACCAGGAGCGGCCCTCCAGAGCTTCCTGCCCCCATAACCTCTATTGATGATTCGTAAATACCGTAGTCCCAATTGTTAAAAACCGCTGCTGACTGCATCATCATTCCAGTGGATCCAACTGGATAACCAACTGCTATTGCTGCCTGGTTTCCGTTATAACCGGGATCTAATCCCAACCAACCCAATGTGTCGCCAATTGGAGTATCAATACCTATCAACGCGATATCAAACTGGGATTCGCTTTGCAGCATCGTCTGATTGTTTCCATCGGAATAGATTTGCGATGTCCAGGCCTTCGCTGTCCATTTCGAGAAAGTTGGATTTGAAAGCCATGATTCAAACGATCCGGTATTCGCGTTGTAATCAGCCCCGAAATAGAATTCAAAGCCTGTGGCCCAGCCTTTTTCATCAGGATTAAATACACAATGACCAGCTGTCAAAATGTCGTTCCGTCCCACGAGACTACAAGTGCCGAGAGTTATTGAACCATCAGACCATGTTGTCTTGATCAGCCCAATATTATTGTATGGCTGACTGTTTCGTTCGCTAAAGTTAAGCTCAATCATTGGTGTGTTCCGGATAACAAGTAATTAATTTACCAAGTAAGGCAACTCGCAATAAATAAGCCCCCAATTTATAGTCTCCACATACTTAACTTAATGGCAGTAACCGTACCTGACACCTTGATAATTTGGAGTACAAACCCAGGTTTGTACTCCGGCCTTTAGGCAACTGGCAATAATAGTCTGCACACGCTTCGTACACAGCGTTGCAGGAATCATTAAATCGGTGATGCTCCCAGAGTCAGGTAATGATTGGGTGGTATTTATTGCGAGTTACCTAAGAAAGTAAAGTAATTGCCTGCTGTAATGATAAGCACTGTTCATTCAATTAAAAAATAACTTAAAAGTAACAAAATTTACAATCCCATTACTTCTGATTTAAAAGCTATTGAAATCTTCAACAGTTTCGGTCAGGATTGCGCGCCACTGACCGGTATTTTTTATGATAACAAATCATTCAACACTTTCGTGAAAAAATGAAAAATACCCACTATTAACAGAATAAAGGCTACATAGTAAACCATGTAGCCTTTATTACAATCAGAACAACACAAAATACCTGTTAAGATAATTTCTGCAGTAAATCAATCGTGTTGGTTATAAGAAAAATAACTCAAGCGTTGACTGTTTGGTGAGAACGACTAAAGCCTTACACTCAAATTATCCCCACCAATGTTATATTTCAGATTAACTAATATACAAATACCCATAAGCGCCAAAGCTGTCAGTCACCTGCCCGGTAAGAAAATGGGTATTGCTGCCACTGGCGATTTGATTATTCATACCTGCCAAAGTATGCCCCGTCAGGGTCAGTGAATTCAAAGCCGGATTAGTCGTACCGGCTACAGAACCATCAGGTAGCAGATTCTGAAGGTGCAATGTTAAGCCGGTATAGCCCTCTGCGCCATCGGTATTAGAAAAAGCAACCACTTTACTGACTCCGTTAACCCAACCAAAAATAGTGGCGTGGTCCTGACCTTGCTAAAAATCAGTCAACGTTGACAAGGATGTATCTGCCATTCTGCCATCCAGAAAGACAGTATCGTTACCCTCACCACCGCTCAAAAAGGACGACCCTTTAGAGTCGTCAATCATATCATTGCCTGCGCCGCTATTGACGGCTTTATTACCGCTGCCGGCTACCTTGATAAAATCATTACTCTTTGAGCCAATAATAACCACGTTGGCGGACTCATCTATTATAGAAGTTACGCATTGACGGCAGATGAAAAAAAGGGGTTTAAACTTTTTTTTCCAATGATAAATTCAGAAATGAAAGTAGCAACGACCTTTTTGAACAATTCATGGCGTATTTGGTAACAGTTCGTAATGGTATTGTTTGTCGTAAGTCTTTGCAATTGAACATAACCATAAATAGCGGCAAACAAATGATTCTTCGTAGCCTGCTTACCACGCACTTGAAACTTTTCGATATTACAAACCTGTTTGATGGCACGATGATATTGTTCGATTTGCCAATGCTTATCATGTTCAAGGTCAAATGCTTGACTATCAAACTGGCTGAGTTTTTCTTCGTTGGGTAGATAAACCACATAATGACGCAGCTGGTCTTTTAGCCGTGTTCGAAAAAGTTTAACGTTTCCATAATCCTTCAACCAGACCAGTAAGCCATTTTCTGGGATATTGAGCTTTTGAACTTGCTGCCAAACTCCTTTTTCAATTGAAACGGTACGGTTGCTTTTAATCGCAAACATAAACCCTAAGTCATTATTTTTTATAACTTTAAGGTTCTTTACACAACTGTACCAGCTGTCACCAGTTACCATAGCCGACTTAAGTCCCCATGCTAAAACTTCATGAAGCATCTCCAGAAAATACTCATTTTTCGTTTTTTTTTCACTTTTATCGACCACTCTAAAATTCACCGGATAATGAACGCCTTGTATGTCAGTGTAATACATCGTGACAAGGTTGATGCCTTGCACGCTGGCATGATGCTTTCCAGACCAAAAATAACCAATAAAAGCGATATAGTTTGCATAAGGTTTATCTAAAACACTATCGTCAATGCTTAATGTTCCACCGTTAAGATTCAGTAATGGTTTGACTTCGTTGAGTAAATCTTTGCCATCATAAGATTCTCGATTCAAAAAACGATTAACACTATCATGTGAAATGTTCATGTGTTCTCCCAATCGTCTACAGCTTACATAGCTTGGTTCGCTCAATAAAAAACCGGTATACATCGATAAATTGCAACGGGCTGTTGATGGTCGACTTATTGTTCTTATCACTGTGGCGTTTTCATTAGACATCTTTCCTAAATACAGCCATAGCGTAAGTTAACAAGAGCAGCCACTAAATTCCATGTCAAAGAGTAATGCTTGTGTTTGCCCCGATAAACATCTTTGGCAATCCTGAAAATTTTGCATCGGCGATTAACATGCTCAATAAAAATACGCTGTTTTGATAGTGCCTTATTATCGGCTTTGTCTTCTGCCG
>NZ_JAOEGU010000037.1 GCF_025583945.1 Methylobacter psychrophilus
GCAAAATCTTCAGAATTACCAAAGATGTTTATCGGGGTAAGCACAAGCATTACTCCCTGACATGGAATTTAGTGGCTGCTCTTGTTAACTTACGCTATGACTGTATTTAGGAAAGATGTCTATTAATTGTTGCAGTAGCGCCACATCAGGATTTGCCAGCTGCATTTTCTCAATCATACTTGATAAATCCTCATTCACAGCCCAGGGATAGATAAGCCAACGCCATTCGCAGACCTTCCCGGCATAAAAGTCGGGGATAAATTTGGAAACAGTTTTGAGGTGTAAGGCCGCTGTGCGCATTTCTTTCACGGCACCACAGTGCCGAATATGCTCGATGCCAACTTCAAAAGTATCGCCGCTATCGCAGACATCATCTAAAAGCAGGATATTTCGTCCATTAATATCTGCATTTAAAGGATATTTGATAATAACCTCATCCTGCTTATGAGCGCCTTGATAATGCTCCATTTTGAAACAGGTCAGATCATGGATACCGAGCATATCTGACAAAATCCGTGCCGGTATATAACCGCCCCGTGCGATGGCGACGATGGTATCAATCCGGAAATTTGTCTTACGCAACTGCTGGGTCAGCTGGTGACATAAGCTATAAACCTCTTCCCATGTAATTAAAGTGCAGGGCAATTTTTCATGCATCTCAAAACCTCGGGATTATGAGCAATGGTAAACGAAACGATGCCGAGATTTACATTTCCGGCAACATCAATAACGCTTGTCAGAGCGACAAATGCTCTTACACATAAGCGCTAAAGGCTATTAATTATAGGGCTCATACATGAGGTTAATAAGATTATAAATCCATGTGTGTAGATTGCAATACTGCTGTATTTAAAACAATGTAAATTCTGCAAGCTAACACCTTATATTATTAAAAAATTGATACAAATAAATAGCTTAATGTTATTGCAAGGTAATCTTACAGGTCATTATTTTAATGAAAGCAAAGCCATCAAAAAAAACAGAAAAAAGTCGCTATTCGCGAATCGGCAGGCAAAGTCAAAATATCAGCGACAGCATCTGGACTGACCAGTCAAGCTGGCTTCATTCCCGTAGTAAAATTCTTGGAACGCATTGGCTTTGAACAAACGGTTAATCAGACGGTTCCGCATCAACGTAGAGATAATGCAGAGTACCAATTGACGGGGACGATGTTACTGGCAGTAGTGGGTGTAATCCGGTAACGCATTGATAGCATTGAATTAATTTTTCATAGGTTTTTGTTATGCAAGAAACATCAGTTCCACAAGCATATTTCGACTTTATTGATTCCTGCCAAATGACTTTTGCATTTTTATAAAGCGCCATATTTTCCAGATCCAACACAGCCAAATCCGAGTTGGTACAAATGGTAATGTCTGTTAGCTTGATTGCATGATTACAATTAAAGTCTGGCGAAATTTTCTTTATAGTCGCTTCAGATAATAGCGGTTGTTGAGAAACTTGTATTGTTGGAATAACCGTTTTATTTTGCTCTGCACTAAGCAAGTCTTTATTTATATTCGTCCTGCTTTGTTGCTCTTGAATCGCACTGCTGATTTCTGCTTCAAGCTCAACTTGATGTATTGACTGCTTATTAAGCTGATTATTATCAGCTTCTTGAAAAACCAAAGTAGGCTTTAACAACACAGCTGTTGTTATTTCATCAAGTAAATGCGTCCATGCCGTACTTTTAAGCTCAATAGAGATTGCTTTACCGTCACCCGTCGATTTTACTAAATATTCAACGGGTTGAGTAAACGCATTTATGCTATTTTCAATACCTAATTCTCCTGCATACTGAGCAATTTTTTTGCTGTTGACTCGCCCGCACGCTATCAACATCAGCTAACATGGGCGGTGGAACCGTCACTTTTAATTGTCCGATACAACTGCTGATATTGCTCTGTGTATCATGTTGAGTTGTTTTTATAGTATCAATGGCTATGTTAATTTGCGCCAATGACGCTCTAATTTTAGTAAGGCCAAATATAACCGCACCATCATAATGTTAATCTCTTTTTTGAGCTATTGATCTGACTGCTTGTTCAGTAAGATATTGTTCCATTATCTTTTGAGTATCTGCCAGAGAACAGCTATCAATCGACAAGTTACAACCAGGCAAAACTAAATTCATGGCAGATAACGGTGCAAGGCATTTAACTGGCATCATTATTTGCTACACCTGAACAGTTAACCCGACTGATTCTACTAAATTAATGTGTTTCGCTACTTTCCTGTCCATTTTCATATCATCGCATCCTGAGATAATAAACACCAAAACTACCATATACTTTATTTTTTTCATAAAATTACACCTTCATTATTAAATGGTTATAGTGCTTGCTTATATTTATAAGCAAGCTGTTGGTAGTTTAATAGGGTTGCAATACCTTGTCATTAAATCCTATGCTTTAATTTCTATCGAATATTTCATCAACCCAATTTGCTATTTTTTTCTGGTATCAATCAGATTTAGTGACATAAAAAAATAACTTACGCTGAAAATCTTGGAGTGTGCCACAGTCACACAGACTGACACTATAGACTTTCAGAAATTAAACTTCTAATTCATGTTGCTGTAAATTCATACAGATAACATCCCTTGAAGGGATGGTATCTGTCGACATAGAAATTATTTATCTGAAAATGTATAGATGAAAATAGTGGTTAGATGTGTATAAGCTCATTGGAAGATGATGGTAGGCCCATCAAAGTCTGTTATCGGCAACTGGCTTTAAGCCCCCCTCAAGCTGCTTGTATTAAGAGTGCAGGTAGTGAGCGTTGAGGCGACAACTACATTGACATTTACCGATGATCGGCTGATAGCCAGTATGGGGCAGAAGATAGCTGATAAACGCGTACTGCGCTTAATCGGCCTATTGCTGCGTAGGGGTGTTATGGTCAACGGTGTCGTCAATCCCAGCAAGGAAGGCGCGATGCAAGGCGGCCCCTTAAGCCCTTTGCTGAGCAACATTGTTCTGGATGAACTTGATCAGGAACTGGAAAAACGCGGATTACAATTTTGTCGGTTCGCAGATGACTATAACCTCTTCGTCAAGTCGCAAAAGGCGGCAGAGCGGGTGATGAAAACGGTCAGCCGGTTCATTGAAAAAACGCTTAAACTTAAGGTGAATCGGGATAAGAGCAGAGTGGCTTTATCTGATAAGGTAAAGTTCTTGGGTTTTACTGTGGTTGGCGGTCGCATAATTTTTTGCTGATTTTTGGAGCAGGAAGCCCGGAAAAATCTTTCGCAAAAATAGCGACTCCCTTTGCCGATAGGGGCTATTGAAGCATAGAATTGTTAGGGTTCGTTACCTTGGCAGTAACCTGTAAAATATCTTTTTGACAAAATAGTTAACAAAAGAATTAAAGATCAATCTCGATGCCAACCGGACAATGATCCGATCCTTTAATCTCCGGCAAGATAAAAGCCTGCTTAACTTTATCAATCAGCGCGTTGCTGGTCAGCACGTAATCAATCCGCCAACCGACGTTTCTTGCCCTGGCCCCACCGCGATAACTCCACCAACTGTAAGCTATGCTATCCGGATGAAAATGCCGATAACTATCGACCAATCCGGCATCGACAAAAGCGCTGAAACCGTCAATTTCGACTTGCGTATATCCGGCCGACTTATTGTAATTAGGCTTTGGACGGGCGATATCAATTTCTTGGTGCGCGACATTAAAATCACCGCAGGCAATGAGCGGTTTTTTGCTTTGCAGTTGCAGGCAATAAGCCAGAAAGTCAAGATCCCAACTATGCCGATAATCCAGTCGTGCCAAGGCCTCGCCCGAGTTTGGTACATAAACGTTAAGCAGAAAAAAATGTTCAAACTCGGCAACCATCACGCGACCTTCGCGGTCGTGCTCGGCAATGCCCATATCATGGATAACTTGCAGCGGTGCCTGCCGGGATAACAATGTAACCCCCGAATAGCCCTTGCGTTCTGCGCAGTTGGAATAAATATGATAGCCTTCAATGCCCGCCAGAGCTTTGTCAACCTGATCGACCTGGGCCTTGTTTTCCTGCAATAAAATGCAATCGGCATCCAACTGCGCGAGCGTTTCAGCAAAGCCTTTGTCTTGTATCGAGCGAATGCCGTTGACATTCCAGGAAATTATTTTCATGCGATGATTGCGCCTTCTACGTTTGAAATTACACTTTCAACAGTGACCAAGAGGCTATTGTAACCTTCTGCCTTTTGGCTAACCAGACGTTTTCGGATTGATTTTAAAATCAGTGTCTATCGTTCTGAAAGGAGTTGAATAGTAAGCTGATGCAGCATGACTTGCTCGATCCTTTTTATTGTGTAGACTGGCAGTGAGGTAAGCCCCAACATTTGACGCCTCTAATTGCACCAAATTATTGGGCTACCTTAACTCACCACCAATCGACAAAATAGTCCCAACCGGAAATTGTCAATGTAGTTGTCGGTGTGCCAAGAAGGCTGATCAGTTGGAAACTGGCAGCCATGCTGTACCAGCGATGAGAGCGGGTTCCTCGGTGTAGCCTATCAGGAGGCGATGTCAAACCATCCTGAGCGGCATCCATAAAGAGCGGTTGTGGTGAGCGTCATGGAGAAAGGCAGGAATACTCTTTTCAGGTATGAACGAATGAGACGAATGTAAATGAACCCTCGAAGCATTTAAGAGCCATAGGACTGGCAGTGGATTGTATGATTTTACTCACTGGTAAAATGAAGACATCCTACATTGAACGGGTAATATTTTCTTCGGAAATCGCCTTATTGTCTGGACAATGGAATCCACTTTAAATATTAAATTGCTATTTGTTTATGTTCGGTCAGATTTTAAAGAAATGCTAATATTTTTCTTAAATAGCTCATCTAATGTTAATTCATAACTTGATGTAAACGTATCTAAAAAATACTGGACTTCCGGCAGATTAATAGCTTTTAATTTTTCCTCAATATCTTTTTCGGCTATAGAGAATTCCTGATTTCCAGCGGCCAATTCCATTTTGCATTTCAAATAAGCTGAAATGGTATCGGCTGCTTTAATGATGATTTTGTGCTCTTTAGGCAGTTCTTCTTCAATCATAAATGGTCTGTAATCTGCTTGAAGCTTTTCAGGTAGCAGATTCAATAACTCATGCTCAGCTTGCTTTTCGATTGATTTATAAGCTTTGGTTATTTCAGGTGAATGGTATTTTATAGGTGAGGGCATATCGCCAGTCAAAACCTCACTGCAATCGTGATACAGTGCGGCAACAACAATAGCATTAACATCAAGAGTGCCATCAAAATAACAATTTCTTATTAAGGCCAATGCATGGGAAATAACAGAGACTTCCCAACTGTGTTCCATTACATTCTCAGCTACAGTATTACGTTTTAATCCCCAGCGTTGCAGCCAACGAATTTTACTTATATAAGCGAAAAAATGACTTTTCATTATTATATCTCTTGGTTCTGTTAAAAAAATTCTCAAGGTTATCTTTATAAACAAACGAGGCGGGCATAAAATTAATGATACCTTTTACCGCCAGCATCTCTAAATTGTACCAATTTGGGTTATTGATCAACGTAAACTGATGTTATTTTCGTAATAACATTATTGTTTACAGTTTATATTTTTTCGAACTAATCATTTCGGTAATATCGTGATACAACGCGGCGATCGCGTTGGCGTCTATATTGCCCTCATAATAGCGGTTCTTGCTCAAGGCCAGGGTATGGGCAATCACGGCTACTTCCCAACTATGTTCCATGATATTTTCTTCACAGGCATTGCGCTTGAGTCCCCAACGCTTGATCTATCTTAATCGTGATATATAGGCATAAAAACTACTGGTTATGGTTATCTCTTTCATGATGTTGATTTTCCTACTTATTAATGATGCATTCTGGTATTGTGGACGGCTTGTTTCTTATCCATCATGATGAGAGAACGTGTTAAACCCTATTTAATTTAGTTCGCATTCAGGCGTATTTTACGCGCTAAAGCCAACATCATCTTAATCTAATACAAAATTATGCTTATTCAGTGGTACCCCGGTCACATGCACAAGGCCAGCAAAGAGATCAAAGAAATCCTGCCTCAGGTTGATTTGATTATTGAAGTTTTGGATGCGCGTATTCCCTTTAGTAGCCAAAACCCTATGGTTGCAAAGTTGCGTGGCGACAAGCCCTGCATCAAAATACTCAGCAAAAGTGATCTTGCCGACCCGGAAAGAACGTTGCAATGGCAAACTTATCTGGAGCGGGAACAAGGCGTAAAAACCCTGGCGGTTACGGTTGATCATCCTGAAAAAATTCGTCAACTTTCCGAGTTGTGCCATAAAATGCTGCCGGATAAAGCAGCCAGTTCAAGGCTTATCAACACCTTGATTATGGGTATTCCCAATGTGGGAAAATCTACCCTTATCAATATATTGGCCGGCAGAATGATTGCCAAAACCGGTAATGAACCCGCTGTTACCAAAACACAACAACGTATAGCAATAGGCAATGGCATTGTTTTGTTGGACACGCCCGGTTTGCTGTGGGGTAACGTCGAAAATAAAAATAGCGGTTATCGACTTGCCACCACCGGTGCTATCAAAGATACCGCGATAGATCATGAACAAATTGCTTCTTTTGCTGCTGAATACTTGTTAAACCATTATCCCGATTTTTTGAAAGCCCGTTTTCAGTTGGAACCACTGCCGCAAACCGAGCATGAATTGATGCAGGCGATTGGCAAAAATCGCGGGTGTTTGCGCTCCGGCGGGCGTGTTGAAATGGATAAAGTCGCTAAAATTCTGTTGGCTGAATTACGCGCAGGGACGATAGGCCGGGTTACTTTTGAAACGCCTGCGATGATGGAACAAGAGCTGGTGGAGCTTGAAATTATTCGTGAAGAGAAAGCGGCCAAGAAAAAAGCCAGAAAGCAGACCTGGAAAGGGTCAAATTAAACAGATACTCCGCACGGTCATAATTAGATCATAAATTCCGTAAATGACCTGCGTGTCCGTTTTGATTTTAAAAAACATGGTCATGACGGTATCTGGATAAAGACGAATAGTAATGGTGGCGATTGGAGTTTTTTAGCCATTAATACCGTAAAACCTTATTATGATGAGCGCCCGGTGGCAGACGGTGGCACTTATGAAACCCGCGAATACCGAATGCGCTGGTGGGACAAAAGTCAGGCTCATGGTGAATGGAGCCCGATACAACGGGTCGTATTAGGTAAATAAGACAAAAAAGCAAAAAGCAATGTCCACGAAAAGCACGAAAAAAGGCCTGAATTGTTGGCTTTTTCGGGACTGGTAATTAATCAATAAATACCGATAACAGCCCTTAAAAGGATGTTATCGGTAAATCGCCTTACTTAACTGGTTTCCAAGTTGGAGAAAATAGCTTTGATGCAGTAAAAGGGAATTGAGGAATTATTTTCGATTATCCTCGATTCCTCTGCATTAACTTGAAGTTATTTGCTCTAGTTCGTACTTACAATCCAGGCGTTTTAAGGTTTCGGTGATATGAAAAGCCAAATGGTTCTCGCGTTGTTTGGCATAGGTTTGCAGAGCGGTTTGTGCTGCCTGTTCACGATTTGGCGTTGAATGATGCTGAGCCAGATAAATAACAGCTAGCAGATGGGTTTCTTGCAAGTCTTGCTGCATACTTGATGGCAGAGTTTGATAACTGGCAGTCAGTTGTTCAAAGTAAGATTGAATACTGTCTGGGTCGCTACAATAGACGATACAGCCCCTAATAAAAGCTAGTCGACTGATTATCAAAGGCTGGAGATGGTTTTGTACCTGCGAAATATAATCTCGTTTTAGTTGTTTAAGCGTTTCCCAGTCAGGTATTTGCCGTGCCAGCCATTGCCAATAGGCGTGATTGATTGCGCTGGACAAATAGTCTTCTGCGTAAACTTTGGGTCTTTTTTCAGCATGGCGTCGATAAATCGCTAAGGCTTCAGCTTGGTTGCTGATTGCCTGCGTTAAGCAATTCAGACTGGCATGATATTTGGCTTGATTGCTCAGTGCATTAGCATAATTGGGTTCAAATCGGTCTGGTCGAGATGCGCTCAATCGGCGATAAATAGCAACGGCTTGCTGAATGTGCTCGAAAGCTTCCTGGTAGCGTCCTTGTGTGGATAAGTCACAGCTAAAGCAGTTGAGACCAAAAGCATAATTCGGCTCAAAACGATCGGGGCGAATTTCGGCTAAACGTTGATAGATCCGCAACGATTGTTGGTTGTGTTGGAACGCTTTCAAGTAATGACTCAGATTGAATAAATAGATAGCTTGATCATTAAGAGCACTAGCGTAATCAGGCTCGTATCGGTCAGGGCTGGTTTCAATCAAGCGGCAATAAATCTCTACTGCTTGTTGACTGTGGGTGAGTGCTTCCTCAAAACGTCCTAGACTACTGAAGTGCATAGATGAGTTTTTTAGCGCAATCGCGTAATTCGACTCGTACAACTCAGGTTTCTTAATGGCTAAACGAAGGTATACCTCCAAAGCCTCTTGGCCATACTTAAAGGCTTCTTCATGGCGACCGAGATCAGAATAATCAAGCCCTAAATTGTTAAGAATAGCTGCATAATTTAAATCATCGGTATCGGAATCTTTTATCACAAAATTTTGATAAATGTTTAAGGCTTGTCGAGTGAACTCCTCTGTTTCTTCAAAACGTCCCATAGCTCGTAAGCGATTCCGTAAAGCAACCAAGGAACGAGCGTAATCTTTTGCGTATTGTTTGGGCTGATTGGCATTTAGTGAACGAAACAGCGCATGAGCTTCTTGGGCATAGGGAAGAGCCAACTCATCTTGCCCCATGTTAGTCGTCCGAATCGCCAAATTGATCAAGGCATCAGCGTAAGCCTTGATTTTCCTTAAATCCTGAGGATGTTTTTCCTTTTGTAACTTTGTAGACTCCGCTTTCGCTTGCGTAACATACAGCGCCAGCTTAGCCAGATAAACGGATTCATCAGGTAAAGCGGGCAATAACACCCCAACAATTTGTTGCTTAATGGCTGGCTGTAGTTGTTCAAAAGCACTACATGCCATTTCTGCCAAAGGCTCGCCTGTTTCCTGACCGACTTTAACAATTGCCAATGCCAAAATTGCAAAATGTTGGCGCAAACATTCAGTTAATTGGCTTTGCAGTTCTGGACGGCGGGCAGTGGTGCGAGTGAGTACGGTGAGTGCGTGATAACGGCGTAGATCGCTAGTGGATTTACCCAAAGCAAAGTCAAGTTGTGCTAGGCCATTATTGGTGGAAGTATTAAGACTGCGGGCGATCAAAGCTTCACCTAACAAGTCGGGGCGTAGCGGTTGCAAGCCTTGATGACCTGGGTAAAGTGGGCAAAGGGCGCGAAACAAGCGCTTGCAATCCATTTTAGTCAATATGCTACCACTCTGTTCATAAGCTGCCCAGGCTTCTTTTTCTGTGCTCAGTTCGTCACAAAGCGTGGCAAGGGTTAGCAAGTGACTGATGGTGCGTTCTCCTTCGCAAAGGTTTAACTGTTGTGCCAACCGTTGCCAATAACGGTCTTCATGTCGTAATAAAGCATCGGTGAGTCCATTAGCTGTGTCAGCTTGTTCGCCGTGGAGTGCCAATAATGCTGCCATTTGCAAGTACAACGGGTTGGCAAAATGCTCGGCTACCAAATTGGGTGTAAGGGTGGACTGGCGATTAAAGTCTAAAAATCCCAGGCGCTTTGCATATGCTGATAGTGCTGTGGTATAGGCCTGTTCGCGGTCGGTCAGCTCTTGATGCAAAGCGGGCAAAAGGTAAGGGCCTGAACAGGCACTGCCCGCAAAAATTTTCTCGCAGCTTGGATAATCAGTTGCTAAACGCTCAAACCAATCACCGCTGGAGCGGGCAATTAAAGCCACACGCACTCGGCAGGGGCTATATTTTTGTGCCGTTTCCAGTACAGCAACGAGTTGGTTACGGCGGGTTTCGGCGTAATCAATGGCAATAAATAAGTGTTTATTTTTCGATAAAAGCTCGGCAATGCGGCTTTTAATCTCGGTGCCATCGGCATTAGCATTGAGAAATCCGGCATGCCATTGCCCGGTTTCATTCAGGCGTTGGCAGGTTTCCAATAGCAAGCGGGTTTTGCCGATGCCACCAGCACCGATATGCAGTTGCACGGCAATCGGAAAGCCTTTTTCGTCGTTTGCCCATTCCATGAGTTTGGTAACGGTTGCTTCCCGCGCAGGATGAAAATCAACACAGGCTTCTTCGGCGCGTAGTAATTGACTTTCTGCATAGCCTAGCCCAAGTTGCCAACCAGGTGTAGGGATGGCGATAAAATCGTTATCGGTTTCAGGAGCTGTTTCGAGTGGCAATGGAAGTGTTTCAGGGATTTCGATGATAGATGTAGCTAGTAGTGTTTCCCAGCCGATGGCTTTGGCGAAGTCTTCGGCACAATGTTTTGGAGTAAATTTTGCTAACAGATGCTCTCGTAACCATAAGGCGCTGTCTTTGGCAAGCTTCGGGTACGCGGCAATTTCTCTAACCGCATTGGTCATTGCTTGTAAATCTTCATTGTGAAAATAAGGCGGCGATTCACTGCCTCGAACGTTAACAGTTTTGACGCAGCCCGCACCCGCTCCAGGCAATGCCTCTTGCAATAAACGCATAAGACCGCTTTGTTTTCCCAAAATCAGCGGCACACCGGCAGCGATAGCCTCCCAACCGACTAAGCCAAAACCTTCATGCCAGGATGGCATGAGGGCTACACTGGCACGGCTTAATTCGTCAAAAATTTCCAGGCGATTTTCCGAATAAGGCAAGGGTTGCAGTTCTAGCACGGCATCTGCTTGTTGTTCTGCAAATAGGCGAAGCTCGCCTTCGCCATCTTCAGCTACGCCGAATAGTTTGATGCGCGGGCAATCATCGCGAAGCATGGCGGGTGCGCCAGGGTCGGTAAGCGCAAGTTTGTAGGCTCGGGCAATAGCGGCAACCCCCAGCTTGGTTTGTTTAATACGGTCTGTTTCTGGATTTAAGCGTCCAAACAGTATGGCAGTCAGTTTCTTGGATGATGGATTTGGATCTATGTTTGGCAAGCCGGGAATCAACATGTGTGTTGAACCCGCACCAAACCAGTCATCCAACGCATCGCGTAATAGTGGCCCTACGGCAAGACGGACGTTTGCATCTTGAAATAACGCTTTTTGTTCTTTTGTTTTGGCTTGTGCTTTCGCGGCTGAACCACTTTTGTAAGATTCATAGGCCGCATAAGACATGTGGTGAATAACCGCCGAACGGGAGTTTGTTTTTTGTGCGCCTGCTATGGCAGCTGCGCCAGTAAATAAGTCATGACCCAGCCACACCGCTTGGTTGTAGTCGATTTTTTCCGCTTCAAGCAAGCTAATGATTTCAGCGGAATGACTTTGTTCAAGCTTTTCGCCCGAAGGTGGACTGATGAAGGTGACAAGCGTCACTAATGAATCTTGAGCCTCCTTGATGTCTTTAGCTTCGGCGGCAGGTACTACGCAGAAAATTTGCACATGCTTCCCGAACGCACCGCCGAAGCCGCGTAAAAAGTCATAATTGAAGCTATTGATGCCGCCGTGTTTAGGACCCCATCCAGTGGCTAGTACTATTAGTGTTGGCCTGATCATAGTTATTGTTATTTTTAGTTTAATAATTTGCGTTCAAGCAATCGGATCATTATTAACTCGAAAGGTGTATTCTCCGTTAGGTAATCCACTATAAACAAAGCAAGTAGCCTTGATTTAGTAAAACGAAATCGAGCCGGCTGACCTCTAACGGCTCCGCGGCTTTCCGTCCTAATCTTGCAATAAGTTTGGCTTGTTCATCCATGAATCATGCATTCTAATTTTCGTCTGACACGAAAATACAGTTTTATTAAGCAGGTAACTGTGCTTGAGCATAAAGATCCATAGTGCTTATAATATTTATGTGATTTTTAAACTACGAGCAGACTATAACAGATAAAAATACCAAGTACAGTTTTGAAATGTAACAAGCGATATAAATATACTAAATTCATGGGCTGTACTGAAATTTTAGGCGCATAATTTATGATTGACACGATACTTTATTGGCGCTAATGAGCCAGCAGCATGCCCATCAACACAACTGGTTCTCAAATTAAAGCTGGGGAAAGAGTTTAATATCCCAAGAAATACAAAGCCGCGAAAGGACATAAGACATCATCTGATACATATGACTATCGTCGTTAATGTATAGAGTTCTTGCAGGACTATATTATTGTTTTTTTGATTTCGATAGGCATTATCCATCGCTGATAGATTAGGCAAATTTTTAGATATAATATTGTTTTAAATAATTATATTGCTTTTTATGTTAAATATATGATATTCGCTTATACTATTGCTTATGTTAGATACTCTAATGTAAGGAAATAGACTTATGAACCACTTTATATCAGTTGCTATTGTTGCCAGTATCCTTTCAGGATATGCTTATCAATTGACAGGTGCCGAAGCATGACGGGGTTTATAACGATGCCGGTCGGGGTTTACAGCCCCGACCTTAACGTTTGAAGACTTTAATAGCTTTCAAAACGTGATTGACGGGGTTACAACCGCATCATGCTTCCTGGAATAAACCGATAAAAACTTTTATTGTATTGCACTGTGTTGAGCCAAAATTGTCGGGTTATACCCTCTGGGGTACAAGCGCTATGCTAACCCGACCTACTGGACTCAATAAAGGTGACAGAGTTATCAGTTTATAACCGCGCTAATAGTTCCGCTTTTTTGGTGCTGTACTCGCTATCAGACAAAATGCCTTTATCTTTCAGAGCAGCCAATTTCTCGATTGCGCCGAAAATATCGGCTTCCTGATTTTGATTTGCACTTGAGGTACTAACAGAATTAGCTTGAGTATAAACCGGTGCAGGTGTTGAGGGGGCTTGCAGCGGTTTTTGTACCGGCACGTTATCGATAGAAATGATGGGCAGGTTTTTAACGTCGACCAGTCCGAATTGACTGGTAAAAGTAACTGAGCCTCCTGTCGATTGTTGTTGGGAAAAGCCACCAATCTGATGATTTAATGTATCGTAAAGCGTTACCTGTCCATTGATATCAATAGCGAGTCGATTAATGGTGGCAAAGTAAGCATAGCGCACGTTATTTTGTGCACCTGTGCTGTTGGGGTTTTGCAGACCAGCGGGCCACCAGTTTCCGGAGCTGCCCGCAGGTGGTGGCACAAACAAACTTACTGCTCCGGTCGGTCCGGAGTTATTTTGTTGTTGCTGTCCGCCGTTGTTATTGGAATAACCGTTTCCAAAGTTGCTTTGTTCCTGATTGCCTTGACTCTGCGACTGAAAACTGCCGCTTTGGATAAGCCCCGGTTGATTGGCAATGAGCGTCGACAGCTCTTGACACAGTCCACCTACACTATTTTTTAAACCATTATTGAACATATCGCCCAACATAATCATGCCACCTTTCATCCATTGGCCGGAACCACCAAACTCACGATGATTAAACTGAGCCATGGAGCCATTGCCTTTAATGACTGACTGTAACATGCTGAATACGGCATCAGGACTAAAGTTATAGCGCTGTGCAATGTTATTGATTATTTGCTGGCCTTCCGGCGTAAGCTGTTTCATTAGAAAAGTCCGCTTGGGTTTAGATGGGGTATTACAAAGGATGAATCAGAAATAACAGGCTTTAGATTACAGATTGTTATTTACCATTCATTCTAGCCAGTTTAAATGAACAGTCTAGCAAAATCATTCAAAAATTTGAAATAGCGATTATGCCTGTAGGAAAATGATGACTCATTATTTCTCTTTTAATGTTAGTGACTTACTTCTTTATTAACATAGCACTTTTGTAGTGCAATTTGGATTAATTTGGTGCAAACAATCAACCCGTATTGGCTTTATCAAAAGATGATCTGATTTTTTATGTCGGCAAGTTTTATTGATTGTTTGATAGTTAACTTCAATTCAACCTTAAAAATAAATAATTAGTCGGCATATTAAGCCTGTAGTGGTTGCATTTGTTTTAACAGAAATAATGGCACAATATGTGCTAAAAATTTTATATAAATATGAATATAATGGTTCCATCAGGAAATAGACACGTTGCAAGCTATGAAAATAATTGATTCGCAAGACAAGCTGGATACTTACTACCAACAGGTACAAGATATCATTCTTAATAAACAGGACTGGATCAGTGGTTTGTTGCCTGCCAGTACTGCTGTTAATGCGCATGGTAACTATACCGATGCCTGGGTAAGGGATAATGTCTACAGTATTCTTGCCGTGTGGGGTTTGGCACTGGCTTATCGGCGTATTGAAGAAAATCAGGGGCGAACCTACGTTCTGGAGCAAAGTGTTGTTAAGTTAATGCGAGGACTGTTAACGGCAATGATGCGGCAGGCGCCGAAAGTTGAAAAATTTAAGCAGTCCCAAAATCCAATGGATGCTTTACATGCCAAATACGATACAAAATCGGGTGAGGTTGTCGTAGGCGATGATGAATGGGGACATTTACAACTGGATGCCACGTCATTATTTTTGTTGATACTGGCACAAATGACGGCATCCGGCTTACGTATTGTCTTTACCATTAATGAAGTCAATTTTGTACAAAATCTCGTTCATTATATCAGTCGAACTTACCGTACCCCTGACTATGGTATCTGGGAGCGAGGCAATAAAATTAACCACGGTGTCGCCGAGCTAAATGCCAGTTCCATCGGCATGGCAAAAGCCGCGCTGGAAGCGCTGTCGGGTTTTAATTTGTTTGGTAAGGAGGGCGGGCAAGCCTCTATCATTCATGTTGTTAGTGATGATATCGCCCGGACGAGAATTACCCTGGAATCACTGTTACCCAGAGAATCCATTTCTAAAGAAGCCGATTCAGCGGTTCTTAGTATCACCGGGTTTCCTGCTTTTGCGGTCGATAATCAAACCATTCGGGCAAAAACAGAAGCCATTATTTGTGGCAAGCTGGAAGGTCGGTATGGCTGTAAACGTTTCTTGTTGGACGGTCACCAAACAGCAATAGAAGATAGTCATCGCCAATATTACGATCCGCACGAATTAAAAAAATTCTCGGATATTGAATGTGAATGGCCGTTGTTTTTTACTTATTTATTGCTTAATAATTTATTTTCCGGCGATCACGAAGCCGCTACAACGTATCGTAACAAACTGAAAGATTTATTGGTTGAACAAAATGGTCAGCAATTATTACCTGAACTGTATGCTGTGCCAATAGATTTGATTGCTGCAGAAAAAGCCAACCCACATAGTCAGGAGCGGGTTCCGAATGAAAATATTCCGTTGGTTTGGGCGCAAAGTCTTTTTATACTGGGGTGTCTTATACAGGATGATTTACTTTCTTGTGACGATATAGATCCCTTGGGGCGACATAAAGTTGTTAATGAATCTAAGGATTGTAAGCTTCAAATTCAGTTGCTTGCACAAGATGAAACCGTACAGAAGAGCCTAAGGGAATACGGAGTTTTTACGCAAACACTTGCTGAAACAGCGCCTTTGCAGATAAGGGATGCGAGTGAATTGGCTCAAGCTTTTACCCAGGTAGGCAGAAATGACCGCATTGGTTTGACAGGCAGACCTTTGCGGCAATTGCGAACACTGGCAACCTCCAAAATGTATATATTAGCCGGTGAGTGTTTGCTTTTTTTACCGCAGTGTCTTAATCAAAAAGGCTTTTATCTTGCGATGGACAACCGTTTGCTGATTGAGCGATTACGGTTGGAACTATTGTATATTGGTAAACATTGGGATAGACCGGGTAACCCGTTGGTTGTTATCACTATAAAACAAAATATGTTGGATGGTTATCACCGTGAAGTTCTCATTGAATTTATTAAAGAACTGCAACAAGGCTATAGTCAAGGCATCTCTTTACAGCTTGGGAGTATTTTGGATTTTGTAGCAACATCAAGTCATGAAGTTATTAACTACTTACATGATTTTAAATTTTCCAAAGCGTCATGGGATGAAGCGGAGCGACCTTTTTTTCTGGCATTACCCATAGATAGCAACCCGCCAGTACCCTTAAATACAGAGATATTGACAGAATGGGAAATTGCTACCGATGATACCTTGCTTGAGCAATTAAAAGCCAATGCTAATCTTTACGCGCAACTTGAAGTATTAAGCTTGCTAAGTCTTCGTCACGGCCTGGATTATGATACCGGCTTAACAGCAATGGGTGGCACTGCCAGTTGTGTGCGTGATCTGTTGGAAGAAATCTATGAACGTGCCGGCGATCAACATACCTGGTATATACTGAGACGCGCTGCCGGATTACTGGGTAAATATGATATCAATCTGGAGCAGACAGCAACCGATATACTGGTTCGTCAACATGCACTGACCTTGGGCCGCGCTTACAGCGGCAGAGCTACCTTGACGCGTCCTGCCGATTCGTCAGAAATATTGGATATTATTCGTGCTTATAATGATGATGCCAGTGAGCATATTATTATTCAGGAATTAATTCTTTACTTAGGGATGTTGATTAAGTCTAATCCGGAATTGTTTACCGATATGCATACAGTGCGGGTAGGGCATATCCTGCAATTGATTATTGTCAGGCAGCAGCGTGAATCAGGCCACACCACATTAGATCAGGCATTTAACGAAATTCTTTCTTTGGCACCTTACCAATTGGCCATAAAAGTAAAAGAGACGCTGGAAGATTACAACGATACCGAGAATCAACTAAATTTAGCTGAAATACTGCATTATGAGGGTTCCTTGTCCGAGACTGCCAATCATGAACTAACCAGTGTACGTTTCTTAAAAAACACCGATCCAAAAGACCAGGAAGAAATTAACGATTGGTACGAGTGGCGAGAACAGCAAGGTAGTGTCGGCAGAGAAAATAATGCTTTTTTTACCAGCGTCCGGGATATCTTGCACCATTGCAAGGGAGTAATGATCGGTGAAAAATTGAACAGTAAAAATCGCTTGGATAGCGAGAATACCTTGTCACAAATGACGGCGGGCGAACAAAGTTTCAAATTACATGTTAGCCATTTGCTTAATAAAATTCAGGCACCGGTCTATCGCCAATTAACGGTAGAAGCTTTGCAAGCCTTAGCCTCTATTTTTCGTGAAAATGTATCACTACATATTGATGATACGTTGTTAACAGATATTATTATTGGCCATGCCGTAAAAATTAGCTGGTTACAAGCCTATCCCGAAAACAAAGAAAATTATGATGAAAGCGTGTCTTTGGCATGGCAAGAATTTTATCGCTTACCACCACATAAAGTTGCCAATGGCATTCTTGATGCTTTAATACATCTACTTAACAATGACTTAAGGAGTCAATAGTGATACTAGCGGGCGACATAGGTGGAACGAAGACAGTATTATCCCTTTTGATCAAAGAGCCCAACGGTTCGTTGACTTGCCTGCAGGAG
This sequence comes from Methylobacter psychrophilus, assembly GCF_025583945.1. Classification (GTDB taxonomy): domain Bacteria; phylum Pseudomonadota; class Gammaproteobacteria; order Methylococcales; family Methylomonadaceae; genus Methylobacter_C; species Methylobacter_C psychrophilus. Next base: position 17,388 of record NZ_JAOEGU010000037.1, read on the forward strand.
CAAACTTACTCAAGCCAACAGTTTTCGATATTTGATGATATTTTAACGGCTTTTTTACCTGCTGATGCAGCGATTACTTCGGCGTGTTTTGGTGTTGCAGGCCCGGTTGTTAATCAACGCTGCCAAACGACCAATTTACCGTGGTTGCTGGATGCCACAGCGCTAAAAATAAAATTGGGTACGTCCAAGGTAAAGCTGCTAAATGATCTGGAAGCCATGGCGCTGGGTATGCTGTATTTACCCAAACAGGATTTGATCGAGTTAAATCCCGAGGCAGAACCCCAAGCGGGTAATATTGCTGTCATCGCGGCTGGAACCGGCTTGGGCGAAGCTATTCTTTATTGGGATGGCAACAAGCATCATGCTATGGCTACCGAAGGCGGGCACAGTGATTTTGCAGCCCAAAATATTCAGCAAGATTTGTTATTGGCTTATCTTAGAAAACTAACCCCTGATCATGTCAGTTACGAGCGCATTCTGTCAGGTATTGGTTTTAGCCATTTGTATGATTTTTTCTGTACTCAGGGTTTTGCATCTTGCCCTGATGTTCCTGAGTCAACTGGCGGTATCGATAGAAATGCCGTCATTTCAAGGCTGGGCGTTGCCGGTGAAGACCCTTGTTGCACAGAAGCAGTAAGACTCTTTGTTGAGTTATATGGCGCGGAAACCGGTAACCTGGCGTTAAAGTCACTGGCTACCGGCGGGGTTTACATCGGTGGCGGCATAGCTCCAAAAATATTACCGGCATTACAAAATGGACAATTTATACAGGCGTTTAAAGCGAAAGGCCGTCTGGGCGCTTTACTCAATAAAGTGTCGGTCAAATTATCTTTAAACCCGCGCACACCGATAATTGGCGCTATTAATTATTTTGATTTTGAAGTCGATTCTGTGCTACCTGAACAATAATATCGGTAATAAAAAACTACTGTTTTTGGTAGGTTCCAATCAGTTCGGCCTGATCAATAATATGTCCTGTCATGGCTTTTTCAAGTTGGGTTTTGTCGGGATGATGCAGATCCGGCAGCTCAATATCCAGGGCATAGAGTTTATGAAAGTATCTATGCCGACCGACAGGTGGGCAGGGGCCGCCATATCCGGTCTTTTTCCAGTCATTTTTTCCTTGTTGTATGCCTGCTGGCAAGTCGCTTTCAGTGATAGCTTGGGGTAATTCCCTAACAGTCGGCGGTATATTATAAAGTAGCCAATGTACCCATGTCATTTTGGGTGCAGCAGGATCCGGTGCATCCGGATCATCAACAATTAATACCAGGCTTTGAGTGTTTTTCGGGAGTTGCGACCAACTTAACGTGGGTGAGCTGTTATCGCCTTCACAAGTAAAAGTTTTTGGAATTTCTCCGCGATGGACAAAATCCGGTGAAACGAGCTGTAAAGTCATGTTTTGTTCTCCTTCAATGGCCAGTGCTGGCGTCATGGTAAAGATACCAACAAGTAAACAGATTAAGCGGATAACAGGGTGCTGATAAATTAAGTTCATAGATCACCTGATAACTGAAGTCACATAACTCGTAAAAATATCACGAAAAAATGTTTTAAGGTACCAGAGATTGTTCAATTATCGTGAAATTTGCAGCCTGCAGCCTAAAAATGACCGTATTATTTAAAGCCGTCTTGTTTAATCTTTGCCAGCCATTTATAGAAGCCTTTTCTGTCAAACAGAAAATATAAAAATAGCAGGAGAAACGGCCATAATAATAAGGCCGCTATTTTAAATGCAGTTCCAATATCCATGATGATCGCCTTTTTTTAATCAAAAGTTATACTATTGTTTTAAGAGCTGCACGATAACATTGAACAGCCCGCCCGTTGTCGTGCCCAATCGGGGCGTTTGGCAGCAAACTCTTCTTTGTCTGGCTGTTCGTCATAAGGATGCCGCAATAATTCCAATAACTCATTAACCATGACAAAGTCACCTTGCTCTGCTTTGTCAATGGCAAGCTGGGCAAGATAGTTTCGCAGCACGTATTTAGGGTTAACAGCGTTCATTTGCTGTTGTCTTTCTGCATCAGGCGTACAGTCATTTTGTACTCGTTGACTATAGTGCTTTAACCAAAGAGATAAGCGGGTTTTATATTCCGGCGTTATTTGCTCTGGAACGTAATAAGCGACAGCCAACAGATTAAGCGCTGCATCATAATCAAACTCGGTTGATAGCGGCTCTGCATTGATTACTATCTTGGCCAATTGACGATAAAAAATAGTCATATCGGTTTCTACCAGTTGCAATAGAACAATCAATTCTGTGCATAAGTCATCGTCTGTTGCCTTGTTAAAAGCCTTTAGGCCAAGTTTGCCAGCCATCATGGTTTGCCAGCCTTGTTCAAAGGTTTCCGTGTAAACCGCCATGGCTTCCTGAAAAGGCTCTACTTGTTCAATCAATGGATAAACAGCATTAGCCAGTTGCCCCAGATTCCAGAAAGCGATTTGCGGCTGATTGCCAAAACGGTAACGTCGCTGTTCGGCATCGGTTGTGTTTGGCGTCCAGTTTGGATCGTAATTTTCGAGCCAGCCGTAGGGGCCATAATCAATGGTAAGACCCAGTATTGACATATTGTCAGTATTCATCACGCCATGAACAAAGCCGACGCGTTGCCAGTGTACAATCATTTCTGCGGTTCTTCTGCAGACTTCGGTAAACCAAGTGATATAGACTGCTGGTGAAGGCTCTCCCAAATGTGGAAAATCAGTGCGTATGGTGTAATCGACCAGTTTTTTCAGCAAAGCAATATCGCGGCGTGCCGTTAAAATTTGAAAGTTACCAAAGCGGGTAAATGAAGGCGCTACCCGACAAACCACAGCCCCTGGTTCCGCTTTGGGATTGCCGTCGTAAAACATATCCCGAATAACATTTTCACCCGTTAACATCAGACTTAATGCTCGTGTGGTCGGCACTCCCAAATGATACATGGCCTCGCTACATAAAAATTCACGTACGGATGATCGCAATACGGCCAAACCATCGGCTGTTCTGGAGTAGGGCGTAGGCCCTGCGCCTTTAAGTTGTATGGCCCAGCGCTCGCCTTTTTTATTGACGATTTCGCCCAGATTAATGGCACGACCATCACCGAGTTGACCTGCCCAGTTACCAAACTGATGGCCGCCATAGCACGTTGCATAGGGATCCATCCCTGCTATCAGGTTGTTACCGGCAAAGGCTTGGGTAAAATCATCCGCTTCGCAAGCATCGGTAGTCAAATCCAATAGTTCAGCAACTTCTCTTGAATATGCCACTCTTTGCGGATTTACAACCGGAGTTGGTTTTACCCGGGAGTAACAGGCACCAATGACTTGGCGGCGATTATTAATGGTTTCTTCATCTGCCGGTAATTCACGGATAAAGCGATTATCGAAAATTAAATCATCGAGTTTGGACATTATCGTTTGAGAAGTCATAAGGGATAAACAGGAATTATGATGATTGACGAAAACCCCCAATACTCATCCATAAATATTGGGGTCTGTTTTTTATGTAGTCTATCATCTTGGAGACATCAGTTGATGTATGAAAACCAAAAAAATATGAAACTATTGGTTATCAACTAATATGGTGCAGGGCATAGGGTGTACTGTGAGCGTATATCTTATAGTACCTTTCGCATACGGCACACCCTACAGATTTTGGAAATTTTCTTACGCCTGACTATTTAAATAGTCTTCATAATTGCCGGCAAAATCAACTATCCCGTGGGGTGTCAATTCAATAACCCGTGTCGCCAGTGAAGAAACAAATTCACGGTCATGGCTGACAAAAATCAAGGTGCCGGGGTAGTTTTCCAAGGCAGTATTTAATGACTCAATGGATTCCATATCAAGATGGTTGGTGGGTTCATCCATCACCATAATGTTGTTTTTTTGTAGTATCAGCTTGCCGAACATCATACGACCCTGTTCGCCACCGGAGATGACTTTAACTGATTTATTAATGTCGTCGGCACTGAATAATAAACGTCCCAAGGTACCGCGCAGGGCCTGATCGTCGTCAGATTCTTTTCGCCATTGACTCATCCACTCAATTAATGTGGCATCTTCGGCAAAATCTTCGGAATGATCCTGGGCAAAATAACCCACTTCCGAGTTTTCTGACCATTTAACTTCACCGACATCCGGCACTAATTCACCGACCAGCGTGCGCAATAAAGTTGATTTACCAATACCATTGGGGCCAATAACAGCAACGCGCTCACCAACAGGAATCATTAAATTCAACTTTTTAAATAAAGGCTCTTCACCGTAACCTTTACTCAGGTTTTCAACTTCTAGCGCCAATCGATGCAATTTTTTAGTTTGCTCAAAGCGCAGAAAAGGATTGACCCGACTGGATGGTTTAACTTCATCCAATTTGATTTTATCTAATTGTTTTGCTCGTGAAGTGGCCTGTTTGGCTTTGGAAGCATTGGCCGAGAAACGACTGACAAAGGTTTGCAGTTCGGCTATCTGAATTTTTTTCTTGGCATTTCCAGACAGAAGGCGCTCACGAACTTCGGTAACTGCTATCATGTAATCGTCATAATTACCGGGATAAACACGCAGTTCACCATAATCCATATCGGCCATGTGCGTACAGACACTATTTAAAAAGTGACGATCATGCGAGATGATAACCATGGTGCAATTACGCTGATTCAGTATGTCTTCAAGCCAGCGAATAGTGTTGATGTCCAGGTTGTTGGTCGGCTCATCCAGCAACATGATATCGGGATTGGAAAACAAGGCCTGGGCTAACAATACCCGCAACTTCCAGCCTGGGGCAACTGCACTCATTAAGCCGGTATGTTGTTCCAGTGGAATATCCAGTCCCAGCAGGATCTCACCTGCGCGAGATTCGGCGGTGTAGCCGTTGTATTCTGCAAATACCGATTCAAGTTCGGCGGCATGCATATAATCATCTTCGGAAGCTTCCAGATTGGCGTAGATGGCGTCGCGTTCTGACATAGCAGCCCACATTTCTGCATGCCCCATCAATACTACGTCCAACACCCGGTAGTCTTCAAAAGCGAATTGATCCTGACGTAAATTACCGAGTCGCTCATTGGGACTGGTGCTGACGTTGCCAGCTGAAGGCTCTAAATCGCCGCTCAAAATTTTCATAAAAGTTGACTTACCGCAGCCATTTGCGCCAATCAGGCCGTAACGGTTGCCGTCGCCAAATTTGACAGAGACGTTTTCAAACAGGGGTTTGGCCCCAAACTGCATGGTGATGTTAGCTGTAGAAATCAAGGTATTGTTCTCAAGGGTAAAGGTAAAAAAAGCAGGGTTAAGAAAGGTGTGTCACACTTGAACGACTTACTCCCTCTTTTGTTGGCGAGGGTTGCGTGAATAATAATACTTCAGTGTGTCGTGCATGTTACCAAGGCTAATAATTAAGCCATATTTCAGGCACGATGTGAGCAGTTTGTTGATCGTCACTGACCCAAATCTGTCCATCCTGGAGACTGATTTGTAATTGCATGACCCGTTTTATTAACAAGCCAAGCTGATCAGTTGCCGATTTAGGCAGGTTTACGACTGTTAAATTATTAAAGCGTTCCAGTTTGGGTTCAATTTGTTTCCACCAAACGCTATTACGTCCGCCATAGCTGTATATGATGACTTTATCAGCCCGACTACAGGCCTTGCGTATGCGTTTTTCATCTGGCATACCGACATCTATCCATAGTTCAATATCATCGGTCAGACTTTTCTGCCAAAGATCCGGTTCATCATCACTACTCAGGCCTTTGGAGAATTGCAGGTATTCATGGGCATTGGCTACGAAAGCAAGCAAACGCACCATCATGCGCTCTTCAGTTTCGGAGGGATGTAGTGCGATGGTCAGGTTATGTGGCTGGTAATAGCCGTTGTCAATGTTGGCTATCTGACAGTCGGCTTTATAGATGGTTGACTTAAGCGCCATTGAATGTATTTGCGTATGAGTTAATTGCACTATCTTATCAGATTTTAAGGGCTGAGTATTTTGTCACTCAATGTAAAGAGGAAAATAACTGATTGAAAGAGTCCTTGAACGTATAATTTTTTTAAAAAAAAGAGCATGTTCGGGTACTATAGGCGACATAAAGATAAGTCTTAAGGTGGGTAATGTTTTTAAGCGGATAGTAAAAGGTTAAGCTTTAACAGTTGAGAACAAGCCTTTTTTTACAAAAATAATCTGCATAATTGTACCTGTTAAAATAACAGATACATGAGTTTTTACCCAAATTGGCTTACGCTGAAAAAAGAAATTTTTTAATGGCTGTTAACAGTTTAATGACAAATAGTCGTTTTAATAAATAGACTAAAAATTTAGGAGAATATATGCTTAATAAAGTGACGTTAATTGGCCGATTGGGTGCTGATCCTGAAGTCCGTTATATGCCAACGGGTGGTGCTGTAGCCAACATAACCTTAGCGACTAATTTTAGATGGAAGGATAAACAATCAGGTGAGAAAAAAGAATCTACCGAATGGCACAGAGTCGTATTTTTTAACCGTTTGGCTGAAATCGCCGGTGAATACTTAAAAAAAGGCAGTCAGCTTTATGTAGAAGGGCGTTTGCAAACGCGAAAATGGCAAGGGCAGGATGGACTGGATCGCTATACTACCGAAATTATTGCCACAGAAATGCACATGTTGGACAGCCGTAGTGGTGGTACCAGCAATTTTGGCGGTGATCAAGCTCAGATGGGCGGGCATTCTGCACCATCATCAAAACCTGCATACCAGCCTCAGCAACCCGCACAGCAAAATAATCCGGGATCGACTCCTCCGCTCCCTAATTATGATGATTTTGATGACGATATACCCTTTTAACGGACACCTTAATATCATTATGTAAAGAATATCAATAAACTTATATTTTTATGGAGTTATTAAAATGGCAACGAAGCAATCAAGGGTTATTTATCAAATAAAAATTTCATTGATGGGTGCCAAACCGCCCATTTGGCGTACTGTTTTAGTTGCCAGTGATATAGGTTTATCTGCCTTTCATGATGTCATTCAGGTTGTAATGGGCTGGACCAACAGTCATTTACACCAATTTATTGCCAATAAAACATTTTATAGTGTCCCCGATGGAGATTATGATCTGGAAACGGAAGACGAGACACAATACACGTTGGCGCAATTGTTAACAAAGGAAAAGGATTCCCTGATTTATGAATATGATTTTGGGGATAGCTGGGAACACAAAATACTGCTCGAAAAAATACTGCCTTTTGATACTGAAATTGCCTTGCCTGTTTGCCTTAAAGGTAAGCGTGCCTGTCCACCAGAAGATTGTGGTGGTATCTGGGGTTATGAAGAGCTTATTGCAATAGTTTTAGATCCCAAACATGCTGAGTATGAAGATACGTTGGAATGGTTAGGCGGGGAATTTGATCCCGAAGAGTTTGATCTTGACGCTATTAATGATGATCTGACTGAGTATTTTCAATAGCTTGACGCTAATATGGATAACAATAAAACCCAACTGGATAGTGGTATTGCCTTGATTAAGGCCTTGTCTGAAGCCAGTGCATATCAGCATAAAGTAACGGCTTTTAGTCTTGTTGAAACGCATATTTCCTGGGTGCTGTTAACCGGGAAATATGCCTATAAAATCAAGAAACCGGTTAACTTTGGCTTTCTGGATTTTTCTACGTTAGAGAAACGCCGGTTTTTTTGTCATGAAGAAATACGCCTTAACCGGCGATTGGCGCCGGATTTATATCTTGATGTGGTAGCAATAACCGGTAGTCCTGATCAGCCAACCATGGAAGGTGGAGGGGCGGTTATTGAATACGCCGTTAAGATGCTTCAATTTCCCGCAGGATTTACCTTAAGTGAGCTTGCCGAAAGTGGGCAATTAACTGTAAATGAAATCGATCAAATTACCGGTATTGTTGCTGATTTTCATGATGTTATCGAAAAAGCTGATATTGCCTCTCCCTATGGTCAAAGTGAAGGTATCAAACATTGGTTTAACGAGAATTTTGATCATATAAGGCCCTTGCTGGTCGATGAAAAACAAAAACAGCAACTCCAGGTTATCGAGACTTGGGGTAATGATGAATGGCATGATAAAGCCGAATTAATGGAGCTACGCAGGGGGCAAGGCTATATCCGCGAATGTCACGGTGATTTGCATTTAAGTAACATGACGCTTATCAACGGCAAGGTAACGCTGTTTGATTGTATCGAGTTTAATCCGCTGCTACGCTGGATTGATGTCATCAGTGAGCTCGCTTTTCTGGTGATTGATCTACTGCACGTTGGCTATGAGTGTTACGCTTACCGATTACTCAACCATTATCTGCAACATTCCGGTGATTATCAGGGACTGGCTTTATTGCGATACTATCTGGTTTACCGTGCGCTGGTGTGCGCCAAAGTTTCATTGTTGCGCAATGCCCAGCAATTAAATGATCCTGTCTGTAATCAGCCTTGTTTAAAATACCTTGAGTTTGTTACTCTGGCCGAGCGATTTACTACGGTAAAGCCGGTGGTTTTAATCATTACTCATGGCTATTCAGGCTCCGGTAAATCTACTTATGCCGGTCAGCTTGCCGAAAAAATGGGGGCTTTGCAAATACGTTCAGATATAGAACGTAAACGCTTATTTGGCTATCAGGCACAGTCAGATACCGGGAGTGATCTTGATAGCGGGCTTTATACCCGGGAGGCCGGACATAAAACTTATCTGCATCTTGCCGGTTGTGCAAAAAATGTCATTAAAGCAGGTTTCTCTGCCATTGTTGATGCAGCTTTTCTTAAAGCTGATCAGCGCGACTTATTTAAAAATCTTGCCGCAGAATGTGGCGTACGATTTATTATTGTTGATTTTAAGGCATCTACAGAAGCGTTATGTCGGCGTATAAAACAACGACAAAATGATGCCTCAGAAGCGACGACTGATGTATTACTCCATCAACTGCAATGGGCAGAAGTTCTGTCCGCTGAAGAACAAATTAATGTAATAACGGTTAATACCGAAAGCGATAAAGCGTTGGATAGCTTGTTTAACTGCATGCCAACAAACCACTAAAAATAAATATGATGGAAATTTCTATGAAAAAAATACTGACGTATAGCTCATTATTACTTGTTTTCTTGACACCTTCCGCGCAGTCAGAAGAAATTGGCTGTATTACTACATCGTGGAAATTGATTGGATCAAATCACAAAGTCTGCGTGCAGGCCTTTGATGATCCCAAGGTAAAAGGCGTTGCTTGTCATATTAGCCAAGCTCGTACCGGGGGTATTGCCGGGGCATTTGGCGTCGCTGAAGATCCTTCGCAATTTTCTATTGCCTGCCGTCAGGTCGGTCCCATTATTATTGATGGAAAGTTGCCGAAAGAAGAAACAGCCTTTAGCGAAGATACCTCGCTGTTTTTTAAAGAAACCAAAGTCAGTCGTTTGTTTGATGCTAACCGTAACACCTTGATTTATGTGGCTATTAGTCGAAAATTGATTGAAGGTGCACCGGCAAATAGTATCTCTACTGTTCCGATTATGCCGTGGACTGAGAAATAAATAGTGGTAGGGCAGGTCGGGTGCAGTTTATATGAACAGATTTTCTATATTACATGAATATAAAAGAGGCTAAATAAATTACGATCACCGTAATGAAAAGTACTTTTACTTTGTCGATTAACGACAAGTCTTGCCAGTAAACAATTGTGTGAGTTTTGCATTGTGTCCATATTACCGGGAGCGTTTTTTTTAACCAATAAAAAAACCGCCGCAGCGTGATCCAGAGATAATAAAGCGGTATTCCGGCAATGCCGACCAGCAAATAGAAAACAATGGTTTGAGTTTCGTGCAGTTCAGTATGAAGTAAGTGTTCGACGACATGATCCAATAGGGATTCAAGCCATTCAAACGAGATAAATAGTAACTCAAAGAAAAAATGGACTACCCCAAATAATAATCCGATAATCACATCAGGCATTGTTATTATTATGACAATGCCGATGAGAATCAAGCCGTAAAGAACCTTTCGATTAGAGGTTAAAAGCATTTGTCATCCTGCCTGTGATTTAAAAGGGGCGAAGCTAAAAACAACTTGCCCCTTATTAGTTTCATTTTAAGCTTTGCGTCCAAACCTTGGCATTTCTAAACATCCGCATCCACGCACCATACTCGCTCCAATTATCAGGATGCCATGAATTTTGCAGTGTTCTAAAGCAGCGTTCGGGGTGAGGCATCATAATAGTAAAGCGTCCATTACTGGTCGTTAATCCGGTTATGCCTAAAGGCGAGCCATTAGGATTGGCAGGAAAATCAGTCGTTACTGCGCCATAGTTGTCAACATAACACAAGGCGACGGCTTGTGCATCAAGTGCTGTCTGAGGATCGCCAATAAACTCTGCGCGACCTTCGCCATGGGCAATGGCAACCGGCATTCTGGAACCTTCCATACCGACCAATAAAATGGACGGTGATTTTTGTACTTCAACCATTGCCACTCTGGCTTCAAATTGTTCCGAGGTATTGCGCATAAAGCGTGGCCAATGCTCGGCTCCAGGAATTATTTCTTTTAAGCCTGACATCATCTGACAACCGTTACAGACCCCCAGGCCAAAGGTATCAGGGCGTTGAAAAAATGCCGCAAATTCTGCTCTGGCGAGCGGATTAAAAAGAATGGATTTAGCCCAGCCACCACCCGCACCGAGTACATCGCCATAAGAAAAACCACCGCAGGCAACCAGTCCGGTAAAATCACGCAAACTTACCCGTCCATGAATAATATCAGTCATGTGTACATCAATGCTGGTAAAACCTGCCCGATCAAACGCCGCTGCCATTTCTACATGACCATTGACGCCTTGTTCACGCAAGATGGCAACCTTGGGTCTTAACGTTGATGCAAACGGTGCGGTGATATCCTCATTAACGTCAAACGTTAAGGTTGCTGTTAAGCCGGGATCATTATCATCGGTAATACGATCAAACTGTTGTTTCGCACAATCAGGATTATCACGCAAAGCCTGCATCCGGTAACTGACTTCTGACCAGATGGTTTGCAATTCGGCACGGCTGGCAGAATAAACCGGATTATCTTTAAAATTGATGGTTAATTGTGGTGCTTTTAGCACTTTACCTATAACGAAAGTACAATTTTTTAGGCCTGATTGCTGTAATAAATCAATTACCTGTTCACAATCGCTGGCATGGATTTGCACTACTGCGCCTAGTTCTTCATTAAACAAGGCAGACAGAGCGTTATCGCCCAGTTCATCAATTGACAAGGAAACGCCCAATCGGCTGGCAAACATCATTTCAGCTACGGTCGTTAATAAGCCGCCGTCTGAACGGTCATGATAGGACAGCAATTTTCCTTGGCTATTGAGTGATTGAATAGCATTAAAGAAGTCTTTCAATAATTCCGGGTCATCTAAATCGGGGCAGTCATCACCCATTTGGTTATAAACCTGCGCCAGTACCGAAGCACCCAAACGATTTTTACCTGCACCCAAATCAATTAAAATTAATACGCTATCTTCAATATCCTGCATCTGAGGGGTCAGTGTTTTACTGACATCAATGACGGGAGCAAATGCGGTAACAACCAGCGATAACGGTGACGTCATGACTTTTTCGTCGGAGTTATCTTTCCACACGGTTTTCATCGACAATGAATCCTTACCGACCGGTATGGCAATGCCCAGTGCCGGGCATAATTCCATGCCGACTGTTTTAACGGTATCAAATAACGCGGCGTCTTCACCTTGAAAACCCGCCGCTGCCATCCAGTTGGCAGATATTTTAATTTTATTGAGTGATTCTATCCGGGCCGCAGCCAGATTGGTTATAGCCTCGCCGATCGCCATACGACCGGACGCGGGGGCATCAATTACAGCAATCGGTGAACGTTCACCCATTGCCATGGCTTCACCGGTTAAAGCATAAAAACCGGATGCCGTGACGGCAACATCAGCCACCGGGACTTGCCAAGGACCAACCATTTGATCGCGTGCGACCAGTCCCGTTACTGAACGGTCACCGATATGAATGAGAAAGCTTTTATCAGCGACTGCAGGAAAAGACAATACCCGTTCAACAGCTGCTTGTAGAGTCACGTCACTAAAGTTTAGTGCCTTGGTAGCCGGTTTTATATGTTGGGCATTCCGGTGTAGTTTGGGTGGTTTGCCAAACAATATTGACATCGGGATATCAACCGGTTTATCGCCTAATAAGGCATCATTAAGCAACAGATGTTCTTGTTCAGTAGCAGTACCTATAACCGCATGCAGACAATGCTCGCGCTCACAAAAAGCGCTAAACAGCGGTAATGATTCAGGTTTGATAGCAACCACATACCGTTCTTGCGCTTCATTGCACCAGATTTGCATAGGTGACATGCCTTTATCGGCATTGTGTACATTTCTTAATTCAAACTGTCCGCCACGTTCGCAGTCATGGATAATTTCAGGGACGGCATTGGATAAGCCGCCAGCGCCAATATCATGGATGGAAATAATGGGGGTGTCGTTACCCATCGAATTACAGTGATTAATAACTTCCTGGCAGCGACGTTCCATTTCAGGATTTTCGCGTTGTACCGAGGCAAAATCAAGGTTTTCACAACCGGCACCGGATGCTTGTGACGATGCAGCTCCACCACCCAAACCGATGAGCATGGCCGGGCCGCCTAATATAATGATTAACGAACCAGCTGGAATAGGGTGTTTATCGACCAACATCGGGCGAATATTACCCATGCCACCGGCAATCATAATGGGTTTGTGGTAACCTTTAAATTCATGACCGTTACTACCTGGTGCCGGTTGTTCAAAGCTGCGAAAATAACCGGCGATATTAGGCCTGCCAAATTCATTATTAAAAGCAGCGCCGCCTAACGGACCTTCCAGCATAATCGCTAGCGCTGAGGCAATACGCTCCGGCTTACCATTATCTTGTTCCCACGGTTGAATAAATCCGGGGATTTTTAAATGCGATACGGAAAATCCGGTTAAGCCCGCTTTTGTCGCCGAACCTCTTCCTGTTGCGCCTTCATCCCGAATTTCACCACCCGAACCGGTTGCTGCTCCCGGGAAGGGAGAAATAGCCGTAGGATGATTATGGGTTTCAACTTTCATCAGTAAATGCACGTCTTCTTCGATGTAACCATATTCGCCAGTCAGGGCATTGCGAATAAATACGGCTGCTTTAGAGCCAACAGCTACCGAAGCATTATCATGATAGGCCGATAAAATGCCTTCCGGATTTTTATCGGCGGTGTTACGTATCATGGCAAATAAAGATTGGGCTTGCTCTACGCCATCAATAGTCCAGTCGGCATTAAAAATTTTATGTCGGCAATGTTCGGAATTGGCTTGAGCGAACATCATCAGTTCAACATCGGTAGGATTTCTACCGAGATTTTTAAAGCTGTCACTTAAATAATCAATCTCATCATCTGACAACGCCATGCCCAGTTGTAAATTTGCCTTAACCAGTGCCTCACGACCTTGTTCGATGATCTTGATATCGACTAATGGCTTGGGTTGGTGTTGGGTAAATAAATCTGGTTCTGCATTATCAAATAAGACCGTCTGGGTCATGCGGTCGTGTAGTAAAGTTGATAACTGTGTTTTAACCTCTGTTGACAGTGGTTTGTTGGCTGCCAGTAAGTATTCAATACCACGTTCTATACGTTTGATGGTGGATAAACCACAGCGCTGGGCAATTTCTGTTGCTTTACTTGACCAAGGTGAAATAGTGCCTGATCGTGGCACGACCAAAAGAATTTCACTGTTTGAGTGGCTTGTTGATGATAAGGAACCATAAGCCAATAGCTGATTTAGAATGACTTTTTGGTCAGCAGTCAAGTCATCTTCAAGATCTATAAAGTGAATAAACCGTGCTGAAACGGCAGTGATACTTGCTTCTATCGCTTGTAATTCAACCAGTAGTTTATTGACACGAAAGTTGGATAATGCAGATGTTCCAGAAATTTTTAACATGTGAGTAAAACAGTAAATGTTGGTTGTTAGATTAACGTTGCGTAAATTGACACGAGCGGTTGTCGGGTTGGCATAATCCAACCCAACCTATGGAAATTAAGATCGCTATTTCTTTGCCAAATCAGCTTTAATGGTTTCTTCCAAAAGCATTAGTAACTTGGCGCTGTCAGTATCAGACAATGGTTGTTGGTCTTTATCAAGAATAACAACATCGGTTTGCTGATCATTTCCTTCCAGCTTGAGTAGATAGGTTTTGTCATTATTTTCAATTCCGGTGAAGAAGAATGCAACATCAGCCCAGTAAGATTCATCTTTTACTTGTTGCCCTTCAGCATCATATTGAAGCGTAATCAGTTTTGCTTCCTGATTGCGCTCAGTGACTTCAATAGCTTTTCGGCTTAATGCCTTATTGACGATGCGCCAGGTTGCAATAAACGGCGTGTTGATACGCAACCGATTTCCACCATCAGTCATTTGAATGCGCTCAACTGTAATTGCCGTATTGGGTATGATGACCTCGGTTGTCGGCGTTACTGTGGATGTGGCGTCTTCAGTCGGGTTATTAGCGGCTGCCTCTGGCATATTGGCATCAGTGTCACTACTAACAGCAGGGGCTGTCGATGTAGTTACACTGGGAACGTAGTTATTTTTTAAATCATTAGGCAAAATTAGCGGGGGAATTTCAGTTGTGTACTGATAATCTTTTTCTTTGTCAGGAAACAAGCTTTTGACGTAACTGCAAGCGGATAGACTAAGCAACAGGGTTGCCATAATGAAAAGTGAGCCAATTTTAACGTTCATTAAATGACTTCAGCCTTACGCATTGCATCGCGTACTACGGTAAAACAATCCTCGGTTAACCAGGTTAACGGCAAGCGAATACCTTTACCCATCAAGCCCATTTCAGCAACCGCCCATTTAACCGGAATTGGATTGGATTGAATAAACAGGTTTTCATGTAAGTCTGCCAGTTTTATATCGATGGCTAATGCGGTTTCTTTATCACCAGATATTGCCGCCATGATCATTTCATGTACCAGACGTGGGGCAACGTTACCGGTTACCGTAATCGTACCGTTACCACCTAAAAGACAAAATTCACGGCTGCTGGCATCATCCCCGGTATAAATTGCAAAATCGACACCGGCCAAATCTCTTATGGTTTTGACTCTGGATAGGTCGCCTGTCGCTTCTTTAACGCCAACAATATTCTTGATATGGGCTAAGCGTCCAACAGTTTCAGGTAACATATCGCAGGCGGTTCGCCCGGGTACATTATATAAAATTTGTGGTATATCAACCGCTTCAGCAATGGCTTTGTAATGCAGATACAAGCCTTCCTGAGTTGGCTTGTTGTAATAGGGCGTTACAATCAGGCAGGCATCGGCACCCGCTTGTTTGGCCTTGCGTGTCAGTGTTATTGCTTCAGTGGTTGAGTTTGCTCCTGTCCCGGCAATAACCGGAATTTTGCCGGCAACAAAATCAACAATAGACTTAATAACATCACAGTGCTCATCTTCATTCAGGGTCGCAGATTCCCCTGTGGTGCCTACAGCAACAAGGGCATCTGACCCTTGCTCAAGGTGATAGTCGACTAATTTTTTCAGGCTGTCCTTATCCACTGCACCATTTTCATACATCGGTGTGACTAACGCTACGATACTACCTTGAATCATGAAATTTCTCGATCAGAATTGATACGGTTACAAAACTGCGCTTATTATAACAAGCAAATACCTAAAAAAGGTATAAGGTGCAAAACGCAAGGCTAAATAGATTTTTGTGTCGGGTCAAAAAATGATTGGGTGCTGATTTGTTTGTTTATCTTTACGCTGCAAGTTTGTCTATCAATATCATTAACTTTTCTGGCTAATGTTTCTTATATAAAATAAAGCCGACTAAAATACATCGGGATTAATTAACAGTAAATTAATTATTGGTTCTAACAAAAACCACTTGCTACAATAAGCGGCCAGTCCTGTAACTAGCCCTAAAGTACATTAAGTATTATATTTTTTCGTGCTTTTTTTCACAGTTTTTTTAACTTTTTTCACTCGCTGTTATGCCCCAAAAACCATCTTCATTTAAAAGATCTTTGTCGTTCCAAAATCGGACGATGGCTTTTTTTTATACTCAAATTGAACAACAACAACGAATTTTGCAACGTATACGTACAGTTTTGCCTGAAGTATTGGCAAAACAGGTTCGGCATAGTCTTATAAAGGACAAAAAATTACTAATTTATACAGATTCTGCCATATGGGCATCACAGTTACGATTTTATAAAAGCGTAATTCTTGCTTCCATTGCAACATTAACAAGAACGCCCGTTGAAATATTGCAAATCAAAATTATTGCCGGTCAATCAGGGGCGGGGGTGGGGACTGAACGGAAGGCAAAAATACCCTCTATAGAAAAGATAGAGGTTATCCGAAACCATGGTCTGACTGTTTCGGATAATCAACTCAGATCTGCATTGCTAAGACTAAGTGCGACACTGGAAAGGCTATCCAGTAAAGTTTAGGTAATTTCTGCGTTTTATCAGCTATCCAATCGGGGAGCTTCTGCGGAACGCATAAAAGAAATTGGCGCTTCATCTTCATCAGAAAAAGTAACCATTTCCCAAGCGTCTTTGTTATCCAATAAGGTACGCAGTAATTTATTATTTAAGCCGTGACCTGATTTATAGCCGGTAAATTCACCAATCAAGCTATGTCCCAACAAATATAAGTCGCCAATTGCGTCAAGAATTTTATGTTTAACAAATTCATCAGCGTAGCGTAACCCATCTTCGTTGAGGATTTTATTATCGTCAACAACGATAGCATTATCAAGACTTCCACCCAGAGCAAGATTATTTTCTCTTAGCATATCGATATCTTTCATGAAGCCAAAGGTTCTGGCTCGACTCACTTCTTTAACAAAAGTTGTTGAAGAAAAATCCATCGTGGCTGTTTTTACATGCTCTTCAAAAGCCGGATGCTCAAAGTCAATCGTAAAAGTCACTTTAAAGCCTTCGAATGGATTAAATTCAGCCCATTTATCGTCATCTTCAACCCTGATACTATGCTTGATTCGAATATATTGTTTCGGGGAGTCCTGTTCCTCAACCCCGGCTGCTTGAAGTAAAAATACAAAGGGTCCTGCGCTACCGTCCATGATCGGTATTTCTGCCGCATCGACATCAATAATAGCGTTATCTATTCCTAATCCCGCAAAAGCCGAGAGTAAATGTTCTATTGTTGAAATCTTTACCTCACCGGCAACCAATGTCGTTGACAATACGGTTTCACCAACGTTTTTTGGTGTTGCCTGAATAGTCACTGGTTCGGCCAAATCCACTCTGCGAAATCTGATCCCCGTATTGGGTTCAGCAGGTCGTAAAGTTAAATTTACTTTATCGCCTGTATGTAAACCTACGCCTGTAGCTCTTATGGTGTTTTTTAAAGTTCGCTGTTTAATCATAAAATAAATAACGCCGAATGGATTGGCAAAAAATCGCTAATTCTATCACAATTTGATCCCAAAAAAGATATTGAATCTACTTTCATTTTAATTAGGATAAAGCAGTATTATTTTTTTGCCAAAAAAGACCTGATTGGAGTATTAAAACTCACAAGCTTTAATAATTAATACAAAGGCATTGCGGTAGTTAAACCTGTAATAATTAATGCTAATATAGGCATCATTTTTAGTCATTGCCACTATGTTAAAGAAAATTTTTAATCGAAAACCCCCTCAACAATACCCTGATTTAACAGGATTACTTGAAAAGCAATATTATAATCAAGTCGCTCAACAGCATATACAGTTCGATAACGCGCAATTTTTCGCCTTACAACACCTACAGATCCTTCTCGAGCATCTATTGATTAGCGTCAATTATGGTCAAAAATCAGCCGCCTATAAGTTATTTGCCTTGCCTCCAGAAAAATGCCAAAGTTTGTATCTATACGGTGACGTTGGTCGTGGCAAATCAATGTTGATGACGTTATTTTATGAAACTTGTCCTTTTGAGAAAAAAAAACGCATACATTTCACTATGTTCATGTTGGAGGTTCATGCTTTTATTCATGAATGGCGACAGCATAATAATACCGATGCGGTTTCTGCTTTGGCAAAAAAAATCAGATCATCAGCCCTGCTACTTTGTGTGGATGAGTTTCATGTTACTGATATAGCGGATGCCATGATTTTGAAAAGATTGTTCACTCAGCTTTTTAAGTTGGATACATTAGTGGTTATTACGTCTAACCGTCACCCGGATGATTTATATCAGGGTGGCTTGCAAAGAGAGCAATTCTTGGGCTTCACCAAATTGTTGCAAGAAGAGTCTAAAATTATTGAACTGGTTGCTAAAGAAGATTATCGTCTCATGCATTTGTGCTCACTTAAAACGACTTATTATTTTCCTTTGGATACCCAGTCGGGTAATTTTGTGCAGCGAACTTATAACGAATTGACGCATTTTTCAGCACAAAAAACCGGTATTTTATCCCTATTGGGAAGGCAGGTTATGTTATCCTCGGTACACGAAGACATCGCTCTTGGTACTTTTGATGAGCTTTGCGTACAACCTTTGGGTTCAGCTGATTACAAGGTAATTGCTAATCAATTCAGTACGTTGATTGTATCTGAAATTCCCAAGCTGTCAGCAGAAAGACATAACCAGGCCAAGCGTTTTATGACATTAATAGATGCGCTTTATGAGTATAAAGCAAAACTGATTTGTACTGCTGAAGTACCCCCTCAAGAGCTTTATACCGAAGGTGAGGGGGCATTTGAATTTAGACGTACGATATCAAGATTAATTGAAATGCAATCAGAGGCTTATTTGCAGAGCAAGCATATCAAGGACTTATAGGCAGGCTTTATTTGCTACGAAGCTTGAAGTTGCTTTTGTACGTGCCCTTTGATGTTGATGAATTTTGAAGTTCTTTTGTTTGGTTATATTTCGATAACAACCATTTGTCTGGCAAAATATTTATGAGGTGCAACGATGGTATTATTGGCAACGCCAATTTGTGATTTTGGTAAAAAAGCTGTTGATTTTAGCTTGCCGGGTGTTGATGGCCGCATCTGGTCGCTGGAACAATGCCGGGGAAAAAATGGTTTATTGGTACTATTTATTTGTAATCATTGCCCTTATGTTAAAGCGGTGCAAGAGCGGATTGTTAGAGATACCCTCGAACTTAAACAGTTTGGTATTGAATCCGTTGCCATTATGTCGAATGATCCGGCTGAATATCCGGAAGATTCGTTCGGTAATATGAAGTTACTTGCCTCCCGACTTGATTTTGGTTTTCCTTATTTATTTGATGAAACCCAGCAGATAGCCAAGCAGTACGATGCTATCTGCACGCCAGACTTTTTTGGGTATAATAGTCACCTTGAATTACAGTATAGAGGCAGGCTTGATGCCAGCAGAAAAGAAACCGCTCCTGCTGATGCCTACCGTGACCTCTTTGAAGCCATGAAGCAGGTTGCTGAAACCGGCAAAGGCCCGCAACAACAGATTTCCGGCGTGGGTTGTTCCATCAAATGGAAATAGACACATTAAACACACAAACTAAGAGAGTAAAATATGTCAATTCAAAACATGGTTGATCTGGATTTATCAGGAAAGCGGGTATTAATTCGTCAGGATCTTAATGTCCCTGTAAAAAATGGTGAAGTAACCAGCGATATTCGTATTCAGGCCAGTGTTCCAACCATTGAAAAAGCATTGGCTGCGGGAGCTGCCGTGATGTTGTTATCACATCTCGGTCGTCCTGTTGAAGGTCAGTATGACGAAGCATCTTCTTTAAAACCTGTTGCTGAACGCTTGGCAAAATTGTTGGGGAAATCGGTCCGATTAGAAAAAGACTGGCTGGACGGTATTGTTATTGCGCCGGGTGAAGTTGTACTTTGTGAAAACGTGCGCTTCAATGTTGGCGAAGAAAAAAATAGTGACGAGTTAGGCAAGAAAATGGCCGCTCTTTGTGATATTTTTGTTATGGATGCTTTTGGTACTGCGCACAGAGCACAAGCTTCAACCCATAGTGTCGCCAAATTTGCACCGATTGTTTGCGCCGGGCCTTTATTGGCCAGTGAACTGGAAGCCTTGGGTAAGGCCTTGGAAACACCTGCCAAACCATTGGTAGCGATTGTCGGCGGTTCTAAAGTATCAACCAAATTAACAGTATTAAAATCATTATCTGAAAAAGTAGATCAGTTAATTGTTGGTGGTGGCATTGCCAATACTTTTATTGCTGCTGCAGGTTTTCAAGTCGGCAAATCGCTATATGAAGCTGATTTATTGGAAGAAGCCAGGCAATTAATCGCCGCTGCAAAAAAAGCCGGTTCTGCCATCCCTATTCCTGTTGATGTGGTTTGTGCCAAAGAATTCTCTGAAACTGCCATTGCTACAATAAAAAAGGTTGAGGATGTTGAAGCCGATGATTTAATTCTGGATATAGGTCCTGATACGGCAAAACAGTATGCTGAATTGATAAAATCAGCCGGCACTATTGTTTGGAATGGCCCGGTCGGCGTATTTGAAATTGAACAGTTTAGTCACGGTACCCAGGCACTGGCAACAGCCATCGCTGAAAGCAGTGCTTTTTCAATTGCCGGTGGTGGTGATACCTTGGCAGCTATTGATAAATACGGCATCAATGATCAGGTTTCATATACCTCGACAGGTGGCGGCGCTTTTCTTGAGTTTCTTGAAGGTAAAGAATTGCCAGCTGTTGCCATTTTAAAATCACGCAGCCATTAGTAAAACAGGGTATCAAGATTATAAAAGAGCCATTTGCGCTGCCTTGTAGCCTTTGATTTATCTAGCCTACAGAGCCACCTAAAAATCGTTTACCCCAATTTTCAACGGTAGAATAAGGGTTTGAGAGGTACGATCACGGTTTTTTTCGGGTTT
>NZ_JAOEGU010000038.1 GCF_025583945.1 Methylobacter psychrophilus
ACGCAGCGGATTATTAATTCGCTGGACAAAAATGATGACACATTTTTAATCGACGACCGTATCTTCCAAGCCGCAGAAATTGGCAGGATTCATGCGAGAGCGGCTTAAATTTTGACGAAGGTATTGTCTTAAAAAGGGAGTTTTAACTCGATGTTCAAGTTTTTAATTCTTAATTTTAACAAATGCTGTTAAATCAGGCTTTACAGCCAAGTATTTATGATATGGCACCTGAACGCATTGACGAAAATTCCTTGATTTATCTGGGATCGTCTCATACATCAAAAAATCATAGATAAATCTGACCGCCTAAAAGGCAGTAGTTTTAACCTTACTGCGGACTAGTAAAACTCATGGCTGGAATTTTCCAGCCTATAACAACCAATGTATATTCTGGCTTAACTAAAACTATTTAGTGTTGAGTCACAATATGTACACTTTTTAAGAGATTCGAAAATGAACGATTTAAAAGAAAAAGCAGTTGATACTGGATATGAATCAGTATTTGATCAGGTGCAGTAGCTTTTAAGTCGGTGCCAACACCAAGATCTAAGCAAAAAATCGTCACATTTTAGGGGCATGAAAATTATATGAACATAAATAAACAGCTTATTATCGACAATACAGTAAATAACTGGGTAGTTAGTAATCATAAAACTTCTATTAAAGAAATGTTAATTGACGAGGCGTTTACTAATGCTTTTAATGCCGGAATTGAAAAATATTTTCCGGAATTTATTTGCGATACCAGTGTATCCATTATCAGTTGGCAATATTCAAACGATGGGCTTGAACTCAGCGAAGTCGATTATGGAATTATAAACCCTAATGATCTTTTCCAATTACTGGGAGAAGTTGAAACTTGGGTAAATAACAATATAGGTTTTCTTACATCAAGAGTTGAAAATATAATTTTAAAAATTGGTTTAAATAATGATGATAAAGAAGATATAGCGGTAGGATTATAGAAATCAGCTTGCTCACATAAAGCTGTCTAATTTCCATATAATTCATCTACAACTGTAGTTACAAGGGCAGCAAGTGAATGATGTTTACTTATAAGCTCAGCACATACATAAAGATGCCATTTATCGTAATCTTTGTTATGTTCACTTTTTTTAAACCAGTATCCATATTTGCTGCATTTTTTAAAAACATCATATCTATTTAAAAATTTACTTAAAACTTTTGGATTATCATCAATAAATACTTGCGCTTTAATTGCTACACATTTTAACGCAACAAATACATCTAACTCATCATCACCTTGAAAATCATCGGTCATGGAGCCACGATCTAGAGATACATCTCCGGAATCAACTATTTCTATGAAAGGGAAGCGAATGATAATGTCACAATACGAAAAATAAATTCTGGCGTACTCTGTTTTATGCGATCTTGACTCAAAAGTTACACTGCGTATTTTGATATTATCCAAATCAGCGCTTATCAAATCTACCAATTCTTCTCCAGTTAGATCATTAAACATTGTTCACGCGGATGCTTAAGTGATGATTGGCCTCCATGTGGTTTATTTCATTTTCATCGACATGAGAGTGATTCATCGTATCGGAAGTTTGAGTGAAACAGGTTTTTATTTTTAATTTATTTGCATACTTTGCAGCCCTTATTGCACGAGAAAGCTTCTCATTGTTTGTTAATTCTCGATTGTTTTGTTCCGCAACTACTTCATTTTTATTCATAATATTACCTTTTTCGTTAATAATTTTTTATCAATATAAGCAATTTATAGTCATCATCAATTTATGTAGAGATAGATTTTTTTAATCAGTTATGATGCATATATATATATCTTATATAATTTATTATATCGGCTTAGTTGTAAATTACTAATACACAGCCAGCTTATTTTAAAAAAATATTGTTATACGAATTTTATTTAATTTATTCAAGTAATTAAGAATAAGAAGATCCTTATAAATAAAAATAGGAGATGGCTATTTATTAGCGATTGAACCATTTGATTAAATCATCTCTTATGATGATATTTGTCTACCAGTTAAATAAATTATGCACATAATTACAATTTAATGTAGCTATAATAATGTCTAAATTAAAAAATAATGTATGATGTAACCAATCGAATAAAATTAGGTAGAAAAATGACTTTAAATGTTGATTATAAAAACTTATCACTTGAAGAGTTGCAAGAAATTATTGCAAATATTGATTATAAAAAATTATCAATCGAAGAATTGCAAAAAATTATTGCAAACTGTGAACTTGAGCTAAAAGATAAACAAAGCCAAATCCACAAAGAAGCTATTGCTAGAATTAAAGAAATAGCTGACTCAATTAATGTGACTGTCGAAATTCATCAAAATGATAGTGAAACAGAAAAAAAGAGCCGAAAAATTATTGAACCCAAATATCGCCATCCCGATGACCATTCTAAAACGTGGACGGGGCGAGGTCGTGTGCCGATTTGGATGAAAGAATTATTTGATAAAGGGCATGACAAAGAAGAATTTTTAATAAAATAAAGGCACACTTCATTTTTGAGGTAAAAGTAGTGTACGGCTCAAACAAAAGGCACAACTGCTTATCAGGCTTTCCTGATATTTTTCTTAAAGCCAGCCATAAAAAATGGTTACGTTGACTTTGAGAAATTATATGTAAGAGTCGTTCCAACCAATCCCCTCGCAAGCGGAATGCCGGTTAACAGCTTAATAGGGGAGGGCTTTCCCTTTTTAACGTGGTATTCTTGATGATATTGGCTTGTGTGCTCCGATTGAAAAAATAGAAGCTAGGAAATAATACGTCAAGAATGTCTCTGATATTCTGAAACTGGGGCGATCTTTTGGTTGCCAGTCTGTTTTTGCGCGATCAATCTACGATGCTCTAATGCTTTAAGAGTATGACTAAACAACAATAATTCTGTTGCTTGTAAAATTAGCCATCTATTTTTTATGTATAAATTTTTCGTAAATAAGATACCCACTGACAAATAAAACCATAGAGCTCATCAGCCAACCAGCAGGAAAATTCCATACTAACTGAAAGAGCCAGGCGCTACGTGTGCTATCCTTATCTAACACGATCCATGGAAGCTTTGGGTTGCCTGTTGCAATAATAGCGGTCACGCTATTAGTCAGTATAATAATCAGCATTTGAATTAAAGCGACAATGCCAACAGTCGACCAATTCTTATGCTTTTGGGCACGAGCAGAGGCATCTATTAATGATTTTTGCTGAGCTAGAAAAATTCTTTCGGCAGATTCATTAACCTGATGAATTAGTTGATATTCTAGGGTGGTATAGGCCTGAGCTGCTTTAAATGCTTTTAGTTCGATATCAAGTTCAACACGTTTTATCTCTTTTTCCGTTGCAGCTTTAATCTTACTTATGCAGTCATCCACGACACCTGATATCTTTTGAGGCACTTCGTCATAAAGTGACTGGTAGCGCTCAAGTTGGAGCAATAATAACCAGAGCGTATCAGAACTATTAATTTTAAGAGCGTCTTTAACGCGATGTAGTCTATCCCTTTCCTTATCGGAGACTGCTCGATCAATTATCTCTTCAAAGGCTGTCTCGATATCTTGGTTATTATCGTATTTCTTGCCAGGTAGATCATAAGTTTTTTCCATACACATACCTTTATACGATTGATGCAAATACTGCTCTGGCGTCGTCTAACCAGGATTCTAGCCCCATTCGTTCGGAAAAGTCTAGTTGTCCAGATTCAAGTGCCTGAGAAAATGGCATTTTGATTGGTTTTAGTGCGCGTTTAAGCCTTTTATTAAGATCAGGCAAAAACATTTCGGAAATGTTCTCATTTTTTAATAAGTCGTTTCGTAAATTAGAATTTTGCCAGTCTGAAAATTCATCTTCTTCAGCGAAAAAACCATTTTTTACGATGATTAATTTATGGATGAGCTCTTTATTATTTATAGTGGTATGTTTGAGCAACTGAACACTATCAACCGCCTCACTTAGCATCCAGACCATGTTTAACGTGTATCCAAGGCTATCGAGTGCTTTTTTAAGTTCTTTCCGCTGGTCAATCATAGTAGACTCAATCTGTGCAGGCAGTGATACTACGATATGTACCTCAACATCCTTATTTTTTGCCATCAGGTTATAAAAATCCCACCACCCATTTTTTTGGCTCAAATCATATTGATAAATTTCAATATAAATTTCATTAATTTTAATATTTGAAAATTCACGATGAAGATCGGCGTTTGACTGGTCAGCATCGAGTACAATGACTTTTTTTCCATCGTGAATTAACTTATCGGTAAGTACTTTAGCCGCTAAGCTCTTTCCTACGCCGCCTTTTTCACTATGGCAAAATGTTAGTACTGACATAAATAATTTCCTCGTTTAGTTTTTTTATAAGTCATCATCGATTGTAATGGGGTAACGCTTTATTTTTGAATCATCTTGCTGGCTCTCTGTGTCATCAAGTCCATTTCCTGGCGGTTTTTTCTGCATTTCAGGTGTAGTTGCACCTGAATATACAGAAGCATTACCAGGAACCTTTATGGATGTTTTGCGTGACTTAGACCTCGGCTTTATATTCTTCACTATGCGATTACCTTCGTTATCTGTGGTACGCATGACTATGCGAATAGTTTCTGGTTCTATATTCAAATTAATTTTTGCTAGTTGAATAACAATTTGCTCAGCAGTAAAGCCTCTGTCTAATAACGCTTTAATTTGTGATCTGTGCCCACATATTAATGATGTCGCACTATCTCTTTTATTTTTCACAGCGGGTTCTGATTTTGACAGTTCAGTTAGCATTAATCCAAAGTTATCCTTGATGTATTTAGTTATCTCTTTGCTGCCCCGTTTTTTAATGATTGTCATATCTATCACTTAAAGTATTACTAAAATATTTATTGATGCATGCTTAGTTGATTAAATTATAGCGTTTTTAACTATTATTCAACAATTGCAACACTGATAAATTTGTATTTGTTTCTAATTTAAAGTAAATGTTATTTTCTATTAATGTAATAATATTTTTGTAGTTGTTTAAAGTCTCTGTTTTTAATGGAAATTATTTATTTTATATGAAATATTTTTTTATTTTTTACTACAAGTATTTTTGTAAAATTTAACTATAGCAGGCGCAATCATTGTTTATTTGTCTATTAGAATTATCAATGTATTAATTTAGTTTTAATTGGTGAATTAATATGTGATTGGTGGTTGAGTTTTATTTTTCAATATCTAATAAATTGACCTACAGCTTGCATGGCATTTTACCTATTAGTTATACAAAGGCTTAATGTCTATTTTTTTTGTTACTTAATTTTTTTATTTATTGCGCGTCATAGAAATATTTTTATTCGGCTTTCATTGTTTAATTAATTTTAGATTGTTATTTTATTTATTTTAAGTAATGCTATTAAGTTAATAATTGTTTGCTGTTAGAATTGACGTATAGGTTTAATTATATGTTTACTAATTGTATTTATTGATATGTAAACAACTATTTAATGTTGCTATTACTTATATATAGTTAATAAATTGGGACAAGATGCCCGTGCAGTGGTAAATAAAATGCTAACGCATTATATTTTCACTTTACGAGTCTTGTTGGGAGTAAACTCCCAAACCCTGCTTCGCTCTTAATTACATAAATGATAACTCTTTGGATTTGACGAAATGGCAACCATAAATAAATCTTCACGCTTTACAAAATCAGATAATCCTCGGGATAAATTCATTACTTTTTATTTAACCCAAGATGAACTTAACGAGATTAAAGGGCAGGTCGCAAATCTGAGTGGGATATCAATAAGTAAATACTGCCGCAGTCTTTTGTTAGGAAAGAAGATCGTATCGAATGTTGATGCTAAATATATTCATGAGATGTCTAGTCTGGGTGCGAATTTAAATCGACTGGGAGGGCTTCAAAAAGAGCTATTTAACAATAGTCATTTGGGAAAGCTATACGCAAGTGATACGGCTAATAATTTAAAGGACATTAGTATCGCCATTGCCGAAATTACGCAATTTGTTCGCGCCATGAAATCTTCCACCAGAGATAATGTGAAATAGACATGCCAATTGGAAAAATACCTGTCAAGAGGCGTGACCGAAAATCAAATTTTCACGCACTCACTGTATATATTAGTGATGCTAAAAAAACGAAGGGCAACGTATGGCTGTTGAACTGTTTGAGCATTGATACAGCTGGAATGGAAATGACGGCAACTGCGATGCAGAATTCGCGATGTGATTCTTCGGCGTTTCACGCAGTAATTAACTGGCCAAGCGATCAAAAACCTACGCCTAACCAGGCTAGAGAAGCTGGTGTAATTGCACTTGAGCAGCTCGGTTTTGATACGAAGAATGGAGGCCATCAGTCCATGATTGGATTTCATCAGGATACAGATTGTTTGCACATACACATCGCAGCAAATAAAGTTCATCCTCGGACTCTTAAATCGCTGCATATCGAATGGAGTTACAAAACGCTACATCATGCTTGTCGCACAATTGAGCTCAAACAGGGCTGGAGCCATCAACTAGGGTTGAAAGAAGTTGTTATTGACGTTAATGGCAACGAGAAAATAGTAGATTCAGATTATCGGAATCAGCGCAATATGGGCATGAGTCAAAAGGCGCTGGACGTAGAAAAACACAACGGCGTATATTCATTTGAACGGTATATAAAAGATACGGTTGGTCCGTCATTAAGTGAAGCATTAAAAGCCGGATTTAGCTGGCAAAAAGTCCATATATTGCTAGATGAGTTTAATGTGTCAATAGTCGAAAGGGGAGGTGGCTTTGCGTTTGCAGATCAACCACTTTTTAAGACGGACTTCACTGATGTTCAACGATCATCGGAAGTTGCCCGTGCTGATAAAAATCATTCAGCTGCTGGAAAGGCTGGAACGTTTGCACGTGGTTCGAACTTAATCAAAAAACTGGGTGAGTTTGAACCCAATAAATTGGATCGCAGATTTCCTAGTGTTCGATATAACGCAAATGCTAAATTGGGTTATGAGCAATTAGACTCTAATGGTCGACAAGTAACACGTCAACTATCACAAGAAGATAAGGACGAAGGTAGGCTTAAGGCGCTATTCGGTAAAGAAATGCTTGAACGAAAAATATTCTTTACCGCGAAAAAAGTTAAGCGTACAGTTGAAATTACGGACGTTAAAAAAATTGAAGAACGTGAGCTCCAAGATCTATTCAATACCTCACGAATAAAGGCGCATGCCGCTAATGCTCTGCTGTTACCTGAATTTAAGCTTTTAACTTCTGACGTTAATACAATTTTACGGACTGAAAGAGATAAAAAAAAACAAGAGCTTAAAAAAAAGCAAATTGTACGTCAGAAAGCCCTGGATGCAGAATTTGACGCGCTTGAGAAGGGGCTACAGAAACACAACTCTTACCACAGATGGCTTGCCGAGCAATCAAAGCAAGACGATGAAATAGGGCGCTTGGCTAAGCATTTTTATCGCTTATCTAAAATGCGTGAACAGTTTGCAAAAAATAAACAGCAAGATCAAGGTAATGAGACTTTTCAGGCTCCAGTTTCAAAGCGGCATCTACTAGTTGCATTTAGTATTTCAAAAGACTTAGAGGTGCGGGGATATAAAGCTTATGACAATAAAACGCACATCGCTTACGTTAAGGATCACAAGGTTAAATTTAAGGATTATGGGAACACGATCAGTATCAATGATCAAGAAGATCAATCAATCCGTGATGCGGTGACATTAGCGATTGAAAAATGGGGTAAGACCATAAGAATCAATGGTAACGCTGGTTTTCAGGCGAATGTGGCTAGAATGGCATTTGAATTGGGTGTTGAAAAAATTCAGTCAGATGATAAGCAAGCTTTAGAAATCTTTAAGGTATTAAAAGCGGGTAGTGAGCCATTGGACTTAGCCAACTCCGTGAATTTTGAACTTATACTGCAATGACGTAAAGTCATCGGAAATTATTAAATTTACTTTAGTTGATTGATAGCCGTCGGCCATTACCCGCCAATCACGATATTTTGTCGAACGGCAGGTTTAGAATTATGATTGTTCATTCATAACGTTTAAGCGGTGCGACGCCATGAGCATCTAAACGAGCGCATTGTTAGGTTCTGGCTGACAGATCATTGACTATAATTTTAATCCAACGTAATAAACCGACCGTACTTTATAGTCATAGTTCAAACAACTAGACAGAGCCAACAACCGCTGAACTTTGCTGTCATAGATACCGCCTTCAGGCGCTAGAATACTACAGTCACCATTCACAAACTCGGCTGTTCTATCAGAATCAATCTGCCCGAGTCGACTTTTCAATCGAGTCACTGATTCAGTCAATCCTTCCAACTGATCAGGATCATATTTATTAGCCAACACTAGCTCATCAGCATGCTTCAATGCTGTCCTAACAGCAGTAAAGTGATGCTGGGTTTTGGTTTATGACTCAACCATAAGATGATCCATTGGTATCCGGCTTATTTGCCCATAAACATCATTCCACGGATAGGAAACCACATCCATCTGCCTATGCTGTGCGGCTTGAAGTTCATTCCATCTAGACTCACTGTCAGTTACGATGACTGAACCTGTGACCTGAGCTACAAACAAAGCCATTTCATAATTTGGCACCATGCTGAATTGCATAAACTGACCGTCACCACCTGGCTGTATTGGTTGGAGCATGGTCAATGGAGATGCTTCGGCATTCGCTTCTAACTTATCAATCAACTGAGCAGCTACATCCTCAGGTATACCAAAATCACAAACCAATGAACGGATTTTGACATCTCTAGGCATCATATGAATTGCGTTAAGATAGTCCTCGATTGCCAATTTTTTACAGACTTCCATATCTCGTTCACTTTCAATAGTTCTTCGCCGAGATGTGGCCATATCCATCATAGCTTTCATTAAATTCCGGTCGAAGTTACTCGGATCAGGAATTAGGTTTATAAGGCCATAACCAATGTACGGCTCTAATTCCAACATTAACAAAAAATCTTTGAGCGCTTGGTATTTGTACTGGGATGGTGATTTAACTGGACTAAATTCAGGTTTTACATTATTGGGGTTGATTATGGGGCTCTCGATAAGAAACTCATCAAATAACGAAGCTATTGGCACCGCGTGTAATCTGATAACTCGAACATCAAGCACGCCAGTGTACAAAGCTCTGAATTTGCCATCTGACTTTGGCAGCAATGAATAGATATCAGTTTCACGCGGCCATAAGGCTGAATAGAATCGATATATCTTGGCAATCTGCCCCTCAGTAATTTCACGTCTGACATCTAGCCAAGTCTTGCCAGCGTCAAGTCCTAAAATTCCCTTGATTGCACGACAGAATGCCAAGTTTCGTTCACGTATACTCAGCTCGGTCCAACTGGTTCGTAATTCTTTAGGTAAGTCTTTGCAGCAATGCTTGTATTTGCGGTTACTGCCACACCCACATTTATCATTTCTGCCCAGCTTTGATTCATCAGTTTCTTTCTTCAAGTATTCATTCTGAGGAGTTGTACGACCAAAAGCATCCTGATAATAAGTCCTGCCATCGTCATAACCAGCAAACATTTTACCGCCGAAATGGTACAACTCATCAGATGGTGCACTTAGCACATGACGCAACTCAGTCCAATCGCAATTCAGTTCATTTTCAGGGTAAAGCCAACTCTCTTTTCCAGCTGCAATTGAGTCTTTGGCTCTGGACTTGATAATGTGATTTATTTTGGTCACTTCATCGGCTGTCAGTTTTCGTTTATTAATGAAATTAATAGTGTTGACCATTGACTGCCGAATTTTGGTCGCGTTTGTACGCGGCTCCAGCGGATTCAAACCATCTGGGTCTTGTGCATATTCAAGGTTAGTCAGTATCAAGCATCGATTCTTATCCAGTGGGAATATGGTTTGAGATCCCTTTAACGCAATGTCAGGGTCATTTGGATACGCGCATAATGCAGAATCTGGCGGACACGCGTAGTTGTAGATAGTTACAGGATGGTCAGACAAAATAAATTTAACGTCAGAATTTTCAGCTGATACCAGTTCCCGAACACTTTCAGTCCATAGCGTACAGTGGATAGTTCTTAAAGCTTGCATCTCAGTCATTAGCTGAATCTGACTTAATTTAAGGTACTTAGTCTTAACCCAATCTAAGCCTTTAGGTGTTCGTAATTTTTGAGCATCTAGGTAGGTGAAGAAGTCTTGAAAGTTATGGTGCCACCGAACCAGATCATTAGTTAGAAACGCCTTAACTGCATCAGCACCATTATCATCAATCGGACCAAACAACTTCTTCTCGATTTCGTCATTGACTATCGTTCCGAAAAAGGTCGAATACAGGTCTTTCTCGTAAAAGCATTGCGTTGAGGTGAACCAATTTTTACCGTAGACAATTTTGTTCGAGCCGTCTTTTAGCTTTATCTCACGGCGTTTGAGATGCCGCAATTCATTATCGCGTTCATCAACGAATCCGTCTTGGTGCCATTGCGGCACGTAATGATTATTTCTTGTTTTACTCATTGCATATGAAATATGCTCATTTTATGGGGCAATTTATGATTTCCCTTTCTGTATATCATCGGTTATAAGTAACAATGGTCGGTAACGATTAAATAATAGCCATTGAATCAGATAGAGCGATAGTCCGCAAGAGATCGGGTGGAGCCGATGGACTTGCTTTTTAATATTGTGGATTTTAATGGCGGCTATCTGGAATTATTTCCGGCACAAAACGAATAGTCGCAATCGGCCCAGACTGTGTGAAAACTCACAAATAAAATCTTCAGAGGTCGAATTTACTCCATTTACTTGTAAAAACAGAGTGAACTATCAAGGGTCACTCACATTTTAAAGTGCAATTCAATAAATAATCCGTTAGTTATTTCCACTGGCTTTAGTGATTTTGAGTTTTCACACAGTCTGGGCCATTACCGGTCCGCCACGAACGACTGCTTTATGGCGATGAATCTGGCAGAATATAATTGTGTAATATGCCAGGAAGAGATCAATATTGTTTCCAATGAACATCAAGTTAACCCTTGAATGCAGTCATTGAGTTAAATAGTTGAGTGCTTGGGATGAACCTTTAAGCATGAGTATAGGTTTTCTTCATATTTACAGAAAAACCCCCAATGACCAAGAAGGTCAAAGGGGCGGTTGAGTTGTAGATATTGATTACTTTATCTTTAGTTGAGGCTTGTTGTACTGAACATTTCCAACCGAATCCGTCTGATAAACCTTGTCGCTTTTGATTTGGTATTGTTGCTTGTTGTATTGTTTGTTGCCGTAAGGATCAGTTTGTATTATCCGACCGTCATTTTGTATGGTTTGCGAGGGTTTGTTGTATTGGATGTTGCCGATTGAATCGGTTTGGTAGATACGCTCCTCGTCGGCGTAGGCACAAAGACTGATTAAGCAAAAGAATGTTACTTTAAATGCTAGTTTCATAATGACTCCTTAGCCAGGTTTAAACAATAAAAAGCTCTGATGACGAGGCTTTTAGGCGAGAGATGAATGAGTCCGTGCCTATTTATAGCCCGTTCGTAACAGACAGATTGGCTCACGAGCCAATCTCCCCCCAATTATCATTTGCTTTTATAGGATCAGCTTCTTTTACAGCCTCTTTATTTATTACTGGTGTATTTTCTTGATAAGGGGCCTGGCTATTACCAGTGTTTTCAATAGACCCATACTTATTTTCAATAGCACGTTTTTTGAGCATATATTGACCATTATCAACCTGCTTAGTCATTAACAAAGCATCCAAATCCAACATATCTATATTTTTTAGCTTGGTGCAATTAGCTACCGTGGCATGGTAATTAATCTCTTGAGCACCATTGTAGCCATTAATTGGATCCCAAAGTACAGAATAAGGCCATAAAAGCAGATCAAGAACACCTGCACCATACTGACGAGTATAAAACGATCCGCCACCAGGAAGAAGACCAAGTGCTGTCGCTGCACCGGTACTTTTTTCTTCAATTGCAAGTCCCTTCGCTTCATAACCCAATAACTCTTGATGCTGCATAGTATTAAGTCCGGAAGCGCAACCACCGGTAAAGACGGCAGCAAAGAGTATTATTTTTTTCATGTTGTTATCCAATTTATTATTGCGAATGGTCCGTACTTTCTAATGAATAGTTAAGCTAAATTTCTAGAATTAGATTTTCATGGTTACCTCTCCACTAGAAAAACTGCTGATTGAATAAATTCACTTCGGCAGGTGAAATATTTTTCTAAAAAAAAGCCATACGAAAGTACAAAAGATAACTATTGCTATAAATTTCAAAGCACCAGAAAAAATAATTACCCATACCGAATAAGCGCCAAGCTTCACAAAAACCACCCCAAGTATTACAAATAAAATAAATGCCCAGAACATGATACCTATCTCCGTTTTTTAATAAATTTAAGATGGGTACAATCATGCACTGTGGGGATGACAGGTCATGTCGTTTTTATGCAGATAAATTATTTATAAGTCTTATTATCAAATTGGTTATTATGGCTAGAAAAACGACATCACCTGTCACTGTGCTTAGGCATAATGCTGGCATACACAACATAGGAATAAAATATGGCCAATAATCATCATGACACGCTTGTTTACCGATTAGTGCAGATGCTGGTAAAGCTAAATCAAGGCGAAAAGCTAGAACCGCGTGCGTTGGCTGAGGAATTTGGCGTTAACATGCGGACTATTCAGAGAGATTTAAATCAAAGATTTGCTTATCTACCTCTGGAAAAAATTGATGGTCGTTACCAACTTGACCCAACATTTCTTGGCAAGATCAGTATTAAGGACATTCAACGCTTTGCGAGTTTAGCGGGTGTAAAAGGACTATTCCCTTCATTAGGCAATGATTTTTTACGTGATATTTTTGATTCCCGATTACAATCGGCGTTACTTGTTAAGGGGCATAACTACGAAGATATAGGAGATAAAGGCTTTTTGTTTCGTGACCTGGAAAAAGCAATTGTTGCCCATCATCCGGTATCGTTTAGTTATATGAAAGCTGAGGGCTTAAAGTCATATCAATCCGTATTACCCTACAAATTGGTTAATCATAAGGGTATTTGGTATCTGGCCGGTCAGGATGGTGGAAAGATCAAGTCCTTTAGTATTACCAAGCTGTCAAACTTGCTAACACTGGAAACTTTTTTTGTTTGGGATTCTAAAATTGATACCCATTTGGCTGAAGATGACGGGATTTGGTTATCTGATCCGAAACAAGAAGTGGTTTTGAAAGTGCGTGCCGAAGTTGCCGGTTATTTCAAACGCCGTAAATTAATTGCCAATCAAGTAATTGAGAAAGAACTTGAAGATGGTGGATTGATCATCTCGGCAAAAATTGGCCATTCCAATCAAATCTTGCCCATCGTGCGCTACTGGATTCCAAACATACGGATCATTAGCCCCGAATATTTACAGGTGGAAATTGATAAGGGCTTAAATGAATATTTGGGGCGGAGCGAGTCGGCTAACGTCCTTGTGAATTATTGATAATCATGAAATTGCTATTTTCATCAAATAATAATTTTTATATATTAAATGTACTAGCTATATTTAAATTAATAGGCCATGATATGAAGATTTATAAAATAAGCCTTCTTATCATTTTGACGAAATCGGTAATAAATTTGAGTAAGGTGTTTAACGATGAGAATCTTGATTTATATTTTTCCAATTATAGCTTTATTGTATCTAAGCATGGTGCATCCACAGGCTTTCAAAAGACTATTGAAATTAGGGTGGGTACTCATTTCTTTAGTCATATCACTGTTTGTCTTTTTACTCGTGCTAAATAATTGTGAGGACAGTTGCTCAACGGCAGAACTATGGGTTGCTTTGGCTCCTCTGACTGGCGTTTCTTTGTACATTTGGTATCAATTATTTATGAAACAATCTGATTAGATAAAAATCATAATAGACTCCAAAGGCATTAATAAACAAACTAACGTTAAAAATTTAATACTTTTTGATTTAATTTTTTTAAGGGATAAATATGGATATCTTCAAAAATTGGACATGGCAGGGATTAGGAGATGCTATTTTCACTCCAAAAGCTGAGGGGTTAGAATCTAAAATTGAAGACATTAAAAAGCAGTTACCAACACCTGTTTTCTGGTTACTCGGTAAAACTCAATCAGGAAAAACATCTTTAATTCGTCAAATTACAGGTAACGATGCCGCGCAAATAGGTAATGGTTTTATTCCTTGCACGAAGACATCGCAATTTTATGACTTCCCCTCGCCCTCTCACCCAATAATACGCTTTTTAGATACGCGTGGCTTCGGCGAGGCCAATTATGATCCTACCGAAGATCTCAAATGGTGCGTAAATAGGTCACATTTGTTGATCGTAGTGTTGCGCGTATCAGACATGAATCAAAAAGATATTGTTAAAGCAGTAAAAGACATAAATAAACAACATCCCAACTGGCCTATTGTTGTTGTACAAACATCATTACATGAATGTTATCCAAACAACCAAAGTGAACATATACAACCATACCCTTATCAACAATCACCATTACCACCACAAGTACCGCATGAATTAGCAAGTGCTCTGTTACATCAACGTGACTGGTTTAAATCATTGCCCACCGTACGCTTTGTGCCTGTTGATTTTACTTTGCCAGAAGATGGATACGAACCTTCAAGTTACGGCTTGGAAGCGTTATGGACAACCATTGAAGAAGAGTTACCCAAAGGCCTTATAAATTTATTAAAAGGCTCAAAAAAGCATAAAGAATTATTGGATTATCACGCTGAGCAAGCACATCCTCACATTACGGGATATGCACTTTTAAATATAGGGATTGGAGCCGTTCCGATCGTGGGAATTCCATTGGCAGTTGCAACACAAGCAAAACTATTTCACAGTATTACTTCAATTTATGAACTGGAATTAACCCGCCAACTTTATACTGAATTTATTGGACTTTTTGGAACCAGTATCGGCATAGGTTTATTAGGTCGAGGATTAGTGGGGCTTGTCCCAGTCTATGGCTGGGCAGTCTCCGGTGCTTATTCAGGAGCTATGACGTATGGGTTAGGAAAAGCTTTTTGTGTTTATTTATATAGCGTTAAACGGGGGGCTTTACCCAATAAAGAAATGGTTAAAAAAACCTATGCTGAAGCGTTTTCTGATGCCCGTGAATTGTTGAAAAGTAAGTAAATATTATGTCATTTTTATTAACACGCTTTGGCGTTATTTTAGGTTTATTTTTTTTATTGCCTTTTCTTGTTCTTAGCGGTTTGGGGGGGTACTGGTTATGGCAACAGGGTTGGCTGTCACAAGGAATTGGCGTTATATCTGCGAATACTCTTCTGTTTTATAGCTTGTTGCGATGGCGGAGCCATAAAGAAAAACCATTACTTATTAAAAGCCTTGAAATTACTCCAAATCCTAATTGGGCAGATGATGCTCAACAAGCTTGGTTAGAACTAGAGCGTTTCTCTAAAAACTATCCAGTAAAAACTGATTTATTAACAGATCCAAATAAAGCATTAAAACTAACTAACCAAGTATTACTTTTGGTTGCCCGTCATTTTAATGCAGACTCAAAATACCCTATTTTAGAATTCCCGTTACCCTATTTAATCAAGCTTATTGCGCTAGTTTGTGAAGACTTGCAGCAGGATGTGCTAAACAAAATTCCTGGTAGTCATGCTGTTCGGGTCGGCGATTTGGTTCGTACAAAAGATTTGCTTAATAATATCAATCAACTTAAATCAATTTTTACAGTTGGGAATTGGTTGTTTAATTGGTCAGGAGCCGCACTAGGAAAAGCACGAAGTTTATTATTTTATAAAGGACTGGATAAGGTTCGGGAAGAAATAGTGCAGCGTTTAGTTAGCGCTTATATTAGCAAACTTGGTTACTATGCTATCCAACTTTATAGTGGCCAACTAACTTTAGATGACATTGTCCCTACAGACATATTAACCGGTGACTCAAAAATAGATGTTGTAAAAAATAGAGCGCATGAATTATCTATAGAACCTTTACGAATATTGGTGTTAGGTCAGGTTAGTAGCGGTAAGTCGAGTTTAATTAATGCATTATTTGGTGAAACAAAAACAGCAGAAGGCGTATTACCAACGACTTCAGAAATAACGCCTTTCATACTGGAACGGGATGGATTGCAACAGGCTATAGTCCTTGATAGTGCCGGTTACGGGGGCTTAGAGCATGAACATGCCCCGACCGCATTAAAAAAAGAATGGACTAAAGTCGATGTAATTTTAATCGTATGTAATGCCTCACAAGCGGCTAGATCAGAAGATGCCAAGCAACTACATAGCATACGTCACGAGTTCCAAACACAAAGAAAAAATAGAACGTTACCCGTAATTATTGCCGTAGCAACTCAAATTGATCGTTTACGCCCTTTTCGTGAATGGTTGCCGCCTTATGATATTCAACACCCCCAATCACTCAAGGCACAGAGTATCCGAGATGCTTGTGAAGTGATTGCGCATGATTTGAGCTTACCTCTTGATCGTATTATGCCGGTCTGTCTGGCACCTGAAAAATCAACTTACAACATAGATGATGGTTTAATTCCATTAATTCATGAACTGCTGAATGATGCACAACGTGTACGTTATTTACGATGTTTACGTAATTACCAAGAAAAAAGCTATTGGCAGCAATGGCGGAAGCAAGCAACAGATACCGGAAAGTTTATTATGAATATAACCTCATGAATATGAAAGAATTACTATTTCATACCTGTTATAAAACAATGCAATACAAATTTTTAAAAGGATCAATGCATGACGCTTCCAAGTAATACCAATATTTTTAACCATCTCTTTGAGTACTCGAAACAAATAGAAGCACATTGGTCGACTATTATAGAAAATATTTGTGATGTGGTTCAAGAACATCCCCATCTTGATATAGCCCATTTTAATCAGCTAAATGATAAATTTAAGATTGCCATTGAACGGCTACATAACGACTTACAAAGCCCTACACTTATTCTAGCCACCACAGGGACAACCAGTAGCGGTAAAAGTACGATTATTAATTTATTATGTGGCGCAGATTTAATGCCGCGAATGACGCAGGAAATGAGTGCGGGTGTAGTTTATATTCACAATAGCCCTGACAACACACGAATTTTAAATATCCATAAAACTGATGGAGCACTTTGGGAATGTGATGAATGGCACGATCTATCTGATATAGAAATTCGTACTAAATTAACCACAGTAATGGATAGCTTTAATACAAAAAAGGGTATGGATCAATTAGCGCCTCCACATATTGAACTGACTTACCCACTAGCTTGTTTTAATAATCCTGAATTATTAGCGCTCTCAAACCTTCCTAAAAGCACGCAATTCAAATTGATGGATTTGCCAGGCTTACGAAATCATCAAGACAATACTAATGCCGATACTATTAAAAGCTGTCGCGATGCATTGTGTTTAGTTGCCTACAACATGGAAGAAACTGATGAAAATCGCCGAATAGAATTAGTACAACAAGTATTACAGCAAATAAAACACATGGGTGGCTCTCCAGCTCGCATGATGTTTATCTTAAATCGTATTGATGCATTTTTATCTGATTACGAAGCCGACCGTCGAAGAGATGAACATATAAACAAAGTTAAAACCGAAATCACCGATATTTTATATAAAGAACTCCCTGAGCATCGAGATACATTAGAAAATTTAACTTTTAGCCCGTTAAGTTCTTTACCCGCATTACATGCCCAACTTATTAAATCAGAAAATGACCGTGTACATTCAGCTGATGAATTAGATAAACATTTTAATGGTTTAATTCCTGAGGAATTACTTGATGACTTACCACGCAGAATTAGTTCATGGAAAGATCATGATTTTCAACGCATCAATGAAGTTGTTTGGAAAAACAGTTATGGTGCAGAGTTTTTTAAACAACTAGATAATCACATTCAAATACATTTCCCTACCTTAGTTATTCCTACTATCGTACAAAATTTTGAAAAAGAAATTGGCTATGCCATTGGTGAATTAGTAAGAACTTGTTACAGTGAGTTGAATAGTTCAGAAGAAACTTACACCAAAGCGCGAGAGTTATTAATTAGACAAAACAGTGAACTACGTGAATTTATAGCTCAAGCCAACGCTAAGTTAATTGAGCCCATTGAATATTTAAAAGAAGAGCTAAAAAAAAATACTGGCTCAATAAGCAATGCCCTAGAAATATTCTCTGAGGCCTTATTTGAAACAAAAATTTATCAAAAAACACTCACTGAAGATAAATTAACCCCGTTATTTTCGTGGAATGCCAATATAAAAACTCAAGCACTGAGCGTGCTTACTGCTGTAAAGCAATCACTTATTGCTGGACATCGTGACTTTAAAAATACAACTGTCGAAAATCTGCCTTATCATTTACAGCTAGAGTTAGCTAATGAATGTCATGAGTATCTGTATTTTTATACAGAAATCAAACGCAAAGAAGAAAAAGAATTATTAAATGGAAGCTCTGATTTTAAAGTTGATAAAAGATTAAATAACTTTTTAGAATCGATTAATAACGTTGTCCATAATGTTATTACTATCCATAGCAATCTAGAAAACAAAAGAATTCATGACACTATAGATTTGTTGATGAAACATTATTTGGATTACTTACGTAGTAATATAAAAAACATTGCACCTGAATGGAATCTATCCATTAATAATTCAATATTAAATAATCTACATACCCCAGAAATTAACTTTGTTAATTTAAAAACCCTTGCCCAAAGCTCGGCCAGAGAAAAGCGCCATGGCTTTCTATGGCTTTTTACAAAAGTGATCTCTTATAAAAAATTCCCTAGTCATCAAACGCTACACAATGACATAGCATTTGAACTCATAGGCCAATTAGATTCTTTATTAATACCTTTTCAAGAAATGTTATATCAATATTTTGTTGATTTAAATGCCAACGTTATTAAAGAACAAGAAAGCGTATTAGAAGATTTTAAAGACAAGCTTGATCAAGCGTATCAACAAAATATTGATGATTATGAAAAAGTAAAAATCCGATGGGAGCCTTTACTTGAAAGAGCACAACAATTAGATAAGCTCACTAACGAATTTGTCTATAAGTGGGAATCCTTATGAATGCGGATACTCATAATAAAAAATATATTCTAACAAATATACCACTTATTAGTGAAGCCATATCTTTAAAGCCTGATGAACTAATACTTGACTTGGTGAATCGTAAACCATTTAAAGACTATGTTGAGCAGTTAACACCCTACATCAAAGCATTAGAAAATGGTGATGAATGGTACGACAACGTCGCATTGTTACATCTTCTAAGAGAAGAGCAAGATAACATTAATCTTAATATCAGAGAAAAAAATATGCCGAAACA
This sequence comes from Methylobacter psychrophilus, assembly GCF_025583945.1. Classification (GTDB taxonomy): domain Bacteria; phylum Pseudomonadota; class Gammaproteobacteria; order Methylococcales; family Methylomonadaceae; genus Methylobacter_C; species Methylobacter_C psychrophilus. Next base: position 19,361 of record NZ_JAOEGU010000038.1, read on the forward strand.
AGATTCTGTTACAAATTCTAATTCAGTTTGTGATGCTCTTGTCTCAAACCAAGAATTAATATTAACGACTAGCCAATCACTTTCAATCGGAATTGCAATAGGAATCTTAATCGGAATTGCAGTAGGAAAAATCTATACAAAATCGAAAAATCCGATACAAAAAGTTAGTTCATTTAGATATTATTTGTTATTGATAATTCCATCTAATCAAGCAATGAGTCTAAAGAACGGCCAAATACTAAATAAAGATGACGCTAGTAAATTAATTAATCATGCAAAACGAGCTTATTGTTTTAAAGAACATGATGTCACAGGTCAAAAAATTGCAGATAACGTAAAATGCTCTGATGAGCCTATTGATTATAAAACAGAAAATTCTGTATTAGTCTATCTTGTATTATCCTCAAGCTATAAAGACATTGTTACCCAACGTATCAGATCAAACATCAGTGATCAAATAAGTAACAACTCAGAAATTAAAATTAAAAAAATTGCCAAACTACAATCGGCTTTATCTACAAAAGATTTTTACGATATTTGACCCCTATTTATTATTAAAGAGATGACTACTATGGATTGGAAAACGGCTTCAACCTTATATGCTAATCAACTTAAAACAGCACTCAATGTGCGTCGGCATGCTTTAGATTTACTGAATTTAGCTTCTGTAAATCACTTGAATATTACTCAAGAACAAAAGGCTATTTTACAAAAAGCCGGAGAACCTGCTGAAAAACTTATGCGCCGGTTACAAAATGGTGAGTTTCGCATTGCAGTGGTTGGTTTAGAAAAAGCCGGAAAAAGTACATTCGTTAACGCTTGGTTGGGCTCAGATTTATTACCTGCTAAACCAGCTCGCTGTACATTTACCACTACACAAATTTATTCAGTACAAGCCCAAAATGAGCAACGCTTAGAAACTTTACCGAAAAGTGCAGAGCAATATCGCGCTTATCAAGCAGATTTACGAGACCAGTTACAAAGTGCAGATAAGAGTGCTGCACAAAAAGCAGAAAATGATCTAAATGTAATGGACTTACATAATAACACCTTACAAGAAATTATTGATGAAGGTAAAAAAACATATAATTTTAGTCGCTTGGCAGAAATAAAATCTAACTTAAGTCGCTATGTGGCAGACGAGCGTTATGCACACGCCATGCAAGAAGCACGTCTTTATACTTCACAACTAGCGGCTGTTGATGGGGTGGTTTTTTATGATGTCCCTGGTTTAGATTCGGGGCTCGCAAAGCACATTGAAGAATCAAAAGAAATGTTAGCAGACTGTGATGCTATTATTTTAGTGCAAAGAAGAGATATTGATTTAAAAGCACATGAGCAAGATTTAATTAAATTCGGTGCTACAGGTGATCCCTATTTAAAACTAGCTGATAAGTTATTTGTATTTTGGGGGCAAGTCGACTTACAGCCTTCCAAAGAAGTTCTGCAAGATAATTGGCAGCAATTATTAGGAAAATGGGCCGTATTTGGAATTCCAGAACACAGAATCGTCAGTGGTTCAGCTGGTGCTCACTTAGTTTTACAAGGTTTTGATATACCTCAGGTAGGCTCTTTAGAACAAACGCAAAACAAAATGTGCTCGCTAACCGGATTAACTTCTGCGGATGAACTAAAAAAAGCGACAGGTATTCTTGAGTTACAACAGCGTATACAAAAATATCTTGATCATGAACGAACCGAGCTATTAAAAAAACGCTGTAACGGTATGATTAACGATATCCTCAAAACTGCCCAAGATATCTATAAAACCGTAGCAGCCGTTTATCCCGAAGACCCAGAACAAGCTAAACGAACTCAAGAGAGTCAACAAAAAATTGAATTTAGTGAATGGTGGTCTAAACGTTGGAAAAAAGTTAGCGCAGACGTCAATAATCGATTTAAAGAAGGCAGTGCAACTTCAATAAAAAACAGACAGTTATTCAAAGCTCGCTATGATGAATTAGTCAAAGAAAAAATAACTGCATTACCTTCTCGCCAGTTAGAAGCAAGACAACAAATTTTTGACAGCATTAGTAATCCCGTCTTTGATTCTATTAAGGCTAATTATACTTGGCGTGAAAAACTACATAGTGACGTGCGAAAAATGCTGAAGTCAGTGGCAAATAACTTGGCGTTGGAATTACAACAAGAATTATTAGCTTTAGTAAAAGAATTGGATCAACAGTTATGGAATAGTCCGTTGATTAAACCTAAGCTCTTTAAAGATGACGCTATATATTTTCAATTATTAGAACATAGTTTAAATACCTTGTTTTTAAGATTTGCACGTCCTGTTGCTGAACTGTTAATTAGAGGTGCAGTGGGTAGTGAAACGAGAACTGAAACGCGTAAAAAAATAGGTGCAGACATTGAAATTATTGACAATTACTATACGGGTGATGAGCCGGCTTTAGAGCGTTTATGTCAATATGCTAATCATGGTGTGGATCTAATAACTAACCCAAAAAAGCGTAAAGAGGTTTTGGGCAGTTCCGTAAATGTAGCAAAAGCAATTCTTGGTACAAGTATATTTGCTAATATCGCTATTGAAGCCGCAGAAACAATAGTTAATGAAGTAAGTAAATCCATGCCAAGTCCCAATCCACAAAACGCAGTTATTATAGAGGTTGAATCTGATATTAAGGCCTTAGAACATTATTTAATTTATGGTATTTTTGAAGCGTCTGGTTTTGGTGTCTTTTGTCAGCAAGAATTAGATAATTTGCGTGATAATTTTCTTGATGTAGATATGGAAGGAACTTGGACAGGGGTTGTTGGTGTTGAATGGCTTGCAGGTAATGCAGAGTTATTGAAAGAATTACCGATTAACTTACAGGCTTTTAACTTTGATACCGAGGTAAGTGATACACTTAAACAATTAAGAATTGCCTTAGATACAGCGCATTAATTCAATAATATTTACATATCATTAGGTACAGTTATGAGTGACGATTTTAAAGAAGTTTCTGTGTTATCGAAAGATCTAACAATCCTAGAAAAACATGAAATATTTCCTATCCTTGATAAAGCTGATAAATCAACAACCTATGACGTTGAATTTGAAAAGACCTATGAATACAATCAAGATATTGATGACTTAAAGGGCAAAGATAAAATAGAAATGTCAGCTGAAGCACTATCCACCATTGGCGGTAGTGCCGTTGGAGTCGCAGCAGCAGGTACTTTAGCGAGCGCAGCAGGCGCATCAACTTTATTAGGCTCCACGTCCTTAGCAAGTGTCTTAGGTGGTGTTTTTGTCACAACAACTCCAGTTGGTTGGGTTGTTGGTGCCGCTGTTGCGGCAGGAGCAGTTGGATATGGTATTTCTAAATTACTTAAATCTGGAAATAAAGATCAAATACGCAATGAGGTAATAAAGCGATTAGAAGCACGCATTACGGATTTAAAAAGCAATGGCCTTAATGAATTTCATCTTACTGAATTACAACAATTATTATTGGTTGCCATTGAGAAAAACCTAATCTCAGAATCAAAAATTGAAAGTATTATTAGTCAAATTGAAAACTATTCACTAAAAGTAGATATTGCAGTTCAAAGAATAAAGTTACTTCTCCAATGATATAAAATAATACTTCAATTAATTTACATCGTTATTGGATTATTTGTAATCTGTGTTATTTCTAACATTAGAAATACACTTACATTAGATTTCTGTTCCTCATGCAATTCATATAATATAGTTACCATAAAATAATGGTAACACCCATAGAACCAGCTTATTTTTTACATGGTGATCATGTATTGTAACTATTTCTTACCGTGGCAAGACGAATATTATGGCGTTTCTGGTGAAAGACAGTTTCAGATATTAAAACCCATTTATTGTCGTTTGCTAAACTTCGCGAATGGTCGGTTTGGGGAAGCTTAAATCCATACCCGAATGACGGCAGTGGGTCGCTATGGATAGCTATCTATAGCGACCATTAAGAGCCACTCACGATCGTCTGCTTTAGGGCGATGAATATTGCAGAAGTCTTTTTAACGAGCCGCAAAAACTAGCATCCCTGATGCTTTTTTGAGTAGAGCCAAAATGATATCGACTGGAAAGATGCGCTTAAAATTTGTTAGTTGTAGGAATAATTCTGAAAACTGATGGTGAAGAAAATGAGTCGTTCTTTCAGCCCCTGAAATAGTTTTCAAAAAATATTTCCTAATTTTACGTTGGTTTTTTTGAAAAGTGGCTTTTTCGTTCAGGCACCAATTACTCTAATTTTCTGTTATCTTTATTTTTTATCCCTTTAAGCCATTGCAAGCATTAGTTGCTCTTGTATGTATGGCTCCAGATTTACCCAGCCATCAAGGTCATTAAGTGTCTGACAACTGATCGTCGCCATTAGTGGCAGGGCATTTTCAAGTACCCAAGCGATATCCCAGTTATCAATTTCGCCTGATTGCAGACGTTCCTGGGAAACCCGTTCTTGGTCGCCAGGTTGGGGACGTGTTTTATAATTGAGCGGTCTTTTAATACCAACCAGATTGGCTATGCCAACAATGAGTCCACCTTGTTTAATTAAGGCAATAGACTTGCTATGATGAGTAAAGCCTGTTCGCATTTCCCAACTGCCGGTGCCGTTCAGTATTTTATCGATATGCTGGCCATCAATGATCAACCCTTTAGTCGGTACTTTTGTTTTTAAGGCTAAATGACACGCGCTAACGACAAGCATTTCTTGGGCATCTGGCGGTTTACTACCCATGCAAATGACCTGATTTACACGCTGAGCCCATGCCCTTAAATAATATTGCCAAAGTATTAAAATCAGCAATCTTAAAACACTTGTTACACGGCAGGGTGTTGCATATCGTAACCTTCAAAAATTGATCTAATACTGTGTTTGTAGTGCTTTCAGCATTTTTCATAGATGACTCCAACATTATTTAATCTTTTATAAGCTAATGGCTGCTTCCTGTTAACGGTAGTAAGAATAAATGATGTTGGCGACAAATAATGACCTATAAAGATTAATCCTGCTTTTTAGTTTTGAGGTAGATATTGCTGCACCGCTAAGCGATGGTGATCGGCTAACTTGTGTCTTAAATTGGCAGGGCCAAGCACCTCAACATCAGCCCCGTGACTGCTTAACCATCGCAATAATTGTGGGGTATCAAGCACCTCAGCGGTGATTTGTAATTTATTGTCATCAAGCCGCCCTATTTGTTGATCTTTGGCCAGCGGAGTTTCTACCAAGTGAAGACCTACGCCATTTTTAAAGATAGCTATGAGGGTAATTACTTGCGAACTTTTACCAAAACCAAAGCCACCCTTATCAATATAAGCTTGCAGATTAAAGCCATCTAAATTTCGAAGGGGTTCATTTTTTAGAGTAATTTTTTTAATGCGATGTAAAACCAACAGACGTAAATCATTGTGATCATTTATGGTGGTCACCAAATAAATAACTGAACCATATTGCACCAAGCCTTGTAAATGCACGCTTTGAAAACGCTTTGCTTGAGATGCGTTTGCTGCCAAGTAATCCATTTCCAGTTGCAAGCCTTGCATTAAAGCCTGATTAACCGTTCGCTGTATGTGTGGATCAATAATAGGTGACAGCAAAGGTTGCCCAGGCGTTAAAACCTTCACCTTTTTTAACCAATCATGTAATTTTGAATCGGTATGTTCAACAGAAAAAAACTGTCTTGCCGCAGAAAATTGTCCTGCCAGATTATCCGTGATTGCAACCGGCAATAATGTTTTTAGATATGTTTCCAGTAAAACTAAGGTTAAGGCTTCACTTGAAGTTAAACCAGGAATATTGCAGGGTTGCATATTTAGGGCATAACGCCAGCCATACGGTTTACTTCGGGAATCAACTTCCAGGGTAAAGGGTATGGATAACCGATCCAGATCCCGCTCCAATGTTCGGCGCGAGACAGAAAACCCCAAACCTTCGAGCTTGTTTTTTAACTCTTTAACAGTGATTTTGCGTTCACGAGGGATTAGCTTCAACATTTCCCATTGACGCAATAGAGGATCTGACATTAGCTACTCTTATTTTGAAACCAATAAATGGCTAGGAAATTTTATAAACCCAACTTCATTCTAAGCAGGCAACGATGTAGTTTGATGTTCAATTAAATCCTGCCATTGGCGATTAACATTGGACATAACAGATGCCGATTCATGTGTAATATTTCGCAGTTGTATAAAGAAACGCGCATCATCAAAATGCAAAGCATCCAGTCTCGATATACTTTCTAATAGATGTTTTAGTTGATGATGGGTATGGTTTGACATTTGACTAACACGCCCCATTTCGTTCATGGTCACAATGCCATGAATAGCAGCGGCCAATGCTGGCATGGCGGCTGTAAATATCAGTAACCATTGTGCATGAATCACAAAATGCCCTATAACGGCCAAGCCGGTCATTATAAAAGCCAACTTTGTCAGCCAATGAAGTCGGTGCTCAATTGTGTGTAACGTTTTATGCGTTTTTTGGTGATAAATACATTGATCCTTAATAACGCCAACAACATAATCTCGTAGTTGATGACAGATTTTGTCCGGTTGATAAATCGAGTCATCCGCTAGATGAGGTAAACCGGAAGCCACCACGGTTCGTTTAAACAACCAAGTCTCGGCACTCATCAATTTAATCTGCACTTTCCCATTTTTATCGACTACAGTATTTCTAAGTGGCGCTAATAAGGGGGCTTGGAAAGTTAAGAGTGGAAGGCCTAAACGGGTATAACGGATCTGTTCAGCAATAAAACGATGAAATAACCACTTACCATGTAAATTTAATCGTGAAGCCATACTGTAACTAATCAAAAGTACACCAATGGCAATCAGTTCTGTTACCGGCCAAAACCAATCAGGAAATGTGCCGAGTTGGATGACACCCGCTACAGCAGCGAATACAGCAAAGCTTGAAAGTAAATATAAACCCCAAGTCACATCACGATGAAAGCCTGCGGCGACATTAGCGAGTTGATCAGACCATGTAAACCGATCCCATAATTGAGTGGGTTCCTCAATATGACAACCTGAGTCAACAAGATGATCTGGTACATTAACGCCATACCATGATGGACTAGTTTTAGAAAAAACAGCGGTAAACATACCTTTAAGACTTATGAATGCCCCCAACGACTTGTCAATTCTTCCGGCAAAGCGGTGGCTGAATGCGTTAGGCGCTTGTTCCGTGAAATACTCGCGCAAAATATTTAATGACTGATCGTTAGCCGCCTTTAATTTAAATGAGTGTAGTGGATTAGCTATGAATTTAATCTCAGCAGTCAAAAGAGAAACATCATAATCAACAAAAAGTGCTCTTATTGCTGTTTGACAGTCATGACTCGTTGAGAGAATGACGCGATGGGGTTCATCCAACAGACGATAATCCAGAATAGAAATCCGTTTGTCAGAATGCAGCCAAATAACCGGCTTACCTTCCAGAATAGTATCTCGAAGTAGCATCAAGCGCGTATTGCTTAAGGGATCATCGGATATATCGCCCAGCCATAATAAAATATCGGAAAATGCTTTTAAGGTATCCTCTTGTATTATCTGCTCTTGTGACAAATAAACATCATTAGCCACCACGGGGCTTAGGGCAATCAGACGCTCAGTCGATGAATCACTTGTTGTAGTTGGGCTTTTAAAGTCACCACAATAAACAGCGTGTAAAGGTAAATCTAACCGTTCTGCAATAAAGTTCGCCCAAACAGGACAATCCGAATAATTACCTGACAAAATGCATAACTTTGTTCTGGCAGAAGCCGCCTCGCCGTATAGCAATTCAGCTGAGGCAGTCTCCGTTTTCAGATTTTTTACGATTGTCGTCGCTAAATTTACTAGGTGTTCTTCAATGATTAAGCGAAATGATGAGGTCTTCTCGATTTGAGTAAAACCTGTCCCAGCAATTAAAAGACCAAATTGGGGTAAAATTTTAGGTGCGACTTTGTGTTTCATAAAATATTATTGGGGAAAATTAACGCCCTAACTTCATCCTCATCAAGCGTCTTATGTTTCAGTAATCCCTCAACAACCCGCTCAACGTTGTCCCAATGTTCTACCAATAAAATTTCGGTTTTCTGTTGAGCCTCTTTCAGTAATGATTGCAGACGTCGTTGCGCTTCATCAAATAACCAGCCAGATTTAATACTGTATTTACGACTCAAAACGCCCAATTGAACCGGCCCAAAAGAATCATCAAGACCAAATTCAGTAATATATTGCCAAGCATATTCTGTAGCACCGGCAAAATCGCTTTGTGCACCTATGTCCGCTGCATTGAAACCATATTTTTTTAACTGTGCCGCCTGACCGGCAAGAGAAACACACAAATCTTCAAGAAAGTCTTCACGGGTTGAAGGAAATACATGTTTGAAAATTGGATTACTATCATCAAAAAACACACAACCATCGTAGCTTTCGTTTGGCACAATAGTCACTTTCTCTATCTGTACCTTAGGGCGCAGGGCCAAAGAAACAATGGCATGGCCTGCTTCATGATAGGCAACACATTCTATTTCACGCGTTTGCGATACTTTTTCTATCCCTGCATTTAACAAAGCAATAAGAGGATTACGTGCTTTACTAAAGCCATGCAGTGGATGTGAAGAACTAATTTTTTGAACCGTTTCATCGTCCAAAAAATCTTTCAGATCATTTAAATCCTGCCATCCCTGCTGGACTATCCAAGCATTATACTCGCGAGAATAGGCATTGATATGTGCCGACAAAGCCGGATGTTGTGTCAAATCACCTTTATTAAGAGCGACTAGCGCGGCAAGCGCATAGAGTTCGGGTTTATTTACATCAAAGCCAAACTTCTTGGCGAGTCCTTTTGCATAACGATCAACCGTTTGAAAAATAGAGTCTTCAAAAAATCCCTGGGGACTTGCAGAATCATCAGCACCAGTCTTAATAATTAAGTTTGCTGACTGTGCCAATTTTAAAATCAAGTCATTAAGCGTAAGTTTTTGGCACTCACCAATAGCTTGTTTTAAGGCGGAATCAATCGGAAACGTCTGATTAATATGCGGCGAATCAACCTCTTCAAGCCGATGCCCTGCCTCCTTGAGGGCAACCTGGATTTTTTCGTCCAGATCATCCGCCAACACTATTTCTTGATTAATAACGTCTTTGCTTAAGGCCAGATAAACACCCGCCAAAAAAACAAGGGGGGACAGTTCTTTTATATCATTTAATGAAGCTATCGCTTTGGCATAACCAGCCGCTGCTTTAAAATCTTCCGTATTTATCAGGGCCATGTCGGGTGCTTCCAATAAGATCAAGTTTACTAAATGAAATCCGGAACGGCTTCCTCGGATGATTCAGATTCAGAAGCAGCTTCCAGTTGATCGATTATTTGCTGTGCAGTTGTCTTGGTCAACGCTACTTCGGTGATTTCATCAAACCAATTTTCCAATAAATCCGCGCCCCCGTTAAAAGCATTATGAATGGTTGCAACGGAAGGATCAGTGCCTTCAAAATCAATTACATGTCGCCATCTAATAGCGCCTTTTTCATCGACAAGCGATAGCGCTCCCCGATACGAGATTGTATTGATGTGATTAAATAAAACGGCACATTCAGTCAGTTTTTTTGGCAAGGCATTAAAAGGTGCGTAAATATAAATCTTAAAATAATCGTGTGCTTCATCGGTTTCAATCCAAACCTTAAAAGACTGATCCTTAATTGAATACGTAAAAGCCAAACTTGATGTTTGGTTTTCTTCATCCAATGAGATTTTATCGTCCCATTCTATATGGTCTAGCCAATCTTGTACTTTATCTGCCAATCTCATCAACAATTACTCCAATTTTTAATCTAAAAAAATTACTTTAAATATCTAATTATTTAAAAATACAATTCATAAGAAAAAGTTATAAATTTTAATTTTTAATTAAAAAATAAATTACCTTTTTTCATTATGCTTTTTAAGGTGTTAACATTCAAGTTTTATCAGCAGTTATAAATATTTATTTAAATGCGACACAATCTGACCTATTAATCGAATAGACTTGACCTAATCTCACCTCAGGATCGTCCAGAAAGTATGACAAATCCCATTCAAACTAACACCGACCGCGAAATCCGCGTATTTATCTCCTCAACCTTCCGTGACATGCATGCGGAACGGGATTATTTGGTCAGTCATGTGTTTCCGGTCATTCGCCGTGCCTGCCGCGAACGTCAAGTTGAATTTACGGAAATTGACTTGCGTTGGGGGGTAACTAAGGAAGAGGCAGAACAGGGTAAAGTCGTGCGTATTTGTCTGGAAGAAATTAATCGCTGCCGGCCTTATTTTTTAAGTTTACTGGGTGAACGTTATGGCTGGGCACCCTTGAATGCCGACCTAGATCATAAAACTGAACTTCTATCATTATTTCCCTTTTTAGAAAACAGCCTAAAAGAAGGTCTTAGCGTTACCGAAATGGAAATTTTGCACGGTGTCATGGATAACCCGGATATGGCCGGCCATTGTTTTTTTTATTTAAGAGACGCTGCACTCACCCAAACATTAGCCGATAGCCTCTCTGCAGCCACTGATTATTTTGAAACAGAACAACGTTTACAAGATAAATTAGACGCGCTTAAAGACAAGGTTCGTAACTGTGGCTTACCGCTCAGGGATAATTATGCCAGTATCGAAGCACTCGGTGACTTAATCAAGCAAGATTTATTGGCCGTTTTAGACCGGCAATTTCCTGCAGATTTAACGCCTACACCGCTTGAAGCCGAACAAAATGCGCACCGCAGTTATGCCAATGACCGCTGTAAAGCCTATATTGCCAACCCCAGGGATACTGAAGCGTTAGATGCCCATTTAAATACCAAAACCAATAACGCTTTACTGGTGACAGGGGAATCAGGTCTAGGCAAATCCGCTTTATTGGCCTATTGGGTCAATCAACAACGCTTGGCTAATCCTGAGCAATTTATCATCGAGCATTATGTCGGTATTTCCGGTGATGCTGATCCTGTGGCCATTATTCGCCGCATCATGGCAGAAATAAAACAGCGTACCGATGACAATGCAGAACTCCCCAGTAAACCCGAAGACATCATTCAAGACTTCCCCTTATGGTTAGCCAAAGTTGGTGAACGCGATCCACTCCTGTTAATTATCGATGGCCTCAATCAACTGGAAAGTAAAGAAGGTCACTGGCTACCTAATTTTTGGCAAGAAAATGTTAAAGCGATTTTTAGTGTGCTTCCTGGCAAGCAATTAGAAATACTCGGCCAAAGAGAATGGCCTATCCACACTTTAGAAGCACTTGATTTAAACCGCCGTGAACAATTAATTCGTGAGTGGTTAGCCAGTTATCGAAAAGCCTTATCAACCGAACAAACCCTACGCATTGCCCAAGCACCTCAAACAGGCAGCCCACTCTTTTTAAAAACCGTACTTGAAGAGTTACGTATCTTTGGCTACTTTGAGCACCTAGATCAACGCATTGCTACTTTGTTAACAGCCAACAATCCACAAGAACTATTTGTATTGGTGCTTGAGCGCCTGGAAAACGATTTTGGTAAAGCCATCGTTACCCAGATTATGCAAGCATTATGGGCGGCAAGGCGGGGGTTATCAGAAACAGAAATTGCCGGCATTACTGGCTTCAGTCGCTTGGTGATTTCAACGTTTTTAATGGCGATAGATTCTCATCTGGCCAAACGAGGCGGCTTATTAAGCTTCTTTCATGATTACTTAAGACAAGCCGTTAAGCAACATTGTCTTGAGAATAACGAAGCAGAGGTCAATGCACATATAAAACTAGCCCACTACTTTCAGCAACAAGAATTAAATAATCGCGTTGCCGAAGAACTACCTTGGCAGTGGCAACAAGCAGAACAATGGGAGGCATTAAAAAATTGTATTAGTGCTATTCCAATGTTTGAAATTTTATATGATAAAGATGATTTAGAGCTATTGGCGTATTGGTTGACTATGGGGGATCAGTTTGATGTAGGGGTATGTTACACAAATTCATTAGCCTCATGGGAAACAGAGAATAATGTAGAGCAGCCAGAATTAGCTGATATCCTTTCTTCGTTAGGAGGCTTTCTAATAGAGAGATGTGTTTGTTTGAATTTGGCTGAACCACTTATTCGTCGTGCATTGGCAATACGTGAAAAAGTATTAGGTCCCGAACATCCTAAAACCGCCAATAGCCTTGGACATCTTGCAGGTTTATTAGAAGATCAGGGTAACTATGGTGCAGCAGAACCGCTGTATCGTCGTGCGCTGATAATTCGAGAAAAAGTATCGGGTGCCGAACACTCTGCAACCGCCAGAAGCCTTAATAACTTGGCCGGTTTGTTAAACGCTCAAGGTAACTATGATGCAGCAGAACCTCTATATCGACGTGCATTGGCAATCCATGAAAAAGTATTGGGTAGCGAACATCTTGACACAGCCACCAGCCTTAATAATTTAGCCGGTTTATTAAAAGCTCAAGGTAACTATGATGCAGCAGTACAGCTACATCGTCGTGCATTGACAATCCATGAAAAAGTATTGGGTAGCGAACATCTTGACACAGCCACCAGCCTTGAACATTTGGCAGGTTTATTATATGTTCAGGGTAACTACGATGCAGCAGAATCTCTATATCGACGTGCATTGGCAATCAATGAAAAAGTATTGGGTGCTGCACATCCTGTTATCTCCACTAGCTTTTATAGTTTGGCTGTTTTTTTACAGAATCAAGGTAACTATGATGCAGCAGAACACCTTTATCGATGCGCACTGACAATTCGTGAAAAAGTGTTGGGTTACGCACATCCTGGAACAGCCAGAATACTTGGTTCCCTGGCCGGTTTATTAAAAGCTCAAGGTAACTATGATGCAGCAGAACCGCTATATCGACGTGCATTGGTAATCCTGGAAAAATTGTTGGGTAGCGAACATCCTGACACAGCCATAAGCCTTAATAATTTGGCCGGTTTATTAAAAGCTCAAGGTAACTATGATGCAGCCGAACCGCTATATCGACGTGCATTGGTAATCAATGAAAAAGTGTTGGGTAGCGAACATCCTTTTACAGCCATAACCCTTGGTAACTTGGCAGGTTTGTTAGAAGCTCATGGTAACTATGATGCAGCAGAACCTCTATATCGACGTGCATTAGCAATACGTGAAAAAGTGTTGGGTGTTGAACATCCCGATACCGCCTCCAGCCAAAACAATCTGGCCGGTTTATTAGCAGCACAAGGTCATTATGTAGATGCCATAGAACTTTACTGTAATTTATTAGTACATTATAAAAAACAGTATGGTTCGATTTCTCCAGAAATTTCAATACTATACCGGAGACTTGCTGAATGTTTATGGGAAATAGGTGAACTTAATGAAGCAGAAGATTATTTTCGTAGTGAACTTGAAATATTAAAACAAATCCATGGCTATACACACAATGCTACTTTGGAATCAATGCAGCAATTAGGAGTGCATCTACGAGAGCAACAAAAATATGAAGAGGCAGAACTACTGCTAAGAGAGGTAGTTAAAAACAGGGAGTTATCATCCAACACCGATGATACAGAATTAGCAGGATCACTTAATGCATTAGGCTTACTTTTAGCTAAAACTAACCGTATTGATGAAGCGATAACCATTTATACACGTGCCCTAAATATCAGAGATAAAGCCTTAGGCCGTGATCATCCACGATCTGTTCTTATTCGTGAGCGTCTAGCTGAGATAACAAATAAACAAGATATTAATAAACCATCAGCTGAAATATGAAATTAGATAATAGGTAACCTACCTATTCAAATATTGGTGTCTCATGAATGGGACGCTGATGACAATGGAATTGTCGCAATATACAAAGACAAAAAATGGAAGCGCCTGCGTGGACTAATAAAAAAAGTCACCGATGATGTTACAAAAAGATCAGAAAACAGGCCTGGAGAAAGAAAACTCGATATACAAATAAAACGTCTACGAGGTCAGCACGGCCAATTTATATTAAAGGCATTACTTGATCGAATAGAGCAAGGTGATGTTTTAATTGTTGATATTGGCGGTGAAAGGCATGGTGAATATAATCCTAATGTTCTGATTGAACTTGGGATCGCCCTTGGTATGGGTAAATTAGATTCAGAAAATTTATTTATTTTAAAACCAGTGTCTTTAGCTTGGCCAAGTGATTTACACGGCATCCTATACACCGAATACCAGATTGAAAACGATACCTTAAAATTAAACGATGCCATTGGATTCCATGCTGCATTACGAGGTATCCTGATGAATATTGCCAGACAAAAAAATATGTTGGGTGATGTTAAACAGCCGACTATTACCATTGAAGGTGAGGAAGAGTCGCATGAATAGAAGTTAAAATGATTAAGAACGTGTTACTGAATAAGCCACTATCACTAATCTATAAATAATATTAATTAAAACCAGGAGATTTAAAAATGTCAAAAATTGAAATTCAAGGTGACGGTGTTTGGATTTTATTACAATTGTTAGATGAAGAAACCGCAAGTGTTTATGCGTCTAAGGAACAACTGACAAGTGATGAATTTGATGATTTTATGGACGAATCTGATGGGAATGGATTTGGTTTTTATAGTAGTGCAGAAATCACAGTTGATGATATTGTAATTGGTACTGTTGAAGATATTATTAATCTGGGAAAAAACGTACCAAATGGACCAATTTTAATCGAAGGATTATCAAAAGAATTAGAGTTAAATATAGAAAATGGTCTTGTCGATGTTCAAAGCCAAGATGGTACGTTTGTTTCATCAGAAATCCCTGACTACAAAATATCAGAAGATGGAACGCCCTCCAATGAATTTATTAAAGACTTTATTCAATCGATTTCATTTGATGAAGATTGTTGCGCATTCAGTTTAACCGAGTGGAATGGCATTGATTTGGACGATAATAAATTAACTAATGGCTATACAAATTTATATTTATTTTATCAAGGTAAACAAGTTGAAATTGGAGTCAACGAGGACGACGACGAGGAAGACTAGTAATTTAAACTAAATTAAACAGAATATTTATGGCAATCGGAAATGTAGTGCAACGCGGTGCAATAATTTACATCTATGATGAAAGTAATAGACAAATTAATTCTGTGTCGGCGGGCAATGGACTTAATGATGGTTTAAAAGGTTACACATCCACAAGAATAAATGTTCAGCGTGGCGCTATTATTTATTCTTACAATGAACACGGCCAACAAGTCGGTTCTGTACCCGCTCGATAATGTTTGTATAAGTCTAATAAGGCCCAAATAACCAATAATTTAATGACACATCTATATTAAAAGCTGAGCCACCAATAATAGTGCCTTTGGCTTTTAAAGGATGTGATTTTTTAAAAACTGTAATTACCTTTTCATCTAACACATCTATTAACTGAGGTGTATATTTCCGAATTTGAGCTGCATACTTAATAACTTGATCAAACTTTTTGTCTGGTTTTGAATGAGGATGTGTAGAAATAAGTATCGTATACAATTTAGGACGAGAAGATTGAATGTCTCTAGTCATATTATTCATTTTTTCTACATCACTTTGCACGTTATTGAGATATTGTTGAGGGCCTTTAGTAGTGAACATATCAAACGAGTACATTGCCTTTAACTCTATTAAAACAACTGGTGCAAAATTTTTAGCATCCAATATAGCTAAATCTACCCTCTTCCATTCACGTGACACAATATAATCGGGATTTTTTTTATGTAATTCGTATGCCAAACGATCTCTAAATGTTTGTTCAAATTTTGATGTTAATGCGAGATAAGACAATTCAGACTTATTGAAAATATTTTCTAATTCGTGTAATTCAACAGTTAAAATATCCCCCCAATCAATAACAGCCATAATGCTTAAATAATCTATAAAATGTGAGCAAAATAATAAGATTATAGTTATCAACTGTCAAACTAATAAATTAATCAGTTCACAACATTCGAATTTTAATTATGCTAAATACCCCTATTAATCCACCACCCTTTTACTTAACCATTGGTGTTACTGGTCATAGGGACATCCCTAGTGAAGATGAGGCATTACTCAAGTCGGTGATTAAATCGCGTCTGTTAGATTTACAAGCCACCTATAAAGACACGCCTTTGCTGGTTTTATCCGGCTTGGCAGAAGGGGCTGATCGTTTAGTGGTTGAAGTAGCTGATGAAATGGGTATCGCTTTTGCGGCAATTTTACCTTTACCTAAAGACGATTATGCCAGTGATTTTAATGAGCCTGGTTCCAAGCAAGATTTTTATAAGTGGCTCGACAAAGCCGCTTGGGTTGAAGCCTTAACGCAAACAACAATTGAAGGTAATGTAAGTTATCCACGCAATGCATGTTACGAGCAATTAGGCTTTTATTTAACCAATAACGCGCATCTATTATTAGCACTTTGGGATGGTGATATACAAGAAAAAACCGGTGGCACGTCTCAAGTAGTACGTTGTTTTTTACAAGGTGTTTCGGGTAAACCTGAAGATAAAACGACGGCATTAAACCTACCCAGTTATCGTCCGGTAGAGCATATTCTAACCAGACGCTTGTCGCAACCGAATGCTATTGGCAATGAACAAATTGGCGCTGTTGAAACGCTCTGGCCACAAGTTACTTTTAATGATGATGCGTGGTTAGAAAACAGATGGAAACTGAGCTTACTTAGCTTGGGTACTTTTAATCATGACATGCAGCAGTTTAATCAAACTAATCCAGAAGCAATATTAACTAGTCGCCAGTACCTTTTAGGTGACGATGTGATTTATTCAACCTTGGATACAAAAGCACAGCGTATTGCAGATTTATTCGCGGCCAGTGACGCCATGTCATCCTTCGCTCAAAGCCGTCGTCATAAAAACTTTGTTGCTTTGGTTATTTTTGCCTTATCTGCAGTAGTAAGCCAACAAAGTTACGGGTTTTTTTTACAGTGGTACTTGTTAGTGGGCAGTTTAACTTTGGGCGGTATCTCATTTTGGCTATATCAACAATCTCAATATCAACGATTAGAAGAGAAGTATCTCGATTTTCGTGCACTTGCAGAAGGATTAAGAGTGCAATTTTTTTGGCATATTGCCGGAGTTAATTTAAGTGCTTCTAATTTTTTCTTACGTGAGCAACGTGATGAATTGGAATGGATTAGACATGCGATTACCACCACAGAATTACAGTCACCTACAGAAACTCATAAAAAATCACACCGTTGGATCATTGAACGTTGGGTTAGGGATCAACGGATTTATTTTATTGGTGATCATTTTAAAGGCCGTTTAGGTAAAGCCAGAATTGATGCGAAAGCAGAAAAAAAATTAACTCGCCGGATGAAACAGTGTTTTTTTACAGGCTTGGGATTAATGCTTATTTCTGCAATCGGTTATGAGTGCATTTATCCCGACTTAATATTGGAATGGAAGTCTTTATTGTTAAATGGCTTATTAGCTACCTCTGGTGCAATCCTTTGTATGGTGCCCTCTATAAAGATTTATTTAGATACAATGGCTTTTGACGAACATGCCAAACGTTATTTGCGGATGGGTCAATATTACGGACTGTGTGAAACGCAATTAGAGCGTTTAAATGAGACTCATGCGGTTGAAATAGATCAACTGTTTGTTGATATCGGCAAGCAAGCGTTAATAGAAACAGGTGATTGGTTGTTATTGCATAGACAGCGACCGGTTAAGGTTCCTGTTATGTAACAATGAATTAGAAGTGTAAATTTATTTTAAAATTCAATATGACCGACAATTAATTAAACTCACAAAATCATGAAAATAACTCCCTTTTTGGAAAGAAGAATAAAATTTTTAATTGATGAATCAAAAATTGAAGAGAAGGCTTCTCAAGATACTAAGTTAATAATGCGAGTAATTTCAAATTATGCAACTAT
>NZ_JAOEGU010000039.1 GCF_025583945.1 Methylobacter psychrophilus
GCGAGCGTGAACCACCCGATCCCATCCCGAACTCGGAAGTGAAACCGCTTAGCGCCGATGATAGTGTGGCAGTTTGCCATGCGAAAGTAGGGAATTGCCAAGCGCTTAAATTAAAAACCCAAGATAACCTCTTGGGTTTTTTTTTGCCAAAAATTTATACCTAAACTCAGGCATGGTAGTCGTAGAATTTACTTTATATAGAAAATACATCACTATGAATAATAAGGTATAATTTAAATTTTTCTTGGTAACTCCAGTAAATAAAGCATGTCAGAAACACATCCAGAATTGCAACGGCGTCGTACATTCGCCATCATTTCACATCCAGATGCGGGTAAAACCACCATTACTGAAAAACTTTTGTTGTTCGGTGGCGCTATTCAACTTGCTGGTTCGGTAAAAGGGCGTAAAGCGGCCCGTCATGCGACCTCTGACTGGATGGAGATGGAAAAAGAGCGGGGTATTTCTGTCACCACGTCAGTAATGCAGTTTGAACATAATAATTGCATTATTAACCTGCTCGACACTCCCGGACATGAAGACTTTTCTGAAGATACTTATCGAACGTTAACTGCGGTAGATTCTGCGTTGATGGTAATAGACGTTGCCAAAGGCGTTGAAATGCGCACGATTAAGTTAATGGAAGTATGTCGGTTACGTACTACGCCCATTCTTACCTTTATTAATAAATTGGATAGAGAAGGACGTGAACCCATTGAATTAATGGACGAAGTCGAAAATGTATTAAAAATTAAATGTGCACCTATGACATGGCCTATTGGCATGGGTAAGCGCTTTAAAGGGGTTTATCATCTTTATAAAGATGAAATTCATTTATTCAGCGCACAGCATGGCGGAAAAATTGCCGAAGCCCAAGTTATCAAGGGATTAAATAATCCCAAACTCGATGAATTGCTTAAATATCAGGCAGAAGAATTACGTGACGAAATTGAATTGGTTAAAGGCGCCAGTCACGAGTTTAATCTTGAAGACTATCTGGCAGGAAATTTAACACCGGTATTTTTTGGTTCTGCCGTCAATAATTTTGGAATTCTTGAGTTACTGGATGCCTTCTCGGAATATGCGCCATCGCCCAGGCCAAGACAGGCAGAACAACGAGTCGTTTCCCCTGAAGAGGAAAAATTTACCGGTTTTGTGTTTAAAGTTCAGGCTAATATGGACCCCTCTCATAGAGACCGGGTTGCCTTTTTACGGGTGTGTTCCGGTAAATTTGATAAAGGCATGAAGGTTCATCACGTCCGCATTAATAAAACTATTCAGGTTGGCAATGCCATCACCTTTCAGGCCGACACCCGTAAAAGCGTAGAAGAAGCGTATCCCGGCGATATCATTGGTTTACATAATCACGGTACCATTCAGGTTGGCGATACTTTTACCCAAGGTGAAATACTTAAATATGGGGGTATTCCTTATTTTGCTCCTGAATTATTCCGCCGGGTTATTTTAAAAGATCCGCTTAGAGCAAAAGCCTTGCAAAAGGGACTGGTGCAACTGACTGAAGAAGGCGCAACTCAGTTATTTAAGCCATTGAAAAACAATGATCTTATTTTGGGTGCAGTGGGTATTTTACAATTTGACGTTACCGCATTTCGACTGAAAGGCGAATACAATGTTGAATGTGTTTATGATGCTGTACCTATCTCAACGGTACGCTGGGTCAGTTCTGACAAGCCCGCGAAACTTGAAGAATTCAAGAAGAAGGCATTTGATAATCTGGCTGAAGACGGTGGTGGTTATCTGGTTTATCTTGCCAATAGCAGGGTAAATTTACAGTTGACAGAGGAGCGTTGGCCGGATATTAAATTCAGTGCTACCAGAGAATTATAGGTAATCGTTTATTTTTGCAAAGATCAATCCCAAAGCCAAGTGCTTGGGATTGATCAAATAATGGGCAAACTTGGGTACTATAAATATTAAAGACGCGCGGGTTATTAAATAACAGGCTTAATCAGTCAGACGTTTACTGATACGAGCGTAAGCATCTTTTAACTCTTCACCCACTATTTTAGCTTTGGCTATAAACTCTTCCGATGTTTCTTTTGATTCATCAGCGATTTCAGCCGCTTTGATTTTTAGGATATCCCAATGTTTATCTGCTTCTTCAAATTCTTCCTTGGCTTCCATAGAGGCGAGATGAAGTTTTAGGGCGATTTCATCGCGTTCTGATTTAAGCTTTTCCAATAAATTATCAAATTCTATTTTGACGGACATGACTTACCTCATTGTTGCTTGATTAAAAATTCGGAGTATCAGGAATAAAAACATTCTATCTAAGGTAAATGCTTTTATTATTACAAGACTATTTAGTAATCGATAGCTTGCTCTTTTCAGACTATATCATAGCCTAAAAATTTTGTATGGTCTTTATTCCCAGGTAGTTAAAAAAACATTGCCTATTTTTGAGTAGGGGTTATGCGGTAATTTCCGGATGAGGTAATGCTTTATAAAGCTATAAAAAATGACAATTTATAGTCTCAAAAACAGCACAAGTTAATCTTCCTGATGCATAAGCCCCGGTGTCTATACCGATACGATTATGAAGAACTTCCGGCTCATCAGTGATGGTATGTCCATGTACAATGACCTTGCCGTGAAATAAGTCGCTATTTACAAATTCTTCCCGAATCCACAGCATATCTTCAGGGCGTTGGCGATGAAGTTTAATTTTAGGCTTAATGCCGGCATGTACGAAAAAATAGTCACCGATTTCGTAATTAATGACCAAATTTTCAAAAAAAGCTAAATGCTTAATGGGTACTCTTTTTTTAAATTCAGATTGTAATCGCGTTAAATCAGTTAAAGTTGGAATGCCATCAATATTAACACCGTAACTTGCCAATGTGGCTAACCCGCCAAATTTGAACCAGTCATGGGCAATTGAGGCATCATTACCCAATAAAAATTGTAGTAAAACCTGTTCATGATTGCCCAATAAAAATACTTTTTTAAAGTCAGGAAAATCATTTTCCAATAAACAATCAATAACCTGCCTGGATTGATTTCCTCTGTCGATGTAATCACCCAGATAGACCAGTATCTTGACGCCATCAAAAGGTGCAGCATCAACGCTGATTTTCTGGTGAGCTTCTAACAACAAATCCAAGCGACCATGAATATCACCAATACAATAAAGTTTATGATTTTTTGGTAAACCAAGGAGGGAGGGCTTATTTTTATTTGAGCAAAGAATTTTTTTTAAGATAGATTTCATTTCAAGAGATTATGAAAGTTTTTGTAATTATGAAGTGAATAAAAAAAGCCTTTTCAAAGCATCATTTTTAGCTTTAATTAGGTAATATAATAAATTAAACTGATATTCAGACATAGTTAACCAACTACCATAATTGATCGTGTAGATATTAGCTTACAGTTTTTTTTTCATAATTTGCATTATAGTTTTTAGTTTTGTAAGTATTTATCAATAGTTATGTTAGTCTGTTTATCCAAGAGTCAATGGATTGACAATAATATACTCCGTAAAACTTTTTTTGCTATCCATGTTAGCTAATATTAGCTGTTTTACTTGCCGCATCCTTAATTTTCATAGTCTCGTTATCTTGTATTTGATTACCATCATGGCTAATGAGGTGGCTTGTTTGATCACTCCAAAAACGTAATTTTTTAGAATTTATATGACATCATCATTCAAGAGTTCGCAGGATAAAAATAAAGACTTAACATTACGAACGTTACTGCGCGATGCAACTCATCACCATCATGTGCAACTCAATCGGCATCTGTTGCTCGAAGAGCTGATGCAGCCAAACTATCCACTAAGCCATTACCATACTCTGCTAGGCGCCTATTATCAGCTTTATGCCTTGCTTGAAGAGCGCATCAACTTATTTCTTAAAGGTCATTCAGTAGCATTTGATTATAGCGAACGCTGCAAATTATCCTGGCTAATTAAAGATCTGGATTTTTTTCAAATTGATATTCTAACGTTGCATCCTTTGTCACAAACGGCGACTGACTTTTTAAAAATAGAAACTATCGGGCATTTGGTGGGAGTATTGTACGTGGTGGAGGGATCTACCTTGGGTGGGCAGATGATTTCTCAAGTGTTAGCTAAAAACCACAACTTTACGCATGCTGCAGGTAGTTGTTTTTTTATCGGCTATGGTGAAAAAACAATGACTTTCTGGCAGCAGCTCATTGCTTTTTCTGATACCCTTTCCGGCGATAACCACGAATGCCAAGCCGCAGTTGAGGCAGCCTGTCAGACTTTTCAATTATTTAATCAGGTTCTCGATGACGTTGCGCATCAAAATTACACAACGGTATCTTAAGCGATGAATAATGTAAATCAACAAGCGCTGGAACAAGCTATGCAGGTCTGTGCTGCAGAGCCTATTCATCAGATTGGCAACATTCAGCCGCATGGTGCAGTTCTGGTTTTAAGTGCGGATAGTCGGCGCACTATACTTCAGGCCAGTGCCAATATTACCGATTTTATTGATTTTTCTGGCGATTGTGCACTTGGTAAATCACTGGCTGAATTGATAGGAACTTCTTCAGCATTACATATTGAGCAGTTTCTTCAACATACTCCAACCCATCACGAGGCCACCTGTTTAGTTAGTGTTTATCAAGAACAATTACCTGTAGACCTTGATGTACACGTTTATAGTGCCGGTGATTTCTGGGTATTGGAATTATGTAATGACGATGGTTTGCCTAAACGAGAGAAGTTGGGTGAACTGCTTATGCGCATGCAGAACTCTCTACTGGCTATAGAATCAGGTACAGAAACTACCTGTTACTTTGAACAAGTGACCGGATTGGTACAAGCGCTGACTGGCTACGATAGTGTTATGGTATATCGTTTTGAAGCTAATTGGGATGGCGAGGTTATTGCGCAAAGTCGCATTGAAGCCGCCAAAGCCTATTTGGGTATAAGGTTTCCTGCCAGTGATATTCCGCCACAGGCCAGGGACTTGTATACTAAAAACCTGGTGCGTGTGGTTGCGGATGTTGGCGTTAAACCGGTTCCGGTCGTACCGGTACTAAATCCGGATAATCAACAACCGCTTGATATGACTTATTCAGCGCTACGCAGCCTTTCTCCTATCCATTTGGAATACCTCCACAATATGGGGGTTCAGGCATCAATGGTAATTTCACTGTTGCAAAACGGGCGCTTATGGGGCTTAATTTCTTGCCATCACATGACTCCAAAGCGGGTGTCGTTTGCCATGCGCGAAGCGGCCGTATTTATTTCCAGAATGATCTCAACAGAACTAACTTCGATTGAGATGAGGGATGAGCGCTTGCTGCTCGGCAAAGTCTCTTCTATCAAAACGACGTTACTTAAATCCATTCTTATCCACTCAGAAAAAGAGGTTTTGGATAGGTTAAGTGCGGATCTACTTAATTTAGTGGATGCTTCAGGTATGATTATTGTTGTTGAAGGTCAGCGTTATTTACAGGGTCAGGTACCTGAGCCTGTAGCTGTTGACGCGCTTCTAAACTGGTTAAGTCTACAGTCAATAACAGACGTTTTCAGCTGCGATCATCTGTCAAAACAGTTTCCTCCTGCCAGCGCTTATACAGAAATTGCATCAGGAATCATAACAGCGGCACTTTCAATCGATATGCGTAATTGTCTTATTTGGTTGCGCAAAGAGAAGCCACGCACAGTTAAATGGGCAGGCAGTTACGAGCAAGGTCTCGTAAAAATTGCGGCTGGCAATTTTCGTCTTAATCCTCGAAGCTCCTTTGAAAGCTGGTCAGAATTATGGCGTGGATACAGTGACCATTGGACTGCAGCCGATATTAATATTGTTAATGCCTTAGGAAAAACACTATCGGAAGGATTAGCACAGAAGCATAAAGATAAGTTGGCAACAAATGAACGTAACAGCTTGCGGAAACTTGGCATTGTGATGGAAAGTGAGCGGGCAGAGATCTTGGGTCGCCTGCAGAAAATTTCCGGTCAGTTGCCAGGCATGATCTTTCAACTTCATTTGAGTGTTGATGGAAGTACCTCTTTTCCTTTCGTTAGTGAAGGCATTCGTAATATCTACAGGCTGACCCCTGAGGACGTTAGCGAGGATGCATCGAAACTATTTGCCCTGGTTCATCCAGACGATTACGACGACTTCATTACCCTTATCCACGAATCGGCACGAAAATTATCTCCGATTACCCATGAATTTCGTGTGAAGTATAACGATGGCACGGTGCGCTGGTTGTTACGCAAGTCACAACCGCAACGAGAAGCTGATGGCTCTACACTCTGGCATGGCTTCACCACAGACATCACCGAACGCAAGCAGTCGGAAGATAAGCTGCGCCTGAACAACGAAGCCCTGAAAGTAATTACCCAAGGCGTACTTATTGCCAGCAACGACCAAAGTATTCTATGGGCTAATGATGCTTTTGCATCAATTACCGGTTATAGTCAGGCAGAAATTCTGGGCCGGAATTGTCGATTTGTTCAGGGTGCACTCACCGATCCACAAACGTTAAATGAGATTCGTGTAGCGATAAAAAATGTCACACCATACTTCGGTGAAATACTCAATTACCGCAAAGACGGTACTACCTTCTGGAACGAATTGACGATTTCTTTTGTATTTGATAAACAAGGTCAATTGACTAACTTCATTAGTACGACTCGTGATATTACCGAGCGTAAATACCAGGAACAGCAAGACCGGGAGCATTTAAGCCAGCTTGCCCATGTCACCCGTCTTGGTTTAATGGGTGAAATGGCTTCCGGGATTGCTCATGAAGTCAACCAACCCCTGACGGCAATCGCTACCTATTCACAGGTTAGCTTAAACCTGATGAAAGCAGTAAATCCTGATTTGATTAAACTTGCCGAGATTTTATATAAAACCCAGCAACAGGCATTAAGGGCGGGGCAAATCATTCGTCGCATGAGAGAATTTGTTAAAGCCAATACAAAACAAACAGCGTGCATTGACCTTAACGAATTAATTAATGAAGCTGCCAACTTATGTCTATCAGAATTTAAACACGGTAATATCACGCTATCAATTGAGTTACAGAAAAACTTGCCATTTGTGAATGTTGATACCATTCAAATCGAACAGGTCATCATAAATCTGCTCCGCAACAGTGCGGACGCGCTGGAAAGTTGTCCCGAGAACCACCACCGGAAAATATCCATTCAGAGTATTTTAATTCCCAATGAGACCATTGAAGTCAGGATAAAAGATAATGGTTCCGGCATTGATGACGAACAGCAACAAAAAATAATAATGCCTTTTTACACGACCAAGGCTGACGGCATGGGTATGGGGTTATCAATCAGTCGCTCTATTATCGAAGCCCATGAAGGCACTTTGCGATTCAGCAGCAAAGTGGGAAAGGGTACTACATTTTATTTCAACCTGCCGATAGAGAGAAAATCGGATCAGTATTAACCATAGAGCAGTTTTAACTCTTTCAACAAGCATAACCCAAGGTAAACAGCATTTTGTCGGAATGATTAGTATTGGGTGAATCGTCATCAATGCCTAAAGAGGTAACCATACGATTCATGCAATTAATAATCGAGCAGATACAAACAGAATCAAAATAAGCGTGTTCATCCCAGCCCGCATCGAATATTTGTTGAGCATCGGCAGGCGTTATTTTGTCAGGTGTAAGGGTTAGTTTTTTTATAAAATGGAGGATAGGTTTTAGTTTGTCATCTATTTTTGGACTGTTGATATCGGTTTTTAAGGCAGTAAATATCGATTCATCAAGACCTGAAGCTACCGAAGCGGCTTTATGGAAATCATAAGATATGCTGCATTGATTTAAATATGACGTGTAAGCGAAAAGTAACTCACGTATTCCCTTGCTGAAAGGTGAAAGGTTACCCATGATTTCTTCCATAGCCTTGAACATCAACACGCGACGACGTGGATATTTTTCCAGTATATCTGACAAGGCATTAAGGGCCGGGTTTGGTGTTTGATTTAACATGGTAGCTCCTGATGATAGCGGCATAAACTCGATAATTGACTGCTATATCCGGCTAAACCGCGAGGAGGCTGTCCGAGAATAGGACTCTTAGCGAGGGACATCCGTTTTTAGTCAGATTTTTTGGTCATTTGAGATAAATAGTTGTGCTATTAAACGAAAATGAGCGAGAAATATGAAAAAAAGGCTTTTTCGTAGTAGATTTTTTATATTCGGACAGCCTTGGGTATTAAAAATCGAAACTTTCAACTTCTGCGATTAAAAATAGAGGTGTACCGCCCGTTGAGATAGTAACGGCATGTTGCGCTGTTTCCTGACCGCCGACTGAGTTTAAACAAGTCTCCAGATCCTGCATTGACGGAAAATAAATTTCGGCAATACGATGAAAAGGTGATTGTTCAAGACCTACTGCAACTTTAATAAGAGAGGCAACAAAGCGGGTTTTACCAGCCAGTTTTTCTATGGCCATCGGTACATGCTCCTGCGCATAGACATGTTCAAAGGTATCAATATCGGTAGGAGTTGGGTACATCACAATCAATTTTGCTGCTTTCATGGTCTGCTCATATTGTTTTCTTGAATGGAAGTCCACTATATAGTGAAAGATAAGTATTTGTATAATACCGGCTTTCTATGGAACAATAGGTTTTGTCTATACCAAGAGCGTTATCGTGGAAATACAGCAAATCCGCTATTTTTTGGCAGTCTGTGATCATGGCACCATCACGCACGCGGCACAACTTAGTTATGTCTCGCAACCATCATTGACTCAGGCAATAAAAAAGCTGGAAGATGAAATAGGCGGAGCGTTGTTCACACGAACACGTTCAGGTTGTCAGTTAACGCCGTTAGGCCGTATGGTTGAACCCAATTTCCGACAAATTTATAAAGACCTTCAGGCAACCAAAGCAGAGGCGATTCGTTTTACCCGCTTAAATACCATTCCTTTACGCATCGGCCTAATGAAAACGATAGGCTCACAACGTCTGAGCCCTTGTTTGGCAGGGTATCAGCAAGATTTTCCAAATATCGAACTCGAATTAATTGTCGACAGCGAAGTCGCTTTATTAAAACAATTGGATTTGGAATTACTGGATATCGTAATCAGTGCGCCGATACATACTCTGGCTGCACCGTATCAATCAACAGTTCTCTACGAAGAGCGCTATGTAGTCGCATTTAGCGCTACGCATCGCTTTAATCAATTGCAAAAAATCGATCTTAAAGCCCTTCAGTCAGAACCTTATTTAGACCGGCTAAACTGTGAGTTAAGGGAAGGTTTGAAAGCGGTGTGTCACAATCAGGATGTTGATCTTTATGCGGCTTATCGCAGTAACAGCGAAGAATGGATTTTGCGTATGGTAGAAGAGGGGATTGGTGTCGCATTAATGCCGGAATATACTTTGCCCAAAGAGGCAACCGACATTAGTTATCGTTATCTTGTTGAGCCAGCAATCAGTCGTCAGGTTTATGCAATTTACACTCAGCAGATATCAGTAAAGCCCGAGTTACCGGGATTGATTAGCCATTTAAGTCTGGCATAAAAATCAGTTGTTGGCTCTATAGATTTTCAGATAAATAATTTCGATGCTAACAGATACCATCCCTTGAAGGGATGTTATCTGTATAAATTTACAGCAACATGAATTGGAAGTTTAATGTCTGAAAGTCTATACGTGTTGTTAAACAGTAAAAATTAGTGAACTTGTTTTGTCGGTGGTGAAGCAAATGGGCGGGCCAGCGGTTCACCTACAAAAATGCCCTGTCCCGGTTCCGAAACACTCTTCCAGTAAGCCTCAATCAAAGAATTGCCTCGCAGGTAATAATAGAGCAATACGCCAGGATGAGAAAATTTGACCGGATAATTACAGGGCTCGATGACAGCGCCGTAGCTGCCAGTTGCTCCCGCTGTTATCCAATCAAGAATATTCATTTGATCGCTACCCGTCAACATCCCACCCTTTGAAGTTAAATGATCGGCGATTGCCCCCGGTAGATAAGTATTTTTTTCAATATCGGGAACTTGCATCAAACCGGTAAAATAAAACATAACATCAGTTTTGTTTTTAAGTGAATTTTGTTCCAGATAATTAACAGGCCATTGCCCTGCAAATACTTTGGCGACTTCAGGAAAAAAAACCGCTCGGGTATTACGTGCCTGATCGTCGGTTTTTAATAAGTACGCTGAACCTTGAGGACGAGTGAAATCAGAGGCAACTCCGCGATCAATCAGACGTTTAACGTCTTCAAACGAGCGTCCAGCCAAAGTCATGGTAGGACGCCAGCGATAATCGGTAAATGGTTTTTGGCTATCGGATGAAAAATAGGGACTTTTACGACTTTCCTCACAAACCTTCGCACAAAAAGCTTGGTCAAAACCCGCTGCAAAAGCGGTAGTAATCGACATGCAATCAACACGAAAAGGCTTTAGCCACGTCAATACAAACGCTTGTACCTGATTGGGTGTTTGTTTGTCTACCTGGTGTTTAAGGACGGCAAACTCTTTTTTTGACAAAGCGTCAGATGATGCATCAAAGCGGACATGAATAATATTTTCCGGTGGAATCTGTCGTTTGTCTTGATAATAATTGGTAATACGAATACTTAAGGGGTCCGCATCATTGACAATGACAGCCAGTTGTTTAGCGGTTAGCGCTGGCAAAGGCCTGTATAGTAAAGGGATTGTTGCAGCATGCAAGATGTTAGTGAAAAATAATAAAACCAGCGCTAAAGTAATAAAGTTAGGTTTTTTTATCGGCATTCTTTTAAGTCCCTTCATAGTAAATTGTGGTGCAGCTTCATTTTTTAGTTTTAGGTATATTACTATAAGCTCACGTTAATATTACAAAAATATGTAACTACTTGATATCTTGGTAAAGCATAAAATATTTTGCCAGAATAATTTTTCATTAAAAAGTCACATACACTTTATATTATAAGTAGTCGGCAACTTATTTTGGTAAGTTGGTAATTCCAGATTCAAATTCAAAGAATCCATGGATGGCAATATTGGATTACACAAGCCAAATTTTAGCAATTTAACGGGATTGACAAATGATGCCGATGACTTTATTGTTCAATAAATTTATCGCTTTTCTGCGAGATCAAAGATGCTACAACTGCCTACCCCATACTATTTTATCGACGAAGTCAGGCTGCAAAAAAACCTCGAAATCATACAATATCTACGCGATGAATCTGGTGCCAAGTCTGTACTAGCGCTGAAATGCTTCTCAACGTGGTGCGTGTTTGATTTGATGCGTCAGTACATGGATGGGACAACGAGTAGTTCGCTTTTCGAGGCACGACTCGGACGCGAGAAATTCGGTAAGGAGGTGCATGCCTACAGCGTCGCTTATTCTGCTGAAGAAGTTGAAGCGGTGGCCAAGTTTGCCGATAAAGTGATATTTAATTCTGTGTCTCAACTCAACACTTATCACCACTGCTTAAAAGGCCTAAAAGTCGGACTTCGGGTTAATCCGGGGATTAGTTACTCCCACTTTGAGCTGGCTGATCCGGCATGCAGATATTCGCGGCTGGGAGTCAGTAATGAGCATGAACTACATGCTGTAGCCAACCTGATCAGCGGGATAATGTTCCATTTCAACTGCGAAAACGACGACATTGAAAACATTGCCGCTACCATAGAACAGATCGGCATAAAGTACGCTCCGATATTGAAAATGATGGCGTGGGTTAGTCTTGGCGGCGGTATACATTTTACGAAAGAGGGGTATCCGCTGGAAAAATTCTGTCAGGTTTTGAAAGATTTCAGTAAAAAATATGGTGTACAGGTCTATCTTGAACCGGGTGAGGCAGCTGTTACCGATAGTACTGAACTGGTAACTACGGTACTCGATATAGTCCATAATGAAATCGATATTGCAATCGTTGATGCCGCTGTCGAAGCACATATGCTGGATCATCTGATCTATCGGACTAGCCCGAGAATTTCATCTCCAGGCCCCGGAAGTCAGCAAATTATAATCGCCGGTCGGTCATGTCTGGCTGGCGACTTGTTTGGTAGCTACCAACTTGAAACCGCGCTGAAAGTTGGTGATGAAGTGCGCATTGCCGATGCCGCAGGCTATACGATGGTAAAGAAAAACTGGTTTAACGGAGTTGCGATGCCTTCTATTGTGGTTCGACGCCTAAATGGCACGATAGAACTGGTGCGTCGTTTTGAATATAAAGATTATTTAGGTAATTTATCATAAGGGGATTCATAACATGAAGAAGAACGTAATGATTATAGGCGCTGGCGGAGTAGCACACGTTGCCGCTCACAAAGCAGCAATGAATAACGATATTCTTGGCGACATTTGCATTGCATCGCGAACGCAAGCTAAATGTGATGCAATCATCGAAAGCATAACCCGGAAAGAGCATCTTAAAGATCCTGCCGGTCGGCTTTATTCAGCCCAGCTCGACGCCTTGGATATTGCTGCCACAGTAAAGCTGATAAAAAAAAGTAAAACGAAGATTGTAATCAACCTTGGTTCAGCCTTTATCAATATGTCAGTGCTGGAAGCATGCATTGAGGCCGGAGTAGCTTATATTGACACCGCCATTCATGAAGATCCGGACAAGGTTTGCGAAGAGCCACCCTGGTATGCCAATTATGAGTGGAAGCGTAAGGACATCTGTAAAGAGAAAGGGGTAACGGCAATACTAGGTGCCGGTTTTGATCCCGGAGTTGTTAACGCTTACTGCGCACTGGCTGCCAAACGTTTTTTCGATAAGATTGATACGATAGATATTTTGGATGTCAATGCAGGCAGTCACGGTAAATATTTTTCCACCAACTTTGATCCGGAGATTAATTTCCGGGAATTCGTCAAGGTTTGGACATGGATCGACAAGCAGTGGCAGGAATATCCTACCCATTCAGTGAAGCGTGAATATGATTTTCCAGTGGTCGGAAAGCAACCTGTCTACCTGAACGGTCATGACGAACTACATTCCCTGTCAAAAAATATTGATGCCAACAGTATCCGTTTCTGGATGGGTTTTGGCGACCATTATATCAACGTATTTACCGTACTGCGTACTCTTGGCTTTCTCTCTCACCTGCCGGTCACATTGACTACCGGCCAAGAGGTTGTCCCTCTTAAAGTTGTCAAGGCGCTGCTACCCGATCCGATGACGCTTGCTCCCGGTTATACAGGAAATACTTGCATCGGGACTTTTGTTAAGGGTTGGAAGGAAGGCCAAAAGCGCGAGATTTTGATCTATCAGGTTTCGGATCATAAACAATGCTACGAAGAAGTCGAGTCTCAGGGGATCAGCTACACAGCAGGTGTACCACCCATTGCCGCAGCCATACTGATTGTAACCGGGGCTTGGGATGTGAAAAAGATGGTTAATGTCGAGGAGCTTGATCCTGAGCCATTCCTGGAAATTCTTGACCGTATTGGTCTGCTTACCGAGATAAAGGAAATCAAGCCTGACAGCAAGCATTCTTTTGACGGAACCGTCAGATCTCTTGAGAAAGAGCTTTCAAAGTCGACAGCTACTGTCACCGTTTCGGCCGCGAATCCGATGATTGCACTCTCTCCCGGCAAGTCGGCCAAAGCAAAGCATTCGAAAGACAAAGCGGATTCAGATAAAGTGGATTCAAACAAAGAGAAAAAATCTCACAAGAAAAAAGACAAATAGACGTTTAAGGTAACTCGCAAAAATAAAATGCCACAGATTCTGTGATTAGATGTTTTCTAATAAGTGAGTTTGTGGCAGCTTTGACCATTGAAGTCTCTATAGATTTCGACTCTACGTTGTTTAAAGCTGTGACAAATACCATCATTTCAAGGGATGGTATTTGTCGGAATAGAGACTATTTATCTGAAAATGTGTAAAAAATAAAACTTGGTGTCTTCGTGGTGAATAAAAAAATATAAAGCAGGTCAGCGGTTGACGTGAACCACCTTGGCCGGTGCAAAGCCGTTAAAGTAAGTGGCTGTCGCGCCGCTATAGGCACCGATATTTGTACTATACAAAAAGTCGTCACGCTCCAGATTGCCGGGGAGTTCTTCGGTTTTTGAAATAACGTCCAGTCCGTCACAGGTAGGGCCGAACACCGTACAAATCTGCGTGGATCCTTTTTTGAAAGAGTCAAAATGATATTGGCAGTGGTCAAAAATAATACCGGAAAAAGTACTATAGACTCCGTCATTAATGTAATAACACAGTTTTCCATGCCGAACTGCTTTGCCGATGATCTTTGATACTGCAGTGCCTGCGGTGGCAACGATAAATCTTCCCGGTTCGGCAATAATTTTTATATCGACTGGAAAGAGTCTTTCCAGTTCAGTATTGATCTGTTTTGCCAATTCGCTGAAAGGCTTTGCTGAGGCATCATAGGGTGCGGGAAAGCCACCACCGATATCCAGTAAGTTCATCTTGTCGTAGCCGCGTTCTTTAGCCTGCCTGAATATAAGTGCCGCAATATTGATGGCCTGTATGTAATTCTCAAAATTGGTGGTTTGGCTACCAACATGAAAGCTCAGTCCTTCGACGCTAAGCCCTGCCTTTTCAGCGGCCAAAATCATATCGACTGCCTCGTCAGGTTCTGCGCCGAATTTTGATGATAACTCCACCATTGCCCCGGCATCGGAAACCCTGAGCCGAAGCACAACTCCGGAGTTGGGTGCGAACTGCCGGATCTTGATGATTTCATCCAGATTATCAAAAGTGACTAACGGCTGGTATTGGTCAAGCGCCACCAGCGTCTCATTTGCCTTGATTGGATTGGCATAGATAATTTTATCCCAGATCCATTCATGCCGCTCCTTTTCGGGCATAGCCTTGATATTTTCGTAGACCACCATAAATTCTGGCATTGACGATACATCGAAACTCGCACCTACGTCGAACAGGGTTTTTATTATGGCCGGATCCGGATTTGCCTTGACTGCGTAATAGGCTTGGACACGGGGAAGATGGTTTTTAAAAGTCGTATAATTGCTTCGTAATTCGTCGTGATCTATCACGAATAGCGGTGTTCCATGGTTTTCAGCAAGCTGTTGTAAATCTTTTGCAGTAATCATGTAAATTTCCTTCGTTTTACTGTTTTTATCACAATATTACAGAGTGTAAGAAGCGAAATGGCCGGCAGATAAGTAATTAAATGTAAGCCTGATAATGTTTCAATAAATCAGAATATCCGCGACATTTTAAAAGTAGAAATCATCAGAAAACTTTGGATTAAAAAGACCCACGGCCAATAATTCAAACTTTCAGGGACGCTAATAAAAAGCAGAAAAAGTGCGGGAAATAAAACACCATTTACTGTAATGGGTACACCTTCGAAACCTGCTTCTTCAGAAATATTATAGCGTGCAAGTCTCAGCATGCCACAGGAGACAAAAAATAAGGCCACTATAATGCCTAAAATACCTGGGGAGCTTAGTGAATAAAATAACAAGGCAGGCGCAACGCCAAAAGATACCAAATCGGACATGGAATCGATTTGTTTGCCAAAAAGATTTTTTTGATGCAGCAGGCCGGCAATTTTCCCGTCTAGTACATCAAACACCACGGCTAAAAACAGCAACAATGCACTTAAATCGAAGTGACCGTCAATTGCCAGTAAAATTGAAAGGATGCCGCAGCACAGATTGCCAACAGTAAAAATATCAGCAACTTTCATTAAACTTAAAATATTCATATCCTTTCCTTTGATTAACAGTGTCATTATTGTCAGCATATAATGGGATCATGACAAAATGATGACATGTAGAAAGGGGCAAATAACCTCTATAAATACTTCCATATTCTGCTGTAAAATTAGTCAACATAAGCGATATTTTGGCGCTTTTATACTCATCAATCGGAGAAATATAAATCGAAATTGTAACTGTAACTCTTCGTCTCATACTGGCTTAAGGGTTAAGTAATAGCGACACCAATACGACGAAATTTACAGAAAGGTTTATCGCTAATAATTGATATTTTGGCGATTTTATGATGTTATAGAAACGTGATCAAGAAAATGTTCAAACGATATTATACGAATGATTTATTCGTTAAATTAACCCGTGCTTTACGTGAACTGTGAAAACAATTAAGTGTTAATTGATTATGGATAATGATAAGTTGATAAATGAAGCCAGGCATCTTTATGCGGTATTGTTTGTTGAGCAATACACACGATCCTTGGGAAATGAAGCCAGATTTTATCGTCTTGATCGCTTGGTAATAGGGGCTTATTGTCGTTACCAGCGTCGATTAAATCACTGCGTTTTGTGTTATCAGTATCGGTTATCAGAGTGCGTTCGGGAGTTTTTGAAAAAAGAGTGCAGGTTTTGCCCAAAGGACTTTAATCGTTTAATGGAAGAAGAATAATAGCCAGCGCACTTTGATGCGGATATCGAAGCAGTTGTAACCGATTATTTATCGATATTTAGAATGATTGCGTTATCAGTAATAAAAGTCTGTTTGTCATCAAATTTTCACACTTCTTCAGTACAAATAATCAATAATAAAGCGAAATATTTATTGTATGGTCTGCTCTTTTTACAAAAAGTGACTCCGACCAAGTGAATAGTTACAACTAAATTTACTTTGTAATACAGATAGGTGTGACATGGTAACCACAAAAAAAATCATTTCAGATCCGTACAAAGATATTCTGAAACAAATCCTTGCGGAAGTTGTCGACTTACGCCAAAAAATTGAAACCAAAGCCAAGCAGCGCCTGCAAAAATATACGGGCAACTTCCATTCCGGTTACTTTTCTGAAAGCGCCGATAATCTTGCCTATTATCTTGCCATGCGGCAATTTGATCTGCGGCATTTACAAGATCGCCTGGCTCAGGCCGGTTTATCTTCGTTAGGTAGAGCTGAAGCTTCGGTATTATCGACCATGGATTCACTAATCGATATATTGAAACGGGCAACAGAAAATCATTACTTGCCTGATGAAAAAAAAACCAGCGAATATGGCTTTAACCTCGGGCGGCAACTTCTTAAGCAACATACTATTGAATTATTTGGCCCCTTTCCTGAGCAAGGTAGAGCACATGTCATGGTGACACTGCCAACCGATGCCTCCCTGGATTATTTGCTGATCAGTTCATTACTGGAAAAGGGGATGACCTGTGCCCGTATTAATTGTGCGCATGATGAGCCGGTTATCTGGGAGGGAATGATAAAAAATATCCGTCGCGCTGAAATCGAAACGAAGCGTTCTTGTCGTATTCTTATGGATCTTGCCGGGCACAAGATTCGCACCGGGCCTGTTGAGTTAGGACCTTCGATTCATCATATCCATGTAGAAAAAGATCGAACCGGAAAAGTCGTGGCGCCTGGGTATTTGATTTTAACAAGCAATCCGGAAAGCCGGTCTATTGATAGTACCTTATTCAGAGTGCCCATCTCAAAACTATTGCATAAGGAATTGGTACCAGGAATGCACTTGGGGTTTATGTCCAATCAGGATAAGTCGCGTTACCTGAAAGTAGAAAAAGCGCTTTCTGAAACGGATTGGCTGGTGAGTTGTGACAAAACGGCTTATCTTGTTCCAGGTTGTGCCGTAACACTAACAACAAAGCATCAGTCTGATAACCAGACCTCGGATAATCAGTTTACCTTAGGTGAGTTTACTGGCGAACCTCTGGATATAAGGGTATTTAAAAACCAGTTGCTGTTGTTAACCAACGGGAATATCAATGGCAAACCTGCTGAGCAGGATGAAAATATCTTGATTCATCCTGCTCAAATAGGCTGTACGCTGTCATCGTTAATAGAAAAACTTAAAGTAGGTCAATCCGTCTGGATTGATGATGGAAAGCTGGGTGCTGTTGTTGAGGCGGTGACAGAGCAAGGTGCGTTGTTACGTGTAACCGTGGCAAAAGCCGGTGGTGTTCGCATACAAAGTGACAAAGGCATAAATTTTCCTGAAGCCGAGTTTAATTTACCAGCGCTTACTCAGAAAGATTTAATCGATCTGGACTTTATTTGTCTACATGCCGATTTGGTTGGCTTTTCATTTGTAGAAACGTTGGCAGATATGGAGTGCTTGATGTCCGAACTGACAAAACGCAATGCGTCAAAACTGCCTATAATCGCCAAGATCGAAACCAATCGCGCAGTAAAAAATCTTCCTGACATTATATTAGGAACTATCGGCAGACATAACCTTGGCATCATGATTGCCAGAGGTGATTTAGCCGTAGAGTTGGGCAGTTCCCGACTAGCTGAAATTCAGGAAGAAATTCTGTGGTTATGCGAAGCCGCTCATGTCCCTGTCATCTGGGCAACCCAGGTACTTGAATCCATCACTAAAAAAGGTACAAGGTCCAGGCCTGAATTTACCGATGCGGCCATGGCAGTCAGAGCCGAATGCGTTATGTTGAATAAAGGCCCTTACATTCTCGATGCCATAGAAGCGCTGGTAAGCGTTATGGTTCGCATGCACGAACATCAAAGAAAAAAGTTCTCCCGCTTAAGAGCCTTGCACTGGTAAACAGCCAAAACCCGCCTTTAGGATTAAACCATGTCAACCAAACAATGAAAAAAACCAAAATTGAGAAACACAAGCTGCTCTTGCGGCATTTAACGCTTGATGATTACGATAATATTGCGGCATTAATGGAGCATGTTTACGGTAACTTAGGCGGAGCCTGGAAGCAAGATCAGTATACTTCACAAATTACACGATTTCCTCAAGGGCAGATTGCCATTGAAGATAATGGCCGGTTAGTCGCCGCTGCCTTAAGCATGATTGTTGATTATGCGCGCTTTGGCGATGTCCATACCTATGCGCAAATTACTGGCGACGGCTATCTTACACATCATGATCCGGAGGGTGATACCCTGTATGGTGTCGATATTTTTGTCCATCCGGATTATAGAGGGTTACGCTTGGGCCGACGTTTGTATGATGCCCGTAAAGAATTATGCCGGAACTTGAATTTACGCCGATTTATTGCCGGTGGCCGGATTCCAGGTTATGCCCAATACGCGGATACGTTGACACCGGTACGTTACATCGAAGAGGTCAGGAATAGGGAAATCTTTGATCCGGTACTTTCATTTCAACTGCTTAACGATTTCCATGTACGTAAGGTAATAACCGGATATCTTCCGGTAGATGCCGACTCAAAGGGCTACGCGACACTTCTTGAATGGGTCAATCTTGATTATGTCGATAAATTGCCCTCGATTGGCGGCACCAAAAATATTATTCGTTTAGGTGTTGTGCAATGGCAAATGCGAACCTTGACCAGCGTCGAAGAACTGCTTAAGCATGCCGAGTTTTTTATTGATGCGGTATCAGGTTACCATGCCGATTTTGTGCTCTTTCCTGAATACATGAGCGCTCCACTGATGGGCTTGTTTAACGATAAAAATCCTCCCGATGCGATTCGCGCCTTGGCGGGTTTTACCAGTGAAATTCGCAATGGTCTGTTGGAAATGGCCATGTCTTATAACATTAATATCATTGCCGGATCCATGCCGGAGTATAGTTCTCATGAACTCTATAATGTGTCATGGCTGCTCAGACGTGATGGCACTTTTGAAGCCCAATATAAAATTCATGTCACTATAGACGAAGTGAGTTGTTGGGGTGTTCAAGGCGGTGATGCGTTAAAAGTATTCGATACCGATTGTGGCAAAATTGCCGTATTAATCTGTTATGACTCTGAATTTCCGGAACTGGCCCGTTTAGCGACCATGCAGGGAGCACAAATAATTTTTGTACCCTTCTGGACCGATACCAAAAATGCCTATCAACGGGTACGTTATTGCTCGCAAGCCCGAGCCATTGAAAATGAATGTTTTGTGGCGATTACCGGCAGTGTCGGTAATTTACCCTATGCAGAAAACATGGACATACAATATGCCCAAGCGGCTATTTTTAGTCCCAGTGATTTTTCCTTTCCACATGATGCCATATTAGCAGAAGCCACTCCCAATACCGAAATGACCCTGATTGCCGATGTTAACCTGGATTTATTAAAACAGGTACGTACTCGGGGTGCAGCCCGCAATCTTGCAAACCGACGTTTGGATTTGTATCGTTTGGAATGGGTGTAGTTTACCAAGAGCTTTTGTCTTTTTTTGGTCTGGCTGGACTGAAAATTTGCTTGTTTTTACATAAGGACACACCGATTTTTGACAGTGTGTCAGACGGCCAACACTAAGCCATACCAGCAGTTTAAGCATTTATTATTGAGCAGTTTTCTTTGTTGTAGATACCTTCGTTGATTAAGTGACATTATTTTTTGTAGGGCGTGCCATGCGCGCCTTGAAAGCTAAGGCGCGCATGGCACGCCCAACGTACTTAATTAATTCAGGACTCTATATTGAAAATGAATCAGATGATTATCGTTGCGGTGACGTTACAATAGTCAGTAACAGGTTACCGGTTTTTTAACGGTAACAGATAATTTTTAGTCAATGGCTACGGCTCAATAACAAGGAATACTGAATGAACAATCACTATGAATTACATCCACTTTGTACCTATTTTCCGCGTATGGGGGCGACTGATTTTGATGCGCTAAAAGAGGATATTCAGAGTAACGGCCAAACACATCCTATTTACACGCTTGACGGTATGATTCTTGATGGCGGTAACCGTTATCGTGCTTTGTGTGAGCTGGGTATGGAGCCTGTCGTCATTGAATATACCGGTACTAACCCTACCCAGTTTATCCTGTCATCAAATTTACATCGTAGACATTTAACGCAAGGGCAGTCGGCCGCTATCGTTTCAGCATCTCAAAATTGGGCAAATGCACAGGCCGAAGGTAATTTGCAATTACGCACGGTTACACCGACGGATACTGCGGCATCCAGGGCTAAACAATCCGGGGTAGGCCAGCGCACCCAACAAATGGCCGACAAACTGATTAAGGAAGCGCCCGAAGAACTGATAATGGAAGTTATCGATGGTAAAAAAAGTCTGCTTACCGCACTTAAAGAAATAGCACCAGAAAAGCCGGAAGTGGAAAAACCTCAACCGGCTCCCGTGATCGAAGCGGAGCCTGAAGACATCAGCGAAGAACAAAATGCTCTTGTCAATGAACAGCAAAGTATTATTGCAGCGTTGCAAGCCGAGAACGCGGTCATGCTGAAAGTATTTGAGGCCGATGACCGGGTTAGTACTTCGCTTGAAGAAGTCAGTAAATTAACTGAAGTGAACAGAGTTTTAAATAGTCGTTTTAATGACTTGCTGGTAGAAAAAACCGAGGCAATCAAGGTAGCCAACTACTGGGAAAACAAGTTTTTACAACTTGAGACAGAGCTGAACAACCGCAGTGACGCAATGAGCTAAGTTTATTTGGGCGGCTACCAATTTGAGAAGCGACAGATACCATCCCTCGAAGGGATGTTATCTGTAAAATCGTCCCACTTTAAATTAATAGCCTTTATTTACAAGTCGCTAAAATAGCCTGATTGAAAATATCGGCATGACTTTCCAGTAAGGTGAAGTTTTCTTTCGCTCGGGTAATCGCGGTGTAGACCAGTTCACGGGTCAGTACCGGGCTTTTGGTTTCCGGCAGAACCAGTGCAACATGGTTGAACTCCGAGCCTTGGGATTTATGTACCGTGATGGCAAAGGCCGTTTCCACATCCGGTAGCCGCATGGGTGATATCCAAAGAATGTTTACGGCATCGTGTGCATCTTCGCCGGGAAAAGCTACCCGCAGTTTTCCGGTACTATCTTTAAGGGTGATGCCGACATCGCCATTCATCAAGCCCAGGTTGTAGTCGTTGCGGGTGATCATAACGGGGCGACCTTCATACCAGAGCGTTGGCTTTTGGCCGGGAAATAACCATTGCTCTATACGCTGATTTAAACCTTCAACGCCCCAAGGGCCTAGCCGCAAAGCGCAGAGAACCTGAAAAGTATCATAGGCTTCCAGAACCTGTTTTGCCCAGTACGGGTATTGCATTTTATCGGTCGGGCGTTTTTGCCGGATAACGTCAAGATAATAACCATAGCCTTGGCGATTTTTAGGTTGGCTATCGTCCTGTAGTCCGGTATTGGCTGTCAGCAAGTTTTTTAAATGGATGTCAGCCGGATGGCTCAACAGTAGGTGACCAAGATCCTGATAGCTTGTGGTATCTTTTAAAATAGCCTGAGCCAGTTTGGAATCACCTTTGTTGACGGCTTTGGCTAATTGACCGATACCGCTGTGCTCACCAAAACGATGGCTATGGCGAAGCATGACAGTTTGCTGGTTAATAGCCGAGCCAACCAGGGCGTTTGCACTGAGTGCTTCGTCACTATACGGCCTGATCCAGGCATGGGTTGGTTCGTCATAAGCGCTGTTGTCAGCGCCGCGACATAAATCCCCCATCACCGAACCCGCCTCGACAGAAGCCAATTGATCCTTGTCACCCAGCAGTATTAAACTGGTGTTCTCCGGCAAGGCATCGAGCAATGATGCCATCATTTCCAAATCAATCATCGACGCTTCATCAATGATGACGATGTCAGCTACCAAAGGATTATTGCGATGATGGACGTAGTGCCGTGAGTCGTGCCGAGTACCCAGCAAGCGATGCAGGGTGCTCGCTTTTTTAGGAATAACCTGTTTAATGTCTTCAGGAACTTGCAGTTTTTCTAACGCTTTGCTGATCGATTCACTGACCCGCGCTGCGGCTTTACCGGTAGGTGCTGCCAGTAAAATATTGAGCTTGCGGGTATTGCCGGATTCATCGTTAGCCAGTTTAATCAGTAAAGCCAGTAGCTTGGTCAGTGTCGTGGTTTTGCCGGTGCCGGGGCCGCCGGTAATGATGGCAAAGCGTGCGCGCAACGCCAATACGCAGGCAATTTTCTGCCAATCAGGACTTTCGGGACTTTTGGCCGCAAATAATAACTGTAATTGTGCTTGTAAAGCGGTGGGCAGTTTGGTTCTGATCGGTTGCAGTCGTTGTTGGATGGCTTGATCGAGTATTTGCTGATACTGCCAATAACGCCGTAAATAGCAGCGATTGCCCTCCAGAACCAGTGGCGTATTACCATGACCCAAGCCAACCAGCGATGATGCGCTCAGAGTCGTTTGCCATTGTTCGAGTGTATAAGTTTTAAGTGCCGATAATTCGGCAAGTGCTTGCGCATCGCCTAAAGTGTCTGCTGTTGATTCATCAATCTCGATCTGGTTGTCATCATCGCCAGAAATAGCCAGCGTTAATTCGGGCTGTTGACAGAGTTTTTCCAGATCCAGATAAACTTCACCCCGGCCCAACTGATGACTGGCAAGTGCTCCAGCCCAAAGTACCGGATCACTGGCATCAGGCTCCTGATCGATGAGAAAGCGTACAAAAGCCCTGTCCAAATGCGTTAACCAACCCAGACTGATCCAGTTATCGATACTGTCAAGAACAGATAATCCCTTGGTCATACTGTTTCTCCGTGCTTACTAGAACCCAAAAACAGCTTATCCATACATTCAATCAATACCTTTGGGGGTTTATGGAAAATCCTGCCACTTAACGTGCCATTTACGCCGCGTAAAAACAGATAAAGACCGCCGCCGATATGGGTATCGTAATCATAACTATCGCCCATCCTGACTTTTAATAACCGGTGCAGGGCCAACAGATACAGGGCATATTGTAAGTCATAGCGTTTGGCCAACATTGCCGTTTCCATTATTTCCTGTGTGTATGCGGCATCGTTATTGCCCAGACCATTAAATTTGTAATCGGCAATGTAGTATTGCCGGTTATGGACAAACACCAAGTCAATAAAGCCCTTTAATAAACCGTTTAGCTGTGCCGGTAATAAACGTGGCCGAGGTTTGCCCGAAAAGGTATGCCGGGTGACCAAGTGATCCAAGGCTTGAATACTGACATCCTCTGCACCAATCAGAAACTCAAGTTCAGCTTGGTAAACATCAACTTCAAGATCAGCCAAACCAAAATTCAACCCTTCCAGTAACGGCATGGTTAACCATTGCATGACTGTCGTGGCAATAATATCGCGTTTATCATCCCAGGTTTTGTGGCTAAAAATCTTGTCGATCAGTAGTCGGCAGTCATCCGGTTTTTCCAGCATCGCCTTAAAGCCACGCTGCGCGCACTGTTCCAGTAATTCATGAACCAACACGCCGGGACCTGCACCTCGGGGCAGGCTATGGATGCCGGACAGGGTTTTTGTTAATGAGCCAACATAAACATCCGCTTCATCACTTTGTTTATCTTCCTGAGCCGTTTCAGGGACGTCAGACAGCTTACGATCAAGCTGTTGGCCCGTGTTTTTGTGCTCGGTTTGCAAGGCGCTGTAACTGGCTATCCACCAGTTATCAGCAATAGTGGTAATTGATTGCAGCGGTAAATCCATTATTTCATGTTGCTCTGAAGGCTGATAAACAGCCGGAGCAGGCTCGGGTAAACCGGCAATCACGATAGCCTTACAAGCTCCTTTGAGCTGAGTTAGTTTAGTAATTAACATGTTGGCGGGCATTTTTGGCTCCCAACCCAGCAAGTAACCTATCGCCGTTTTTTCCAACTGACAGGCTTTACCAGAGCCGCTTTTAATGGGAGCAAAACCTAACCAACAGGCATGTTTTGCCCGGGTAATGGCAACATAAAACAGCCGTAAATCTTCCTGAAGCCTTTCCCTGTCACTGATGTTTTTAATAGCATCATCTTTGCTCAAATCAATGCATAAATTTTGCCGGTCATCATGGTAGCGATAATAGTGGCTGTAACGACCGCTGACTTCCCTGAAACTACAGATAAAAGGCAAGAATACTAACGGATATTCAAGGCCTTTGGATTTATGGATGGTGATGATCTTGATCAGATTGGCATCGCTTTCCAGGCGAATGATATTTTCTTCAGCGGCCTGATCGGCGGCAGCAATTTCTTCAGCCAGATGCCTTATTAATGCTTGCTCGCCTTCGAGTTGGGCGCTTGCTTGTTGAAGCAATTCTGCCAAATGCAGCAGATTGGTTAAACAACGTTCACCGTCATTTTCTGTCAGCAGTCGCGCATGCAAGCCATAATCATTCATTAGTTGCCGTAAGGTCGGCAAGATGCCATCTTGTTGCCAACGTTGTTGGTAACCAAGAAAGCGCTCCAATTGTTGTTCCCAGCCTGGTTCATCGATAGTGAGTTGATGAAGTGCCTGATACGACCAGCCTAAAACAGCAGTGCTTAACGCTGCACGTACCTTGCGCTCATTACGGGGCTCGGCCAGTGCTTTTAGCCAAAGCAACAGGTCAGAGGCTTCACTGGTCGCATAGATGGAATCACGTTCAGAAAGATAAACGCTACGTAGTCGCCGTCTTCCCAGCGCATTACGGATGGCTTTGGCTTCTGTGCCGCTACGCACTAAAATGGCAATGTCCGAGGGTTGTAAGGCTTGAATGATACCCGGCTTGGATTGAAATCCGGTTTTACCCTGATTGGCACAATTCAGTAAACGCACGATCTCGCTGGCAGCCACTTCGGCCATTTGCTCGCGATAGTCCGGCATGCCAACGGCATCCGGTGAGTCCCAATGCCAGAGCGTTAACGCTGGCGCTATTTCTCCATTGATCACCCATTCCTCGGCGCGACCTTTGGCATCGACGTTTATAAACGGTAACGGATTGGCTTTCTCACTTTTAAATTGAAATGCCCCTTCAGTTTGTTGATCTGCGGCAAAAAATACCTGATTAACAGCATCTACCAACGCTTTAGTAGATCGAAAGTTGGTTCCCAAGGTATAGTGTCGCCCCGCTGTGACCTGATGGGCTTTAAGATAAGTATAAATATCGGCCCCTCTAAACGAATAGATGGCTTGTTTGGGATCGCCAATCATAAAACAGCCCAAGCCGTTATCCACGTTTGCCGGATACAGATTGGCAAAAATCCGGTATTGCACGGGGTCGGTATCCTGAAATTCATCAATTAACGCAATCGGGTATTGCTGGCGAATCACGCTTGCCAGTCGCTCTCCACTCTCACTTTGCAGGGCTTTATCCAATCGTGTTAGCATGTCATCAAAGGTCATGTGAGCGGCACGTTGTTTTTCGGTATCGTAACGGTTTCTGATCCAGTGAATCGCATGTAAAGTCAGCGTTTCCGTTACTTCTGTTTCTTTCTCAACATGACCGGCCAGAGCATCAATGGCTTGAAATGCCTTGTGCTGTAATTGTTCGGTTTTGTCTTGATGGGCTTTGACCAGCCCTGACGATAATTTTTGTTGACCGAATTTAACCAGGGTATCGATATCCTCATTAATACCACGTTGCGCCCAAGCAGATAACTCGGCCAGTTTTTTGTTGAAAGTCGCCGGGGCGTATTTAACGCCATTTAACCAGCGGTTCTCGGAGGCATTTTTTAGCAGTTTTTCTAGCTCAATTTTATGGGTGGCCCATAAATAACGTGCCTGTTTTTCCAGTTCACGTCGTTTTTTTTCCCAAGTCTCCCAGCTTTTAAAGACCGTTGTTATGTCAGTGACAAGGCAATCAAGCCCCAAGGCTTCGGTTTCAGACAATAAAGGTTTCAGTAATTTGGTTAATGCTTCTGGTGAATCTGCCAGTTTTAGCGGTACTTGACACGATATTTCAGATAAGGGGTAGAAAAAAGTTCGCCAATAATCGCGTACGACTTGATTTAGCAGTTCCGTATCATCGGTATTGACCTCTTGACGAAACAGACTGCCACTATCAAAAGCATGTTGCTGCAACATACGATTACACCAGCCATGAATTGTGTACACAGCCGATTCGTCCATCCAGTTGGCGGCCAGTTCCAGTTGACGGGCACAAGTCGGCCAATCGTCAGAGGTATAACTGTTACGTAGCGGTTCCAGAAAGTCATCACACTCACTAAACTGGCCACGAAAATAACTGGCGGCTTGGGTAAGACGGTCACGAATACGCTCGCGCAATTCTTTCGTTGCCGCATCAGTAAAAGTCACCACTAAAATATCAGGCGGCAATAAGTTACGGCTTGGCAAAGCCGGATCTTGATTTTGACCATGACCAAGGATTAGTCGCACATACAGTGCCGCGATGGTGTAGGTCTTGCCGGTACCGGCGCTGGCTTCTATC
Source organism: Methylobacter psychrophilus (assembly GCF_025583945.1). Classification (GTDB taxonomy): domain Bacteria; phylum Pseudomonadota; class Gammaproteobacteria; order Methylococcales; family Methylomonadaceae; genus Methylobacter_C; species Methylobacter_C psychrophilus. Next base: position 26,964 of record NZ_JAOEGU010000039.1, read on the forward strand.
AGGCGGGTACCGGATAATGGAAAATCAAGTGGATCTAATGAGTTTACGACGGTCATGATTGCGCATCCTGTGCAGTTTGTTGCTTGATTTGAGTAAACGCAGCGTCATAAAGCGTTTGGCTCCAGGCCTTAAAATCACCTTGTGCAGCCGTCTGGTTTAAATGGGCAAAAGTCGGGAAAAAACGCGCGAGATAGGCATCGTAGGCCACTTCACCCTTGGTCCAGTCATCACCCTGATAGGTAGACTTTGCCGTATCCATGGCGTTATCTGGTGATGCACCCAACCAGGCAAATGCCGTTTTACAGGCAACCGGTAACGGCGCTTGCATACCCAGATGCCACGCTGTAATCAGCGTGTTAAGTTGTGCAAAAGCTGCTGTTTGTTCAAGCAGCGCAATTTCAATCACGCTATCGGAACCCATCACCAGTGTCTGTAAATTCATACCGGCTGCACAGCCGGCAAGATGTTGCACCCAGTATGTTAAAAGGTTGGGATATTTTATTTTTCCCGTTTTGCCCAGTAAGGCTTGCGGCGTCAAATAAATCAATCCCTGAGTCAGGTCATCGCTATTTTGCCGCAAATTAATTAACTCACCGGTTAGCTGAATAGTGACACTATCAGCCAAGATAAACTGTAAATCAATAATGCGTGCCTCAATTGCCTTGGGCCATAAAGTCAGGAGTGTCTGGTAGCCCAGCCAAACCTTATTAACGGGATCTGCAATATCAGCATACGCCGCGTGAGCGAAACCTCCGAGCGGGAGTTTACCTTGCCTGGCCATGGTTGTGCGTTGCTGCTCTAAAAAAGTATCCGGGTTATCTGGTGTTTCACTTTGCAAGGCATCCAGTAAATTTTGGCGTAGCATATAACTTTCCAGCTTGTTAAAGCCAAAAGGTTCGTTGTCTTCGCTGGTAATGGTCTCTTGATCGAAGCCAAACTTGAGGGTGTTATTACAGAAGGTTTTTACCGGTGCTTTCAAAAAACGTCCCAAAGATTGCAGACCCAGTGACAACGTTTTTTCATAAACAGCCGCCGGGGTTGAACTGGCTAAACTGACGGACGCTGATGGTTCAAACCATTCCCGGGCATAAGTGAACAAGCGCGGATCACGATTTTTGGCCACATACTGTTTACTAAAAGGTTGTAGCGGGTGCTCAACGGTTAAGGCTTTAAGTAACTCCGGTTGGTTATTTGCCAATTGCCAGCCCAGGGCCAGTGTATCGCGTAGCTGACTGATGAGTACCGATGGCGGGCGCTTACTATTGTCGCGAATGTTACGGCCTATCCAGCTGATATAAAGTTGTTGTCGCGCCGAAAGCAGGGCTTCCAAAAACAAATAATGATCATCTTGTCTGCGTGACCGGTCACCGGGACGATACTGCCCGCGTTGACTCATCAGATCAAAGCTTTGTGCGGGTTGACTGCGTGGATAATCGCCGTCATTCATACCCAGTAAGCAGATCAGTCGAAAAGGGATGGCCCGCATCGGCATCAGTGTACAGAAATTGATCCGGTCACTTAAAAAACGCTGCTGGAGATTAGGTTCATCTACTGTAGCCAGCCATGCTTCACGAACAACGTTTAAGGGTAAAGTATCGTCATCGGTTAAGCCGGCTTGTTCGCAGATTTCTCCCCATCTTGTTAATGAGTGGCTAAGTATCTCCAGCGTTTTTCGTTCTTCCTCGCTGCTGGTGACATCAAAAAAATCTTCCAAAAGCGCTGATAATGTTTCTTGCCAGACCTTATAGTTTTGATCTTTCCGCAGTAAGTTGGCCTGTTTTTCAAGAGTTTCCAACAGATATGACAGGCCACCGACCCATTGAGCATCGAGTCCGCCAATTTCGTCGTAAGGCTCAATGGCATTAAATGCGGTACCAGCCCCCACGGCATAACCGAGCAACATTCTGCGTAAACCAAATTGCCAGGTATTGGCTTCCAGATCTTTAGGCATCGCTACATTTTGCGCGCGTTGTGCTGCATGTAAACCCCAACGGATACCGGCTTCTTCAACCCATTGATGCAATTTGGGAATAGCGGCTTCAGCAATGGCAAAACGCAGTCTTAAAGCCGGTACTTCAAGCAAGCCCAGAAATTCGCTAACGGCAAAACGGGAATCAGGTAAGTTAAGTAGGGCTTCAGCGGCAACCAGCAAGGGATTTTGACCTCGCTGTTGCTGATCGGCCAGGCTGTAAGGAATGTAGCGGGAATCACCGGACTTGATATTGCCAAATACCGCACGGATATGTGGTGCGTATTTATTGATATCCGGCACCATGACAATGATATCGCGTGGCTTCAAGTTTTCAGCCGAATTAAAGCGGGCTAATAGCTGATCGTGAAGAATTTCGACTTCACGTTGCGGACTATGAGCAATATGAAACATGAGGGAGTTATCAACTTCAGGCAGTTCAACAGGTTTTGCAGGTAGCGGTTCCAGATCGAGGATTGATTGTTGTAATTGTTGTAACAGACTGCCTTGTCCGAGTTCGCAGTAATCCTTGAACAGATCAATTTTGCTCTCCGGCCAATGCCAGTTTGCATAAGCTTGGGTATCGTCAAACTGGTCCAGCAAGCGAATATAATCACGTCCTTGTTTGCCCCAGGCGGCGAGTAACGGTTGCGAGTGGAGATGCAATTCTTCTGTGGGCAATACGCCAGTCATCCCGGGTTTATAAGCTTGGCGGCGGCGTTCAGCTTTTAACAGCTCTTTGTCTTCAATAATGTCTGCCCAGTAATGCTGGCAAGGGTTATGAACAAACAAGACTATCTGACAAAACTTGCCCAGTTTGGCTAATACTTCAAGCGACTGCTGGGGTAGCGATGACAAACCAAAGACTATTATTCGCCGTGGCATGTCGACAGGACGCTGTTTCTGTGTATCAATTTGAGTCATAAATTGCGTATGAACGGCTGCACGACTGGCATAGGGCGTATATTGAATACCTAAATCCGCCAATACTGCCCGCCATAATGCGGCCTGCCAGCGTTGTTGTTCGGGCATAACCTGGCTTTCTCCAAGGCCATTGTGCAAGTTATAACTACCTGTTGCCCAATCGGCAATCCAGTCCGAACGATAAACCTGATATTGGTCAAAAAGATCAGCCAGCTGTTCAGCGAGTTGATAGCGTTTGCGGCTATTGTTATCGACCGCCAAAAATGTCGCTAAAATTTCAAACTCAGGCCGGGTAATCAGTGTCGGCAACAAACGGTACAAGCGCCAGGTCAAGGGCGCTTTTGCCAGCAGTTGTTCTTTGGGAATTTGTGAGCCCAATACCGAACGATAAACAGCCCAGATAAACGCTGATGGTAATTGCACTTTAATCGCTGCGGCAATACCTAACGCACTATTTTTCGCCAGGCTTTGTTGTAACCATTGTCCCATGCCATTACTTTGCACCAGAAATATTTCATTTTCCAACGGTGCCAAAGGATGTTCCCGTAGCCAGTATTCGACTACATCTCCCAACGCTTCCAGTTTGTTGGAGTGAATGACGGCAATACCGCTGTCCAGCAGGGTCTTGTAGCTTGTTTCTGTCATGAGAATATTTTTTTGCTTTGAAATTATTTTGGTGAAGTAAGGATTTGATATTGTAGTAATCCCGGTAAAAGCAGTGCCTGCTGCAGGGCTAAGGAATGGAAAATGACCATTCTTTAGCTATCAAACCACGCGGCAACCTGCTCCGGGACACCAGAAAAATACCAGTGGATATAAGAAGCTCTGGTGTTTTTATAACGTACTCCGTTATCGCCTTGCTCCAGGGAAAATGCAGGTTCCAGTCCATGGTCATTTTCACGTTTGGAATAATGATATTCATGGCCGCGAACACCTGATTTTTCCTGCCTATAGCCAAGAGCCGCCAAGCGTGGATGCATGTGTGATTCATAGGGGAATATATTCGCCATTGGCCACGATTTACCCGTACTATCGATGATGGACTTACCCAACAACATGGCCCCACCACATTCTGCCAAAACAGGTTTACCACTTTCAACAAAAGCCTTTAATGATTGCCACGTTGACGATTCTGATAGTTGCTGCGTGTGTAATTCCGGGTAACCTCCCGGTAGCCAAATAGCATTTATCTCAGGTGTGATTTCTTCACTGGCGAGTGGCGAGAAAAATTTCACTTTGGCACCATTGGCGGTCAACCAATCCAGATTTGCAGGATAAATAAAGCAACAAGCAGCGTCCTTGGCAACGCCAATGGTTTTACCGGCAAGCAGGAGTGTGGGAGTTGATATTGCCGGCCCTGGTATTTTATGTTCAGAGAAAGCCTTCATAAAAATAGCCGGGTCTACATGAAAGAAGGGTAAGTAATCGGTGATATCTTCCCGCTCCGGCATTTTTAAACCCAAGTGACGTTCGTCTATGCTGTGATTACTGCGTTCCATCCAGGCAATTAAGGGCGGTAAGTCATATTCTGATAAAGCGTTTTGTAACAATTCGGCATGATAAGCGCTGCCGACTTTGTTGGCGATAATGCCGGAAATGCTCCCGCCTTTTTGAGCGGCCAAGGTTACAAAGCCGCTGACTAATGCCGCAATGCTTCCGCTCATGCCACTGGCATCGACAACCAGAATAACAGGGCAAGCCAAGGCACAAGCTAAGTCGATACTGGAACCTTCCTCGCCAACGCCTGCCGCACCATCAAATAAGCCCATAACACCTTCAATTAAGGCAATTTCAGTGTTCGCTGTTTTTGTGACAAGTTGCAGTCGACAAGCATCAGCCCCCATCATGCGCGTGTCCAAATTATAAGAGGGCTTGCCGGTAATGGCTTGGTGCCAAAGTGGATCAATAAAATCCGGCCCACTTTTAAAGGCAGTGATGTGTTGCTTTGCATCCTGAAAATATTGTAACAAAGTCAGCATTATCGTGGTTTTACCACAACCTGAATGAGTCCCTGCCAATAACGCTACCTGCATAATTTACCCTTGTTGATCTTAAAAATCGAAAATTCTTCCTGTGCAGTAATATCGCATACTTTAGCGTGGTATTGGCGGTTAGATTTTTAGACGGGCTATTGAAGCGTAAAAATCCAATATACTGATAAATTATTACAGTGGTCAGTAACTTTGATGTTTTAGTACTATTGGTCGGTAAACGACATTCGATATTAAAAAATATTGCTTTGGAATTTGCGATAGGACGAAATTTTGATTGACGGTAGTTGATATTTAACTAATGAAGCACACTTATGAGTCGAGGGTAAAGTGAGATGCAACGATAGTGAGTAACGCTATGAACAGAATGAATTTGGATTTCAGTTATGGGATGCGAAAAAAGCACATATAGACTTTCAGAAATTAAACTTCCAATTCATATCGCTGTAAGCTCATACAGATAACATCCCTTGAAGGGATGGTATCTGTCAACATGGAAATTATGTATCTGAAATCTGTATAACTTGTATTATAAAAGTGACTATCGTAACCCCATCACATCGACTTAATCAAAGCAGATATTTTAGGATTACGATAGCTCTTAAAAGTCGATAATTTATGCTTTTCGACGTCTTCCAACAAAACCTAATGCCGCCAATGCTGAACTAAACAGCCATACAGCAGCAGGTACCGGCACTGCTGATCCAGCGAATGACGTTTTACCCGGGCTGGCAATGTCACCACTTAATGATAGGTAGGCACCATCTAAGTTACCTACAGTAGACAAAGCCCATAGTGAGGCATTATTGGCTCCCAAAGCAGCAAGACTTCCAGGGATGCCGCTTACGTATTGAGTACGTGGACCTTTCACAGTGCCGCTTCCTTGGTCATTATAGGTAAGACGATCAATCAAGGTATTGGTATTATCATAAAGATTAATTTCGTCGGAGCGTCCCAGGTTTTGGCTATTGCCCCCGATAACTTTTATGCTGGTTGATAAATTCCATTCTGCGCGAAATGCAGTTGCAGTTAATTCGGTCAATATTACTGATTCACCTGCGCCAATAAGACCAAAGTCCGATAATGGTTTTGAGTTGGGTGTTCTACTGCTGTCATCAAAGCTCCAACCGGCAAAATTAACAGCGGTTGATCCCAGATTAGTAAATTCGATAAATTCTCCAGCGTTGGAGTTGTACATCCATTCGGTGATTTTAACATTAGTAACGGATGCTTCAGCGGTATTGATTAGGCCGCTCAGCATAGCGCCGGCAGCCAAAAGTTTAACTATGGTTTTATGGTTCATTTTAATTTCTCAAGTAGGGTTAAAAACTACCACGATATCGTGGTGGTGATTTATTTAAGCACGGACGCGTTTTCTTAACGAAGCCATTAAGCCAAGCAAGCCTGTACCAAACAACCAGGCAGCTGCGGGAACAGGGACAGCAGAAATTTGTTGTGCCTGAAAGTTAAGGGCCGTATCGGCAACAGCAAATACATAAAATTGGTTGGCACCCGCGACGTCAGGAACAAAATCATTGTCGTTGGCAACATATAAGATGTGGAACAAGGTACCGTTATCGAGAATATCCTGACCAAAAGCCATCGCTTCAATCTTGGATGGGATATTGGCTTTGCTGATGCCGTTGGCATTAAGTGTAGCGGCTACGTCAAGAAATAAGGTTTTTGGAATTGCTGCAGCGCCTAATGCCGAAGAGCCAGTCATACCGCTAACTTCAGTTGCACCTGTGATGTCAATTTTATACAACTGCTTGACGACTGCGTTACTGCCATCTCCCAAGCCTTTGCCATCCCGCTCATCGATCAAAAACTCATGGTTGTTGATAGCGATAATTTCACTGGCACCTGAACCGGTTGTTAGTTTATAGGCGTATTCGTGAGTAGCTCCGCTTGCGATGTCAATAGTCACAATACGAATACTTTTGCCGCCGTCTTGTCCCAACGCAGCTTGCATGATACCTACCAGCATGGTGCCATCCGGAGTAATGGCCAAACCTTCCATACCCTTGTTGGTAACACGACCGTTTGCAGTGTTGTTAGCTATCTCGGTAGCGCCAACCGGATTCAGATTTGCAACGGCCAAATTGGCAGGCAGCGCAAAAGATTTAATGCGCTCACCGGTTGCACGGTCAAACTGGTTGACATAAGGGCCGTATTCATCGGAAATAAACACGCTCTTGCCGTCATTCGAAACACGCACACCTTCGGGATCGAAGCGGCCATTACTGGGGTTTGCTGAACTAGAATCAGGTGCGGCCAGTGCATTGGCAGAACCATAGTTATCAGAACGACCGGTAAAATAATTGGTGTTGTTGGTTGTATTCAGTATTGGTGCGCCGGAACCTAAGGGAGCGCCATTTATTTGGTTACCCAAGCCTGCACCAGTGCCATAATTTAGCGTTGTGGCGCTAGACAACAAAGTGGTTGCTGTTAATGTTGGCGTAAGGTTATAAGCCAAACCAGTACCTGATGTATTGGCAGTTAAATCCAGAGTTATGGTATGGAAACGTGCAATATAAGAAGATGTGTCGTCTACTTGGCTGTTGTACGCCGTTGCATTAGGTCCGCGATCTGGCGTCGCAATAAAAGTATTTCCGCCTGCGTAAGCAAGACCTGAACCGATACCGCCCAGGAAATTACCTGCAACACCGTTTTCAAGCAAGCCCGTTAAGCCTGATAAATCGGTATTAAGACCGGCAGAACTGCCGCTCAAGCTGCCAATAGCGATTAATTGGCCTGATGTGATTGCTGCATGCGCTGAAGTAGCGGCACAAAGTGAGGCTATGATAGCCGAAAGTAACAGTTTTTTATGCATTGTAAGTCCTAAAAGTTTTGTTAGTGTGGGATACGCAATTAGGTGGTAACCCGGCTATCTCGTCTTTTAGACCCGCAGCTTTCTGTCCCCGCTTCACAACGGGTTTAGTTTTGACACAAACTTTATTTTGACAGACAGTTATGTCATTTTAATGACATGGATTACAAATTTACGGTCTCAATCGAGAGGGCGTAGATGCTTGGTAAAAAGACAAAAATTAACGCTGCTTACGACTAAACACGATAAATTATCCGGGCTTAGTAAAGTATTAAGTTTTAAAAAATGCCAAGCTTTTGTGTCAAAAAGATTACAGTTTTGTTTAGATTTTGTCTTGTTGTAATACAAGTGTATGACAACTATATCTTATTGAATAAAAGGCTTTATTTAATAATATAGTCTGTATGTGTTTTTAATGCTGCTGTCATTTTTCTTCGGTATAAATCATTCTCCGGTTAATAGTTACCGGGTCAACTCAATAATTTTATTAACCAGGAAAAAACCATGTTTAAAATGAAAAAATCTGTTGCAGCTGTTGCTGCAATATTGGCAGGTATGCCTTTGATGGCATCTGCTGCTACAGGCCCCAGCACGACTACAGCACCTTATCTGCTTCCATTGGCTACTGCTCCAGGTTGGGCAGTAACTTCCATCCTGACTACCGGAAACGTAGTGGGCGGTTATACCATGGGCGGTCTTCCTGATGGTCTGGGTGCTTTTGATAATAATGATGGTACTTTTACCGTATTGATGAATCATGAGTGGAATAATACTGTCGGTTCTGCGCACACGCATAATCCTGATGCGACTAAAGGCGGTGCTTATGTGTCTAAATGGGTCATTGATAAATCTACTTTAGCCGTACAAAGCGGTGGGGATTTGATCACTAAAGTTTATGGTTGGGATAACGGACTTCAACAATCACAGGCAGTTTCTAATCTGACTACTACGTTTAGTCGTTTCTGCTCTGCCGACCTGCCTGCTGCGAGCGCTTTGTTTAATGTAGCAACAGGTATGGGTACTCAAGCAAAATTGTTCATGACTGGTGAGGAAGGCGGCAGCACGGGTTGGGCACAAGCAACAGTGGTTACCGGTTTAGACGCTGGCAGCAGTTACACATTGGGTAAATTTAATTTGGCAACCAACGGTTCTGGCGGAACGGCTGTTGGCGGTTGGGAAAATATTTTAATTAATCCTTTCTCACAGGATAAAACTATTGCTATCGGTACCAACGATGGCGGTACTGGTGTCATGAATAATACGGTTGGTGTGTATGTAGGTACGAAAACCAATACCGGTTCTGAAGTTGATAAAGCCGGTTTGAATAACGGTAATCTGAAGTTTGTTAATGTTACCGGTAATGCTCTTGAAATCGCTAATGGCACTACACGTGCCACCAATATCGTTGATGGTACGGCGTTTACTTTAAGCGATACGGCTACCACATTTTCTCGCCCTGAAGATGGTACCTGGAGTGCTGATGGTAGCAAGTTCTGGTTTGTGACCACTGATCAACTCGACAAAACTGAAATTACAGGTCAAACCCAAGTGGGTCGTTCACGTTTATGGGAATTGGATTTTGCAGATATTACCAATCCAGAATTGGGCGGCACTATTAAAAAGTTGCTGGATGGTACTGAAGGCCAAATCATGATGGATAATATGACCGTGTCTGCTGATGGCAAGTCATTGATATTGCAAGAAGATACCGGTAATGCTCCTCATAATGCCAAAGTATGGTCTTATGATCTGGCTACAGATTCATTAACCGCCATCTTAAAGCATGATGCTGCATTGTTTGGTGATGTGGTTGGAGGTAATGTGGTTGTTGGTTCTGTTACTGCTGATGAAGAATCTTCAGGTGTTATTGACGTATCAGCTATTTTGGGTTATGACGCATTTATGATGGTTACTCAAAATCACAAGTCCTCCAGCAATCCGTTGTTGGTTGAAGGTGGCCAGTTACAACTGGTTACTGCACCAGCGGCAGTTCCGGTTCCAGCAGCAGCTTGGTTGTTCGGTTCTGCAATTATGGGTTTTTTAGGTTTTACTCGTCGTAATAAAAAAGGCTAAATGGCCTCGGTTTTAAGCCCGGCAACTGGGTGCATTAACAAAAGCGGCGACAAGGCAATCTTGTCGCCGCTTTTTCTATTTTTAGCCTAAGGAATCTTTACTTAATTATTAGACATCTTTCCTAAATACAGTCATAGCGTAAGTTAACAAGAGCAGCCACTAAATTCCATGTCAGGGAGTAATGCTTGTGCTTACCCCGATAAACATCTTTGGTAATTCTGAAGATTTTGCATCG
>NZ_JAOEGU010000003.1 GCF_025583945.1 Methylobacter psychrophilus
GTTCAATCTGAGCCATGATCAAACTCTTCAGTTTAAATCAGTTTGCCACTCAATAAGATGAGTAGCCAATCTTGGCTCGACTACAAAACTAAACGTTAAAAATTACTTCTTAATGTGTTGTTCCTGTATCGATTATTTTTTAACAGCCTAACAATCACCAGAAGTACCCACACAAATTATTTTGATCAAGTTGTTAAAGAGCGTTGGTGCCGCAGCACCGTTGAGTCCGACAATTATACAGAGCGGATTCGGTTTGTCAACCTCTTGTCGACATTGCGTGTTGCTGTCCTGCTTCAGGGCCAAACTGCTTTACCCCGAACAAGCCGGCCATTATAGCCTACCTGAACAACTTGTCAACCTCCGTGTTAACTTTAACTTAAAGCCTCCTTCCCTTCCGAAGTCGCTGCCCCGAAAGAACTGCGTATTATACAGCCACAATCAAAACCGTCAAGCGGTTATATGTTTAATTACCTCACACCTAGATTCAGCCAATCCAGATATTTTGTAACTCCCTGTTTAACAGATAAAAACTCTTTGGTATAACCTGCCTGCGTTAATCCGGAAATATCTGCCTGCGTATAACTTTGATAGACTCCCTTTAGATGCTCCGGAAAAGGAATGTATTCAATACAACCGTCCTTATGCCAAGCAATGACTGCGTTGGCAACAGCATTAAACGTTTCCGCCTTACCCGTCCCTACATTGTAAATACCACGCTGCTCTGGATGATCAAGAAACCATAAATTAACATCGACCACATCATCGACATAAACAAAATCGCGTTGTTGTTCGCCATTAGCCATGCCATCACAACCCTCAAACAATTTTGCCTTTTTTTGCGCTATGACCTGTTGATTAAAATGGAACGTTGTACTACTCATCGCCCCTTTGTGCTGTTCTCTTGGGCCGTAAACATTAAAATAGCGAAAGCCTACAATCGGAATTGTTGTTGTCGGCAATACCCGCCGAACATATTGATCAAATTGAAACTTTGAATAAGCATACATATTAATTGGCTGCTCACAACTACGGTCAACACGAAAGCCATGCTCTCCGTTCCCATAAACCGAAGCAGAAGACGCATAAATAAAAGCAATATTGTTCTCAATGCAGCTATGCAATAACCGTTTTGAATAGTCATAGTTATTTTTCATCACAAACTGCCCATCCCATTCCGTGGTTGCAGAACAAGCGCCTTGATGAAAAATTGCCCGCACACCACTTAAAAACCCCGGCTTTTCAATCTGCTCAATAAATTCCGTTTTATCCATGTAATCAGCTATATCAAGATCCGCTATATTGTGCATTTTTCGGCCATTGACCAAGTGATCAACCAACAATATATTGCTTTCGCCGCGCTGATTTAATGCCCGAATCAGATTACTCCCTATAAAACCTGCACCACCCGTGACAATAATCATTCCATCTTCCTCGCCTTGTTAATCATCGCTGTTGTTGATTGCCCATCGACAAACTGCAATATCTTTACTTCACCACCCGCATTAATAACGCAATCGCCGCCTACGACTTGCTCGGGACTATAATCACCACCCTTAACAATAACATCAGGCAACAATGCACAATACAAACGCTCAGGCGTTTCTTCTGTAAACGCCACCACCCAATCAACACAAGCCAATGCGGCCAGCACTGTCATACGTTCCTGCAAACCGTTAATTGGTCGCGATTCACCCTTGAGCTGCTTAACCGAGGCATCGGAATTAACCGCCACGCACAAGCGGTCACCCAGTGCTTTTGCCTGCTCCAGATAAGCAACATGTCCAGCATGTAACAAATCAAAACAACCATTAGTCATTATGATTTTTTCATCATGGGCTTTTGCCCGCGCAAAAAGCTTTACCAATTCTACTTCGGAAACAACGCCATACAATGAATCTCTATCGCCATGCATGGCCCGCGCCAACTCCTGCAATGATACCGTTGATGTTCCTAATTTACCGACAACAATACCGCCAGCCAAATTAGCCAGATACATGGCCTCAACCAAAGGCATGCCAAGCGAGACACCTAAAGCCATCACAGCGATAACGGTGTCTCCGGCTCCCGTTACATCAAAGACATCTTTGGCTTGTGCAGGCAATGAATGCACCTGATCATGCTCTATCAGAGTCATACCTGCTTCGCCACGAGTCAATAACAACGTTGGAATTTGATACAAAGCTAAAAGCTGTCGTCCTTTTTCAATTAACTGTTGATCATTTTCACAGGCACCCACCACGGCCTGTAACTCAGCCAGGTTCGGCGTTATCAAATCAGCCTGTGCATAACGCTGATAATCAACGCCTTTGGGATCTACCAAAACCTTAACACCGGCTTGCCTGGCGGCAATGATATAAGCTGACACATCCGCTAAAGTTCCCTTGCCATAGTCGGAAAAAACCACCACGTCGTTTTGTGGAAAATGCCTGATTAAGGCTGTCTTTAAAGCATCTTGATCAAAATTTATCGGCGTATCTTCAAAATCCAGCCGGATTAATTGTTGATGCTGTGCCATGACACGCAACTTACAGATGCTACGTAACAACGGCTCAACAACAAAATCGCACACCACTCCCTCGGCTTCGAGTAATTCCCTTAAAATTTTACTTTCGGCATCATCACCCACAACACCCAGCAAAGTCACTTTGCCGCCTAATTTGGCGATATTGAGAGCGACATTGCCGGCGCCGCCTATGCGGTCTTCAACCGATTTAACCTTAACGACCGGTACGGGAGCTTCAGGAGATATACGCAACGCCTGCCCGGACCAATAACGATCCAGCATAACATCACCAATAACAATAATACGGGCCGCTCCAAACTCAGGCGTTTTAAATAGCACTTAAAGCCTCCTCAATCGCACCACACCACCAATGACCAATTAAAATATGTGCTTCTTGTATTCTTGCCGTGACCGCCGAAGGCACAATAACGGAAACTGTTGCCAGCTCACTTAACTCACCGCCATCACCGCCGGTTAAGCCAATAACAGCCATACCTTTTGCTTTTGCCGCTTCGACAGCGCTGAGTATATTTTTGCTTTTTCCTGAGGTGGAAATAGCGATCAAACAATCTTTGTCATTACCAAGTGCCTCCACTTGACGCGAAAAAACCGTTTCAAAATCAAAATCGTTAGCATGGGCGGTCAAAATAGAACTATCTGTCGTCAAGGCAATAGCGGCCATAGCGTTACGCTTTTTTTCGTAACGGACTACAAATTCTGCGGCGATATGCTGACAATCAGCCGCACTACCACCATTACCGCATAACAATATTTTGCCGCCCTGCTGTAAAGTTTTGGTCAGTAATTCTGCCGCCGCCTCAATTACCTCCGTGCAATTAGCCAACCTGGCTATCATGGACTGATGCTCTTCAATTTCTGACATAAATGTCTTCAAAATAACATCCCCTCAATAATAAAGATTTGTACTGTATTAATCATCTTTTTCAGGATGCTCCTTAAACTGCATTTGATGCAAACGAGCATAAGCTCCATTTTTTTCAATCAACTCTCCATGAGAGCCCCTTTCTACAATACGCCCATGATCTATCACTAAAATCATATCGGCATTTTCAATCGTCGATAACCGATGCGCAATAACCAAAGTCGTCCGGTTACGCATCACTTTTTGCAATGCAGCCTGAATATATCGCTCTGATTCAGTATCCAATGCTGAAGTTGCCTCATCCAAAATCAGTATAGGCGCATCTTTCAATAACGCTCTGGCCAAAGCTAATCTTTGCCGTTGCCCACCCGATAACTTAACGCCATTTTCACCTATTTCCGTATCCAGTCCTTTATCCAATTTACCGATAAATTCCATGGCATAAGCATCTGTCGCCGCTGTGGTAATTTCGCTACGAGTTGCTGTCGTCAACGCACCGTAGGCAATATTATTGGCTATCGTATCATTGAATAAAGTGACCTGCTGATTAACCAATGCCAACTGCTTCCTTAAGTTTGCTAACTGATAGGTATTGATTTCCACGCCATCCAATAATATTTCACCACTACCATGAGGATAAAATCGTGATACCAAATTAACCAAGGTACTTTTACCACCACCCGATGCGCCAACCAGGGCAATAGTCTGGCCCGGCTCGGCCTTGAAATTGATGTCGATAAGCGCAGGTTCATTGGCACCGGCATATTGAAATGACAGCTTTTTAAATTCCAGTGCTCCCTTGCATCTTTCAGCCTGATAAGTTCCTTCATCCAACTCGCCCGGCTCATCCAAAATTTCAAATAACGATTCAGCGGCCACTATGCCTTTTTGGATATCGCTGTTGGCATCGCTTAATTGCCTGATCGGCCTGGGCAATAAAAACGCTGCCGTTAGATACCCGACAAATGATCCAACACTGGCTTGCTCCATAAAAAATAATGCCATGTACATTAAAAATGCCAACGCCAAGGCAATAATTAATTGCATAATTTGATTATGAATAGCGCCTGTCGTTGTTAATTTTAATGATTGCCGGCGATTATACAAACTACTTTCCAAAAACCGCTGTTTTTCATACTCTTCGCCGCCATAGCTCCGCACGACGCGATGTCCGTTAACCAATTCCGAGGTAATATGCGTCATGTCGCCTATCGATTCCTGGATACGCTTACTTAACATCCTTAGTCGTTTGCTGACATAATTAACCAATAAGGCAATAAGCGGTGCAACTACCAAAAAAACCAGTGACAGCAACCAGTTAACATAAAATAAATACACCAACAAACCTAAAGCAGTTAAACCTTCCTGCACTACTTTACGCACCGCATCAGTCGTTGCTTGTGCAACTTGTCCGACATTATGGGTAATACGTGAAATCATGTAACCGCTGTTATTGGCATCAAAATGAGCGGTCGGCAACTGCGTATATTTATTAAAAATCTCACAGCGCAAAGCATGAATTACATTCAAAGACACTTTGGCCAGAAAATAATTACCAAAATAATTACCGATACCACGAACAAGAACCAACCCGCTAAAAAATAACGGTAAATAGTACATTTTTTCGCGTGATTTGGCTTGCAGCGTGTCAATAATTTCCTGTACCAATGCGGCAAATAAAGGCTGGGTACTGGAATAAATCAGAAAGCCAACAATGCTGATGGCAAAAAGACCGCGATGTGGTGTTACATAGGTCGATAATCGTTTGTATATTTGAATGCTTGTATCAGGTTTTTTTTTCATATTTTTGAATATTTTATTAACAGCACTATAGGGACGACTTTAATCGCCAAGGTGAATGTATCACCCCTACAAATAACAAAGAGGCACCAGCTTTAAGCTAAATGTTGTTCGCCAAAATGACGTTTGCGAGATGATTGGCACTATGCTCATCCTGTAGCGTTTGACCGGCAGTGACCGCTTTTTCACTGTAATATTTATATTCGGCAATCACTTTTTTAATTGCCGCAAGCAAATGCTCGGGAGAAGTTGTATCAACAATAATTCCGGCATCAAATCTTTCAACTTGCCGCGCAATCCAGGTCCCGGCACTAGTGACGACAGGACTGCCAGCAGAAAGCGCATCTAATGTTACGCCACTGATACGATCCGCAAAATCAGCAGTCCGATAGGGTTGTATACAAATAGCACCGATAAATAAACGGCTATAAGCCTCTGTAGAGAGCGTGTCGGCACACATTTGAAGATGCGCGTAAGTAAGCTTTTTTAGTCGCGCAATATCCGCTTTGGTTTCTGCGTCGTATTTGCCAAAATGATCTGAAGACGTTTGCAACGTAAAAGGAATATCAATTCCCAGATTGCCAACATGTTCAATTAAATCGACCACCTTGTCAAAACCCTTGTCTTGGCGTGCCGCACCTGCAAACCAAACCCTTGAGAATGGCGTCGCTTGCGCAGGATTTTTTGAGACGACAGCTGAAACAGGATACGGAACCAGATGCGCCTGTTTAAAACCCGCCTCTTGAAACACTTTCACCACCGAATCTGTTGGCCCAAGAATGACCAAATTGGGTTGTTTAATGGCAAGCTGTTTTAACCGGGCAATTTTTTTATGACTATCATTTATCCAGTGAAAGTAAAAATAGACTTTATTGGGCGGGATAACGCCTTTTGACACCCAATCAAAAACAGCCAGATCAACACGTCCCGCAGTAGAAACCAGTATTTTTTCCTGAGTAGCCAATAATTTTTTATATAAAAAAAAACTTTGGATCTTGCGGATTTTTCGAAAAAAATATTTTTTAAGCTCAACGTTTTTTGCCGGTAATGTCAGCGAGGATAAATGATTTCCCCATAAAATAAAACGTGTCTTCTGGTCTGCCTGACATAAACTACTCACAAAACTAAAACAGTGTCCGGCTTCACTGGTTAATGTAGGCTCAACGATATTAATAATCTGCGACATGATTTTGTATTATCTATTCATCAGCATCAGTTTAAGATGCCGGTAATAAGTACTTTCTGCCGTCGATACTGCCAGGATAAAACCTTCGCGACCATCCAGAAAGCCGACACGCAATAAATAGCTTCGAAAGAAAGCCCATAGACCATGTCCAACAGCTTTTCTTAATGAAGCCGTTTTTTTTCTTTCATGTGACATTAACGCACCAGCAGTAGAATATTGATTCATTTTTGTTAATAAATCCTCCAAGTTTTCAATGCTTTCATGCAGGAAATGCGCCTTCAATGTACCGGTTAAACCTGTTACGATAACTCGTTCATGAACAATGTCGTCAGAGAATTTTGCATAATCCCGATGAAACAAACGGGTAACATAATCAGGCCACCAGCCGGAATGATGTATAAATCGACCACAAAAACTTGATAATCGGGGGATTTTCCAAGCCACACAATCATCAGGATTAGCAATAGCCCGTTCTATTTCTTGACGCAATTCGGGAGTCACCCGCTCATCAGCGTCTATTGACAGTATCCAGTCACCTTTTGCCAGTGACAAGGCATGGTTTTTTTGTTTGCCATAGCCCGGCCATTCATTTTTTGAGATCAGTGCGCCAAATTTATGGCAAATGGCCACTGTGTCGTCATCACTTCCAGAGTCTACAACAATAATCTCATCGGCCCATGCTACCGACACCAAACATGCACCTATAGCATGCGCTTCATTTTTAGTGATGATAATGACACTAAGCATGACTTGTTACCGATGTATTCCTGGCTTGAAGGGTCGAAAAGCATAATGCTATCATGGTCGCAAACCAATGACCTTCGGTGTGATCCAAAATAGGACTATTAAATAGACTGGTAATAATTAAAGACAGTAAAAGACCTTGAGCCAGCCATTTTTCTTTATCAGGTAATTTCTTGGCAGTGTAAAACTGACTAACAAGAAACCCTAAATAAATAAATAATCCTGCAAGACCTAACTGAACGCCTATCATAAAAAATTCATTATGTGGATTTGTTGATTTAAAACGCACATCAGGAACAAGGCGCTTATATTCTTTACTAAAACTACCCGTACCATGACCGAATAAAGGTTTTTCAGCGATTAGTTTTAATGAGTATTTCCAAAAAGTAAATCGTAGCCCCATGGAAGACTCGGTTTGCTCCGGAACCGGCTTTAAGTAAGCTTGAGTATTGGCAATGCCTTCATTAATACGGCTTGCCTTGTCAGAGAAATTAAAAAATAGTGTCATTAATAGAGCAACGGCAACAACACTCAATAAACGTTCTTTATTACCAAATCGTTGCATCGCAAATAACAAAACCAAGGCGACAACAATTAATTGACCGGTACGACCAGGAACCACAAAAAAAAGATTATGCAGACTCAATATAAATAAAGCTAAATAAAGCTTTGTATAGCGCTGATTGTCATAGGCCTTGTGCGCACAAAAAAAAGCAAAAAAAGAAATAAAAACACTATGAGTGATTCGACCCTTGAAAGAAGCATCACCCTGATTGTTAAGATCAAGAATATCAAAATACATTAAATAGGAAAATAAAAGTGCCAGCACAGAGGCGATAAAAAAAGCTTTCCATACCCAACTACGATAGCGCTCTGTCGTTAAAAATGAAATTAAAACAGGAATGAATAATAACTCCCTATACTTCATTATCATTGAAAAGGCATCGCTGTTTGTTACGCTGGTATAGCATGAGCCCAAAATGAACCACGCCAGCAAAAGCAAAGCCCAAGCGGCAACAGGATTTCTCTTTAAGGTACCGGGTAGCTCTATAAACTGAGTGGAAAGCAACCACACAACGCCCAATAAGGCCGAGACAACTATAGCTATCGTTGTTGAAAAATAGATTGAAACCACCAATAAAACAGTAATAAAAGTTTCATATTCATGTGCACGTAACTGTACTCGTTGAGCCAATGTTGTTGTATTGAAATTCATATCTCGAAAACTGTAAAATTAAGCGTTACAGATATTTTAGCGCCACGCCAAATACTTGCCTGCACCCCTATTGATTATTAAATCCTCTGGAGAGCTTACTGATGAAAAGCGAAAATTTGATTAGACCATACCGCTAATATTACCAGGGGGTTTTAAGTTACTTGATTAATCTATAGTGCCTTTTAGTAAAATTTAATCCAAATATTTTTTCTATTCGCATCAATAAACGATGTTTTTTTTCTCTTTTAGTTAACTGATGAGCGGGATTGGCAACAAATAAACCGGTTTCTTCCGGCAACCAATCTTTGATAGCTTGGGGATGCTCATCTGTAAAGAACTTTAAAATAGTTGCATCTATCTCCCTATAATTTACCTGATCAATACTTGCCGACTGATTGTCTTTATGCCAATAAGTTTGTACTTTTTGTGCTTTTAAATTCATTTGCTGTTCGTTTCTTACCCAGCCGTAATGATAAATTTTTGCCTGCGTATGCGCGGCTTTTGGGTATCTACCGGCTTTATTTTTATCCAGTACCAACCAAAACAAACCATCAGGGGCATAACTTCTAATTGAATTCTTGATAATACGCGCTTCAGTTTTATACCATGCCGGTGAATCCAAATAAGTATTGGCGTTGCCATAAAAATGGTAGTAATCAAATACCAAGGCTTCCACGTTATCATCATGTAAATGGGCTTGCATAGATGCTTTTATTTTTGGCAAATCATCTTCGTGTACAACTTCATCACCTTCCAGATAAAACGCCCAATCACCCGTACAATTGAATTGCGCAATCATTTTTTGCTGACCATACACATAGCCCCGATCGTGCATATTATCATTCCATGATGTTTCAATAATGCGTATTTTGTCACCGGGAATAGCTTTAATTCGTGCCAAGGTATTGTCTTCGCTCTTTCCTACCGCAATAACAAACTCGTCAACAATTGATAAAATAGAATTAATGGATTCAATAAAGGGGTAACCTAGTATTTCACCATTTTTAATAAACGTAAATGCGCTAATTTTCATTATTATTTAATACAATGGTGTCATTCCCAGGTGATTATTAGGAATGACATTATTCGTTTATACCTTGGCTTCGTTTAACCACAAATCATGTTTATTACACATGCTCAACACATATAGCATTCCGCTATAACCTTGCAGGGTAAATGTTGATATTGCAGCGATATCTTTAGTTGGATCAAACATATGCTCATCTAAAAACTTATGATTACTATCCAACAATACATGTTTCACAATATAGTGTTCATAACCTTTCATTTCGTGAGGCGTTACCACTTTTACGGTTACTTTTCCGCCCGCACTCTCTATATCAATACTAGGTAAATGCGTTGCAACCTTTCCACTCCAGCGACCAGGATCTTCCTTGGTATAATAAATATCGCTGGCTCCCTTTACCTGCTTTTCAGTATTAGCCAAGGCTATTGTTGGAGCGATAATACCCGCGCCAATACCGGCGACACTCAGACGAATAAAGTTACGACGTTCCATAGTAGATCCTCTTTTTGGATTATTTGTTGCATCTCAATTGAGGCAGAGACACGCTGCCTGATATTTACAGACTTGGTAGTCCATGCACTAAAAACTGACCCAAATATTTATAAGCATCAATCTGCTGTTCGTGAGCGTAATGTTCTGGCTTTTAAATAACTCAACCCCTTGGCTAAACCATTCAATACCAAGGGCGCACCGCCTATGGCTACCGCATCAACCAGACAATACCAGGCTGCGACGCCACTTGGCGGGTTACCCTGAGGCAATCCCAAAACCGGATCAATTGCTGCCCATTTCCAGGTACCGACTGCAGTACCGATTAATTCCAGCCATGTCGTAATAAAGAAAGCCGCCAGATAAACCATAGGCGAACGACCTTTAAACAGATAAACCAAAAACACACAAAATAGCAAGGCACCCACTGCATCACCCTGCTGCGGCAAGCCGCTGATACCCCAAAGCGACCAAATACCACAGACTGATATTACCAGCGCGGTAATTTCTCTGGCATATCTTAAAAACAAGCCGGAACGCGCCAAAGCAACAGCCGTTAAATAAACCATACCGTGACCAGGTGGCACATACGCCGGTACATTTCCAAATCGGTAAGTGTAACCGCCCATAAAAGGAGATGCAAAGTGTTCACCGATAGTGGCAAAAATAACCGCTATGACAACCTGCACTCTAATTTCCCTATTTTCTCCGAGCAGCAAGCCAATTAAAAATACCCAACCACTGACTCCAAGCGCATTTTGTTTTTCTATGCCGGCATCCGCATCGCTAATTAAACAGATTGCTACACAAAAAAAAGTAAACGCTGCTATAAAATAATCCCGCTTTTTATGCGGGTAAGCTATATGACTAGCCGGAAAATGGCTTAGTAAAGCAACTTCGTTTAGTCTTAATCTTAAAAGTTTTAAATCTATCATTGAACAAACCTATTTTCCAGCTTCAAACAAACAGCCATGCGATCACCGCGTATCTGCCAAACTTTCCCAACAAAATAACTGAACAGGCTGGCAATAACGGGAGCTTTAACCATCCGCCTGCGAAACATAAAGCATCACCGATTACCGGTAACCATGAAAAAAAAAGCACCCAGATACCTCTTTTTTTTACCATGATTAGTGCCTTCTGCTTTTTTTCTGACAACAGGCTGGCCACTGGAAATTTTCTCGCCGCCAGCATCCCTAATCCCCACGTTGTCATTGCGCCCAAAGTATTGCCAATAGCAGCTACAATAACCAGGTGCCGAACTTGAAAATGCCCTTCCGATACCATGTAAGCCAAAACAGCTTCAGAACCACCCGGTGCAATGGTTGATGATATAAATGCACTGAGAAACAGTCCCCACATACCACTCACTATTTCTTGCATTTATTTATCTCAAAAAAAAACCCTGCGTTCAAAGAGCACAGGGTTTTCGATGTTACCTGTATTTATTTTCCAGGCAATATCTTGTTTTTGTAAGCAACAATCAATCTAATCAGACGAGACAGTAGCTTTACAGCCAACTCAATAAAGGCTCTCAACAAATCAAATACGTAAGCAACCACCTCTGACACGCTCATGCCTTTAAACTTGCGTGCCAGAAAGGGTGCAGCAAGCAGACCTAATGCCAAGCCAATCACCGTAACACCTGAAATAACAGAATCATCAGGCGGCACAGCTGTTTTGGGAGCAGGACTGGCAGCATCTGCTACAGGTGCACTATCAATCTCGCTCGCAGCTTTTGCCATTAATTCAGGCAACGTTGCCTTATAATCATCCGCTATAACATAAGCAGTTACACCCGGAATACTCGGCAAATCACCATCACCTTCACCGACCTTAAACTGGGCTTTCATGCCTTTTTCCATATGCTGGGCAATATCACAATGCACCAGATAGGTTTTATCGCCGGGCGGTAAAATCAATGTTCCTGAAATTTTTGAAGGACCAGTCGCTTCCAAATGAAACATCCCTTTGGGATATAAATATTTAGGCAGACCATGCATCATCCATTGATGCCGCACGTTATCCTCATTAATAAAATGAACCGTTAATTTAGTGCACGGTTTAAATTTAAATTCCTGAGTATCAAATGCAAACATTCTACCTGGGAATTTTTCAGCATATTTATGACCGGCATGTACAGTAATTTCTTTGGTTTCAGATATGCTATCGCAACCACCGGGTAAAGTATCGGCATTCTGCCCCATCACCATACCTCCGGCCATGTCCATCAAGTGGCCATCACCATGATCCATCAGCATGCTGTCATGATCTTCGTACTCCTGAGCCATTACTGGCACAGAGAAAAGAACCATCAGCACTCCAACCGACAATAACTTCACCATTCTCAATTTCCTCTTATACTTGACATAATCAATACATTTTTTACGATCAATTATCAGTAAGGACGCTAAAGCTCAAATAACCAAACCTACCAGACAATTTATAATTGCTTAACAATATTACGCGTTAGTCTTAAAAATCAAAATAAATAGTCTTTTATAAAGAATTTATTATTCGCATTAAGCGCGTAATATTATGTGTTTATTTTAGCTTTTAATTTTTTTAATCACTTCATCAACTTTACGTTTGAAGCCTGCGCTTGACAAATACAATACATATAGCCCGGCAATGGCAAAAAATGCATATAACAACATGCTGTTTCTGCTCACAGATTGACCTGCGCCGGCCTTAAAGCCCATATGTACGTCTAATCTCTCACCTTGGCTACGATTCTCAGTATCTGCAGGATCTGGAACCAAAGTAATATGAATCAGATATTGACCAGCTTCCGGCACACCATTTTTCAATTCTAAATTAACAGAACCTGATTTATGTTTTGCACTGGGCAAAAAGAAAACGCGTGTACCTTCAGGTTCTTTGGTCACTTCAAACTCAACCAACATGTTTCTGTATTTCATATCCTGGTAATCAAAAACCAGTTGCGTTAAGGTATTTATAGCTGGCAAGTTACCGCAAAATTCTTCTGCCGGATAAGCATTGGGCTGATAAGCTGTGTAATGAACCCAATGGGAAGGCTGCAATTCAAATTTACACTGATCAGTGTCAGTACCAGCCGCACCACCATGCGCCCATAACGATGCGGAAAAAAACAATCCCAAAAGCCCTAGAAAACCGGTTCTTATTAGCTGTACTTTATTCATGATACCTTCCTGTTTAAATAAAATAATTATTATTATGCGAGCCATTTTTAATGCTCTTTTATAAGTTTGATTTGGTCAAAAAAAGCTACATTTGCCACATATCTAACTCATTTCAAACCCAACTCTAGCATATCAGCTCATCTAAATAAAGCAATTGCTAGAAAACCAGACTAAAATAGGCGATACATAAACAAATGATAATACGCGCATTGCGCTATTGCTATCTAACCGTCCTTTTCGTAGACTTAAGCTAATTTATTTTAATCGGAGCCCAAAAAAAATGTCATCTTTGACTACCTCAAAAGCGTGGACTGCCTTACAAACCCATTACTATCAAACTAAAAATAATTCTCTACGTGATGCTTTCAAAAAGGACATTAATCGGTTCAATAAATTCTCTATTAATTTCAATGAGATTCTATTTGATTATTCCAAAAACAGAATAACAGACGAAACTTTATTGCTATTGAAAGATCTTGCCAACCACGCAGAACTGGATAAAAAAATTAAAGCGATGTTTTCCGGTGAAAAAATTAACACCACAGAGCATCGGGCTGTTCTCCATACTGCATTACGCAATAAAAGCAATAATCCCGTTTATGTTGATGAACAAGATGTTATGCCTGAAATTAATCGGGTTTTGGCAAAAATGCGCGTTTTCTGCACATCGGTTCGTTCCGGCGAATGGAAAGGCTATAGCGGAAAAGCTATAACCGACATTGTCAATATTGGCATAGGCGGTTCCGGCTTGGGGCCAAAAATGGTTTCAATGGCCCTAACGCCTTATAGCTCGGACAGCTTAAGAGTACATTATGTCTCCAATATTGATCAAACCAATATTGTTGAAGTACTAAAGCCGTTATCTCCAGAAACTACTTTATTTATTGTTGCCTCTAAGGTATTTTCTACTCAAGAGACGATGATGAATGCCCAATCTGCAAAAAACTGGCTTCTTGATAGCGCAAAAGACCCGCTTGCCATTGCCAAGCACTTTGTTGCCATTTCAACTCATACCGAAAATGTTGCCAAGTTTGGTATAGATACCAACAACATGTTCGAATTTTGGGACTGGGTGGGCGGTCGTTATTCTCTTTGGTCAGCAGTAGGCTTATCGATTGCCTTATACATAGGCATGGATCATTTTGAAGATCTTTTACTGGGCGCATACGAAGCAGATTGCCATTTTCGCGACACGCCTTTTGAACAAAATATTCCGGTAATAATGGCCTTACTGGGAGTTTGGTATAACAATTTTTTTAATGCTGACTCACATGCTTTACTGCCTTACGACCAATCCATGCGTTATTTCGCTGATTATTTTCAACAAGGCGATATGGAAAGTAATGGCAAAAGTATTACCCTGCAAGGTGAAAAAGTCGATTACAGCACCGGCCCAATTATTTGGGGACAGCCGGGCACCAACGGACAGCATGCTTTTTTCCAACTGATACACCAAGGTACCAAACTTGTACCCTGCGACTTTTTGGCTGCTGCAAACAGTCATTACAAACTACCAGGCCACCATGATATTTTAATATCAAACTTTCTCGCACAGCCGGAAGCATTAATGAACGGCTTAACCGCTGAAGAAGTTAAAGTTAAACTTACCCCTGGCGAACAAGCGGATCCCGTTCTCGTTGCATCGAAAGTATTTGACGGTAATAAACCATCAAATTCTTTCCTTTTTAATAAAATGACACCGAAAACCCTAGGTTCGTTATTGGCATTTTACGAGCATAAAATTTTTGTTCAAGGTGCCATCTGGAATATAAATTCATTTGATCAAATGGGTGTGGAATTAGGCAAAATATTGGCCAGTGTGATTTTGCCTGAACTTCAAAATGATGAAATAATTACCAGCCATGATTGCTCGACTAACGCCCTGATTAACATCTATAAAAAATTACGGGAATCTTGATTCAATCAGACGCATTTTTGAATCACCATGCTGCTGACGAACGACGAACAGAAACCTCGCAAAACGTCAGCGTCTGGCCCGAAAAAAATCTCTTAACAGTTCGGAGCATTCCATTTCCAAAACACCGCCAAGCCAGTTAATTCGATGATTTAAAAAACTTGCATCGGAAAGACTCAACGCATTACAAACTGCTCCTCGTTTGGGATCAGGCGCACCAAAAACCAGACGCTTAATCCGGGCATGACTGATCGCACCCATACACATCACGCAAGGCTCTAAAGTCACGTATAATGTAGCGTCACACAAGCGATAATTTTCCAGAACCCGCCCTGCCTTTCTTAAGGCCACCATTTCGGCATGAGCAGTCGGATCATGCGTTGTAATAGGAACATTCCAACCTTCAGCAATACATCGATTATCTTTGACAACTATCGCCCCAACGGGCACTTCACCTTGTTCCCCTGCTCTTTGTGCCAATCTGAAGGCATAACGCATCCATGCCTCATCCTCAGCAGGACTTATTCCCATTCAATGGTTGCTGGTGGCTTACCTGATATATCATAAGCAACACGCGAAATACCCGGAACTTCATTAATAATGCGACGAGAAATCAGATCAAGAAATTCATAAGGCAAATGTGCCCAACGCGCAGTCATAAAATCAATAGTTTCAACGGCACGAATGGCAATAACATAATCATAACGTCGCCCATCACCCATGACACCCACTGATTTAACCGGTAAAAATACCGCAAATGCCTGACTTACCTTGTCGTAAAGATCATGCCGATACAATTCTTCAATAAAAATTGCATCTGCCTGACGTAATAAATCGGCATATTGTTTTTTAACTTCACCCAAGATTCTTACACCCAAACCCGGCCCTGGAAATGGATGGCGAAAAACCATATCAGCTGGTAAACCTAATTCCAGACCTAATCGCCTTACTTCATCTTTAAACAATTCGCGCAACGGCTCAACCAGTTTTAAAGTCATATTTTCCGGTAAACCACCAACATTATGATGTGATTTAATCAAGTGTGCCTTACCGCTTTTAGAACCCGCTGATTCAATGACATCAGGATAAATCGTACCTTGCGCCAACCATTTTGCATCAGCTATTTTTGATGCCTCTTCATCAAAAATCTCCACAAACAGATTGCCGATAATTTTACGTTTCTGCTCAGGATCCGAAATACCGATCAAGGCATTTAAATAACGCTCTTCAGCGTCCACCCTGATTACTTTAACACCCAAATGTTCGGCAAATATTGCCATCACCTGATCACCTTCGTGCAAACGCAGAAGTCCGGTATCAACAAATACACAAGTAAGCTGGTCTTTAATGGCCTCATGCAACAAGGCTGCTACAACAGAAGAATCAACGCCACCAGACAAACCTAAAATGACATGATCTGTACCTACTTTTTCACGCACGGCCTTAATACTGTCTTCAACAATATTACTGGCAGTCCATAACGCATCACAACCGCAAATATCCAGCACAAAACGCGACAAAATACGCCCGCCCTGCTTGGTATGCGTAACTTCAGGATGAAACTGTAAGGCATAAAAAGACTTTGCTTCATTGGCAATACCCGCAATTGGAGCCCCCTCTGAACTCGCAATAGAGATAAAACCTTGAGGCAATTCAACAACACGATCGCCATGACTCATCCATACATCCAGCAAACCAAAGCCTTCATCAGAAAGATGATCTTCTATGCCTGTCAATAACTTTGAATGCCCACGCGCCCTGATTTGTGCATAACCAAACTCACGATGATCGGAGGATTCAACCTTGCCGCCCATTTGTTCGGTCATGGTCTGCATACCGTAACAAATACCCAGTACCGGCACACCCAATTCAAATACTATATTAGGCGCTCGCGGCGTATCATCGCTGGTGACAGTATCGGGGCCACCCGACAAGATAATGCCATTGGGGACAAATTGTTTGATTTCCGTTTCGCTACATTCACAGGAATAAATTTCACAATAAACGCCAATTTCACGAATGCGACGTGCAATTAACTGGGTATATTGTGAGCCGAAATCTAAAATAAGGATCTTTTGACTATGGATATTAGTGGCTTCTTGTTTCACGGTATTGTATGTAGATATTGGATAAAAGGGCGAACGTACGTACAACAAAGATTAAAACAGACTTACACGGATTATTTATAATTTTTATCCGTAGTTGTCCATTTAAATCCCTGTCATCAGTGAACTAAGTGTTACTCAGCGCGGTAATTAGGTGCTTCTTTAGTGATAGTGACATCATGTACATGGCTTTCGCGCATACCGGCATTGGTTACCCGTACAAATTGTGCCTTATCATGCAGTATGGCAATCGTTTGGCTACCTGTGTAGCCCATACTGGCACGTACGCCACCCAACAGTTGATGAATAACTGCCAGCAAACTACCTTTATAGGGAACCCGACCTTCAATACCTTCCGGCACCAATTTTTCAACTGAATCCGTTTCTTCCTGAAAATAGCGATCGCTGGAACCTTGCTGTTGCGCCATAGCCCCCAAAGAACCCATGCCGCGATACGATTTATAAGAACGCCCCTGGAATAATTCAACCTCTCCCGGCGCTTCTTCAGTACCTGCAAAAATACCGCCCAACATAACTGCATGTGCACCGGCTGCCAATGCTTTGGCAACGTCACCCGAATAGCGAATGCCACCATCGGCAATCAACGGCACACCGGTTCCTTTTAAAGCATCAGCAACATTGCTCACTGCAGTAATTTGCGGAACTCCGACACCAGCAACAATTCGGGTGGTACAAATAGATCCAGGTCCTATACCTACCTTAACACCATCGGCACCAGCTTCAACCAAAGCCAATGCAGCTTCCGCTGTGGCAATATTACCGCCAATAACCTGAACTGAAGGATAGTTCTGCTTGACCCAACGCACTCTGTCTAAAACACCTTGTGAATGACCATGCGCCGTATCAACAATGATGACATCTACGCCGGCATCAACCAACGCCGCAACACGTTCCTCTGTGCCATGTCCGGTTCCAACTGCGGCACCAACACGCAAACGCTCCTGCTCATCCTTGCAAGCAAAAGGATAATCCTTAGCTTTTTGAATATCTTTGACTGTAATCAAGCCCCGCAAATGAAATGACTCATTAACTACCAGCACTTTCTCAATACGATGCTTATGTAGCAGAGCAATAACTTCTTTACGGTCTGCATTTTCACTAACCGTAATTAATCGCTCCTTAGGTGTCATCACTTTTGAGACGGGCTCATCAAAACGCGTTTCAAAACGCAAATCGCGACTGGTAACAATCCCGACTAATTCATCACCATTAACCACAGGAACACCGGAAATATTTTTGGAACGCGTTAAGTTTATAACATCACGAATACTGACATCGGGAGAGACAGTAATCGGATCTTTAATGACGCCACTCTCATATTTTTTCACATGACGAACTTCCCTGGCCTGCTGTTCTGTCGTCATATTTTTATGAATAATGCCGATACCGCCTTCCTGGGCAATGGCAATGGCAAGCCTGGCCTCGGTAACCGTATCCATAGCCGCAGCAACCAGCGGAATGTTAAGTGTAATACTTCGCGTCAACTGTGTTTTCATTTCTACATCGCGTGGCAGCACAGTTGAGTGCGCGGGCACTAATAAGACGTCATCAAACGTGAGCGCTTCCTGAATAATTTGCATAAACCACACCTAAACAATTACTAAAATAACCAAGCATTATACGACGAGTTTAGCAACTACTGTAGCACTAAAAAAATCGCGTCTCTTTGTAATAGAATAACCTCCTGAAAATCTTCGGCATAAAATACGATGGATAGTAGTATTTTCATACCCTAAAATCCCCATTCCAACTACATTAAGTACAACTCTTTAAGCTAACCGCAATAACAGGCTATAAACGCATAACGACTTACCAAAAGAATAAGGATCGTGGAATATTAAATTGAAAATATAATTAACCATCCCAACTTTAAAGAAAGTATAACCTGAAAACGCCGTCATTTTTATGGCAATGAAGTTACTATCCACAAAAGTGATATAGCAAAGTTGTTTTTCTTGATTTAAGAAGGTATCTTACGAGAGGTAATTTAAGTAGCAGTAGAATAACGCCGTAATATACAGACAAGTATCAGTGGCCGCTATTACCGATGACTGCTAAATTGAAATTGATGAAAAAATGCTTGGCGCCTATTTGGAAAAGCATGCACTTCAGTAATATTTATTTTTCAAACAGCCATTAAAAAACACTGAACAATCAAATGATTAATTGATAGCAGGCACACTAACTGCCTGCTTTACCTGCAAATATCCCGACTAAAAAACAATGCTATGTATTGGCGTGCGTAACATAGCAAAGGATTCATAGTTATTTTACTATACGTAAGGTAGGTCTTGTTGGTGGCTTAATTTCGGGTGGTGGCGTTTCATCAGAGCCTTCATCTTCCTGATCAAAGATCATGCCTTTACCATTTTCTTGAGCATAGATTGCCATTACTGCCGCCATAGGCACAACAATATGCAGGGGCTTGCCACTAAACCGGGCATTAAATTCAATTTCAGCGTTGCCAAGAGAAAGACCTTGTATAGCTTCAGGCCTTATATTTAGCAAAATCTTGCCGTCCTCAACTAATTGTTGCGGCAAAATTGCATTACTGAATTCTGCATTAACCAATAGATGCGGCGTTAAATTATTATCAATAATCCATTCATAAATCGAACGAATTAAATAGGGCTTTAAAGGAGTCATGTTGCGATAGTTATTTTAAAGGTTCAGCCATTTCTTTTTCAGCTTCACTAAGGCTGCGTTTAAATGCAGGTCTTTTGAATATACGCTGAGCATAATTATTAATAACCTCATTTGGCGTCGACACATCAATACCAAAACTAGGTAGTCGCCATAATAAAGGAGCAATGGCGCAATCAATTAACGAAAACTCATCACTCATAAAATAAGGTCTGGCGGCAAAAATAGGTGCTGCTGACAAAATACTTTCTCTGAGCATTTTCTTGGCACGCGCTGATTTTTTCTCACCTGAAAACAATATTTCATCCAACAATTGATACCAATCCTGATCAATTCGCTTAATCAGCATCCGGGCATTTGCACGAGAAACAGGGTCCATTTGGTGTAAAGGAGGATGTGGAAAACGTTCATCCAAATATTCCATGATAATACGCGAATCATAAAGAACCAGATCACGCTCTATCAATGTGGGTGATGAACCATTAGGATTTAGCTCAAGTAAATCCTCTGGTGGATCAGTCGGGTCATAATATTCTATATCTGCCGCAACGGCTTTCTCTTGTAAAACAAAGCGCGCGCAATGACTCATTGCGCATGTCGGAGATGAAAAAAGCGTCATTACAGATTTACGAGTAATAATATTTGCCACGAATAGCAACCTCTTTGGACGTATAGGGCGATAAAGATGCCATTGTAACATAAACCATCGAGCTTTTGACTGTTGGCATTATTTAGCATCCATTCTTTATAGTAGTGCCACTCTGGATGCGACCAAGTATCCAGAATTTTTAAATTGCGCCCAGAGCGACACCTCTGTAAGTCAAATAAATTTGGCTACAGATATAAAATAGTAATTATCAGTCAACGTCTTTCCAATATTCTTTTTTCAGCAAATAAGCAATCACCACGAACATCAGCAAGAAAAGTATGACGTATTTTCCCAGACGTTCTCTTTCCAGTTGTACCGGCTCACCAACATAGACCAAAAAATTAACCAGATCATTAACAAAAAGATCAAATTCTCTTTCCGACAAAGTACCCTGATCTTCAAGAACTAACTTGATATATTCACCATAGATGGTTTTTCTCGGTTCAGCATGCTGCTCACCTTGCAATTGCCATAAGGGATTAGGCATTGCCGTATCCGGATATACCAAATTATTAACGCCAAATGGCCGGGAAGTATCGCTATAATAACTTTTCAAATAACTGTATAACCAATCAGCACCTCGCGACCGGGCAATTAACGACAAGTCGGGCGGTTGCACACCAAACCATTTTTCGGCATCATGCTTGTTCATGGCGCTGTGCAATTGATCGTAGATACTTGCCCCTTCAGGCGCAATATCTTTTAACACTTTCTTTTGATCCACACCAACATCAAGCGCAAAACGTAAGTAACGCATATGCTTGGCTGAGTGACAACCTAAACAATAGGTTACAAAATGCTGGGCACCACGCTGCAATGACTCATTATCTGAAAGATCTACATCTGCCTCTTGCAACTCTATCGCTTCGGAAGCTGCCACACCAAAAGACAACATCAATAATAAAAGTAATGTGATTAAATTTTTCATATTAATCGAGACTCCCTTTTAATTTTTTGGCCAATCGACTAATCACATGAGCCATGCCTTGAGGGCTGGGTCTTCTATTAAAAAAGGTACCTTTAAATGCAGGGTGACCAATCTCGGTAACCACTGATTTTAATTCGGTAATTTCCTCAATTAACGCGGGCAATTGCTCCTCGAGCGTATGCAGTTGCTCCTCAAGACTATGCAATCTTGTCAATCTTTTTGGTACCGGCTTGGTCTTTTCCCAACGGGTATATATGGGCATTAATAGAAAAAAGCCAAAATAAATGGTTGTAAAAAGCCTGGCCAAGGTAGTCGCTACCGGAGTTACCGGTTGAGTACCCAAATAACCTAATGCTATAAAACTGATGACAAACAAGAATAACGCTTTTTTGAAAATACCGCCGCGATAACGAATCGATTTAACTTTGCAACGATCCAGCCAAGGCATCAGAAACAGCACAAAAATGGAGCCCCCCATACCAATAACACCGGCAAATTTATCAGGAATAGCCCGTAGAATCGAATAAAACGGCGTGAAATACCAAACGGGAGCGATATGTTCCGGTGTTTTCATTGGATCAGCCGGAATAAAGTTGGCATGCTCAAGAAAATACCCTCCCATTTCCGGCATGTAAAAGATAACCGTCGCAAAAAACAATAAAAATACGCCAACGCCGACCAAGTCTTTAACCGTGTAATAAGGATGAAAAGGAATACCATCGACAGGATGTCCCCACGGGTCTTTGGATTCCTTGATTTCAATGCCGTCAGGGTTATTGGAGCCAACCTCATGTAGCGCGACTAAATGCATAAAAACCAGCATTACCAATACCAAAGGCACGGCAATAACATGGAAGGCAAAAAACCGGTTCAATGTTGCATCGGCGATAACATAATCGCCCCTGATCCAAAGTGATAAATCATCGCCAACAAGAGGAATGGCACTAAATAAAGAGATAATTACCTGGGCACCCCAAAATGACATTTGTCCCCAAGGTAATAAGTAGCCCATAAATGCTTCTGCCATTAAGGCAACAAACAACAGCATCCCAAAAATCCAGATCAGCTCACGCGGATGCTTAAATGATCCGTAAAGCAACGCCCTGAACATATGCAGATAAATAACGATAAAAAATGCAGAAGCACCGGTTGAATGCATATAGCGCACCAGCCAACCCCACGGTACATCACGCATAATGTACTCGACAGAATCAAAAGCCAGCTTTGCATCCGGCTTGTAGTTCATGGTTAACAAGATGCCCGTTAAAATCTGGTTGACTAACAGCAATAACGCCAAAGAGCCAAAAAAGTACCAAAAGTTGAAATTCTTGGGCGCATAATAATGCGCCATATGATCATTCCAAAATTTAGTCACCGGAAAACGATCTAAAACCCAGTTGCCACACTCAGTTAAACGGGTTGGTTTCATACAGTTTTCTCCTCAGCAGACTCACCAATAATTACTCTTGTATCAGTAACGTAGCGATAAGGCGGAATTTCCAGATTAGTGGGCGCAGGTACACCACGATAAACGCGACCAGCCAAATCAAACCAAGAGCCATGACACGGACAGAAAAAACCACCCTTCCATTTGTCACCCAAATCATTGGGTGCAATTTCCGGACGAAAAGTAGGAGAGCAGCCTAAATGAGTACATAAACCAACGGCAACAAAAATCTCGGGCTTAAGTGATCTTCCCGGATTTTTGCTGGAGGCCGGCTGTTCTGATTCATTAGAAAGCGGATCTCTAAGCTCGGCATCAAGGGTTTTTAATGTGGCAAGAACTTCAGGTGTTCTGTTAAGCACCCATACCGGCTTACCTCTCCAGGCAACTCGAATCAATTGTCCGGTTTCCATTTTACTGATATCAACTTCAACAGGTGCTCCAGCTGCCATAGCTTTGACACTAGGCTGCATTTGAGCAAGAAAAGGAACAGCTAAATAGCCTGTGCCCACAGCACCAACCACGGTCATAGCCGAGGTTAAAAACTGGCGCTTGGACTTATCGACGCCTTTATTATTCATTATGGAACTCTCCTGGTTTTATCCGTGGCTTTACAGCTCATTTTTATTTTGCGTCAATATACCACTAGAAGCCCATGAATCTAAAGCGCTTAGTGTGAATTGTTTGAGATGATGCAGGGTATTTAACTGATTGCCCCTAATATCACGTCATTTAAACAAAAGATTTACCAAACGCTATGGGAACAATGGCCTCGTTGCATTAATCTTGTTTGCAACGAGGCCATTGTTTGCACCAGCATATTTAATCGTTAGTTTATTTTTTACCTAAGCCAAAAGCTTAGTGGCCCTTTTATTATAGACTTACTTAGTAAAGGCTTTTTCTTAAGGCGGCAAGAAATGCCAAATTTTCCTCGGGTTTTCCAATAGTGACTCGCAAGCAGTCACTTAACAAGCCTCCCTGAGCGCTCATGTTTTTAATTAAAACCCCTTGCTGTTTTATCGACAGAAAAATCTCAGTGGCTTTATCTTTAGGCGTTTTAAACAGAATAAAATTCGCAGCACTTGGATAAGCTGTTATACCGTTAAGCTTATTAAGCTCATTAAAAACAAAGGTTCTTTCAGCACAAATTTTTTGAGTTTGCTCATCAAAAAGCGCTTTATTGGAAAGCGCAAAATCAGCACTGATTTGCGTCAGGCTATTAATATTATAAGGCAGGCGAATTTTATTAAGTTGCTCAATAATTGCCGGATTACCCATAATATAGCCCAAGCGTAAACCTGCCAAACCCAACTTGGAAACGGTACGCATGACCAACAAATTATCGTATTGACCCAATGCATCAATAAAACTGGCATTGGCAAAAGGTGCATAAGCCTCATCAATGACAACCAAACCTTTAGCTGCTTTTATGATTTCCAGTATTGCTGTTTCGCTGAATAAATTACCGGTAGGATTATTAGGATAAGCGAGGAAAATTACTGAAGGTTGATGCTGCCCGATAACTGCCAGCATGGCAGGTAAATCGAGATCAAAGGACTCGGCCAGCAAAGGAATACCCAGATAATTTAACCCCAAACAATCACTTAGTTGCTTGTACATGACAAAACCGGGAACAGGAGCCAAAACGCTGGCTGTTGCCGGCAATGCCATTAACAGTAATTGAATAATTTCATCAGAGCCATTACCCAGCAATAAATCAAATTGCTCAGGTAGTCGATTCAAGTGCCTGATAACTTCCGTAAGCTGGTGTGCCTCAGGATCAGGATAGCGATTTAACTGACAATTTTTGAGCACCTCCAACCAGTCTTTTTTACTGGCTTCCGGCCAGCCATACGGATTCTCCATGGCATCCAGCTTAATTAGACCTGAGGCATCAGCGACTTTATAAGCCGCCATTGCCAAAACTTCTTTACGAAAAACAGCGGAAATCAGATTATTATTTTGAGTCATGATGACAGTAAAAGATAAAGGCCAAAAGGTAGTTACTTGTTTTTTACACCTTGAACTTTACACCCATTAACCTGACTTTATTCTAAATTCCGCAGATCGGGCATGGGCAGTCAAGCTTTCACCACGCGCCAGAACAGACGCAGTTTTGCCTAAAGTATCAGCCCCGGCTTGAGAACAATTGATTAAACTGGAACGCTTTTGAAAATCATAGACCCCTAAAGGCGACGAAAAACGTGCCGTGCCCGAGGTTGGTAAGACATGATTAGGACCCGCACAATAATCGCCCAAGGCTTCCGCCGTATAACGACCCATAAAAATGGCACCTGCATGACGAATATGCTCACTCAATGCTACAGGATCTTCAACAGACAACTCCAAATGCTCTGGTGCAATAATGTTGGCAACATGGGCAGCCTGCTTTAAATTATCCACCTTAATTAACGCACCGCGTGCTGACAAGGATGCTTTAATAATTTCGGCACGCTCCATACCCGGCAATAATTTATTAATGCTTTGCTCTACCGCTTCCAGGTAATCACTATCATCACTAATTAAAATAGCCTGGGCATTTTCATCATGTTCTGCCTGGGAGAACAAATCCATCGCAATCCAGTCGGGATTGGTTTTACCGTCGCAGATAATCAAGATCTCCGAAGGCCCGGCAATCATATCAATCCCTACCTGCCCGAAAACCAGTTTTTTAGCCGTAGCCACATAAATATTGCCGGGGCCGACAATTTTTGCAACCGCAGGAATCGTTTCAGTCCCATAAGCAAGCGCAGCGATAGCTTGTGCTCCACCCACCGTAAATACCCTGTCGACACCCGCCAAAAAAGCCGCCGCCAATACCAACTGATTGGTTTCACCCTGAGGCGTAGGCACCACCATAATCAATTGATCAACACCGGCTACTTTTGCCGGAATCGCATTCATTAATACCGATGAAGGATAAGATGCTTTGCCGCCCGGCACATAAAGACCAACCCGATCCAGCGGCGTAATTTTCTGCCCCAGTACCGTGCCATCAGCTTCTGTGTATTGCCAAGACTGCATTTTTTGATGCTCGGCATAAGCGCGAACACGGTCAGCCGCCATTTGCAGCGCTTGCGCTTGATCAGTCGGCAAGCTCTCCCAGGCTGATTTAAGCGTTTCTTGAGACAATTCAAACTCACCAGCTTGAGTAATATGGCGCTGATCAAAACGGTTAGTGTAGTCAATAACCGCTTTATCGCCATTATTACGAACATCAGTAATAATATCCAAAACCCGCTGATGAATATCTAAGTCATCAGACTCATCCCAAGCCAACAGTTGCTGTAATTGCTGATTAAAATCGGGGGATGCAGCATCCAGTTTAGTGAGGTTTAAACAGGGCATAGACTTACCTATTTGCCAAAGTTTTTTCAAATTGAATCAGTAATTCTGAAATTGCTGCGTGCTTCATTTTCATGGCTGCTTTATTAACCACCAACCTGGAACTTATATTCATAATAAGTTCGCGCGGTTCAAGATCGTTGGCTTTTAAGGTATTACCCGTATCAACCAAATCCACAATACAATCAGCAAGACCAACTAATGGAGCGAGCTCCATTGAGCCATACAACTTAATAATATCGGCTTGTATGCCTTTACTCGCAAAGTAACTCTTGGCTATTTTAACGTATTTGGTAGCCACACGAATACGACCTCGATGTTCAGGGGCATCCTTATGATAGGCTGTCATCAGTCGGCAGCAAGCGATGTTTAAATCCAACGGCTCATACAGACTTTCAGCGCCATGCTCAATAAGCACATCCTTTCCGGCGATACCCAAATCCGCAGCACCATACTCAACAAAAGTAGGTACATCAGTAGCGCGAATAATCACCAACTGAACATCTTCGCGAGTAGTTGCAAGGATTAATTTACGACAAGTTTTTGGATCATCAACAGGTACAATGCCAGCCTCTGCCAGTAATGGCAAAGCTTCTTCATAAATTCTGCCCTTGGATACAGCGATAGTTAACATAGCAATCCCTTACCGTGGCACACGGCGTATTGTAGCGCCTAGCTGCGACAGCTTTTCTTCAATATGGTCATAACCCCGATCAATATGATATATACGGTCAACCAAAGTACTGCCTTCTGCAACCAGTGCCGCAATCACAAGACTGGCAGATGCTCTTAAATCGGTTGCCATTACCGGCGCACCAGTCAATTTTTTAACGCCGGTACAAATAGCCGTATTAGATTCCAGCCTGATATCAGCACCCATTCGTTGAAGCTCTTGAACATGCATAAACCGATTTTCAAAAATCGTTTCGGTAATAACGCCAACACCTTCAGCGATACAGTTCATCGCAATAAACTGAGCCTGCATGTCAGTTGGAAACGCCGGGTAAGGCGCAGTGCGAAGAGAAACTGCTTTTGGTCTTTTACCGTGCATATCCAGCTCAATCCAGTCTTCACCGATAATAATTTCAGCACCAGCTTCAACCAGCTTTTCCAGAACGGCATCCAGAATATCAGGACGGGTTTTTTTTAATCTGACTTTGCCGCCAGTAATAGCCGCAGCAACCAGATACGTACCGGTTTCAATTCGGTCGGGAAGAATATCATAATGCAAATCTTCTACCCCCAGCTTTTCAACGCCTTCAATGACCAGGACATCGGTACCTATCCCGGTAATTTTAGCGCCCATGGCATTGAGAAAGTGCGCCAAATCCGTCACTTCAGGTTCTTTAGCAGCATTTTCAATGATGGTCGTTCCTTCAGCCAAAGTTGCCGCCATCAATAAATTTTCTGTACCGGTCACCGTGATTTGCTCAAGTACCAAACGACAACCTTTAAGCCGATCAGCCGTTGCGTGAATAAAACCACCTTCGACAGTAATATTCGCCCCCATT
Organism: Methylobacter psychrophilus; assembly: GCF_025583945.1. Lineage (GTDB taxonomy): Bacteria > Pseudomonadota > Gammaproteobacteria > Methylococcales > Methylomonadaceae > Methylobacter_C > Methylobacter_C psychrophilus. The sequence continues at coordinate 27,574 of NZ_JAOEGU010000003.1, forward strand.
TTAATAAGGCCGTTAATATGGATATCAACCGGTCGTGTACCGATAGCGCAACCACCGGGTAATGACACATGCGCTTCACCAAACCGCGCCAATAAGGGCCCCAACACTAAAATTGAGGCACGCATGGTTCTCACCAACTCATAAGGAGCTACATAACTGTTGATAGTACTGCTATCGACTTCAATGTTCATTTTCTCATCGACAACCAAACGCACACCCATGCGACCCAATAATTCCATGGTCGTGGTTATGTCATGCAAATGTGGTATGTTACCGACACTAACAGGCATATGTGAAAGTAACGTTGCAGCCAGAATAGGTAAGGCTGCATTTTTTGCACCAGAGATACGGATATCTCCAGAAAGTTGTGCGCCGCCGGTAATCGTTAATTTATCCATAATGGGTACTTAAATTGTCTCTGTAGATGGCAGGGCCTCAACTTCTTGATCCCCTGCAGTTTCCGTTGAAAAATGACTGGTTTTATCAAAACCACTGAGCTTGGCAAGATTGAGCAGTTGCTCGGGAATATTTTTAAACACTATCTGTGTTCTATGCTGGCGGGTATATTTAATCCATTCAATGACCAACGCAAGACCCGCACTATCGATATTAGCAACACCCGCAAGGTCAATAGTGATTAATTTTGTTGCCGTTAAAAATGCAAAAGACTTTACCGTCTGCTTGTTAATAGTAGCAAAAGTCAAATCGCCATCAACCATAAAGCGCCCTGCGCCTTGGTCAACAATACTTAAATCTGTCATTTTTTTTCTGCCGCTGACTTAAACAAGAATTGGCCTATCGCTTTTTCAAGAATGATCGCTGACTGAGTGATTTCAATGGCACTATCCTGCTGTAAATATTCTTCCGAACCACCTGGATCAAGATTAACATACTGCTCACCCAATAAACCGGCGGTATAAATACTGGCACTGGTATCGGTTGGAATCGTGTTGTACTGTGTATAAATACTCATATGAACAACTGACTGGTAAGTTTTAGGATCAAAACTGATTGAACTGACCTTGCCAATTTTTACACCGGCCGCAGAAACCGGAGACTTAACCTTAAGGCCTCCTGAGTTTTCAAACCGGGCAATAATTGTATAGCTTTCCTCATCACCAAAAGAGCTTAAATTACTGACTTGCATCGAAAGAAAAAACAGTCCGACAATACCTGCCGCGACAAAAAGCCCGACAAGCGTGTCCTGAGTACTGGTGTGCTGCATGTTATTATTCTCCAAACATGAGTGCGGTCAGGATAAAATCCAGACCTAAAATACTAAAAGCTGAATTAACCACGGTACGGGTAGTCGCTCGACTAACACCTTCCGAAGTGGGAATGGCATCAGAACCTTCAAATAATGCTATCCATGATGTAACAAAACCAAACACAATACTTTTGATAACGCCATTAAGAATATCATCATGGAAATCGATACTGGCCTGCATTTGCGACCAATAAGCACCTTCATCAACGCCCAACAAACCGGAGCCAATTATCTGGCCGCCAATAATACCCACTGCACTAAATAATGCAGCCAGTAACGGCATTGCCAGCAATCCGGCCAAGAATCGCGGTGTAATGATACGCTTAATCGGGTCAACTGCCATCATCTCCATACCTGATAGCTGCTCGGTTGCCTTCATCAAACCAATTTCCGCCGTCAAAGCAGAGCCAGCCCTGCCCGCAAACAACAACGCCGAAACAACGGGTCCCAATTCTCGGACCAAAGAAGCCGCCACCATAACACCCAGTGTTTCTTCTGCGCCAAAATCAGAGAGTGTGTAATAACCCTGCAAACCCAAAACCATACCGACAAACAACCCGGAAATGGTTATAATCAAAAAAGATAACACACCCACAGAATACAACTGATTAAGCAGTAATCTGGGACGAAGTAATACGCTGGGTATGCCGGAAACAGTCTGCAGCAAAAAATACGTAGCTCGGCCCAGCTTGGTAAAGCTGGTACGCGTACTTTTACCCAAATATTGTAGAATTCGAATCATTTTATAGTCTATTTACCTGGACAGCTTTAAGTTTATGGTGTTCTAACCGCTTTAAAATTAACCACTACAAGGTCAAAAGCAGAGAGTTCAGAGGTGATATTGATTTTAATTATGTTAATAACGCTTTCCAACTGACATCAAATCATCAACATAATCTTTGGCAGGATAATGAAAATGTACCGGACCATCTGCAGCACCGGTCATAAATTGTTGCACCCATTCAGAGTCAGATTGCTGAATTTCCTTAGGCGTACCTTGGCCTACAATTTTGCCTCCTGATAACACATAAATGTAATCAGCAATCGCTGACGTGTCATGGACATCATGAGAAACAATAATGCTGGTAAGTCCCAAAATATTATTTAAAGACTTAATCAAATGCACCAAAACCCCCATAGAGATAGGGTCTTGCCCGGTAAATGGCTCGTCGTAAAGAATCATCATCGGATCCAGCGCAATTGCCCTTGCCAAAGCAATACGCCGGGCCATACCACCGGAAAGCTCATTAGGCATTAAATTACGGGCACCTCGCAGACCTACCGCCTGCAACTTCATTAATACCAGAGTACGAATCATGGATTCAGGAAGATGTGTATGCTCTCGTAACGGAAAAGCCACATTATCGTAAACGCTCATATCCGTTAACAATGCACCGCTTTGGAATAACATGCCCAAACGTTTACGCAAATTATACAATTCAGTTCTGCGTAATTTATGGACATTTTGACCATCAACAGTAATTGAACCTTTATCAGGGAACAACTGCCCACCAATCAACTTCAATAAGGTAGTTTTACCCGTACCACTAGGCCCCATGATAGCGCTGATTTTGCCGCGTTCAAAATCCAGCGAAATATCGTCAAATATTATCTTGTCGCCGCGAGAAAACGACAAATTACGAACAGAAACCAAACTGTCTTGAGAAGAAACGCTGTTATCCATACGCAATTTAAATGGTTATGCAAATCTAAACCCGCTATTTTCTACGACTACTCCCAATGAAGTCAATCTATTGTCGTAGTTATTCAAAAATGTCGGCAAATCAAAAGTACAATAACGACAAAACGAACAAATTGTCTTTGCATATTTATAATCGATTAAAGGCTTTCCTGACAAGATTCGCACTGATCAATAATCAGTAACACAGCTTTGTTCGAAGAAAGCTGCACAGCTGATTTTTACGCATTACCCTATTGAACACCCAGGATACTCTATTTACCCTGCTCGCAGGACATCTTGCATAAATTAAATAAACAGCCTGATTCCCCGTATCAAGAATGAAATGATTTTGGGGAGAATGATACAATCAACACACCTTTATCATTGCCAAAGTATGTTGCACCTAATAAATAGTTAAAAATCCATATCTGAATGCATTCACAGAGAGTTCATCTTAAATCGACTAATGTTGTATTAAAGATTAAGCTAATCAAATAGCGTATGCTTCGATAATCAAGCAACTCGCGGCAATACCTGTAAGTATTCAATAACCGGTTTATTTTATATTTTTTAATGGAGTGATTAAATGAAAGGCATTATTTTAGCGGGTGGTAGCGGAACCCGGCTTTACCCGATTACCAAAGGCGTCAGTAAACAGCTGACGCCGATTTACGACAAACCCATGATTTATTATCCGCTGTCGGCCTTAATGCTTTCGGGCATCACCGAAGTGTTGATTATTTCTACGCCTAAAGACTTGCCCCGCTTTGAAGAATTATTGGGCGATGGCGCGGACATCGGCATGCGCTTTTCCTATAAGGTACAACCATCGCCGGATGGTTTGGCTCAAGCATTTATTCTGGGCGCTGACTTTATTGGTGACGATGATGTGTGCATGGTATTGGGCGATAATATCTTTTACGGACATGGTTTGGTCGAGATGCTGGCTCATGCGGTTTTCAATGTCACCGCGCATAAAAAAGCGACCGTTTTTGGTTATCATGTTAAAGATCCTGATCAGTATGGCGTTGCCGAATTTGATGACAACGGTAATGTGCTGAGTATTGAAGAAAAGCCCAGTCAACCTAAAAGTAATTATGCCGTCGTAGGTTTATATTTTTATCCGAACAGTGTCATTGAGATTGCCAAAAATATTAAACCCTCGCATCGTGGTGAGCTGGAAATTACTACCGTTAATCAAGTGTACCTTGAACAAGGCAATTTAAAAGTTGAACTGATGGGCCGTGGTTATGCCTGGCTGGATACCGGTACCCATGAATCCTTATTGGAAGCCTCCAATTTTATTCAAACCATTGAAAAAAGGCAGGGCTTAAAAGTGGCGTGTATTGAAGAAATTGCCTATGAAATGAGCTATATCTCCCAAGCGCAATTAATCCAATTAGCCCAGCCACTGTTAAAAAACCAATACGGACAGTATCTGTTGCGGCGCGCAGGCGAAGGTACGGCAAGTATATGAATTTTATAAGAACCAGTATCCCCGATGTCATTATCATTGAACCCCGCGTTTTTGGTGATGAGCGAGGTTACTTTATTGAGACCTTTCGCCAGGATAAACTGAATGCTTTTCTGGGTTTTACCATTGATTTTATTCAGGATAATGAATCAAAATCGGGTTATGGCGTATTAAGAGGTCTGCATTATCAACTGGCCCCGGCATCACAAACCAAACTGGTGAGGGTGATTAAAGGCAAGGTACTGGATGTCGCTGTGGATATTAGAGTCGGCAGCCCGACTTTTGGACAGCATGTGAGTGTCGAGTTATCTGAACAAAACAAACGCCAACTATTTGTACCACGCGGTTTTGCCCATGGTTTTGTCGTGCTCGAAGATGACACCATTTTTGCTTATAAAGTGGACAATTATTACTCTCCGGAAAACGACCGGGGACTGGCTTTTGATGATCCGTCTTTAGGCATTGATTGGCTGGTAGCAAAAGAACAGCTACAACTATCCGCAAAAGATACCATCCAACCCACACTTGATAACGCGGAGTTGTTTAACAATGCGGGTAGCCTTTATGCCTAAATCCATACTGGTGACCGGTGCAAATGGACAACTGGGCCGTGAACTGCGCCAATTAAGTGACTTAAACACCGACTTTACATTTACTTTTATCAGTCGGGATGAGCTGGATTTAAGTGATTCAGAAGCCATACAAACCTGGTTTATGGATAAAGCTTTTGACGTCATTATTAATTGCGCCGCCTACACGGCCGTCGATAAGGCTGAAGTTGAACCTGAACTGGCAAGAGCCCTTAACAGCACCGCCGTCGAAACGCTGGCGCGGATTGCCAAAGCCAAAAACAGCGCGTTGATTCATATCTCAACAGATTATGTGTTTAATGGCAAAAACTACCAACCTTATAGTGAAACAGATCTTACCGATCCTCAAGGCATTTACGGACAAACCAAACTTGAGGGCGAACAGGCGATGCTGGCGATTAATCCGGCAAAATCTATCATCATTCGTACGTCCTGGGTGTATTCACGCTTTGGCAATAACTTTGTCAAAACCATGCTGCGCTTGGGCAAAGAACGTGAAGAACTGGGCGTTATTTATGATCAGGTAGGGACACCCACTTCGGCACAGGATTTGGCACTCGCCATTCTGGCGATTATTCAACATCCCAAACTGGAGAGCCTGACTGACACCGAAATTTATCACTTCAGTAATGAAGGCGTTTGTAGTTGGTATGACTTTGCCAAAGCAATTTTTGAATACTCTGCTATTGTTTGCCAGGTTAAACCGATAGTAACCAAAGACTATCCAACACCGGCAACCCGTCCGCATTACAGCTTGCTGAACAAGGCAAAAATTAAAAGCACGTTTGACCTGACTATTCCTTACTGGAAAGACAGCCTAGCTGACTGCCTGAATAACTTAACCGGAACCGACTACTCATGAAAGCTCTCTTGATCACCGGCTGCGCCGGTTTTATCGGCAGTAATTTTGCCCCTTATTTTTTAGAAAAATACCCTGAATATCACTTGGTTAATCTTGATTTATTAACCTATGCCGGCAATCTTGAAAACCTTGCCGAAATTGCCGGTAATGACCGTTATACGTTTATTCACGGCGACATTTGCGACCGTAACTTACTGGAGCAGCTGTTTAGCCAACATGATATTCGCGGTGTTATCCATTTTGCCGCAGAAAGTCATGTCGATAACTCCATCAAAAACCCTGGTGTTTTTGTGCAGACCAATGTTAACGGCACGTTTACCCTGATTGATGTCGCCTATAAATACTGGATGGAAAAACCGTTTGTTTTTAAGCCCGGCTATGAGGCTTGTCGCTTTCATCATATCTCTACCGATGAAGTGTACGGAACGTTGGGTGAAACCGGCCTGTTTACCGAAGCCACGCCATACGCACCTAATTCTCCCTACTCGGCCAGCAAAGCCGGCAGCGATATGATTGTCCGCAGTTATTACCATACCTATGGCATGAACACGGTGATTACAAACTGCTCCAACAATTATGGCCCCAAACAGCATAACGAAAAATTGATTCCAACCATCATCCGCAAAGCGGTTAGTGGCGAAAACATCCCCATTTATGGCGATGGCAAAAATATACGTGACTGGCTTTATGTGTTGGATCACTGTAAAGGTATTGATTTGGTTTACCATACCGGTAACGTCGGCGAAGTCTACAATATTGGCGGCCGTAATGAGCGCAACAATAATTACATTGCCGATAAAGTCTGTGAGATTTTGGATGAACTGCGCCCTAAAGCCCAAGGTAGCTATAAGGATCAGCTTAACTATGTCGAAGACCGCGCCGGTCATGACAAACGTTATGCCATCGATGCCACCAAGATAGAAACCGAACTGGGTTGGCAGGCCGATGAGAGCTTTGAAAGCGGGATTATTAAGACAATTAAGTGGTATTTGGGGAAAGCGTAAAATACGTGTGAGTATTGTGCCGAACGGGTTAAAAACCTCGTTCGGCAGTTACTACTTACTAGCTTTAAAGATTTATCAGAACATGGTTTTTGTGCTGATCAGTCGATACTTATCCATTCTTCCAGTGCCGCAATAATGCTTTTTGCTTGATCTTTACTGGAGATATTAAATTTTGATTTTTGTTGGTATTCACCATTGCGCTTTTGATAGCGACGAATGGTATATTTATCGGGTCCATATTCTTCTTTGGCACGATTCCAGTCCTGATAACGGTACATAACCGTAGCCCACGCACCTTTGGTCAGTACTTTTTTATCCAGCTCTTTAACTGTTTCTATCCCGCCATCTTCGTACGTTACCGTCAATTCATCTACAGTTTCAGCCATTTTATTCTCAAATAATCAATGTTTAGTTAGGGGCTTATCACAACGGCCCAATGCGCAAATATCACGAGTCTATTACTGTTACACAAGTGACTGGAAGCCGATTTGTGAATACAGTTTTCTTCTTAAATTTAATGACAAGAACTTTTTACCTTACTTACAAAAGCGTAACCGAAACCAGGTTACTTGCCAAAAAACTGCCCAAAGGCACGACTACCTTCACCGGTTTTAATGGTATTAATGATTTTAAGGGTCTGGGCATCAATCACTGATACAGTACTATCAAACCAGTTAGCAACATAAACATATCGGTCATCAGGATGCGTATTAATACCTTCAGGTTTATCACCAACTTCAATCAAGCCGATTTCTTTTAACGTTTCGGTATCAATAACCGACACAGAACTATCATCCTGATTGGTCACAAACAGACGACTATCATTAAGAGCTAATGCGGCTGCATAAGGCAGCATGTTAACTTTTATGGTCGCAATGACTAACATGCGCCTGGTTTCCAACACGGTTACATCGTCACTTTTTACATTGGCGACATAAATACGTTCACCCCTGGCATCAATGGTCAGCCCAAAAGGATGCGTACCCACTGCCGTGGTTTTACTGATAGTGAGATTATTAAGGTCAATTTTAGAAACCGAGTTACTTAGACGGTTGGCGACATACAACCAGCGATTGTCAGGACTGACCACCAAACCCGATGGCGAATCACCCACGGGGATATTTTTAATAATGCTGAAACTGTCGGCATCAACAACATCAACACTATTATTGTACCAATCTGCTACATAAATACGTTTGCCATCAGTAGCGACAGCAATACCTAATGCCCCGTCACTCACAACAACCTTGGCAATAACTTCACGTTTTTTTACGTCTATAACGGCGAAACCATGAGCTTCCGGTGTACTGACATAAACTTTATCTCCGGCAGGGGCAACGGCAACGCCGGCAGGCTTCCCGGACACACTGATCGTATCGACTACTTTGCCCTGCTCAGTATCAATAATAGAAACACTGTCATCCAATTGATTGGTAATATAAGCAAAAGGAGTCGCTGAAAGTGGCGTACTAAAAAAAGCGGTAGCGATAACCATCGCTACCGCTTGATAATTCACAACAAACACTCGATAACCCTTACTTTTCAGCCAAGGCTTTCAGGTTGGCCAAGCCTTCTTTTAAAACAGCAGTCACTGCTTCGTTAGCAGTCGTTTCGTTCATTTCTACAGGTGGATTGTTATTTGTGTAAGCACGGTAATAACCGGCAGTCCAGGAAACGACAGAAGTATCACCTTTAGCTTCTACATCAATACTTGCCGAGTAGTTATCTACCGGCAATACCGGTACACTTTCTTCAGCGCCGGCATGAGTAATTGTTTTTGCAGTACTCATTTCGGTAATTTTGTAAGCATAAGACATTTTTGTCTCATCGTACTTTTTCAGCTCTTCAGTGATAATACCACCCTCTTTTAAGGTCAGAACACGCTTTGCGCCTTTTGCATTACCACCTTCTGCCTTTGTGGAAGCTACAGCGGGAAGCCAGGACATATCGCCATAATCTTTGATTAGGGCCCATACTTTTTCAGCCGGTGCATTGATGGTAATTTGTTCTTCGGCTTTTTGACGTACAGGGCCATGTGCATTGGCAATCGCTGTAAACAAGAACAGTGCAACTGATGCAACTAACGTAACTTTCTTCATAGTAACTCCTGATTGTGAATATAGTTGTGGATATAAATGGTAAGGCATGAATATTTATTGGTTTGAATCATTCATACTCAGCATAGTTTATGCCGAGATACAAAGTATGGGGATAAAAAATTTGATACGCCGACTATTCCCGGCACATTATTCTTATGTCCAAGTTGGCTATTATATGTCAACTAAGTATCCCAAGCATTAGTTGGCGCACTTAAAAATTTAATATCCTGCGTGGTTGAAGCAATTTAGCTATTGACCAAAACACACTTGGGCACATCTATGATTGGGCTATTTTATGGGAGCATTAAATGCGATATTTGTACACTACCTGTTTATTTAGCTAGCCAACTATTTATTTTGCAGCGCCAATAATGGACTTGTATTTTTCTATGCCCGCCAAAAGCCGTGCCACTTAAGGCACCAATATCGACAACCTGAGTCCTTCAACCAAGATTTGTCAAAGGATGAATTACTTACTTTAGTGCATATCGGTTTCTGCCCTTTGTTGACAATGATCGGGTGAACTGATATTTTTCAGGATTAGCACTCACGCGTTGGCTTTATAGAGGTATAGGTGAGTAAGATTACTCGGGATTTAAACGAACGGTCGTTGCAGTTACTAAAAACACTGGTTAAACGCTATATCAATGATGGACAGCCTGTAGGTTCCCGAGTGTTATCAACAGATTCGGAGTTAAATTTAAGCTCTGCAACCATTCGTAATGTCATGGCCGATCTGGAAGATTTAGGCTTGATACATTCACCACACACGTCAGCGGGACGCGTACCTACTGTTAGTGGCTATCGCTTGTTTGTTGACAGCTTGTTAATCATTAAGCCGTTGGACACCAAAGAATTAACCAGGCTGTATGAAGGATTATCGAAAAAAGAAGACATCAGTAACATGATCGGGGTTACCTCACGGTTAATTGCAGAATTAACTAAAATGGCCGGGGTAGTGACTTTACCAAAAAGAGAATTAGTCTGCTTGCGGCATATTGAATTTTTGCCTTTATCACATAAACGCGTACTGGTTATTTTCGTCACTAATGAACAAGAAGTTCATAACAAAGTTATTCATACCGACAAGTTATTTAGCGCGGCAGAACTACAACAAGCTGGTGCCTATCTTGGTTCAATCTATGGTGGCCAGAGCTTGAACGCTGTTCGTTCTGCCGTTTTAAAAGAACTGCAAGATGATCAGGATCGTATGAATCAAGCGATGCTGGATGCGATAAAAATGGCACAATTGACGTTTCAATCTGACCCTGAGAAAAATGATTATGTGCTAACCGGAGAAACCAACTTAATGGGCTTTTCCGAGTTATCGGGCCGTGATCATTTAAAAAAATTGTTTGAAGCATTTAGCCAAAAGCAGGATGTTATTCACCTTCTGGATCAATCCATGAAAGCGGAAGGGGTCCAGATTTTTATAGGTGAAGAATCAGGTTGCCAAGCATTTGATCATTGTAGCCTGGTTACTTCTTCTTATTCTGTTGATGATGAAGTGGTTGGTGTACTTGGTGTTATTGGACCCACACGCATGGCTTATGAAAAAATCATCCCGTTTGTTGATATTACCGCAAAAATATTGGGTGCAGCCTTGAATCCAAAAACATCGACCCCATCATAGATAGCAATATTTCTTTGTGCATTTATGCACGTTATCACAACTATTTTAAGGAACTTAAAAGATGAGTATTGATCAGGAAACACCTGAATCACAGATTGATGTTGAAGCCAAAACTCCCGATGAAGAGCTGCAACACACTGAAGTGGGTGAGCATGAATACACCATTGAAGAGCTGAAACAAGAACTGGAAGAAGCCAAACAAAAAGCGCACGATTCATGGGATAAAGCCGTTCGCACCCAGGCGGAGATGGAAAACCTGAGAAAAAGAACTCAAAAGGATCTGGAAGATGCCCATAAATTTGCCTTAACCAGTTTTGGCAAAGCACTACTGCCCGTATTTGACAGCCTGGTTTTGGGCTTGCAAGCGGCAACCGGCGATAGCGAGGAAGTAAAAAAATTCAGGGAAGGCAGTGACTTAACGATTAAACAGTTTGAAGCCTTGTTTGAAAAATTTAATATCGTTGCCATTGATCCTTTGGGGCAACCTTTTAACGCGGAACAACATCAAGCGATGATGATGCAAGAAGTAGAAGGTGCAGAACCCAATACCGTCGTTAACGTGTTTCAAAAAGGTTATGTCCTGAATGGACGTTTACTAAGACCCGCGATGGTCGTGGTAGCAAAAGCCGCAGAAAAACCATCAGAAGATAATGTGTAGGCTTGAACACCATAAAACAGCCCCCATATCGACAATAACTTTTACATTTTTTATACAAATTCAGTCTGGAGCATTCAATGGCTAAAATAATTGGCATAGATTTAGGAACGACCAACTCGTGTGTTGCGGTGTTGGAAAACGGCGTCGCAAAAGTAATTGAAAACAGTGAAGGTGCGCGTACTACGCCTTCCATTATTGCTTTTAGTAGTGATGATGAAGTTTTGGTAGGACAATCGGCAAAACGCCAGGCAGTCACCAATCCAAAAAACACCCTGTTTGCCATTAAACGTTTGATTGGTCGTCGTTTTAAAGATGATGTCGTACAAAAAGACATCAAAATGGTGCCTTACTCAATCGTCGAAGCAGAAAACGGCGATGCATGGGTAGAAGTACATGGCAAAAAAATGGCCTCGCCAGAAATTTCAGCCCGTATTTTGATGAAGTTAAAAAAAGATGCTGAAGCCTATTTAGGCGAAACGGTAACCGAAGCGGTTATTACTGTTCCTGCTTATTTTAACGATTCACAACGTCAGGCAACTAAAGATGCCGGTCGTATTGCCGGCTTGGAAGTAAGACGTATTATTAACGAACCCACTGCATCGGCATTGGCATTTGGTATGGACAAGCCTAAAGGCGACACCAAAATTGCCGTCTATGACTTGGGTGGCGGTACTTTTGATATATCCATCATTGAAATTGCCGAAATAGATGGTGAACATCAATTTGAAGTATTATCAACCAATGGTGATACTTTCCTGGGTGGCGAAGATTTTGACTCAAGAGTTATTGAGTTTCTTGCCGCTGAGTTTAAAAAAGAAAGTGGCGTAGATGTACACAACGACCCATTGGCTCTGCAGCGTTTAAAAGAAGCAGCAGAAAAAGCCAAGATCGAATTGTCGTCAAGCCAACAAACCGATGTTAACTTGCCTTACATTACTGCAGATGCCTCTGGCCCCAAGCATTTAAACGTTAAGTTGACTCGCGCCAAACTCGAATCTTTGGTTGAAGAACTAATTAACCGTACTAAAGGCCCTTGTGAAATGGCGCTAAAAGATGCCGGTCTTAAAGCATCAGAAATCAATGACGTAATTTTGGTGGGCGGTCAAACCCGTATGCCGAAAGTGCAGGAAATGGTTAAAAGTATTTTTGGTCAAGAACCCCGTAAAGACGTCAACCCCGATGAAGCCGTTGCTTTAGGCGCTGCGATTCAAGCGGGTGTTTTGTCAGGTGATGTTAAGGATGTCTTGTTGCTGGACGTTATTCCTTTGTCTTTAGGTATTGAAACAATGGGCGGCATTTTAACCAAATTGATTGAAAAAAATACCACCATTCCAACCAATGCAGCACAAGTTTTTTCTACGGCTGATGACAATCAAACTGCTGTCACCATTCATGTGTTGCAAGGTGAACGTGAAAAAGCATCGGCTAATAAATCACTGGGCCGTTTTGATTTAGCGGATATTCCACCGGCATCGCGTGGCGTTCCACAAATTGAAGTGTCTTTTGATATTGATGCCAACGGTATTTTAAACGTATCGGCTAAAGACAAGGCAACCGGTAAAAAACAATCGATTGTTATTAAAGCTTCCAGTGGTTTGTCAGATGATGAAGTTGATCGTATGATTAAAGATGCTGAAGCCCATGCTGATGAAGATCGCAAGTTGACTGAATTGGTCCATGCCCGTAATCACGCGGATGGAATGATTCATGCCACTGAAAAGTCTTTAAAAGAATTGGCTGACCAAGTTGGTGCAGAAGAAAAAACCAGCATTGAACACGCGATTGAAGCACTGAAAGAAGCCGTTAAAGGTGATGATAAAGAGGCCATTGAAGCGAAAACCAATGACTTAACTGAATTATCAGGTAAACTGGCCGAACGCGTTTATGCACAAAAAGCCGGCGCTGAAGGCGGTGAAGCCCATCATGATAGCGGCTCATCACATCATCAAGAAACGGATGACAGTGTGGTTGATGCTGAGTTTGAAGAAGTTAAAAAAGACTAACACAATTTAGCGGTATTAATTCTCTCTCATTTTTGAGAGACGAATTGAAATAAAATGCAGGTTGAGATGGAGATATCCGTCTCAATCTGCTTTTTACATAAAGCATCAAGGAAAGATGCCTGATAATTTGGCTGGATAGCTAAATTGTTACTTTAATTATTATGGTATTGCCCACCTTTTTGGACGCAATACACATTAAAACTATTCCGCGCTTTTTTGGTATGCGGCTTTTAATAACCTTGCAGCAATGCTTAATCTCCTGAGCAGTTTTTCAGGAGCGGATTGGAAAATGGCAACAAAAGAAGATTTTTACAAACTGCTCAACGTTGATAGAAACGCCAGCGATGCGGAGATCAAAAAAAGCTATCGCACTATGGCAATGAAGTTTCATCCCGACAGAAACGCTGACAATCCCCAAGCGGCTGAAGTTAAGTTCAAGCAAATCAAAGAAGCTTACGAAATTTTATCAGACCCTAAAAAACGTTCGGCTTATGACCAGTTTGGTCATGCCGGTGTTGATCCCTCTATGGGTGGTCGTCCTGGTGGCAATGAAGGTTTCAGTGATATATTCGGTGATGTCTTTGGCGATATTTTTGGCGGCGGCAGGCAGCAACGCAGCAATGTTCAACGCGGCTCTGATTTGCGCTATAACCTGGAACTAACCCTGGAAGAGGCCGTTGCCGGAACCGAAACCAAAATTCGTATTCCTGTACTGGTTGGCTGCACTGAGTGTAAAGGCTCGGGAGCCAAAAAAGGCTCAAGCCCGGTTATCTGCACTACCTGTCATGGCCATGGCCAAGTCAGGATGCAGCAAGGTTTCTTTTCTGTGCAGCAAGCCTGCCCTACCTGTCGTGGAACGGGCAAACAAATTAAAGATCCTTGCGGCAAATGTAATGGTCAGGGACGTATTCAGGAAACCAAAACCTTGTCGGCAAAAATTCCTGCCGGTGTCGATACCGGTGATCGGATACGCCTGACTGGAGAAGGTGAAGCCGGAGAGCGTGGTGGCCCGTCAGGCGATCTTTATATAGAAATCCGGGTAAAAGAGCATGATATTTTCACTCGTGACGGTGCCAACTTATATTGCGAAGTACCTATTAATTTTGCTACCGCCTGCTTGGGTGATGTCATACAGGTACCTACTTTGGATGGTGAAGTAAAACTAACCATACCGCCTGAAACGCAAACCGGAAAATCGTTCAGGTTACGCGGTAAAGGTGTTAAACAAGTCAGGGGTGGTGCCGTCGGTGATTTACTGTGTAAGGTAAAAATCGAAACACCGGTACAGTTAACCAAAGAACAAAAAGCACTGATTGAAAAGCTGGGGGAATCTTTATCCAGTGGTGGCAAGCAACATAGCCCTCAGGAACACTCCTGGATTGCCGGGGTAAAAAGCTTTTTTGATAAATTAACAGGATAAGTCATGATACGTATTGCGGTAGTCGGCGCATCCGGTCGCATGGGTTTATCCTTAATAAAAGCGGCGGCATTGGCTGATAAAACCGCATTGGTCGTTGCGGTTTCACGTCCAGGTAGTGATGCAATCGGTAAAGATGCCGGTGAATTGGCAGGTATTAAAACATTGGCTGTAAAAGTAGTCGATGATTTGGTTTCTGTTATTGATCAGTTTGATGTGCTAATTGATTTTACCCGTCCCGATGCGTCAATGGCATTTATAGAAGAATGTCGACAGGCCGGCAAAAAAATAGTCATTGGCACGACCGGTTACAGCGATGCGCAAAAAGAGGTGATTGCCGAGGCTGCCAAAGATGTAGCTATAGTCATTGCACCCAACATGAGCGTCGGCGTTAACTTGGCGCTTAAATTGTTGGAAATGACTGCTAAAGTCATGGGCGACTATACCGATATTGAGATAATTGAAGCTCACCACCGACACAAAGTCGATGCACCCTCGGGTACGGCATTACGGATGGGCGAAGTCATTGCCGATGCCTTGGGACGCGATTTAAAAGATTGTGCGATTTATGGCAGAGAGGGTAATACCGGCGAACGAGAAAGAAAAACCATTGGTTTTTCAACCATTCGCGCAGGTGATATCGTCGGTGAACATACGGTCATGTTTGCAGATGACGGTGAGCGGGTGGAAATTACCCATAAAGCCACCAGTCGTATGACCTTTGCCAATGGTGCAGTTAGGGCAGCGGTCTGGTTAAAAGACAAGCCCAACGGACTTTATGATATGCAGGATGTTTTAGGACTTTCGTAGGCTGACTTCATACTAATCTGCCAATCTATAATTTCTGTTGTAATCGACATCTGCCTTAATTAACCAAGGTAAACAAATTCCCTATACCAGCCCAAAAAAACCTCGTTTGGATTTTTCCAAACGAGGTTTTTTTTTGTAAAAAAATCCATTACCTGATTATTTTATCCGCTTGGCGATAAAGTATTACATCGATAAAAACCATATATAAAAACTCAACAATAGTTACCTATCGCATATCTTTATCACTTAATGAGATATACATATCAAAATACATCATTAAATATCTTACATTTTCACTGCTATAGTGCACCCAGCTTTTAAATATGCTGAACGTAAATAACACGTTTATCTTCAATAGTAACAGGTTGTAGGGGCGCTATATGACTACCGATACAAGAAAATACAGTCAAGTACAACTGAAGACTGCAATCGTCGATCAGATTGTCTCTGTTTTACAAGGAATCCAGTTTGGATCGGTCGAAATTATCATTCATGACGGCAAGGTTGTACAAATTGAACGTAAAGAAAAGCTACGCTTTGACACAAAATAAGTGCCTGAGTTAAATAATCAAATCCACTCTACCGTAAAAAACGGCGAAAAACATTATTTCAAAGTGATAGCAGACTAACCGGATCACCGGAAGTTAAAACTCAAAACAGGACAAAAATATGAGCACCTTCCGACGCACTGCGATAGCCAGTGTCATTAATCTGGCTTTATTAGGCATTACCGATGCCCAAGCTGCTGATACCGAAACTTTGGAAAAACGCATTCGTGAACTCGAACACCGTTTGGAAAAAATGGACCAACTGGAGGCTCGTTTGGAAAAACTCGATCAATCAGGAGCTTTATCAACCAAACCAGCCGCATTACCTGCTGCAACAGCAGTCTCACCAGAAGTAGTCAAACTCACACGTAAAGTGAATACCCTGGAAAGAAAACTGGAAGTGCAGGATGAAGTCACTACCGGAGCCCTCCAAAAATTACCCGTATTTGATGTCGGTGAAAATGGTTTCAGAATTACTTCTTCGGACAAAAAACACCAGGTACGGATACGTGGTGCAGTTCAGGCAGATGGCCATTACTTCCTAGAAGATGACCATAATCTTAATGTCACCTCATTTGATCTTAAACAAGCACGTGTCTGGTTGGAAGGCTATGTATTCAAGGATATCTACTACAAGATCATGCCTGATTTTGCGGCGAGTGGAAATATTTTACCGGATGCTTATATTGACTATGCCTACGATCCTGCAGTCAGTTTATTAGTGGGTAAATTTAAGCCCTCAATCAGTCTTGAACGTTTACAGGGTGACTCCGATGGCACCTTTCTGGAACGCGCTTTCCCGACCTACTTGGCAAGTAACCGTGACGTAGGTATACAAGTGCATGGTGCCTTCGCCAAGCCTGGCTATAGCGCAGAGAAAATACCAGGTCCTATAGATGCTAAAAACTTTTTAACCTATCAACTCGCGGTCGACAATGGCTCTGGCGACGACGGCAGCCCCAATAATAGTGGAAGCGCCACCTATGATAGTAAAGAATTTGTAGGACGCGTGTTTGCACATCCCTTTCAACACACCACACCATTGCTCGAAGGATTGGGTATTGGTTTAGCTGGTTCAGTAGGAGATCCTAGTAAACAGGCACTGAAAAACCAGGCAACGCCTATTGGTAGAACCACCTATCTTAATTATGCCAATACTTATAAAACTGCTGCCGGAGTAGCACAAGCAGCACCAACAGCTGATGGTGACAGGCACCGCATATACCCACAAACTTACTGGTATTCAGGCCCCTTTGGTGTGATGGGCGAATATGCGGTTTCAACTCAGCAACTTTCCGGGAGAAACCAGACAGGCAAAGCTATAAATATTCAGCAGGAAAACAAAGCCTGGCAAGTATTTGCGTCTTATGTCCTGACAGGTGAAGACAATACCTTTGGGTCAGTAAAGCCTATTCAAAATTTTAGCCCACTGGATGGTAAATGGGGAGCGTGGCAAATTGCCGCCCGTTGGTCCGAGATGAGTATCGACAAAAGCACCTTTCAGATCATTGATCCCAGTCAGGCTGCCAATCACGCTACCGCATGGGCACTGGGCGTCAACTGGTATCTTAATGCCTATGCTTTGATTAGAGCCGATTATGAGCAGGTATCTTTTAATGGTGGAGCAGGAACTATAAAAAATGTAGCAGACCGTCCTACTGAACAAGTTTTTGCAACCCGTTTTCAATTATCGTTTTAACAATCTGACCCAAGAAACTTTATTTATGAAAAATAACTTTTTTACTATTATCTTCGCAGCCGTACTGGCCATTCTGGCAGTAAATAATTCACATGCAGCCGATATAAAACTACTCAATGTGTCTTACGATCCAACTCGTGAGTTATATAAAGAATACAATCCGGTATTCGCCAAATACTGGAAAGCCAAAACCGGCGATGACGTCACCATCAATCAATCTCATGCGGGTTCAGGTAAACAGGCGCGATCTGTATTGGAAGGACTGGAAGCCGATGTAGTGACACTGGCACTTGGTTATGACGTTGATCAACTCTATCAAAAACGTAAACTAATCCCGGAAAACTGGCAAACTTTGCTGCCAAACAATAGTTCACCTTATACATCAACTATTGTATTTCTGGTACGCAAAGGCAATCCGCTGGCAATTAAAGACTGGAATGACATCGTCAAACCTGGCGTCAGTATCGTCACGCCAAACCCAAAAACCTCCGGCGGTGCACGTTGGAACTACTTGGCCGCTTGGGCTTATGCGCTTAAGACCAACAATAATGACGAAGCGGCTGCAAAAGAATTTATTGGTAAATTGTTTAAAAATGCGGCCGTATTGGATACCGGTGCTCGCGGCTCAACCACCACTTTTATCGAGCGCGAAATTGGTGATGTATTGATTGCCTGGGAAAACGAAGCTTATTTGGCATTACGTGAATTCGGCGCAGACAAATTTGAAATTATTACTCCTTCATTAAGTATTTTGGCAGAGCCACCCGTCGCAGTTGTTGAAGATATAGCACGTAAACATGGCACTGTAGAAGTAGCGACAGAATACCTGAAGTATTTATACAGTAAGGAAGGCCAAGAAATCATAGGCAAAAACTTTTATCGCCCGACAGATCCTGAAATAGCAGCCAAATATGCCAAACAATTTCAGCCCTTGCAGTTGGTTAAAATCGACGCATTCGGCGGTTGGGATGCCGCTCAGAAAAAGCATTTTTCTGATGATGGCGTATTTGACCAAATCTATGGACCCGGAAAATAAGTTACGATTTACCTATAACTGGTAAAACACAGGGTGAACAAACGCTAAAATGCGCTGTTCACCCTGTCTTGTTTTGCTAAAGCGTTTTATCGATAAAAAGTGACCTTGTCAAAAACCAGCTTACCCTTACCGGAATTTTTTCACATGAAAAAAATAATACTTAAAAATCTTTTTAATAGGCGACTTATTCACCGCTCACTTTATCTGCTGGGTTTACTAACGCTGTCTTTTACAGGCACAATTAGCGCTAAAGAATACTCAATACTTAATGTCTCTTATGATGTTTCTCGAGAATTATATAAAGATATTAACGTCGCATTTTCCGATTACTGGCTAAAAAAAACCGGCGATAAAGTGACCATCCAGCAATCCCACGATGGTTCCAGCAAACAGGCTGCCGCTGTTATAGCCGGTCTGGAAGCGGATGTTGTAACGATGAACCAGGAAACGGATATTGACAAGATTGCAACCAAAGGCTTGATCAGCAAAAACTGGCTTACCCGGTTCCCTGATAACAGTGCGCCTTACACATCAACCACCGTATTTTTGGTGCGTAAAGGTAACCCTAAAAACATCAAGGATTGGGATGACCTGATTAAAGCCGACAACGCTGTTATCCTGTCCAATCCTAAAACTTCCGGCAATGCCCGCTACAGCTATTTAGCAGCATGGGGTTATGCGTTGCGCAAATCCGGCAGTGAAGAAAAGGCACGAGAATTTATTACTCAACTTTTTAAGCATGTACCGGTTTTAAATACCGGAGGACGCGCTGCAACCAATACCTTTATTCAGAATAATACTGGCGATGTATTGTTAACTTTTGAAAATGAAGCCTTCTTGATTGCCAAAGACTTGGGTGCCGATAAATTTGATGTTATTGTTCCGTCAACCAGTATAGAAGCGGATCATCCGGTTGCCATTATTAATCCGGTCGTCGATAAAAAAGGCACTCAGAAAGTGGCCGAAGCTTATCTTGGATTTCTCTGGACCGATACCGGTCAGGAAATCATTGCCAAACATCATTATCGTCCACGCAATCCTGAAATTCTTGCCCGTCATGCCGACCAATTCGCACACCTGGAGCTATTTTCAATTAACGATATTATTCCAGGCGGTTGGCCTGCCGCGCAACGGACTCACTTTGCTGATGGCGGCATATTTGATCAGATTTATAGCCAATAATAAGATCAATATAGCAATAAATCACCAAGTTAAAATACTGCCAATAACACGATGTATTTATAACGCTATGAACAGAAAAATAAGCTCTTAATCGAATAGAACCAAACCGTTAAGGGGCGAGTACCATCACCCCCGCCAAAAATTAATTTTTTGAGAACAACAATGAAAACAAGATTATCTATTGTCAGTCAGGCGACATCGCCACTGACACAATGTACTCAAACAACAATGGAGATAGGTAATGTCACAAAGTAGTGTTATGCCGGGATTTCGTCCAACCATCGGATTTACCCTTCTCTATCTGGGCCTGGTCGTTTTAATACCGTTGAGCACGTTAGTGTTTAAAAGTTTTGAGCTGGATTGGAATGATTATGTCCATATCATTACCAACAAGCGGGTAATATCCTCCTTTCGCGTCAGCTTTTCCACCGCGCTGGTGGCCGCTCTCATCGCCAGTTTTTTTGGTTTTATTGTTGCCTGGGTGTTGGTACGTTATTCATTTCTCGGTAAACCTTTTTTTCACGCCTTGATCGACTTCCCTTTTGCCCTACCAACAGCCGTCGCCGGTATTGTCCTCGCCACTATTTTCCAACCCAGTGGTTTTCTTGGCAAATTACTGATTAATACACTTGGCGTACAGGTTGCTTTTAAACCCATGGGTATTGTAATGGCACTCATTTTTATCAGCATCCCCTTTGTCGTACGTACCGTCGAACCGGTATTGCTCGAATTTGAGTCATCCATGGAAGAAGCAGGTTCCAGTCTGGGAGCTACGCGCTGGCAAGTATTTACCAAAATTATTTTTCCGAATGTTTTCCCTGCCCTGCTAACCGGCTTTGCCCTGGCTTTTGCCAGAGGTGTCGGTGAATACGGCTCGGTCATCTTTATTGCCGGCAATATTCCCTATATATCAGAAATTGTGCCATTATTAATTGTTACCAAGTTGGAACAATTTGATATTCAAGGTGCTACCGCCATTGCCTTGACGATGCTGGTTATCTCTTTCGTAATGCTGTTATTGATTAACGTACTGCAATACTGGGTGCGTAAACGCTCCGGACAACTATAAGGATAATGTCAATATGAATGCCGTTACTCAACCCATAAACCCCGCTAAATTAGTTGCCCGCCAACAGCTGGCTTTACAAGATCCCGACTGGGTCAGATGGACTTTAATCGCGATAGCCATCGGTTTCATCAGCCTGTTTATATGCCTGCCACTGGGCCTGGTTATTTTCCAGGCCTTCTCGAAAGGCGTCGCAGCTTATTGGTCGGCATTATCCCAGGATGACACAATAGCTGCCATCAATCTGACCCTGTTAACTGCATTAGTCACTGTCCCGTTAAACACGGTATTTGGCGTTACCGCCGCCTGGGCAATTACCCGCTTTGATTTTAAAGGCAAAAGCCTGTTAACCACATTGATCGATCTGCCGTTTTCAGTATCTCCGGTTATTTCGGGATTTATTTTTGTGCTGTTGTTTGGGGCAGAAGGCTGGTTTGGTGAATGGTTGATCGTCCATGATATAAAAATTATTTTTGCTGTACCCGGGATTATCCTGGCTACCTTGTTTATTACCTTTCCTTTCGTCGCGAGGCAATTGATTCCTCTCATGCAGGAAATGGGTAACCAGGAAGAAGAAGCCGCACTATCATTAGGTGCGAGTGGCTGGCAAACTTTTTGGGCCGTTACCATACCCAACATTAAATGGGCTTTACTCTATGGCGTATTACTGTGTAACGCCAGAGCAATGGGTGAATTTGGCGCAGTTTCCGTTGTTTCCGGTCATATTCGAGGCTTAACCAATACATTGCCCTTACATGTGGAAGTCAATTATAACGACTATGATGTCGTCGGTGCCTTTGCCAGTGCTTCGATTCTGGCAGGTTTGGCCATCGTTACCCTGATTTTAAAAACGGCCCTGGAATGGAAGCAGGGCAACCGATAAGTTCTCGGACAGTCCCCCACATTAATTTGGTAAGGTGATAGCCAATATTCTTCGCAGAAAATCACCTAACCACCATGATTTTATTTTAGAGATTCCACTATGAGTATTTTGCTTTCTGATATCAGTAAAAATTTTGGCACCTTTGCTGCCTTGGACCATATCAATCTGGAAGTTCCAGAAGGCGAACTGGTAGCCTTGTTAGGCCCTTCCGGTTGTGGCAAAACGACACTGTTACGCATTATTGCCGGATTGGAACATGCCGACAAAGGACGTGTGTTAATAAACGAAGAAGACAAAACGGATCAAAATGTTAGCCAGCGCGGTATCGGCTTTGTGTTTCAGCACTACGCGCTGTTTCGGCACATGACCGTATTTGAGAACGTGGCATTTGGCTTACGGGTCAAGCCTCGTCGGGACAGGCCCAGTAACGATATTATTGCCAAAAAAGTTCATGCCTTGTTGGAACTGGTTCAGCTGGACTGGCTCAATGACCGTTATCCCGACCAACTATCCGGTGGCCAACGTCAACGTATTGCTTTGGCAAGAGCCTTGGCTGTAGAACCCTCCGTATTATTACTGGATGAACCGTTTGGTGCACTTGATGCCAGCGTGCGTAAGGATTTACGGCAATGGTTACGAAACCTGCATCATGAATTAAATGTCACCAGCATTTTTGTTACCCATGACCAGGAAGAAGCCATGGAAGTCGCCAGTCAGGTGGTCGTACTTAATCATGGCCGCATCGAACAGCAAGGTTCACCCAGCGATATTTACGATCATCCCGCCAATGCTTTTGTCTCGCGTTTTATAGGACAAACCAATGTTTTTGATTTGGATAAACACGACGCTGACTGGCTACAAACAGCCGGATTATTGCCCCCCCATAGCGATGGTAAAATTGCCCATGTGCGGCCTCATGACATTCTCATTGAAAAATCAACAGCAGACCAAGCAGCACCGGCAACATTGAAAGACTGGCAACATCTGGGTGCACTGATTCGTCTTGAGCTGGTTAAAAACGGCTCCAATGGTTCGGCAGCACCTGTTTTTGCAGAAATGCCCAATGACCAGTTTAAACAATTAAACTTAAACCGAGGCGACAAAGTTGATCTGAAAATACGCCAGGCGCACTGGTTTCATTAGTTTTTTAACGTAAGCATTCACCTCCCCCTTTGAAAAAGGGGGATTGAGGGGGATTTATCTAATAAAATCTCCCCCTAACCCCTCTTTTCAAAGAGGGGGACTGAATAAATACTTTTTAACTACTCAGCCATTAAAAAACAGGCGTAAGTTGGAATAAGGCTTTTCGAACACAAGCGAGAATAAGCGTTTTCGGCACTATGCACGAGTGTGCCGGAAACGCCACCAAGCGCCATGCTTGGGTGGCCTTATGCCGACCTACAGCTAACAACAAAATCAGTTGAAACCCGTATAATCAGTATCATCCGTGTACAATAATCAGGAATAGTCGATAAGGAATCACTAAAACATGAATTTGAGCCAAATTGAATTACTTCGTGTGCTCCAGGAAACAAACTTAAATCTTTCAAAAGCCGCTGAAAAAATGCATATTGTGCAATCAGCAGTCAGTCGGCAATTACATCTTTTTGAAGATGAATTAGGCTCGCCGTTATTTGAAAGACAGGGCAAAAAATTGATCGGCATGACAACGTTGGGACTACGTATCATGGATGAGGTCGCCATAATTAACCGGGCCAAAACCAATATTCAAAATCTGGCTGCCGATTACCTTGACAGTAATCAAGGTATTCTGCACATTGCGACTACTCACACTCAAGCCAAGTATTTTTTACCCGTACCTATCCAACGGTTTAGGGAAAAATATCCGGGCGTCAAAATTTATATGGCGCAATCATCACCGGAACAACTGATTGCCCAGTTGCATACGCGTAAAGCGGATATTGCCATCTGTACCGAAAAAGTCGATCAGGAGACTGATCTGGTGATTGAAAATTGTTATGAGTGGCATCATGCGTTGGTCGTACCCCAACAACATCCGCTAAGTGAGGGCGAGATTACTCTTGAACGCCTGGCCTCGTTCCCTATCCTTACCTATAGTTTTGGTTTTACCGGACGGTCAAATATTGAAAGTGCTTTTAAAAATAAAGGACTGGATCTGGATATTGCCTTGGCAGCTTCCGATACCGATGTAATAAAAACCTACGTTCGTTTGGGGATGGGCGTTGGTCTTATTACGGCAATGGCGTACGACCCCAAGGCAGATTGGGATTTGGTCGCACGGGACTTATCGCATTTAATTCCCAGCTCAAAAACTAAAATAGCCTATTTAAAACACAACTATTTACCCTTATATAGCCAGCATTTTATTGCCGAATTATTACTGGCAGCCAAAGACATAAAATGCTGAAGTGATTGGCTATCAACTTAAGCCTGGGCGGGAAATAATTATCTACAGGCGTCCCGACCAAAAGTTGCTAGCCTCTTTTCTTTAAGCTTCCACCCCGTTACAGGCCGCTAATGTTTTTTTCGGGGTATTTGGCAGCATCCCATAGAGACCCAACTTATGCCTTAATACATTACGGCTAATATCTAACAAACGCGCGGTCTGAACCTGATTTTCCTCGCAGAATCCAAAAGCGGTTCGAATAATTGTCTCTTCCATAATTTCAAATAGTTTGGGTGGCGCTTGTTCACAAAGACGCTGCAATGCATTTTCCAAAGACGTCATTGACACAATTGACTCTGGTTCCAGAATTCTAATGCCGGATAACTGAAAGTCTTCAGGCCGTAAACAATTACTGGGGCAAACCAGAATCGCACGGTGAATGGCATTTTCAAGTTCGCGGATATTGCCTGGCCAATCATAATTCAATAAAGTAACTTCGGTGGCTGGCGATAACTTGATTTCGCCATAACCCAATCGCTCTCCGTAAATCTTCAAGAAGTGCCTCGCCAAAGGCATGATGTCGCCCGGTCTTTCACGCAAAGGACTTAACTGAATGGTT
Organism: Methylobacter psychrophilus; assembly: GCF_025583945.1. GTDB lineage: Bacteria > Pseudomonadota > Gammaproteobacteria > Methylococcales > Methylomonadaceae > Methylobacter_C > Methylobacter_C psychrophilus. The sequence goes on from NZ_JAOEGU010000003.1 coordinate 52,473, forward strand.
GCAACGTTAAAACGGTAATATAAATCGGCGCGAAAGTGAGAAGCAGCAACAGCCTGTTCCAGATTGACGTTGGTCGCGGCAATAATTCTGACATCTACCGGCACAGGTTGCCTGGAACCCACTTTAACCACTTCGCGTTCTTGTAGCACGCGCAGTAATTTTGCCTGCATACCCATGGGCAAATCACCCACTTCATCAAGAAACAAACTGCCTTTGTTAGCCGTTTCAAACCAGCCCTCTTTACTGGTAAAAGCGCCGGTAAACGAGCCTTTTTCATGACCAAATAATTCACTCTCGATCAGGTTTTCACTCAATGCTGCGCAGTTTAATGCCCCAAAAACATTTTTACTGCGTTTGCTAAGGGCATGAACATGGCGGGCGACAAGCTCCTTACCGGTTCCGGTTTCACCAATAATCAAAACAGTTGCGTCACTAGGCGCAATACGTTCAATCTGTTCCAGTAATCGACGAGAAACAGGATCTTCAAAAACCAGAGCAGTCGCACGGACAGACAATGACAACGAACGCGACTGTAATTCATCAAACGCCAGCAACGTCGAGGCTTGGTCTTCTTGTCCATTGGCAAAATTTCTGCCTATAAATGTATCCATAATAATGTACTCGTTTGCCTTGCAAAAATTGGATGGGGTACTCCACGTCAAGCACATCATCCTGGTTTAAATCAAATCATTACTGTTACCAAAACCTCATAAAAACTACAAAGAACACAAATTTATTAAGCGTTTATTGATGCCGGAAAATTTCAGCGATGGTACCTTGCCAGTTTGCCTAAAAGACCTTCTTTATCACTATACCCTGTGATAAAAATCAGGTAGCAGAAATCATGGCTGCCAATTTAAAGTGGGACGATTTTACCGATACCATCCCTTTAAGGGATTAAAGCTTATTATCTGTCCCGATTTTAAGTTGGTAGCCAAAATTATCAAATCTTAATACCAATTTCATTGGCTTTGGTGTTTATGATAGAACAATCATTATATGTAATAAAACGATATTATTAGATTTGCATATCTTTAAAAAAGATCACTTACCTCGTTCGGCAAGCTTTTTAACTTCGCAACATTGGTTAAATCAATAGATTTAGCTAATTCATGCCATACCTACGGCTGACATAAAATTCAAAACGAACATCCATTATGGCACCCGCTATAAAAAATAGCGGACTGTTGTCTGGCAGTCATGCCGTAAGCAAAGGGTGCTGATATTTAAACAGCGCATCGGCTTAAAACAAGAATAATTAACCAATAACAACAGGCCATTGTTTGGCATGTGTTTTGCTTAACCTAATGTACGTTTGAATTATAAATTTTAATTAGCCATCGGGATTAATCACTTGTTCATTTTTTTAGCCTATGACTAGCCTGAAAACCAAGTCTGAAAAGACCCGTAATCGCCTGTTAACAGCAGCCAGTCGCATTTTTTCGGAGAAAGGTTTTCAGGAATCGACGATAGCCGAAATTTGCGAACAAGCAGAAACCAATATCGCTTCAGTTAATTATCATTTTCGCGATAAAGAAACGCTGTATCTGGAATCCTGGCGATTTGCCTTTAACAAGGAACTGAGTTTGTATCCTCCAAATGGTGGAGTAAGGACCGATGCCTCGGCTGAACAGCGTTTAGCCGGAAGAATCCGGTCATTAATCAATCGGGTTACTGACGATAACTCTTATTCTTTTGCCATTATCAATAAAGAAATGGCACAGCCAACCCGACTGCTTTCCGACATTATGGAAAAAGAAATCAATCCGCAACGCTTGCAAATGATTGGCTTGTTAAAAGAATGCCTTGGGCAAGCAGCAAGCGATCAACAAATTCAATATTGCCATACCAGTATTATGGGCCAATGTTTTCATTTGTTACGCTTAAAACACATGCAAAATGCCCGCCATTTTCGTAGCCCTGCCAGCGACTTGGGCGACAGCAAAGCTTTTGCCGAACACATCGTGCAATTTTCTCTGGCGGGCATCCAAGCCATCCGTTCTCAAACCCTTAATTAAAAACTGTTCGTATGAGTGAAAACAAGCACCACCAATCAACGCCACTCGCCGGTCGACGCAGGGCTTATATACTGCCCGGCTCACTGATCGTGTTGGCGATTACGGCCGTCGGCTTTTATTTTCAGCAGTCCTCAGCGGCGCCCGATGGCAAGTTTGGTGCCGCTGATGGTAAACGTGGACGCGAAAATTATGAGGTACCGGCAGCTGTAGCGATAGAAACTGCCGGAAAAGCTGATTTTCCTGTGTATCTGAATGGTTTGGGCACGGTAACCGCGCTGCGAACCGTAACGTTACGACCCAGAGTTGACGGCGAACTGGTGCGGGTAGCTTTCAGCGAAGGCCAAATGGTTAAGGAAGGCGAGCTACTGGCGGAAATTGATCCACGCCCGTTTCAAATACAGTTGCAACAGGTTGAAGGTCAGTTGCTACGTGATCAGGCTTTACTACAAAATGCCGAAATAGACCATGACCGCTATCAGAAACTACTGGCACAGGACTCCATTTCCGCTCAACAGACCGTGACCCAGCAAGCTCAGGTTAAACAATATCAAGGTACCGTAGAAATGGATAAAGCCCAGGTCAATAACGCCAAACTCCATCTTGGCTATGCACGACTAACCTCGCCGATTCCCGGACGGGCAGGACTGCGCCAAATTGATCAAGGCAATATTGTTCATACCAATGATACAAACGGTTTAGTGGTAATTACCCAGCTACAACCCATTAGCGTCGTATTTACCCTGCCCGAAGACAAGGTACAGCCAGTGATACAACGTTGGCGCTCCAATCAGTCCGTTACCGTGGTTGCCTATGACCGTGCCGGAAAAATCAAACTGGCCGAAGGTAAATTACTGGCCATCGATAACCAGATTGATCCCACTACGGGCACACTAAAACTAAAGGCGCAATTTGATAATAACGAAAGCACTCTGTTCGCCAATCAGTTCGTCAACGTCAAAATGCATCTGGAAACTCTGCCCGACGCCACGCTGGTATCCAGTGCCGCCATTCAGCATGATGGCGAAGGCGCGTTTGTTTATGTAATCAATCAGGAAAAAAAAGCACAACTGCGCCGAATTACCGTGGGGCCAATCGAAGCCGACAAAGTAGTCGTGCTGACCAACCTTGCTGCCAATGAAACAGTGGTAGTAGAAGGTACCGACCGGCTTCACGAAGGTAGCCTGGTCGATATCGCCCAAAAAGATGGCCAGACCGTAGCGGCCAGTCCCGATACATCAACCAAACCCGAAGCCAGGTTTCGTAAACGCGATCGGCGTTCATAATCATGACATCCTCAACGCAAGCGCTGGCGAATTTCAATCCTTCCCGACTGTTCATTTTACGGCCGGTGGCGACCTCACTGTTAATGGTGGCCATGTTATTGGTCGGCATACTGGCTTACCGCTTGTTACCGGTTTCAGCCTTACCGCAAGTTGATTATCCAACCATACAAGTAGTCACCTTGTATCCGGGTGCCAGTCCCGATGTCATGACCTCGGTGATCACTGCGCCACTGGAACGCCAGTTCGGCCAAATGCCCGGTCTTACCCAAATGTCATCGACCAGTTCCGGTGGTGCTTCGGTAATTACCCTGCAATTTAATCTAACCCTGGATCTGGATGTTGCCGAGCAATCAGTACAGGCAGCAATTAATGCAGCCAGTAATTTCCTCCCCGACGACTTACCGCAAGCACCCATATACAGCAAGGTTAATCCGGCAGACACACCCATTATGACGCTGGCAATCAGCTCCAAAGCGTTGCCCTTATTCAAGGTTGAAGATCTGGTCGATACCCGATTGGCGCAAAAAATCGCCCAGTTACCCGGCGTCGGTTTGGTTGGCATTAGTGGTGGCCAGCGGCCGGCGGTACGCGTACAAGTCAACCACAAAGCACTGGCAGCTTATGGCATTAGTCTGGAAGATGTACGCACGGTAATCGCGGCCGCCAACGTCAATCAACCCAAGGGTATGTTTAATGGTCCGATGCGCTCGGCAATCATTGATAGTAACGATCAGCTGCGCTCTGCGGCGGAATATCGCGACTTGATCATTGCCTACCGTAACGGCGCACCGGTAAAAATGTCTGAAGTAGCCGACGTCGTAGACGGCGCCGAAAATGTCCGCCTGGCAGCCTGGGCTAATGACAAGGCCGCGGTAATCGTCAATATCCAACGTCAACCGGGAGCAAACGTCATCGAAGTCGTCGACAGCATAAAAGAACTGCTGCCAAAATTACAGGCCTCCTTACCGCTTAGCATTGAAGTCGTACCGTTAACCGACCGTACCGTGACGATACGCGCCTCAATACATGATGTGCAATTTGAATTACTGCTGGCTATTGTGCTGGTGGTAATGGTCATTTTTGTATTTCTGCGCAATGTGCCTGCCACGATCATTCCTGGCATTGCTGTTCCCCTGTCCCTGGTCGGTACCTTTATCGTCATGTATCTGGCCGGTTTCAGCATTAACAACTTGACCCTGATGGCACTAACCATTGCTACGGGGTTTGTGGTCGACGATGCCATCGTGGTGATTGAGAACATTTCCCGCTACATCGAACGCGGCGAGTCGCCGTTAAAAGCCGCACTGAAAGGTTCTGAACAAATTGGTTTCACCATCATTTCGTTGACCTTTTCACTGATTGCCGTGCTGATTCCGCTACTGTTTATGAGTGACGTAGTCGGGCGATTATTCAGGGAGTTCGCCATTACCCTGGCCGTAGCAATCCTGATTTCTGCCATGGTATCGCTCACCCTGACACCGATGATGTGCGCCAAATTATTGCGTCAGGACTCCAAACATGGCAATAACGAAGTTGATAAAGCCGTCGACTGGTTCGACAAATTAATTGCCGCTTATGGCCGTAGCCTGGAATGGGTGTTGCAACGACAAACGTTAACCATGCTGGTTTTTTTCGCCACCGTAGCATTAACCGTGACACTGTACATCGCCATTCCCAAAGGCTTTTTCCCGATACAAGATACCGGTATTATTCAGGGTATTTCGGAAGCACCACAAAACGTATCTTTTTCAGCAATGGCCGAGTATCAGCAAAAACTGGGTAAACTGATTCTTGAAGACCCGGCAGTCGATAATCTTTCTTCGTTTATCGGTGTCGATGGCATCAATACCACACCCAATAGCGGTCGTTTCCTGATTAATCTGAAACCGCACGCCGAACGCACCGTCAACGCTTCCGAAGTGATCGCCCGATTAAAACTCAAACTGGCCGAATTGAGCGGCGTTACCTTGTATTTACAACCGGTACAGGATCTGACTATGGAAAATCGGGTCAGTCGTACCCAATACCAGTTTACCCTCGAAACCCCGGATCCGGAGGAACTTAACCGCTGGACCCAACGGCTGGTAGAGCAACTTACCGGCCAACCTGAATTTAGCGATGTCACCAGTGATGTCCAGGACCAAGGCCGGCAGGTCTATGTCAATATAGACCGCAGTACCGCCAGTCGCCTTGGCATCACGACTGCTGCAGTCGATAACACACTGTACAGCGCTTATGGGCAGCGACTGGTATCGACTATTTTTACCCAGTCCAACCAATATCGGGTCGTGCTTGAAGTTGATCCTGCCGACCAACATTCCCCGGAAACCCTCAAGGATTTACGTATTCCTTCCGGCAATGGCACTCAAGTTCCGTTATCGGCGATAGCTGAAATATCGGAACGGCCAACACCATTATCGATCAATCATCTCGACCAGTTTCCGGTAGCCACGCTGTCGTTTAATCTGGCTCATGGTGCCGCACTGGGCGATGCCGTGAAAGCTATCGACCGCGCCAAAGACGAGATCGGTTTACCATTAAGCATCCGTACCAGTTATCAGGGCGCGGCACTGGCTTTTAAAGCCTCTCTGGATAACACGCTATGGTTGATTCTGGCGGCCATTATTACCGTGTACATTGTCCTTGGCGTACTGTACGAAAGCTATATTCACCCGATCACCATTTTATCCACACTACCTTCTGCCGGAGTCGGTGCATTACTGGCACTGATAATTTCTGGCGGTGATCTGGGTATTATCGGCATCATCGGCATTATTTTGTTGATCGGCATTGTCAAAAAGAACGCCATCATGATGATAGATTTTGCCCTGGAAGCCGAGCGCAAAAACCTTATGCCGCCAGCCGATGCTATTTTTCAAGCCTGTTTACTGCGCTTTCGACCGATTCTAATGACCACGTTGGCAGCATTACTGGGCGCGTTGCCACTGATGTTGGGCAGTGGCGTTGGCTCGGAGTTACGCCATCCCTTGGGCATTACCATGGTCGGCGGTTTATTGGTCAGCCAGTTATTAACCTTATATACCACGCCGGTCATTTATTTATGGATGGATAATCTGGCCAGACGGGTCTCCGGTTGGGTGCGCCTTAATCCAACCGAAGTTGTCGAAAACGAGGGCAGTTTGTAATGAATCTATCGGCACTGTTTATCTATCGACCGGTGGCCACCACACTATTAACAATTGCCATCGCTCTGGTGGGTACGCTGGCCTTTTTAAATTTACCGGTGTCATCGTTGCCGCAGGTGGATTTCCCGACGGTAAGTGTGCAGGCCCAGCTTCCCGGCGCCAGCGCTGAAACCATGTCGACTTCGGTCGCCACGCCACTGGAACGGGCGTTGGGACGCATCGCGGGCATTACCGAAATGACCTCCAGCAGCTCATTGGGATCTACCCAGATTACCCTGCAATTTGATCTGGATCGTGATATCAATGGTGCTTGCCGTGATGTGCAAGCGGCGATTAATGCCGCTGCCAGCCTGTTGCCCGTCAATATGCCCAATCGCCCTACTTACCGGCGCGATAATCCGGCCGACTCGCCAATTTTGATATTGGCGTTAACCTCGGATAGCCTTAGTCGCGGTCAACTATACGATGTGGCATCGACCATTCTGGCACAGAAAATAGCACAGACTCCCGGTATTGGCCAGGTACAGATCGGCGGCGCCGCCTTACCAGCGGTAAGGGTTGAACTAAATCCCAACGCTTTGAGCAAATATGGTATCGGTTTGGAGGATGTCAGAAATACCATCACCCAAACCAACGTTACACGCCCCAAAGGAGTCATAGAAAACGGCAAGCAACGCTGGCAGGTTCTGGCTAACGATCAGGCTCGTAAAGCCATTGATTATATGCCGTTAATCGTCAGCTATCGCAACGGCGCTCCGGTTACCATCGCTGATCTTGGTGAGGCCATTGATTCTGTAGAAGATCTGCGCAATACCGGACTTAAAAACGGTAAACCGTCCGTATTGCTGATTATCAGAAAACAACCACTCGCCAATGTCATTCAAACTGTCGATGAAGTTCTGGCCTTGTTGCCGGAACTACGCGCCAACATTCCCGGCACTATTGATTTGTCGGTAGTGGTTGATAGATCGTTAACTATCAGGGCCTCAATTACCGAAGTCGAACACAGCTTGTTAATTGCCATTGGCTTGGTGATTCTGGTGGTACTGGTGTTTTTACGGGATTTTCGCTCGACAGTTGTACCGATTATAGCGGTACCTGTATCACTGATCGGCGCCTGTGCCGTCATGTATTTATTTAACTACAGTCTGAATAATTTAACCCTGATGGCATTGACCATCTCCACAGGCTTTGTCGTTGACGATGCCATTGTCGTTCTGGAAAACACCAATCGCCATATCGAAAAAGGTGTCCCGCCTTTTAAGGCGGCATTATTGGGAGCCAAGGAAGTCGGCTTTACCGTAATGGCGATGAGTGTCTCGCTAATTGCCGTATTCTTACCTATTTTATTGATGGGTGGTGTAGTCGGCCGCTTGTTCAGGGAGTTTGCGGTAACGCTGTCAGCGGCGGTACTGGTGTCGTTGCTGATCTCGCTGACGGTCACGCCGATGCTCTGTGCGCGTTGGCTGGGCAAGGAAAGTCCAAAGCATGGCTGTATTTATAATGGTATAGGATCTGCCTTCGACTGGTTGCAAGCGGCTTATGAACGTTCACTACGCTGGGCACTGCATCATGGCCGTATCATGATGTTGATTTTGCTCGGCACCATCGGCCTCAATGTTTATCTGTACACAATAATCGACAAAGGCTTTTTCCCGACTCAGGATGGCGGCAGATTAATCGGTGAGATTCAAACCGACCAAGGGACGTCTTTTTTGTCCCTGCAAAAAAAGCTTTATGAATATTCCGAACTATTAATGAAAGATCCGGCCGTCAGTAATGTGGCCGGATTTGGTGGAGCCGGTTCCAGCAGTAATAGTGCCAGAGTCTTCGTGATACTCAAACCGCACAATGAACGCGCGCCCATTGAAGAAGTCATGGGGCGCTTGCGTGATAAAGTCAAACGCATTCCCGGTGCCGAACTGCACATGTTTCCTGCGCAAGAATTACGTATCGGCGGCCGCCCGTCTTTCGGATCTTTTGACTATGCGCTGCAATCCGACGACCTTACCCTGCTTCGGGAATGGATGCCAAAAGTCATTGCTGCGCTGTCCAAGCTACCGCAACTCAGCGATGTCAATACCAGCCAGCAAGACAAAGGCCAACAGATCGGTTTGGTGGTTAATCGGGATATGGCATCCCGCTATGGCATCAGCCAGGCCATGATCGACAACAGTCTTAATAGCGCCTTTGGTCAACGTCAGGTATCGGTGATTTACAATCCGCTTAACCAATATCGGGTAATCATGGAATTGGCACCCGAATACTGGCAAAGTTCTGAAGCCTTAAAACAGATTTACATTAGTGTCCCCGCCGAACGTTTACCATCCGGCGAACAGGTTGGTGCACGCCAGGTACCATTGTCGACGCTTGCCAGCTTTGCACCGACCACCACGCCGTTGTCGGTTAATCATCAGGGTCAGTTTGCTGCGGCTACCTTGTCGTTTAATCTTCAACCCGGCACTTCACTGTCTACTGCTACCCAACTAATCGAGAAAACCATGCTTGATATTGGCGTGCCTAATTCGATACAAGGTAGTTTTCAAGGTTCTGCAAAAGCCTTTCAGGAATCGTTACACAATCAGCCTTTTTTAATCCTGGCCGCTTTGCTCAGTATTTATATTGTGCTGGGAATTTTATACGAAAGTACCATTCATCCGTTGACCATCCTGTCCACTTTACCCTCGGCAGGAGTCGGTGCCCTGTTGGCGTTGATAGCTTGTAGCACCGAATTCAGCATCATTGCCTTGATCGGTGTCATTTTGCTCATTGGTATCGTCAAAAAAAATGCCATCATGATGATAGATTTTGCCTTACAGGCCGAACGTGAGCAAGGACTGGAGGCTTCCGAAGCGATTTTTCAGGCCTGTTTGCTGCGTTTTCGCCCGATCATGATGACGACACTGGCAGCAATGTTCGGTGCCCTGCCACTGGCTCTGGGTAGTGGTTACGGCGCAGAACTACGTCAACCACTGGGCATTGCCATTGTCGGCGGACTGATTTTCAGTCAGCTGCTAACGTTGTACACCACTCCCGTCGTTTATATTTATCTGGATCGTTTCCGGCTGTGGTTTCATCGCCGTTTTTTTAATCGCGCCGCTACACTGGCTGATAAACCTGCTTAGTGCATCTGAGATTTTCATGAATTTTCGTATTATCCCAACCCTGATTTATTCATTATCAACCCTGCCACTGACCGGCTGCACCGTCGGGCCTGACTATGTGCGCCCACAAACAGCCATTCCCGATAACTTTAAGGAAATAAAAGGCTGGAAGCAGGCTCAGCCCCGTGACAATTTACTGGCAGGCAAATGGTGGGAAATCTTCAACGATGCCCGGCTTAACGGTCTGGAAGAGCAGGTTATCAGCGGTAATCAATCGATTGCCCAGGCCGAAGCACAATACCGCCAGGCTCAGGATCTGGTGCGCTCCGCACAATCGGCTTACTTTCCCACCGCGACTGTTACCGGTACTACTAACCGGTTTCGTGCTGCCAGTGGTCAAAATGTTGCTGTCAGTGGCGTTAAAAATCTTTTCGGTGCCGCCGTGGCATTGGCTTGGGAGCCGGATTTATGGGGCAGTATCCGACGCCAGGTTGAAGCCAATGAAGGTAGCGCCCAAGCCAGTGCCGCTACCTTGCAGGCTTTGCAACTATCTACCCAGGCGACTCTGGCTGAAGATTATTTTATATTGCGGTCTCTGGATGCACAAAAAGCAGTATTTGATGAAACCGTAACCGCTTATACCAAAACCCTGGAAATCACCAAAAATCGTTATGCCGCCGGTGTTGTCGCCAGAACCGATGTCGTACAAGCCCAAACCCAGCTGGAATCAGCCCGTGCACAAGGCATTAATCTTGGCGTGCAGCGTGCAAAACTGGAACATGCTATTGCGGTTTTGACAGGTAAATCGCCTACCGAGTTATCCCTGATTGCAGTACCGCTGGATATCACACCGCCGCCGATTCCAGTCAGTCTGCCGTCGGAATTACTGGAAAGACGTCCTGATATTGCCGGCGCTGAACGTAAAATCGCCGCTGCCAACGCCCAGATCGGTGTTGCAAAAGCCGCCTTTTTCCCCACGATAAATCTGGGCGCCAGTACCGGCTTTCAAAGCAATACCTTGTCGACACTATTTACTGCCGCCAAACGTTACTGGGCCTTGGGACCTGCAGGAGCAGCGTTGACGCTCTTGGATGGTGGCGGAAAAAACGCACAGTATAAGCAAACCCTGGATGGTTTCGACGCCAGTGTGGCTTTCTACAAACAGACCGTACTTACCGGTTTTCAGGAAGTTGAAGATAATGTGGCGGCACTGCGGATTCTCGAAGAAGAAGCGCAAGTTCAGGACAAAGCCGTGACAGCGGCTCGCGAAGCGTTGGCGATGATCTCCAATCAATATCAGGCCGGCATGGTCAGTTATTTGAATGTAATGACCGCTCAGGCGGTGGCGCTAAATAACCAGCAAACGGCGGTACAACTCTTGGGCAATCGACTGGGAACCTCGGTTCAGCTGGTTAAAGCCTTGGGCGGAGGCTGGAATGTTGCCATGTTACCGACACCTGACGAAGCCGGTGGCGAAGTTAAGTGGACGGATTTTTTACCATATCCGGTTAATTGAGCAGTTTGACTGATAGCAGTCAGGTAGCAGCCCAATAGCGGTCATTAATCGGTAAACATAGTCAATATGCAATGTAGGTGTTTCATTTACCTTGTTAAATTTATGTCTATCTTTATCTAATCTTAATCAAACCTACAGGCTTCCTCTCATCTTGTTTATGTAAGCTGTACGCAGTCGTAAACTTGCACGTAAAGTCGGCTTTAAATCAAACAATATAAGAAGTAGTAACTTAGCGGTGACTGGAAATGGACAATGAACTTTTAATAAATCAAGCCCAACATCTTTTTGTTCTGTTGAATACCAAACAAAAAGAATCCGACCTGGAAAACAGGATGGGGTTTGATCGACTGTACCCTATCGTAAGACGTGCTTTCCGCCGTTATCATCGTCGACTAAGACACTTAAACAGGTAAAACCTGCCTCCAATATTTACTATTTTCAGTGACTGCTATTTCAGTCCATCATGATAGTAACCGCCATAAAATCAGTAAACTAGCGATGATTACCGGAAAATTTTTCACGCTATTTGACCTATATCCTTTTTTGGAGAAAAACATGAAAAAATATAATTTACCCATAATATTGGTGGTTTCCGCATTAGCCACAGGGTGCGCCTCTATGAGTGGCTGGCGTCCGATTCTTGATCCTCGCATGGACGAACATCCGGAAACCGTTCAGCGCGACATGGCTGAGTGTAAGACACTGGCAGATCAAGCATCCGATATCACCAAAGAAGTCGCTATGGGTGCCGGTGTTGGTGCTGTTACCGGTGCAGCAGGTGGTGCAGCTATTGGCGCTATAGCCGGCAGTGCGGCAACAGGTGCCGCAGGGGGTGCTATATTAGCTATCCCCGTTGGCTTGTGGAAAGGCTATGAAGCCAACGAGGACTTTAAACGAGCATTCAGAACCTGTATGCGTCAACGCGACCATAAACTGGTCAACTAAAGATAATCTTGAAAAATCGTCATTTTGGGCAAAGCAGTTGTACCTGAAAAAAACCGAAATTTCTGCTGTAGATTGTCTTAATATTTATTGACAGCAGCCATTAACCTGACTAATCCCACTCAATAGCGCCACCAAAATATCGTATCAATCACGAACGATGCGCTTCGTACCTCAGCACAGCCCATGACTTTGGTGCCTGTAGAGTACTTGTTACCATTCAAAACCCGACTCACTATTTTTAGTCGTTATTGTTTATTTACGGTTTTGAAATAGCAACAATTTTAAGCATTTATAAGCAGGCCAGCTTGCCTGCTTAAAGAAATTTCAAGATTATGTCCCACTTTTATCCAAGTGCGCATGATTGACGAATAAAAAAGCCAAACTTATTACAAGATAAGGACGGACAGCCACGGCGCCTTATAAGCCAGTCGGGTTACATTAAATTTAATAAAAATTTTCTATAGGTAACAATATGCAACCTAAAAAAACACGTTTAGCACTAGCCTTGATTATTGGCCTCGTAGCAACTGGTACTGCCCATGCGTCATTAATCCCCAGTGGCCCTTTGACGGTTTATGACTCATTGCAAGACCTTACCTTGATCCAAAATGCCAGCGCTGACTACCCGGGCCCTTCCATTCAGTCTAAGGAGCTGGATGCATGGGCTGTTCATCCGGGCAATGTTGCCGCCGCTTCAATAACTGCTGCTATGCCATTACCCGGTGCAGTCTGGCTATTCTTGAGCGGCATGATCGGCGTAATGGGCTTAAAACGTCGTAAAAATATCGGTTTATTCGGCGATTGACTGGTTCCCAATCGAAAATAATTTCTTAATGGCAGTAAAGCTTCAGCTTGAGAATTAGTCAGAGTAAAACAATTTTACCGATAACATCCCTTACCGGAAAAGCAATAAATTCGTGCCTTTTTTCGTAATTTCGTGGACATTGGCTTTTGCTTGTTAACCTTACTTCTCCAATATGACACGTTGTATTGCGCTCTATTTAGGATAAGACTAGCTTTTTTTCCCACCAATACAGGCAATATTTGCGGCCTTCTTAAATTCCACCTTCAGCCAGTGGACGCTGATCATAAAAAACTTCTCTCGGTAAGGTAGACAACGATTTTTTGCCCACTGCTTTTGGCCGATGACTTAATTAACCGGATGAAGTATAAAAAGATTGCAAACCCAATCCCCGCTTAATAATTAATAACAAAAACTCCGTATTTATTTCGTGTCTTTCGTGCTTTTCGTGGACAACAAATAGATAGATGCTTTTCTACACCCCTCCCGCCTTACCCATGATTTAACTCCAGCATGTCTTTCCTGTTGACCCTATTGTCTGAAAATTGGTCAGGCCTGACTTCATAAACTGTTGCTCAGGAAACACCCAAGTAACAAAAGGTTATTCAAACTGATGATCAACAAACAGTCGTTCATTGAGTAATCATTACCATAAAGTCAAATTCTCACCCTAAAAACCTGCTTTACAAAACTCGTCGCAACGCTTTAAAACCATTAAATACAAATGGTTGTCGTCATTTTTTATAACACTTCCCTCTAATCTTTATGAATTTAAGCAGATATGGCACGGTACCTGCTTTATCTATATCAACAGTATTAATTAAAGCCGGTCAGCACTTGAGTTATCACGCTGATTCATTATTGAACAGATAAAGTCCGGCGACTTTTAAACAACGGGAGATATCGCATGAGTAGTCAATTAAAGGTTTTTAATAGAGTTGATCCAGCTACATTTGTACCGGAAAAGAAAAAGGGTAATGTCATTTCCATTAATGCGGGTACCAGTCGCCTGATAAAAAGATTCTCCGGTTCATCGGTCGCCGTAGTATTGAGTGATTTTAGACATAACTCAGAAGTTCGCGACAACAAAGCCATCGATTATCTACTTATCGGCATCTTGTCGATAGTCATACACTCCTTTGTAGTCGATCACTTCAAGCAGTTACCTGTTGAGGAAGAGTTGGTCGAACCGGTTAAACCGCCATCAAAGGTGCAAATTTCATTTGTTCGCCCCCAGCCACCCAAGCCGGTTATTCAGCCACCGCCACCGCCGCCACCCAAAGTAGTTGCGCTTAAAAAACCGCCCAAACCCAAGGTAAAACCCAAAGCGACGCCACCGGTCATCGAACAGCCACCTGCTCCATCAACCAGTACGATCACTGACGCCGCCGCTCCGGTAGTTCCGGCTCCTGCCGCACCGATAGTAGAAAAAGTAACTCAACCACGTGCAGGTGCCGGTTATCTGAATAATCCACCGCCGGTTTATCCTGAAATAGCCATGGATCGTGGCTGGGAAGGCAAAGTACTAATGAAAGTACATGTTCTCGCCAGTGGCAAACCTGACACTGTTGCTGTACTTAAATCCAGCGGCAAAGATGTCTTGGATGATGAAGCGGTTAGAACCGTTAAAAAATGGTCATTTGTTCCGGCTATGCGCGGAACCACGCCAATCGATGGCTTGGTAACAGTTCCTATTTCTTTTAATTTACAAGGTTGAGGTTTTAATCATGACAGAAACAACATCTGCTGCAGCGGAAATTCCACAAGCAGCTACTCAAACACCCCTTTCAGGCTCACCAATTTCAGGTACTGATATTGGTGGCGCGGCTAAGGGAGCGGCAACAACCGTTGCGGATGCTGCACCTGCAGCGACCAATCTGGCTACTTCGGCAGCGGATATAGCACCTGCAGCTCCTGAAATCACCTCAGCTTTGATTGTGGACGCCACATTATGGATTTTAATCGCTTTTTCTGCCGTAACATGGGCTTTGATACTGATTAAGGGCATACAGCATCTGCGGATTTCGCATCACAATCGGGTTTTTAGCAAGAAGTTTTGGGGAGCCGAGGATTTTCAGGCCGCATCTGCGCTACAAGGTAATAACGGCCCTGCCGCCAGAGTTGCTGAAGCGGGTTTCGCTACGTTACTGGAAGCCGATGGCGGTACAACGACCCATGATCTGGAACATACCGGCGATCGCCAGGAACTGCTGGACCGACGTTTACGCCAACAAATGCAAAAAGAACGCAGTGCGTTGGAAGGCGGACTGGCCATATTGGCAACCGTAGGCAGTATCTCGCCATTTGTGGGTCTGTTCGGTACCGTCTGGGGAATTATGGGCGCACTGACCAGTATCAGTAAAAGCGGATCAGCCAGTCTCGATGTAGTTGCAGGCCCCATCGGTGAAGCCCTTGTTGCTACCGCCGTTGGTATTGCCGTCGCGGTACCGGCGGTAATCGGATACAACTTTTTTATTCGCAGAAACAAGGTGATTTGGGCATTTCTTGACGATTTTTCTATCGATTTTGTTCATCTTGCCTTAAAAACGGCATTTTTGATTAAGCGCCAAGGTTACAGTACGGTTGCCCCGTCACGCTCTAACGAGTCGATAACAAGAAAATCCGCTCTCAAAACCAATCATGATGAATTACAACCAGAAGGAGCACAAATCTAATGGCTTTTAATACCAAAGATAGCGGTGATGATGATGTGATGAGTGAAATCAACGTCACACCGCTGGTTGATGTAATGCTGGTACTGTTGGTCGTATTTATCGTAACAGCGCCTTTATTGACTCAAGCCGTACACGTCAATCTGCCCAAGACTGCAGAAACTGCGGCCCCCGAAGAAAAAGATGCGGTTTATATCAGCGTTGATGCCAAAGGGAAAGTATTCATGGACAAAACAGAGATTGCTATTGAAGCCTTTGAAAATGAACTGATAACCCGTAAGGCCGCTGATCCAGAAATTGCTCTCAATCTTAACGCAGATGACGCCGTCCAATACGGCATTGTCGCCAAAGTGATGGCATCGATAGAACGCTCCGGCATTACCAAGTTAGCAGTATTAACGATCCCCAAGTAATCAGGGCAAAAAATCAGACAACTGACCGGCTCTTTTAGGGCTGGTTAGCATCTACAACCGGTTTACCAGAAAAGATCTGAAATCACAGGCTACAAATAAGACTAAAAGCTGATTGTTATCCGCCAAACTTTTACTTTAAAAGACTATTTAAGATTAATTCAAAGGATAAAATAGATGTTACTTAAAACTTCACACACGAAATTATTTTTAGCGTTGGCTGCCTTGGCGTTTACCGTCTCGGCGCAAGCAGACGATCCGGTTACCCCTCCTATTCCTGGCGTGGCAGCAGGCGGTGTGGTCATTGAATTAATCAAGGATGGTTTTAAAGGTACCGAAGGACCTATTGGCTACTCGGATGGTAGTTTGTTGTTTACAGAAACACAAGCTAACCGGATTATCCGTATCGCACCTGATAATACTGTTTCAACATTCCTGGAAAACTCTAATGGGGCTAACGG
The DNA here is from genome assembly GCF_025583945.1 of Methylobacter psychrophilus. Classification (GTDB taxonomy): domain Bacteria; phylum Pseudomonadota; class Gammaproteobacteria; order Methylococcales; family Methylomonadaceae; genus Methylobacter_C; species Methylobacter_C psychrophilus. The sequence continues at coordinate 68,830 of NZ_JAOEGU010000003.1, forward strand.
CCTTGCCTTAAATGCCAGTGGTGAGATTATAGCCGTGCAAACCCTCAAACCTCAGGTAGGCATTATTTACCCGCTTGATAAACAAAAAACCTTCACTGAAAATTTTGAAGGAACACCGTTTCAACGACCCAACGACGTCGTCCTGGATAAGAGTGGCGGTATTTTCTTTACCGACAGTGGTACGCGTCCGACGAAAGAAATCCCGACCCCTCCTGTTTCTCATCCGGGTGTATTTTACATTACCCCGGCCGGTCAGTTAACGCGACTGGCTAACGATATTGAGCGTCCCAACGGTATTCAGCTGAGTAAAGATGAAAAAGTGCTGTATGTCGCCAACACGCTCGGCGAAAATATTTTGGCTTATGACGTTGGCACTGATGGTGCAATCTCAAATAAAAGAAATTTTGCCAAGCTGGATGGCTGGAAAAATGAAGATAACACTTGGTCTAGCGGTGCAGACGGTCTTGCCATCGATGATAACGACAGACTTTATGTCGCCTCCAATTCCGGTATTGAAGTATTTAGTGCCAAGGGCGAAGCGCTGGGTATTATTATTCTGCCCAAAAAGCCGCAAAACATCGCTTTTGCGGGCACCGATAAAAAAACACTTTATGCCGTAGGACGCGGAGCGGCTTACAAGATTCCTCTGCTTGCGCAAGGATTTAAAGGCCGCGCGAAATAATTTTGTTGCACGGCAAGTTCAGGTCGGGTTAGGCGCTAGCCGTAACCCGACACAGATACGTTGATTTGTAATATCCGTAAATAAACAATATCCAAGGAAATCCTATGACACGTAAAACCGCGAAAGACTTCGAACCGGAAGTGCTGAAACTATTTGACAGCTATGTCCACGGCCAATTATCACGCCGGGGATTTTTGGCTTCGGCGGCAAAATTTACCGTATTGGGTTTGACTGCCGAAGGCTTGCTTGAAGCCTTAAGTCCAAACTTTGCACAAGCGCAACAAATAGGCAGTGATGATCCTCGACTGACGGCAAAATACGTTGAATATCCCTCGCCTGCCGGTTACGGAAAGATTCGTGGTTATTTGGTTCAGCCGGCAAAATTTACCGGTAAATTACCGACCGTGTTGGTAGTGCATGAAAACCGCGGCCTTAACCCACATATCGAAGATATTGCAAGACGTATTGCCCTTGATAATTTTATCGTTTTTGCTCCCGATGCCCTGTTTCCGTTAGGGGGTTATCCCGGTGATGAAGATAAGGCGCGTGAGCTGTTTAAAGGACTGGATCAATCTAAAACGCACGCCGACTTTATCACCGCTGCCGGCATCTTGAAAAATCTGCCCGAAGGCAACGGTAAAGTGGGCGCGGTAGGTTTTTGCTACGGCGGCGGTATTGTTAATTTTCTGGCAACACAAATTCCTGATCTGGCCGCTGGTGTACCTTTCTATGGCAGCCAACCCACTGCAGAAGACACGGCAAAAATCAAAGCGCCCTTATTACTTCATTATGCCGGCGAAGATGAGCGTATCAATGCGGGTTGGCCGGCTTACGAGGTAGCCTTAAAAGCCTCCGGCATTCACTATCAAGCCTACATTTATCCGGGCGTACAACATGGTTTTAACAATGACACCACGCCGCGTTTTGACGAAGCTGCCGCAAAATTGGCATGGCAACGCACGATCGAATTTTTTAACCAACAATTGCGTAGTTAAAGCCGAGGTTGGTTTCCAATAAGGAATCAACCCACAAAAATCTTGTAATAATATTATTTTGACTATTTTTTTCGTGATTTTCGTGGCCCCTATTTTTTCTTGGCAATCAGATTCTTGATACAAGATTCTTTCTCGGGAATCACTTTATTACCGATAATTCTGGATGTTTATGTTTGAATTTCGCCTACTGACTATTATATTTATTTTGCTTGGCATGTGCAGTCTTAACGCACAGGGCGACTCGTTTGCAGCAGAAACCGATCAGGTCAAGGCGCAACTGATTGCCTCTGTCGGTGCCGTACATCCGGGCGATGAAATTTTGGTAGGTGTGCATCAACGCATTATTCCTCATTGGCATACCTATTGGATAAACCCCGGAGATTCCGGTTTACCCACGACAATTGTCTATACTCTGCCTGCCGGCGCAACAGCCGGTGAAATTCAATGGCCGACTCCTGGTCGCATTGTTATGGGACCGGTAACCAATTACGGCTATGAAAACGAAGTTACCTTACTTTCCAGCATTAAAGTGCCGCTTGATAGTGTCGTCGGCAGCGAATTTCGTATTAATGCCAAAGTAAAATGGCTGGTTTGTGAAGAAATATGTATTCCTCAAAAAGTCGATTTAACGCTGTCTTTACCGATTGTTTTACCCGGTACCAACACTGGAAACGGCAGTCCGCTGATCAAAACCGCTCTTGCCGGTTTGCCGAAGATAAATCCTTGGCCGATAAAATTGACGCACAGCGAAAAGACCTTATCGTTGCAAATAACGGATGCCGAACTACAACCCATCGCGGTTAAAAATATCCGGTTTTATCCAGCCAAATGGGGAAATGTTGCACACGGTGCGGAACAACCCTGGCAATTTTCAGGTAATACCATTGAGTTACAACTAAAACCGGGAGATGCACCATTATCTCCCGGCGAAAACCTGACCGGTATTTTAACAATTACCGAAAATGGTAGCAGCGGCACGGTTACACGCGGATATAGTGTAAACGTTACAGGCAAAGCGGTTGCCGGTATCGCACCCATCAATACCGAAAAACCCGACTTGGTGCTCGCCTCCGCCTTACTGTTGGCCTTCCTGGGCGGCATTATATTAAACCTGATGCCCTGCGTTTTTCCGGTATTGTCCATTAAAGCCTTGGGCTTAATAAAACATGCACAGCAAGCACCGCGGCAAAACCGCCTGCATGGCTTGGCCTACACGCTAGGCATACTGGTGAGTTTTGGGTTGCTGGGTATCGCACTGATTGCGTTAAAAGCCGGTGGAGCTGAAATTGGCTGGGGCTTTCAATTTCAATCACCGCTGTTTGTGCTGACAGTTGCCTATTTAATGTTTACCGTCGGACTTAGTCTGTCCGGTGTATTTTCAATTGGCGGCTCGGTAATGGGAATCGGTTCCTCATTGGCCGGACGCACCGGGTACAGTGGCAGCTTTTTTACCGGTGTCTTGGCCACTATTGTTGCGACACCTTGCACCGCGCCGTTTATGGGAGCGGCACTGGGCTTTGCTTTAACCCAACCACCCGCAGCCTTGTTAGCGGTATTTTTCTGCCTGGGTTTGGGACTTGCATTACCTTATCTACTATTAAGCCAGTGGCCCTCCTTACAAAAACGATTACCCAAGCCTGGCCTGTGGATGGATAGGTTAAAACAGGGCTTGGCATTTCCCATGTATGCAACAGCAGTTTGGCTGGTTTGGGTGTTGGCACAACAAGCCGGCGTTAATGCCGTTGCTATCGCTTTAGGCGGGATGGTTATCATCGCCTTTGCTGCCTGGCTCTACGAAGCCACCAAAACAGCAAAAAGATCCACACAACTCAGTGGCGCCAGCGTTGCCGGATTCTCGCTGTGGCTGGCTTTAATCGGAAGTTACTTTGGTATAGAAACTGCCCCTGCCTCGCCCTCGCTAAAGGTTGCCTCTGCAAATAATTACGAATCTTACTCGGCAGAGCGTTTAACCAAGTTACGTAGCGAAGGCAAACCGGTGTTTCTTAATTTGACAGCAGCATGGTGCATCAGTTGTTTGGTTAATGAAAAAGTTGCCCTCAGTCAGGATTCTGTCATTGATGCTTTTGAAAAAGCGGATGTTACTTATCTAAAAGGCGACTGGACTAACCGCGATGCTGAAATCACCAAAATTCTTGCCGAATTTGGCCGTAGCGGTGTACCGCTTTATGTCTTTTATCCGGGAGGAATCGGCAATTTAAAAAATCCGGTTGTACTCCCCCAGATATTGACCCCGGAAATTGTAACAAAAGCCGTTGCTCCCTCGCTACTGGTAGAAACAGCGCTCTAGTCATTACCCGGGCAAATAATGCAGGAATAGTAAGAATTAAGAAGATATCCATGGAGCGGTTATCTCCTTATCAGGAAACGAATAAACTGACAAAGGTAACGTCAACAGGCAAGTCGATGTGATCAAGTTCCTTGTTTAGGAAGTCGATAAAACCAATAAACATTACCAATCAGTTAATTATTCGCCAGTGATGGATCAGTTTTGGCAGGAACACAATGGATTGATTTTCTGCCTTTTTAATATTTTTTGGGATCTCGTTATATGCATACTCAGCACGGTCATGTTTACAGAATTTATGATCGAGTTATGACAGTGTGGAGTATATGTATAAAGGGATCATTGAATGTATGGCAATTTAGGTCGGATTTATACTGACAAATCATCACCAACGACTTGTCACGATTTTTACCGTCCCTTTTATAATTATTACGGAGTTTGTATGTTTTTATATCGATTTTACCCAATGGCTTTATTAAGCCTGGCTTTCGCTTTTACATCCGTGGCAGTACACGCCGAATCCATAATCGATAAGCCGGCACCTTTATTCTCCGGAGCAGCCGCTGATGGCAGTACCATCAACCTTGCCGACTTACGCGGAAAAACAGTGGTATTGGAGTGGACCAACCATGAATGCCCGTTCGTCGTAAAACACTATGAAAGCGGCAATATTCCTGCCTTACAAAAAGATGCCGTCGCTAAAGGCATTGTCTGGCTACAAGTCATCACTTCAGCACCAGGTAAAGAAGGTAATGTTACCGGTGAAACCGCGCAGAAACTGAATACTCATCGCGGCGCAACCCCAACAAATACCGTTCTGGACAGTAATGGTTCAATCGGCAAGCTTTACGGCGCAACCAATACGCCACAGTTTTTCATTATCGATCCGCAAGGCGTATTGGTTTACAAAGGTGGTATAGACAGCATCCCTTCTGCCGATCAATCTGACATTGCCAAAGCCGAAAATTACATCAGTGCAGCCTTGGCCGATCTTGCTGCAGGCAGAAAAATCACCAAAGCCAATACCAAACCATACGGCTGTTCAGTTAAGTACGCCAGTTAAATATAAGGTGAATCAAGATGAAAGTTACTATTCATATTTGGGACTTGCCACACAGGCTGTTTCATTGGCTACTGGCAGTTTCTGTGGCAGCCTCTTACATCACCGCCAAAATCGGTGGATCGCTCATTGATTGGCATGGTCGTTTAGGTATTTTTATTTTGGGTTTACTGATTTTTCGGATTATCTGGGGCTTCATTGGCTCGACACATTCCCGATTTTCGACCTTCTTTCCGACCTTTTCACGACTTGCCGCTTATCTTAAAGGTCGCTGGCAGGGTATCGGTCATAATCCGTTAGGAGCGCTGTCAGTTATAGCCCTGCTGACTACAGTTGCTGTGCAGGTAGGTACCGGATTGTTTGCCAACGACGATATCGCCTTTGAAGGGCCGTTGTTCGACTTTGTCGACAAGTCTTTTAGCAACAAGTTAACCGGCTTGCACAGTACCACCTTCTATGTCTTGTTAGGGTTTGTTGTTTTGCATATAGTCGCCATCATTTTTTACCGATGGGTAAAAAAAACCAATCTGGTGACTCCCATGCTGACCGGAAAAAAAGAGATCCCCGTCGCCTTGGCAGAAGCAATGGCAATAACCCCCGATAAAAGCTTTGGCCCAATGCGCTTTATTTTGTCGATGATTATTTCCGGCACTGTGGTGTGGGGTGTTTCTGGCGGAATAACGCAACTATATCCCGTTCAAAGCCAACAACAAACAGCACAGGCACCATCAAGTTTTTAAGGCGATGTCCAAGAATGAATAGTCCCAAGTGGCACAGGATTTTTGTTTATTTTCAACGACTGCAAGGATGCAGGAGGTAGAGTAACGCAGGAGCAGTTGCCGAGGCGGAAAAATAGGCGCGTAGCTGACTACGTAACTATTTTGACAACGCAGCCAATGAATAAAAAGACCAGCGACGTGGGTATATTCTTCACAGGAAATCGCCTAAGGCATCAACATTTTTATAACACTCAATAAGGAACCAAAAAATGAAAAAAAAATTAACACTCGCGATTTTGCTTGCTGCAACCGGGACCGCGGCCATAGCCGGTCCCATTGAAGAACAAATAAGATTTCGTCAGTCTGCCTACTCATTTGCGGCCTGGAATGTTCAAAAAATAAAAAGCCAGGTAGTCGATCACCCCGAAACCTATAACAAAGATACCGTTACGGCAGCGGCCAATGCCATTGCAGCCATTGCCAACTCAGGATTGGGCGCACTCTATGGTGAAGGGACAGATCAGGGTATTGGCTGGGTAAAAACCCGTCTTAAACCGGAATTTTTCCAGAAAAAAGCCGAAGTGACCGTCGCGGCCAATACCTTTAATGAAGCGGCAAACGAATTGGCAAAAGTGGCAGCAACCGGTGATGTCAATTTGATCAAGACCCAGTTTGGCAAAGTCGGTGAGTCTTGCAAAGGCTGCCATGACCTGATTCGTATCAAGGAGTAAAACCCTGTTCAAAATAGCGACTGCATGATCTTTTGACAAAAGGCGGGTTGGCGATTGTTACCCTAACCCGCCGAAGGTTTTTTAATAAAGTCCTCCCCTGTTATTCGCTTTAATTACCCTACCTGCATTCAGCGCATTTCTTCTAAAAAACAGCTTCCTCCGTTTTACAAAACTTTCAGTTCGTTGCCTGTCATCAACATTGAAATACCTGAAAATCCAATCCGTATAAATCCCCTCGATATTTAAGCGACCTTATTCCCTACAAGACTTGATTAACCCATGGTTTTGCCTCGGAAGCCTGCAAAAAAAAAACAGGGTTATTGATGTTACGCAGCCGTTTTTCATGATAACGGCACTAACAATTATTGGTGAAACATCAACTGATTAACAAGGTACGACTGTTGATTAACAAACACTATATCAACAGAGGGTGCATATTCATAAGCAGGTAAAAGAACCTTAATTGCCTCTGCCTATCTTGTTAATTACAGAAAAATATCTCCGCAAAAAAATATAATTATCACTATAAATCAATATCTTGCCTTATTACTTCACTCTATTTCAAAGAAAAATTCCAGCTATTTCAAAATTGGTACAGAGCTTGCTTTAGTACCTGATAACCCTGCCCGTTTCAGGGATGTCACCAGCTAAATTGGCCATAAAATCAACGTGTGCTGGCATTAGCTTAGCAAAAACCAAAAATACATTTCAAATGCTTGAAGCTGTCACATGGGTTTGAATTTTTAATCAAGGAAAATAAATAATGAACTATAACTCAATAGGTGCTTTTTCAGACGGCATTAGCCGACAGCAGGGTATCCCTCAGACGGTAAGCCGTAAAAGAACACTTTCTGTCTGCGTGGCAGCAGCTTTGGTGGCCTGCTCTTCCATAATGGCTATTGAGGATGCTGACGCAGCTGACAGCAAGAGAAAATCAAAAAACAAAATTCATAAAGTCGATGTGGTGAATCAATTGCAGGCGGAAAATGCCCGTTTACGCGAGCAACTGGAGCAATTACAAGCGGCGCAAAAAGTTGGTGCAACATCTGGTACGGGAGCGATACCGGCTACATCCGCTACATCTACTATTGGCGCAGAAACTCCAGATGCAGCGACAACCGAGCCTGCCGAAGTGGTTGCTCAAGCAGAAGTTGAGGAAACCAAGGATCTTGGTGAAGTAGTTGTTAGTGGCCGCCGCGCAAAACCATTGCTTGAAAAGCTACATGATGTAAAACAGTCAGAATCAATTATTTCAGGCAAGGATCTTGATAAACAACTTGTGCAAGATTTGGGTGGTATTACACGACGCGCTTCAAACGTCCAGTTTAACCAAAATAATACCCGAGGCGCCTCCCTTTCTGTTCGTGGTGTAGGCAAACGGTCATTTACAGAAACCCAAGATCCGAGCGTTGGCATAACGGTCGACAATGTCAGCTATGGCTTATCGCAACTGGCCAACTTTAGTTTTTACGATGTTGATAACGCAGTTGTTACACGAGGCCCAAGAGGTACCGAAGGCGGTTTAAGTGCCAGCTCAGGTAAAGTTATTATTACCTCCAAGGCGCCTACATTTACTCCTACAGCCGATCTCTCCGTAGCCTATGGGCAACAAGAAACCCTTGTTATTAAAGGTGCACTTGGTGGCGCTGTGGTTGATGATCTATTGGCCTGGCGGGGCTCCTTCATTGTCGACAAAGCAAAAGGTTACTATGGGCAGGAGTATGATTCAAACTACAGTCTTTATAACAGGGACCGACTCAGTGGACGGATGCAGTTACTGTTTACCCCTACCTCTACTATAACTACAAGATTAATGGCTGATTTTGAGCCCAAACAACCACAACTTCAAAATGGCCTGAATTTCTATCATGCCCAACCCCAAAATTATGCCAATGGCAGCCTTGTAGATCCGAATGGTGCAGGGTCGCTGGCATCAACAAGGCTGTATGGTTTTACCAATACTTCCGGCGCATTTACCGGCCCACGTGCTTATTTCCAGGGCCGGGGTTTTAACTGGAACGATTATATTGGCGGTGAAGCGCGCAAAACCGTGTGGTTTGATCAAAATAAAGGTCAAACCGTATCCAATCAAGGGGCTTCACTACAGACTGACTGGAGTGTTGCTGACCATGTTTTAAGTTCCATTACCGCAGTGCGCCAATATAGATTCGACGCACACAATGACGAATACACACCTTTCGATATCAATGTCGATAACGGTGGCGGCGTAAATTATTCACAATACACCCAGGAAATTAAAATCAAAAATAACCTCGGCGGTTTTTTTGATTATAAAGCCGGTCTATTTGGAATGAAAACCAACGATACCATTGATTCAAAAAATGGTTGGGGATCTGATGCCGGCGCGTGGTTTGCCACCAATGCGCAATACAATATCCTGGATAAAAATGCGGGTACCAATCGGGGTGCCGGACTGGCACTGCTTAAAGATTCTTTACAAGACGCACGTGTCAAGCAGGCAACCAAAGTCAGTACGTTATCCGGCGCTATTTTTGGTGAAGGAGAATTGCATTTTACCGACAAATTTTCTTTAATTCCCGGCTTACGAGTAACCAAGGAGCATCGCGAAACAGCTGATAACAGAATCGTCACTGCCAACGGAGCGGGGTCCGCCTTAAATCCTGTTGCCGTGCGCGGTGTCCAAACGGGAGGATTTAACTCCAACGCTACAGGTGTTTTAGGCGCCAACTCTGCTACTCAATTACAACTGGCAGATAGTGTGGCTAACCGCTACTTTGGCACGGCGATAACCAATACCGCTGGGGCGGCTTACAATAGCCTGACCGCTGCCCAAAAAACCCAGATTGGCACCGCAAAAACAGTCCGCGCCAACCAAATTGGGCAATTATATAATACGGCTAATAGTGAATATGACGCTGTATTGTTTACCGGTCAATTTACACCGACTTACAAGATCAATGACGACTTAACCACCTATGTGTCTTGGCAATATGGTCAAAAATCGGGTTCTGCAATTGTTACCAATGGCTTACCAGATACCGTTAAACCCGAAGAAACCAACGCCGCAGAATTGGGACTGAAATCATTCTGGCTGGATAAGAAGGTGATCGTTAATGTTGATACTTTTATAATGGATATAAAAAACTATCAACAAACCGTTCAAGTGGTCGACCAATTTTCGACTAATCAAAATATTGCCAACGGTGTAGTCAATCCATTGGCCTATACGGCGGCACAAGGCAACGTTAACAAAGTCCGTGTGCATGGTGTCGAGTTGGATAGTGTATTTAATCTAATTCCTGACTTGTCATTGCGCTTGAATGGTGCCTACAACATTGCCAAATATGTAGACTACAAAAATGCCGCCAAGCCGGAAGAGTTGGCGTACCTGCCCGGCAGCTTTGTTGATATGAGCGGTAAAACCTTGCCCGGTGCTTCCAAATGGAGTTTTGTTGTCGGTGCCGATTATAGCAAGCCCTTTTATAATAAATATGTGTTCCATACCAGCGTGACGACCAATTTCCAGAGTGGTTACAATAACACCGACAATTTGTCAGTTTACGGCACGACTAATCCAAGAAGTTTAACCGACCTTGCTGTGGGTGTTGGTACCAAAAACAATATTTTGGATGCCAGCTTTATAGTCAAAAACTTATTTAATAATAATGAGCACGAGCAGGGCTGGAACTCTTATAGTCCTTACCCTTATCCGGTTTGGTATGGTCTTCAGTTAAGCGCAAAAATATAAGACTTTTCAAACGTAATCAAGAATAAACGTTTCAGGCATGCCGTACGAGAGTGTGCCGAAAATCTCTATGACCGGATTAACCGCTTTAAGATATGACGTTTTTACAGATACCATCCCTTGAAGGAATTAAGGGTTATTACGATGCCGGTCAGGATTTGCAACCCTGACCGAAACGTTTGAAGGCTTCAAACGTTTTCAAAACATGAGTGACGGGGTTGCAAATCCCCGTCACGCTTCACAGATACAAAACTGCTCCTGTATTAATCAGTAATACCCCCAAGAAGCCTGCACCAGCATTTTTTACCGCCGTCATCTCATCTGATTTTTGGCTACCAACCAAGCCAGAACAGATACCATCCCTTGAAGGGATGTTATCTGTAAAACCATCCCACTTTAAATTGGTAGTCTGATTTTTATATTCTCCAGTGCATTAATTTCCCGCGAAAACTTATCGTAGTCATTATCTGTTTATCCAGCGACAGTGCCTGATGCTGGGCTGCTGTTTTTTCAACAAACCGGTTTAGGTCTTATATATCACAGCCAATCAGCAGTACCAATCACAGCTACCACAAAAATAATTTTATTATTAAAAATCAATAGACTAACAGTTTTTTAGGCCGTTTTTTTTATCCCTGTGATGGCTACGGCAGCGTTGGCATGATAGCTGCTTATCTATAATTGACTGTATCACTATGACGCGTGCCCTGCACGCTTTTAACAATTAATCAAAGAGAAATAACCATGACGAAACCTTCAAAATTACTACTATTATTATTGATTTTTGCTACTCCCATCGCCTTTGGAGCGACCAAAAGCTCACAAAAAGTAGAAGCGCCAGCTGCTGGAGCTTATAAACCCAAGTCTCCACAAATTAACCGCGCAGAACTGGATGCTTTACTGGCCAAGCCGGATCAACTCCTGATTATCGATTTACGACGCCCGGATGAAGTCAGCTCAATTGGCGGTTTTCCTGTCTACCTGAGCATTCAGGCTGATCAACTGGAAAAAAGCCTGGATTTTATTCCCAAAGACAGAGCAATTGTTACCGTATCCAACCATGCCGGACGTTCAGGCAAGTCGGCTGATTTATTAGCCAGTAAAGGCTATAAGGTAGCCGGTTACGTTGGCGCACAATACTATGAAGCCGAGGGTGGAAAACTGACCAAAATTGCCATACCTGCGCCCAAAATCAAAACCGCAGAAAAACCCAATCACTAATTTTTGATACAGCGATGCTAACGAAGGTTTCAAACGCTTTTATTTTTGGAGTAAATCAATGAACAAAAAGAAACTGTATCTCGCAATTTTGTGGGGGCTTACCGGCGCAATAGCAGGGGAAGCTTTGGCAACGACGGATTTATTCAACAATCCGGTTGGTGTTATAGGTGAGAAGCCACAAGTGGATCTATTTAACAGCCCGGTCGGTGTAATCGGTTCACCAACTGCAGCAGCAGTTCCAGCTCCGGCATTAGCGCCCACAGCTGAGAGCCAGCCAGCCGCAGTAGTAGTAACTCCAGAGGTAAAAGCATCAACACCTACGCCAGCACCGCAAACAGCTCCATCGGCAGCGGTAACGACAGACACCAAAGTAGCGGCTGCAGAGGCTCCGGCACCTCAAACGACCAAATCAAAACTCTGGTCGTATCAACCAGTAAAATCACCGACACCGCCAACCGTTAATAATAAAGCGTGGGTACGCACACCTATTGATGCTTTCGTTCTGGCACCTTTAGAGGCAAAAGGCCTGACACCTTCACCTGATGCAGATCGCTCGGCGTTTATACGCCGCGCCACTTTGGATGCTTGGGGAGTTATTCCCTCACCGGAAGAAGTCGCCACTTTTGTCAATGACACGTCACCCGATGCTTATGAAAAGCTCGCGGATCGTTTGTTGGCCTCGACTAAATACGGTGAGCGTCAAGCACGTCGCTGGCTGGATTTAGCCCGTTATGCGGACAGTACCGGTTTTCAGAATGATGAGACACGACCCAATTTGTGGCGTTATCGTGAGTATGTGATAAACGCGTTTAACCATGACAAACCTTATTCACAATTCGTTAAGGAGCAAATTGCCGGTGACGAGCTATTACCTGATAAACAGGAAGGCTTGATAGCGACTGGTTTTCTGGCAGGCTTCCCTGACAATAGCAACTCACGTGACCTAGTGCAGCGAAAATATCAAATTGCCACCGATATGACCGATACCGTAGGTAAGGTGATGTTGGGCCAGACCGTTGAATGCGCACGATGCCACAATCATAAATTTGACAAGATTAGTCAGAAAGATTACTTCTCGTTACAATCGTTTTTTGCCAATGTCAGCGCTGTTGACAATATCCCGGCTGTAAAAGGCACCGTCGAACGTAACTATGATGCGGCGTGGAACAAATGGGAAACCGCTACCAAAGAAATTCACGATAAACAAAAAGCAATTATCGATACCGTCAGGGAAAAAGCGGAAAAACATCATAAAGAACGCTACCTGACCGATAGCAGAGAAGCTATTTTTAAACCCAAGAATGAATGGAATGCTCAGGATCGCTGGGTTAACCATCGCTTGGCGAACGTAACCAATGAGGCCAGCTTAACGTCTTATCTTAGGGATGCCGCGGAAAGCAAGGGCAAAGATACCGATTCCAGCCCGGAAATCACGGCAAAGTGGGAACAGTATGAAAAGTTAACTGATGATTTGAAAAAATTCAAGGATCTTAAACCAACTACCGGTTCGACTCAAATTTCTGCAATGACCGAACTTGGTCATGCTGATGCCCCCCCTAGTTATGTATTTTTTGGCGGCGATCATGAACGGCCATTGGAGCAGGTACAACCCGCGTTTCCTGAAGCGATTACAGACGAAAAACCGGATATTAAACCCACCGCATTTTCATCAGGTAGGAGAACGGCTCTGGCAAACTGGATAGCTAGCGATACTAACCCGCTGACAGCAAGAGTTTACGTTAATCGTGTCTGGGAAGAATATTTCGGACACGGTATCGTTGAAACCGTCAGTGATTTTGGTAAGGCGGGTCAAAAACCTACCAATCCTGAGTTGCTCGACTATCTGGCATCCAATTTTATCAAGCAAGGCTGGAGCGTAAAAAAACTGCATCGTGAGATTTTATTATCCAGCGTATACCGTCAATCTTCTGATTACCGTCAAGATATTGCCAAAGCCGATGTAGACAACAAGTTATTGGCAGTATTCCCACGTAAACGTCTGGAGGCAGAACAAATTCGGGACTCGTTACTGGTCGCTTCGGGAAAAATTGAGGATCAAGTAGGTGGACCGAGTGTATTCCCACCGGTTCCTGCAAATCTGGGTGCCGGTAATTTATGGGAGGTCTCCAAGAATGCCCATGATTATAATCGACGTAGTTTGTATATTTTTACCCGTCGTAGCGTCCCTTATCCATTACTGGAGTCCTTTAACATGGCCTCAGCACAAGAAGCGCACAGTAAACGTGAAGTAACAACTTCGCCATTACAATCACTTGCCTTGATTAATAGTGATGTCGTTTTCGAATGGTCACAAGCGTTGGCCGGAAGGGTTATTAACGAGGCGGGTAATGATGAGCCGGCTCAGTTGGACAGGCTCTATCAAATATTATTTTCACGAAAAGCTTCCGATAGCGAAAAAGAGACTTTGCAAAAGTTTTTGAATAATCACGAAAAGGTCGTCAGAGAGAAAACATCAGAAGGTAAATTTGCGGTCAGCATACCGACCGGCTTAAAGGATAATAAAAAATTGGATCCTATACGTGCCGCTGCTTTTGTTGATCTGGTGCATACGGTCGCGAATTCCAACGAATTCATTTACCGGTTTTAACGACAACCATCATTTTTTAAAGGAAACAGGCATTATGAACAATCAATCACGTAGAGATTTTTTACTCAAATCAGGATATGGCATTGGCGGACTTGCGCTGAGTGGATTACTGCCGGGCGCAGGTGGCATCTTTTCCAGCGCAATGGCAGCCGACCTGCTTGATCCCCTGGCACCCAAACAGCCGCACTTCCCCGGTAAAGTCAAATCGGTAATTTGGCTACATCAACACGGCGCGCCAAGCACGCTTGATCTGTACGACTATAAACCTGAGCTGATAAAAATGGCAGGGCAAGAGGTTCCGACTTCTTTCCTGAAGGGCATCAAGACCAGTACGCAAGGCGGACTCGGCAAACTGTTTGCTTCGGACCGAACCTGGAAGCAACATGGGCAAAGCGGTGCCTGGTTCTCTGACCTGTTGCCAAATATTGCCCAACATGCCGATGATATCGCTTTCATCAAGTCCAGCGTAACCGTAGGCGCTACCCATGATATTTCAATACTCAAGTTAAATTCTGGCGGCTTAAATCCTGGAAGGCCTGCCTTGGGTGCATGGATTCAATATGCCTTGGGCTCGGCTAACCCTGATTTACCGGCTTATGTCGTTCTCTACAATGGCAAGAAGGAACCCAGTGGTGGTGCTGTAAACTGGAGTTCAGGCTTCCTGCCGGCTGTTTATCAAGGTACGGCTTTCCGTTCAGGAAAATCGCCTATTCTGCATTTGGATCGTCCTGAGCTGGTTGCTGCATCACAACAAAGCGATAATCTTAAGTTGTTAAAGCAGTTAAACGAGATCAAAGGCAGTGCATATCCAGAAGATACTGAACTTCAGGCACGTATCCGCGCTTACGATCTGGCTGAACGTATGCAAACTTCAGCACCGGAAGCCGTTGACCTCAGTAAAGAATCCGACGCCACCAAGAATCTTTATGGTCTGAATGATGATGTTACCAAAGAATACGGTACCAATTTGTTACGTGCACGACGTCTCGTAGAGCGGGGTGTGCGCTTTATACAGGTCGTTACCGGCCCGGTGGATGTAGATGGTGATGAAAGAGACTGGGATGCTCATACCAAACTGGAAGAAAATCACGGCAAACATGCCAGAGTTGTCGATAAACCGATTGCCGGTCTACTGACAGACTTGAAAGCCTTAGGCTTGCTTGATTCGACGCTAGTCGTATGGACATCTGAATTTGGACGTACCTCATGGGGCGAAAGTGGCACCGGACGCGACCATAACGCTTGGGGCTACACGCAGTGGCTTGCCGGTGGTGGTGTTAAAGCGGGTACAACCTATGGCGCAACCGATGAAATTGGTTTGCAGGTAGCTGATAAAAGTACGGCAGTCGATACCTATGATTTACATGCAACGGTTCTTAATCAGATGGGCCTGGATCATTTAAAGTTAATCTACACCCATCAAGGCCGTTCGGAGCGTCCTACCGTTGTTTATGGCAAGGTTATTAAGGAACTTATCGCTTAAGGTAATTTACTGCGCTACTTAGTTATATTTATTACCTTGATAACCTTATCGTATTGACTGGGTTCAATAATAACCCGGCAGGATTATACCTTCCGGGTTATTTTTATTTTATTCATTTTTCCAACCAGTAAACTTAATGAAAACATCGACTATAAACGTTTATGCACAGGGCATGGCAAGCCGGAAACCAGCCTTTTAAGGATCAAAATAATATGCGTAAAACAATTAATCTTTGCGGAATTATTTTCGTGCTGGCAAGCAGTATTGTCTATGCCGAAGCCGAATTTGATTTCGAAGAGCTAATGGAGTCAATAGACAACAATTCTCATAATTTGCAGGGCAATATTGCCAGCAAAGATGCTACTGCAACGATCGCACTTGCAAAAAAAATGCAGAGCGATTTTAAACTGGTCGAAGGTTTTTTTGAAAAACGAGGCAATTCCGCTGATGCGGTAACTGACGCCAAAAAATACGAAGATATGGCCGCTGAAATTGTGGCCTTTGTAGAAGCCGGTAATTTTGATTCGGCATCAGTCAAGGCTATTGAAATATCAAATTCTTGTGATGATGCTTGTCACGATACCTATAAACCACTTTAACCCATCCCCTTTTATTTAAAGAGTAAAACTATGAAACGTCTTTTATTGAGCTGCCTCTTGTCGAGTGCCATCACATTTCCCGCCATCGCCGCATTGCCTACAGGTCATCCAGCGCCGGATTTCAAAACCCAAGCTTCTCTGGCTGGTAAGGTATTTAGTTATTCACTGAAAGATGCCCTGCAAAAAGGTCCTGTCGTAGTCTATTTTTACCCTTCTGCCTACACCGGCGGTTGTAACATTCAAGCACACACCTTTGCTGTCAACGCTGACAACTTCGCTGCCGCTGGTGCCACCATTATTGGTGTGTCTCTGGACAGTATAGAAAGACTTAACGATTTCTCGGCCGACCCGGACTATTGCGCCGGAAAAGTCGCCGTTGCCTCCGATGCTAACGGCGCTATAGCCAAATCCTATGATTTGACCGTTAAAGATGCTGCCGAGGGCAAAAAGGATTCACGCGGCGTTGAAATCACTCATGGCTTTGCCGAGCGCACCACTTTTATTATTACCGCTGATGGTAAAATCGCAGCGACTTTGGAAGGACTTAAGCCTGCTGAAAATGTTGCAAAAGCACTTGAAATCGTGCAAAAACTTGCCACTGACAAGCAAACGGCAAAATAAGTATGAGGTTGTCACGTTTTGTGTCGCGGCTAAACATCGTCGCTGTTGCAATAGTTTCTCAAGTAGATTTTTCTCAGCAAAGGCGACACAAACAACTACTGCATCAATACTGGAAAAGGAGTTCTTTTCTCGCTATCAGCACCCTCGCGCTAATCACTTCGGTCAAGAGTATAGCGGCAGATGAGCCTGTGGTAATTTCCGCACAACAAATTGGGAGTGGTAATCCTGTTATCGGCAAGGAGAAGTCTGATTCCGGTCGGTGCCAGGAATGTCATGGTGTAGATGGCAACAGTAATGATGAAAGAATTCCTAATCATGCCGGACAACATCCCGGATATCTGATCAAACAGTTGAGTAATTTCCAGTCCGGTGAACGGTATCATGTAGTAATGACCATTATGGCTGAAGACTTAAACGCTACTGACAAGGCCGATATAGCCGCTTATTTCGCCAGTCAGAAAATCATGCACGGTGAAGGTGGCAGCGATAATACGTCCGCCAAAAATTTGTTTGTGAACGGCGACCAGACCAGAGATATTGAAGCCTGCCTCAGTTGCCACGGCGATAACGGCAAAGGCAAAATTACCGACAAGGTTATCTACCCTGTCATTGGCGGACAGCAGAGAGTTTACTTACGCTCTCAATTGATTAATTGGAAGCTTGGCGATCGAAAAAACAGTCCTGGTGATGTGATGAACAAAATTGCCAAATCACTTACTGATGATGAAATCGATGCCTTGGCCAATTATATTTCCGGGTTGTAGGCAGGAAATAAAAATAACACACTCGAGCATTTACAAATTTGTGAGAGTGGCTTTGGCCGCGCCCACGTATTCCATCGCGCTCAGGTTATTTGGATAATTCGCAATCCTACCCCCCCCGTAGGATGTGCTGAACGCAATGAAGCGCATCGTTCTTGATTGGATGATGCGCTTCACTGCGTTCAGCACATCCTACAAAGTGGTGGTTTATTTTTGCGTCTTGCCTTAGGTGATATCCGAGAATTAATAGTCCCAATTGGCACAGGATTTTTGTTTATTTACAAGGCGGGAAAATAGGCACGTAGCTGGCTACGTAACTATTTTGACAACGCAGTAAATGAATAAAAAGACCAGCAAGCTGGGTATATTATTCTCAGGAAATCACCTAAGTATTACCTCACTATGTATTTTTTTAGAGGATAGCAATGAAATCTTTAAATTGGCTGTTATATCAAATCCATCGCTGGGTAGGCGTCGTATTGGGCTTATTTATGTTTTTTTGGTTTGCTACCGGTTTGGTGATCATGTATTCCACACCGACCACGCAAAACCGTAGTCAGCAGCTCGCCCATGCCGAAACATTGGCTCCCGAATTCGGCTGGCTGAGCCTCGGTGAAGCTTGGGATCGTAGCGCTGAACCTCGTAAGGCTGCAGCGGAACATAAAGCCAAAACCATGGCTGGTACCGGTAAACAGCCTCCCGGTAACGGTAATATTGTCACCACTGACATTGCTGATGCCCGATTGGTACGCAGTGCCGGTGAACCCTTGTGGCTGGTCGAGGATGCTCGCGGTCAGTATTTTGCCTTATCTGCACTTGATGGTTCAGTGCACAAAACCTCGGTAGATCAGGCATTAAAAATTGCCGAAAACTGGTTTGAAAACACTGATAACACCGATATTATCAAGACCAGTTTTCTGGAGACAACTACAAATCCCGTTATCTTGCGCAATCAGGAAGCCTTAAGCCCTTTTCATCGTATTGCCGTCAATAAAGAGGGCGGTGAATTACTGATATCTGAACGTACCGGCGAAGTATTGCACGCCTCCACACGAACCGACCGGGCTTTCTTCTGGGTAGGCAATTGGCTGCATTTACTTAAACCGCTAGAGTCCATAGCTCTGGGTAAAATTCGCAATGACGTACAACTTTGGCTGGGCTTGTCTGCAGCAATAGCCACATTAACAGGTCTTATTATCGGCTGGTTGCGCTGGCGACCAGGTTTACGAGGCAAACCCACTTATTCTCAGGGTCGCACCCAACCCTACCGGGAATTCTGGTTTAAGTGGCATTTCTGGAGTGGGCTGATCGGCGGTATCGTAATATTGTCTTGGGCTACCAGTGGTTTTGTTGATACCAATCCGGGAAAAATATTTTCTCAGGCTAATCCCGGCAAGGAAGAAATAGCGCGCTATTTAGGTAAGGGTGTACCGGATGCCATGCGTAACTGGCAACCTGCTCTGCCCACCATGTTGGCCATAGCAACCGATGGTGCGGATATCGTCGAACTGGGCTGGCGGCATCTGGCTGGTGAAGCCGTATTACTGGCACATACCCGTGATGGTCAGCGACTGCCGCAAACCCTGATCGATACAACGACTACTCAGCAGTTTAGTGAGACATCGTTACTCGCTGCCGTAGAACGCATGGCTGGCAAGACCACCGTAGAGTCACAAACCGTTTTAAATGACTACGATAGTTACTACTATCCAAGACACCATCAAAGCTTGATTGAAAAGCCGCTGCCAGTCCTGCTGGTAAAAATGGCTGACGATACCGGCACGCTGTTTTATCTGGATCCACAGGATGGTCGACTATTGGCCAAACTGGATCGAAGTCGCCGGGTTTTCCGCTGGCTTTACTCAGGATTACATCACTGGGATTTTGGTTGGCTTTATCAACGGCCACTATGGGATGCCTGGATGCTGATATGGGTATCGTTTGGCTTGGTGCTCGGCGCCAGTTCGCTGGTGGTTGGCTGGCGACGTCTTAAACAAACCTTCTTCCCTAAAAAGAGGGCTGTTCGTATCAAAAAAACTGAAAACCGAAAGCCTGTACCAACCTCGCCCAGATATCTATGACTCTTTAAAAAATATCCTGAATCAAAATATATAAATTGCCTCAAATAAAAACGCCTCTACAAGCCTGTCACTTTATTGAAAGCAATGTAAACCCAAATAATGCTCTGTCAGGAAACTGGCAGGACATTATTTATGACTATCAAAGACATCTATTTTTTAGTGAGTCCCTATAGGTATTTATACGTATTGTGCATGGGGCTAATAATAATATAATTTTTGGCAAATGACAGTGATAAAAAAGGATTTTCTGGCTGGTTTCTCCGCAAAAAATCGGGATACACGGCACTTCGCCAAACAACAATAAAAAAACTGTCACTAAAAATGGCTGAGGATCATTAAAAACAATCCTGTAGCCGTTACAGTAATTATTATTTTACCAGCCATTGGTAGTTGCCTGGCAAATCGTATTCCATACGAAAACTGATCATACTCATCGTTACCATACTCCGCGAGGTCGAAATTGCGGAAAATAGAAATACATTAACCCATTGTAATATAAGCTTTTAAACACTTTTTAAACCAACAGTCGTAACCTTGCGGAGTACAACTTACCCAGTTCAATTAAACATGTTATGTAATAAATATTTGATTTGAAAAAATTTTTATGGAGTACCTAAACACCTGATTAATCTAATGTCGAAAAGTAATGCGCCACACTATAGCCGTTTGACTATTTCCTTTCAATTATGGCCGTTTTAGCTAACATTCATTTTTTTAATGAGTCCTAATATTATTTTCCTGCAATTAAGATACCCGGCTTGCTGGCCTTTTTATGCATTTACTACCTTTTAAATAAGCAAAGATCCTACGCCACTTGGATATATCAATTTTAAACATCATCTAATTATAAAAACGTAACAACTCTTTTTCACTGACAACACAGTTAACTTTGAATTTTATTTAAAAAATAAAAGCTCAAAAATCATCTAACGAACCATTTTGGTTTAACTTAAAAAGCCTTGATATTACATGGCTACATACGCAATTTAACTTGAACCGGGGGTTATCGAAAAAGCTGCCAACCCGTTATAAACATACACAAAAAAAAAGACAAAATATGATTTAGTAAAACTTACCGAAAACACTTTTCAATAATTTCATTTTAAACGCAACAAAAACCTTTGAGGTACTTATTATGTTTGGTAATGCTTTTGAAAAAAATGGTTTCATAATTTATGGTCGGGTCGTTTGCAAGGATAGCGGAGAACCTATAGAGGACTTAACAGTTGAGGCCTTGGACAAAGATCTGCTCTTCGATGATCGCCTGGGTTCTGCGCAAACAGATATCGACGGGTATTTCGAAATAGCCTATAACGAAGACGATTTCAGGGAATTGTTCTTCGACTCCAGACCGGATATTTATCTTAGAATAATAAATCCGGAAGGGGAAATCATCTATACCACCGAAGACAAAGTTAAATACGGCGCTATCAAGAAAGAGAATATAGATATAAAAATACCTGATGATCTGATTCATAACATCCACATCGTCGAAAGCCAGCGTATCCAGTTTAAGCAACTGATTGCCGTCAATCCCAATTATTTTGGTAACGTAACGGATGCTTCGCTGAAGTCAGAATACAAGCCAGTCAGTTCCATATCCGGATCGACGAAATACGAGCAACTGGTCTGTGTCGGCTTGCAATCAGATGAGGATCTTCTGGAAGCTGTCATTGAGGTAAAATTACCTTACGGTTTCAAGGGATCGCTCTGTTCAAAAGGCAGTACCGAGTACGTGGCATTTTATATCGACTACGGCGATGGTGGCGGATTTACCAGCATCGGCGCTGCGGCCACAATCAATGTCCACGACCTTGCCTTTGTTGACGGCAAACATCTTTTCTATGCCGTAAGGCAAGGATTTATTCCAAAGACTTACCTGAATTGCGACCATCCGCAAATCGTCAAAGTTAGGGCGATTCTTTCTTGGGAAAAGCCCCCTACCGGACCGTCTTATGCGCCAGTGTGGGGGAATGTCACAGATACCTGGGTTCAAATCAAACCGAAGAAAAAGTTCTGGCCTTGGCCCTTACTCAAAACCGAATTCTTCCCAATAGAATTACCGGAACAATTCGTCTTTATCGGCGACAAGTACGAGCTTAAGGCACTGGTCGACAAGTCCATTGAGGCAGAGCAAAACATCAAAATCGCAGGTAAAGTCGAAGCGGATCGCATTGAATTTAAACAACTGGTCACGACAAATCCCAATTACTTTGGTTCTATCTGCACATCAAGCGACAAGGACGAAGTATTGAAGGCTATTCATTTGCTTCCCAGGGATACCCTTAAGTCCCTGCTGCCCAAATTAATCATAAATCCCGAGCTATTCAAGCCCATAAAAATAATTGCCTACAACACAACCTACGAGCAACTGAAATGCGTGGGTTTTAATCCTGAAAACGACCTTATGGAAGCAGTAGTCGAAGTTAAATTGCCCTATGGATTCAACGGTGATTTATGCACGCTGGGTAGCCAGGAATACGTCACCTTCTATATCGACTGGGGCGCTGGCTATCAATACGCAGCTACCGCTCAAGTCGGAGTTCATGACATACCTGTAGTTGCTGATCGGCATCTTTTCTATGCCGTCAAGGCAACCATTCCGAATATAGAAAAGAAGCTAAAATCCTGTAAGACCGAGAACATCGTCAAACTCAAGGCGATCTTGTCCTGGAATCAGGATCCTACGCCTTTTGGACCTGCCTATGTGCCGCCTTGGGGCAACATGCTGGAAAGATATATCCAAATCAGGCCAAAGGATGGGGAAAGCACCAAATGCGTCATTGAGACCGTTAATGATGTCCATGTTGCGGAAATTAGCCAGAGCGGTGCGAACGAAGGACTGGCCGTTAAAATTGACGCATTGGGCCATGCTGTTCCCTTCACTTTTGACAGGCCTTTCGGAGGAGTTATCGCTTGTACTTGCGGAGGCAAAATTAACAGCTCCGCAACCTATTACCGTTTTAGATACAGCGATAACGATGGCGCTTCCTGGAAAAATATCACAGATACCAGAACAGCAAGAAATCCTTTACCGTGGTGGGTGACTCGCATCAGAACTCCCGATGCCGATGGCTGGTTCAGTGCTCAGGAATTTAACGAGGACATGGACAACTATAGCCTGACCCATATGGTACATTGGAATAGCGGATCGAAAAACGGACAATACAGGCTAAGGCTGGAATTGGCTAATTCCCTTTATACGGTCGAACAAACCAGCGAGGTGTCCATTATGCTGGACAATATAGGTCCGGAGCTCTTTGCCTTCGGTGGTACACCGGTACCGCTGCCATCCACGGGAATCGTCGTCAAGGATGCCGGTGACACCTACAGGAAGTGCGGAAAATTTTTCGGATCAGATGAAATCCGCATCTACGGTAATTTCAGCGACGATTATTTTTTGCAGTACAGTCTGAAGGTATTCGGTGGCAACATCACTGCATCCGGTGTAGTATTTGGCGGCCATCCGGTTGCATCAGGAGTTACAAGATACGATTCGGGCGCATCAGGGATCAATGTAGAGGGTATTATAGGCGCAGGAACCGGATCTTTAGGTCAAAAAATAGAAACATTAAACCTGTGCAATATATCGCAAAGTCCGGATAAAGTTAGTTGCGCTTATGGCATTGAACTTACGGTGTGGGATAGATCAATCGTCGGCTATGTCAGCGGATACGAGTTTTATAAAACCTGTCACGGCATAGAAGCTTTCGTAACCTTCGATTGGGATCCTTCGGGTTGTTGATAAGAACCACTCTATAGACTGCCGGATTTGCGGCATTATTTTGCAAATCCGGCAAACCGGTTTTGTTCGAGACTATCAAGAAATTAATTAAATAATCAAAAAAAGGAAAGCCAACCAGTAAGCGACTCTAACCCCTTACTGGTTGAATTCTGCCACGCAATTTCATTGCCACAAAAAACCATTTTTGCGAGTTCAGATATTGGTATTAAGCTTGAACCTAAATTCCGCCAGAAAAAAGTACCTGTATTGGTATAGCCGCTATTTCAATCAAAGCTGTTCGTATAAGCCCATATACTCTTTGGCACTGTTATTCCACGAATAGTCTTTTTGCATACCGTTAGTTTGCAATTGTTTCCAGATTTCAGGTTGGCTATAAACAATCAAGGCACGTTTAATGGTTTCCATTAACGATCCGGAAGTCGCCTGGTTAAAAACAAAACCGGTTGCCGTCTTATTGCCCAGTGTTTCCGGTAACGTATCAACAACCGTATCTGCCAAGCCGCCGGTTTTTCTAACAATGGGAACAGTGCCGTAGCGTTGGCTATATAACTGATTTAGGCCGCAAGGTTCAAATTTTGACGGCATCAGAAAAACGTCGGCACCGGCTTCAAGTTGATGCGCCAAGTCTTCATCGTAGCCCAGAGTAATCGCTATTTTATTGGGATATCGGCTGGCAAAAGTTGATAATTGTTGTTCAAAAGACTTTTCACCCTTACCGAGCAAAATAAACTGTAACGGCAATGTCAGCATCTCGGGAAGACACTCCAACACCAGATCTATGCCTTTTTGTTCCACTAAACGGCTAATAAGCACAAAGACCGGAACAGCATTGTTAACAGGTAGCGCGTGTTGCTTTTGCAGGGCCATTTTGTTGAGCTGTTTTTTTGGCAACGTTAAAATATCAAAACGTTCGCTAATAGCGGGATCCGTTTCGGGATTCCACTGATCGGCATCTATACCGTTAATAATACCGGTCAGATCATCTTTTCGATAACTTAACAAGCCCTCCAGGCCATAGCCAAAAGCAGCCGTCTGAATTTCTACAGCATAAGTCTGGCTAACCGTAGTAATACGATCCGCATAGGCCAAGCCACCTTTAATAAAAGACAGCATCCCGTTAAATTCAAGCCCTTCTGAACTCCAAAGCCGGCTGGGTAAATTCAGCGAGGTCCAGGTCGCTTTTGGAAACAGGCCTTGATAAGCCAAATTATGTATTGTAAATACTGTCGCCGGTCGATTGGCTTCCAGAGACAGCAAAGCCGGAACCAATCCACTTTGCCAGTCATTACAGTGAACAATATCAGGAGTCCAGTCCAAATACCCACGGTTCATTGCTACTTCAACCGCTATACGACAAAACAGGGAAAAACGTTCCGCACTATTACCCCAGGCATTACCTTGCTCATCGACATACGGATTACCCGGAAAACCAAAAAATTCCGGACAATCTACCAACCAAACCAATAATTGAGTGCCGGGCAGGCGGGTTTCCAGAATGTTTGCATCGATATTATTTACCCGGACCGTGCTTTTATAATAAATTTCTTCAGTAGTTTTTATGGCCTGATAATTAGGTATTATCAAGCGAACATCAACACCCAAATCCAGCAATGCCTTGGGCAAGCTACCGGAAATATCGGCAAGCCCGCCTGTTTTAATCAAGGGATACGCTTCACTGGTAACAAACAGTATTTTTCTTGGCATTTATTTGACGTCAACTATAATTTTAAAATTAAGAGTAATAGCAAAGTGTTATTGTAAAATAAACTTAAGCCCGATCAGTAACAAAATCGTCGCCAAAACCGGACGTAGAACTTTTTCAGGAATCTTTGCACTCAGATGACTGCCGACCCAAATACCCGGCAGCGAACCTATCAATAAGCTACTTAATAAAACCAGATCCACATTGCCTAAACTAAGATGGCCAATCCCTGCAACGGCGGTTAACGGAATGGCATGCGCCAAATCAGTACCGACAATTTTAAGTGTTGTCATCCGGGGATAAAGAAATAACAGTGCTACCGTACCCAGCGCACCCGCCCCTACTGATGAAAGGGTAACCAGCACACCCAAAACAGCGCCAATAAGCACTGTCGCCGGTATTTGTAAATGCTTGAAGCGTGATGCGTTATCGGGATTGCTATGTTCATCATCAATGGGCTCAAGCTTTGCCGCCCGGTTTAACAACACGCTTCGTACAAATAGCGCACAAGCCGTTAATATGAGAGCAATACCCAGAGTAAAAGTAATGGCTCCCGTTGTTTGCTTGCCTACCGCCATATAATATTTAAGTACAAACAACGTAATAACCGCAAAAGGTAGACTTCCCAGCGCCAACCAGCCCACGATTTTCCAATCGACCGAACCATGTTTACCATGATGTACCCAAACACCACACGTTTTGGTAATGGCAGCAAATAAAAGATCGGTACCGACCGCTACCGCCGGATTGAAACCGAATAAAAACACCAGTAAAGGCGTCATCAACGATCCGCCCCCTACGCCAGTCACGCCAACCAATAAGCCGACGGCAAAACCCGAAATCGTATATGCCAAATTCATTACAACTAACCTGTATTTTATGGGTTTAAAAATCTGCCCACTATAACAGTTAATTAGCTCAAGCTGGAGGATTTAAGCCATAAACCAGATCTCTCAGTGCAACTCATGCAGTCATAATATTTATCGATTAATAAGATATAAGCATCTAAATATATCGTTTTATTAAACATAAAAACTGCCTTAAAATGTTTTCCAAGAGTAAGAAGCCGAGTGATAACGACGATTTAATGGTCTATGACTTTTTACAAAGGACTCTAAAGTTTTGCCTCCTGATCCACAAGGATGTTTTTTTGGCGGGCTATAAGCCCGCCTTTTTTTTCATTAGTAAAAACTGGTCAATCATAAATAATCGCCTTACGCCAGTCTGCAACTCAATGATTGAATAATAGTAAATTTGAGGAAAGTTTATGCCGTTACAAGATTTAGTCGAATATTTTAATGACCGACTGGGACGAGAACATCGTTCCAGTTTTCGACCCTTTGTTCTCAAAGAAAGTAAAGTAAGCGGACTTTTCGGCCCCATTCGAATCGACAGCTTCTTTACTCCGTTACGACAAACATCCAAGCCTACCGTTATTGTCGGTCATACGGCGCAAATTTTGGTTGCTCCCAATAAAACCCAACACCTGTATGCCAACGAAATCGAAAATCTGTTAGCCAATAACTCCGTACAAGCCGGTGATTTTGAATCCATCATTAATTTCGACCGCTTGTCCCGTACCGTACACATGCTGAACTATCTCACTTTGGCGCATCTACAAGGCGTACTGTTTTTAGAAGTTGATCCACGGCATATACTGGGTATTAAACACGATCATGGCGCTTACTTTGAAGACGTAATAGCACAGTGTGGCTTGGAAACAAAAAATGTCGTCGTTGTATTATCTGTCAGCAGCCAATATGCGCCCTATTATCAGGAACTGATTAATGGCTTGCATAATTATCAGCGTAGGGGCTATCAAATTGCGCTGAAATTTGAATACCTTGGCCAGGAAAGCGAAGCGTTTGATTTGATAGCCAGAATAGCCCCGAATTACGTTAGCTCCTCAGCGCGAAACATGGAAAATCAAGCACATGATGAGCTGCTACTGACAAAATTGCAGCAGTTGAAAACACAAATAACGTCAGTTGGTGGACAAAGTATTCTGCAACAAATTGATGAAAAAAAATCAGATTTATTGGCACGTAATATTGGTTTTGACCTCGTCGAAGGTAGTTACTATAGCGCCATTGCATTTGACTATTTAAATGATTCGAAACCGGATCATCATGATTTGAATACCGATCATTATGGCTGATAACTTAACCTGTCAGGTTATAACGACAATACGTCAGTAATACCAAAGCGTGTTTCCAAAGCATGTATCGAGCTATTAATTAATTTGGCTGCTGTTTATAAAAAATATAACACGCTTTATTTGTTCGATATTTCTGACCAATAATGTTACTTTGTAGATGAGCCAAGCGGTTATAACAAACAACTATCGACACATAATAAATCGACAATCTGGAGCCATACCATGCGCATTGGACTACCCAAAGAGATTAAAGATAACGAAAATCGCGTCGGCATGACGCCGGGTGCAGTCAAGGCTTTGACACGCCGCGGCCATCAAGTTCTGGTTCAAAGTGGAGCCGGTATCGGCAGCTCACTTTCCGATGAAGAATATCAGGCCGCCGGTGCTGAAATTGTGCCTTTCGCAGAAGATGCGTGGGCGGCACAAATGGTCGTTAAAGTAAAAGAGCCGATTGCTTCTGAATATCGCTATCTGCGCCCGGACTTGATTTTATTTACCTATCTGCATCTGGCCTCCGACAAGCCCCTTACCGATGCCCTATTAGCCGCCGGCACGACAGGAATCGCTTATGAAACCGTGCAAACGGAAACCGGACAACTACCGTTATTGACCCCCATGAGTGAAGTTGCCGGGCGCATGGCAACGCAAGTAGGTGCAACCTACTTACAAAAATCCCATGGTGGTCGGGGTGTATTAATGGGCGGTGTTCCCGGCGTGGCTCCCGCTAATGTTGTTATTTTGGGTGCCGGTATTGTCGGCACCAATGCCGCACGGGTTGCTGTTGGCCTGGGCGCACAAGTGACAGTGCTGGATATTAGCCATGATCGCTTAAAATATCTGGATGATATTTATCGCGGGCAATTACAAACACGCATCAGTGATGAATATAATATTGAAGAGGTTATCTGCGAAGCCGATCTGGTGATTGGTGCGGTGTTAATCCCCGGTGGACGCGCACCCTGGTTAATTACCCGAAACATGCTGCCAACCATGCCTAAAGGCTCGGTAATCGTTGATGTGGCGGTCGATCAAGGCGGTTGCGTAGAAACTACCCATGCGACTACCCATAGCAATCCAACGTATGAAGTTGATGGCGTCGTGCATTATTGCGTCGCCAACATGCCTGGCGCTGTCCCACGCACCAGTACTTTTGCCCTTAATAATCAAACCGCAGTTTATATACTACATCTTGCCAATGACGGCCTGGACGCTGTGCGTAAAAACCGGGCATTGCAATATGGCCTTAATACCTACCAAGGTAAAGTGACTTATCCTGCTGTGGCTGAAACTTTTAATTTGCAATTTACAGAACCGTTACAAGCCTTGGCATAATAAACAGATAAGCGATGCGTAGCTGAATGACTAATCAGCAAATACGCAGCCATTCTAAAAATGGCGACTAATACTGGTTTTATGGGTGTGGTGAAAGTTTTTTAAAAAACATTGCGACATCATGGTTCCCATATAAACTATGGGAACCACAAAATGCAACTAGCGGTTAAATGATTTGACCGCCCTGTATCTTTTTAACAGTACTAACCAATCGATCAATTTCTTCGTAAGTGTTGTAAAACGCCAACGAAGGACGTACCGTACTTTCCAGTCCAAAACGACGCAAGATGGGTTGTGCGCAATGATGGCCGGTACGAACAGCAATACCTACCTTATTTAAAGCGACGCCAATATCCTGATTGCTGTGACCGGCCAGTACAAACGATAACACACTGGCTTTTTCAGGAGCCGTACCAATCAAGCGCAAGCCTTGAATGCTTTTAAGCGCCTCCATTCCATAAACCAGCAACTCATGCTCATAACGCGCGACATTATGGATACCGATTTTGGTCAGATATTCAAGCGCCGCTCCCAAACCTACCGCGTCAGCGATGTTACCGGTACCGGCTTCAAAACGGGCAGGCGCAGGTTGATAGACCGTTTTTTCAAAAGTGACATCTGCTATCATGTTACCGCCGCCTTGCCATGGTGGCATGGACTCAAGTAACTCGGCCTTGCCATAGACAGCACCAATACCGGTTGGACCAAATACCTTATGTCCGGAAAATACACACCAATCACAATCAAGCGCTTGCACATCAACCTGTAAGTGTGAAACAGACTGAGCGGCATCCAATAAAACCCTGGCACCAACACGATGGGCCATGGCAATAATTTCCTGTGCTGGCGTAACGGTGCCAAGAGCATTGGAAACATGGGTAAACGAGACCAGTTTAGTGCGTGAACTCAACAGTTTCTGATATTCACCCAGCAATACCTGACCGCTTTCATCAACCGGTACAACACGCAATATTGCACCGGTAACTTCGGTCAGTTGTTGCCACGGTACAATATTGGCATGATGCTCAAGCCAAGTGATGATAATCTCATCACCGGCAACCAAATTTTGTCGCCCCCAGCTTTGTGCAATCAGATTGATGCCTTCCGTAGTACCTCGTACAAAAATGATATTTTCTGCAGAAGGTGCATTGAGAAATCGCGCAACTGTATCACGAGATTTTTCATAGGCATCGGTAGACCGCGCCGCCAGCTCATGCGCCGCACGATGAATATTGGAGTTTTCGTGTTCATAGAAGTACGAAACCCGATCAATCACCACTTGCGGCTTTTGGGTTGTCGCCGCATTATCCAGCCACGCTAACGGATAACCGTTAACACGCTCTTGTAGAATCGGAAAATCGCGGCGTACCGCATGCACATCAAAAGGTGGATGCGCAGAACCCAGAGCTGGCGCATTAAAACCACCGCTCTTCAACTCATCAAGAAAATAAAATGCTGAGCCCGACCCTGCGCTTTCCGAAGTACTTGAGGAAGGCGCAGGCAACGGTGCGAAAAACTTTAGCAACTCGGCTTCGCCCGGCAAGCCATAGATCTCGGGTGAAAGACCCGCAATCAGTGAAGCATCCAGACTGGCAAAGGAGCTTGTCAAACCTGGCGTTGCCGTAGTAACCGGAATACCCGGAATCGAGCCACTTGTCGTTGTACCGGCAGCAAAAAGCTTTTGCAATTCGGTTTCAAAAACCTGCGGTGAAATAGCTGTATCCGCTGGTTTTTCAACAGCTTCCAGCGGTTCGCCAATCAACTCTTGAGCCGGCACCGATGTCGGAATACCGGCAGTACCAATACTTTCAGAAGGCGTATGCGAAACCAACAACTTTTGCAATTCAGCTTCACTGGGCAAGCCAAAATCATGCGGAAAAATACCCGACAAGACGGCTTTGTCCAGACCTGCAAAAGATGAGGGCAAACCGGCAGGCGTATTACCTAAAACCGATCCCGTATCCAGACTGTCAGGAACGCTCTCGAAAGACGACTTACGCGGTGCAAATAACTGCCGCAGTTCCACCTCGCCAGGCAAACCAAGACCCTGCGGGGCAATTCCGGCTACCCCGGAATTGCCCGGACCAGCCAACGGTGAAACTGGTCCGCCAGGCGCTGCAGATGCCCCAATACCCAGTCGTGAACCATCACAAGGTAGCGCTGAAAACAGCTCGTTGGCAAGCTTGGTTAAATAATCGACATCAGGCAGCCCTGCGACACCTGAATTTTCGGTAAAACCCTGTGGCACTAAATTGGTTTGATCAAATTCACTTGTATTCATGGTACTTGCCCACTTCGACATTCTCAAGTACCCCGAGCGCATCATCAGTCAACACCGCCAGCGAGCAATACAGAGAGATAAGATAAGAGGCAATCGCTTTGTGATTAATGCCCATAAATCGGACTGAAAGGCCCATACTCAACTCACCGGTCAGGTTAGGTTGATAAAGACCCACGACACCTTGACGACTTTCACCGGTGCGTAACAATATTATTTTGCTTTTACCGTCAACAATTCTGACTTTGTCAGAAGGAATCAACGGCAAGCCACGCCAGGTCAAAAACTGCGAACCGAACAGTGTGACGATTGCAGGCGGTACGCCACGGAAGGTACATTCACGTCCAAAAGCAGCAATAGTTTTGGGATGCGCCAGGAAAAACGCCGGTTCTTTCCAAACACGAGAAATAAGTTCATCCAGATCATCGGGAGTCGGTGCGCCATTGCCACCTTTAACGGGCTGTACTACCTGCGCGGGTGCCACATTATTAAGCAAGCCATATTCAGCATTGTTAATCAACTCACTTTCCTGGCGCTCTTTAATGGTTTCGATAGTCAAACGCAACTGTTCATGGATTTGGTTATGCGGACTACTGTATAAATCAGAAATACGGGTATGCACGTCAAGTACGGTATTAACGGCATTCAAGCGGTATTCACGACCCCATTCTTCGTAATCAACAAAGGTTTGGGGCAGTTCTTTTTCATCAAGGCTGGAACAATCAACAAAGAGCTCATTTTCATTTTTAACTTTGTTAACGCGATAAATACCTGCCTCAAGCGGTTTCCATTGCATCAAATGCACCAACCATCGTGGCGTGATGGTTGATAACATAGGTACGGTTTTGGTGGCATTCGCTAAGGTACGCGCAGCGACATCGCCTAGTGCGGTATGGGCTTCATGGATATCGGTCATGACTTTATTCCTGTTGTGGTGGTGGTGGTTATAAATAGTGTGTTATTTCTAATCCCGAGATCAGAAATTAAAGAGAATAATGAAATTCCTAACATTCACTGTCAAGCGCAAAGTTTTCACTATAATAAAAGGGCTCATTCCATTTTTAAAGTCGAAAAATACTTTGACATCACGCAATATATCGATTGATGCCCTGTCGGATAACCTGGTATTTTTGCCAGGCTTTCTATCGGTAATCTCTCATACAATAGTTTTGAGAAAAAAACGTTATATTCCGGCTCCGCCATGGAACAATTCGCTACGGGCATAGGCTTGGGTGATATTACTGCCAGGGGCTACGCTATGGGTAAGCCAGACATTACCGCCAATGGTCGAGCCGTGACCAATCGTGATACGACCCAGAATGGTAGCACCGGCATAAATGACAACATCATCTTCAACAATAGGATGCCGTGCATTACCTTTAACCAGCAATCCGTTATCATCTTTTTCAAAGCGTTTGGCACCCAGAGTTACGGCCTGATACACGCGAACATGTCTTCCAATGACGGCGGTTTCGCCGATAACAACACCGGTACCGTGGTCAATAAAAAAACTCTCACCTATTTGTGCACCGGGATGAATATCGATCCCCGTCGCGGAATGGGCAACTTCTGCGATAACGCGGGCAACCAAAGGCGCACCCAATTGATAAAGAATATGCGCCAGTCGATGATGAATAATGGCCGTAATACCGGGATAACAAACCAGTACTTCGTCCGGGCTTCTTGCTGCCGGATCACCTTCAAAAGCCGCCTGAATATCGGTATCAACTAATGCCCTTACCGTGGGCAACCGGGCGGCAAACTGACGGGCAATACTAATTGCCTGCTCATTAGCGACCTTGTCGACACCCTCATGTCCGGAAATAAACTGTAATTCACGGCGAATTTGCTTATAAAGCTCGCGTAACAGGGTTTCAAGGGTATGTCCCACAAAGTAATCGATGCCTTCGTCATTAAGATCAGGCAGTCCCAGACGATTTGGAAACAATACCGCACTCAAGCCCTCCAATATGATTTGAAGCTCTTTTCGTGAAGGCAATTTGGGTGGTTTATCGCGTCGACTTCGGGTTTCCAGCGATTGCACGCGTAAATCACGTAATTGGGCAACCAGGGTATCAATACCCCAATCATACTTACCATTTAAATGGGTAATATCATTCATGCAGCCAAACCACTGGCATCGAAAATACCTTCAAACAGCGGCGAGCTTAAATAACGTTCACCTGAATCCGGTAACACCACAACGATGGTTTTACCGGCATTTTCAGGTCGCTTGGCAACACGTATTGCCACAGCAACGGCTGCGCCACAGGAAATACCAGCCAATATGCCTTCTTCCCTGGCAAGACGCCGTGCATATTCGATAGCGTCTTCGTTGGTCACCTGCTCGATTTCATCTATCAAGGAAAGATCCAGCACACCAGGAACAAAGCCCGCGCCGATGCCTTGAATCTTATGGGGACCTGGATTAAGCGGCACACCTGCACGAAACTGGGTCAGTACCGGACTGGCAGTCGGCTCTACCGCAATTGCAATAATCGCCTTACCTTTTATCTGTTTGATATAACGGGTAATGCCGGTAATGGTGCCACCAGTACCCACACCGGATACCAAGATATCAATCGCGCCATCGGTATCGTTCCAGATTTCAGGTCCGGTGGTTCGCTCATGAATAGCCGGATTGGCCGGATTTTGAAACTGCTGCAATAAAACATAACGCTCAGGATCGGAAGCGGCAATTTCCTCGGCTTTGGCGATGGCCCCACTCATGCCTTTGGCTCCTTCCGTCAAAACCAGTTTGGCACCATAAGCAATCAACAATTTACGACGCTCCAGACTCATGGTTTCCGGCATGGTTAAGGTCAATGGCATGCCTCGCGCGGCGGCAACAAAGGCCAGCGCAATACCGGTATTGCCACTCGTGGGCTCAACAAGCTCTTTACCCGGCCCGAGCAAGCCACGCTGCTCTGCATCCCAGATCATCGCGGCACCAATCCGGCATTTAACAGAATAAGCAGGATTACGTCCTTCAATTTTTGCCAGCACGGTAGCCGAGGCTCCATCAGTGATACGATTAAGCCGAATCAGCGGTGTATTTCCTATGGAGTGAGAATTATCTTCGTACCAATGTGACATAAAAGTCTCCTGTGATTTAATTATCAAGCTGATTATAGCCAAATTTTGGCCAAAAAAAAGCCAGTGGTCATTATAGACTCACTGGCTTCCGGTTGTCCGGTCAGCTTGTAATTTTAGGTTAAAGTACTGTACACGTTATGTTTTGTCAAGCGTGTAAAGCAGCTTATCGATTCTACCCAAGACATTATTGCCAAGCAATAACGCTTTAATATTTCACCTAAAAACCATCGAATTTAAATTACACAAACAGATAATTCATCATCAATAGCGTCTAATGTACAAATAATAAATCATGGCATCCATTTAATAAAATGATATTATTCGATAGTTATATCTGTTTTAGTGAACAAAAGAAATACCTTACCGGGCTAACCAAGGATTGATAAACAAGATGAGTAAGCCCATAGCTCCACAAACGGCAATGACAGGAATAACGCCTGCCTTAAACCGTAACAGCGCCAGCAAGGCAAACGCACCGATCAGTGCGGCAATGCCATCAAATCGACCTGAGAATCCTTGCGGCCAGAATACATGCCAGGCAAAAAATACGGCAAGATTAAGAATAACGCCCACTACGGCAGCCGTTATCGCCGATAGCGGCGCAGTAAACTTCAAATTACCATGAGTGGATTCCACCAGCGGACCGCCCGCGAGGATAAATAAAAAACTGGGTAGAAAAGTAAAATAGGTCACCACAAGCGCCGAGACAACAGCCGCCATTAAAGCTGCATCAGGGCCAAAGGGCAACTGATTCCATCCGCCCAGAAAGCCAACAAAAGTGACAATCATAATTAATGGACCGGGAGTGGTTTCACCCAACGCCAAACCATCAATCATTTGCGTGGCACTCAACCAATGGTAATGCTCTACTGCGCCCTGATAAACATAAGGCAATACCGCATAAGCACCGCCAAAAGTCAGCAACGCGGCCTTGGTGAAAAACCAGCCCATTTGTGTCAGCGCTCCATTCCAGCCGTATTGCCCACACAAATATCCCATCATGCCAGCCCACAGAAATAATCCTGCTCCTGCAATTTTCAACAGATGCAGTCCACGGAACCGGGCATGTTCAGGAACCGGTGTATCGTCATCAATCAAAGCAGGACCAAAACTGTGTTTAATGGCCCCGTGTCCACCGCCGACGGTAAAATTTTGCGGAGCGATGCGCCCACCAAGAGCTCCCAATAAAGCAGCGAGCAAGACAATTAACGGAAATGGCGCATGCAAGACAAAGATGGCCAAAAAAGACAAGGCCGCTATAGCCCACAGTAGCCAATTTTTTAAAGCACGCGAGCCAATTCGATGCGCAGCAAACAGCACGATAGCCGTGACGGCTGGTTTGATGCCATAAAGTACACCGGCGACTTCCGGCACCTCACCGAAACGCATATAAATCCAGCTTAGCAAGATCAACAAAAACAACGAAGGTAAAATAAACAGCAGCCCCGCGATTACCCCGCCCCAAGTGCGATGCATCAACCAACCAATATAAATTGCCAACTGCTGCGCTTCGGGCCCGGGTAATAACATGCAGTAATTAAGGGCATGCAAAAACCGCTTTTCTGAAATCCAGCGCTTTTGTTCGACCAAATCCTGATGCATGATGGAAATCTGTCCGGCCGGCCCGCCAAAACTGATAAAACCGAGCTTCAGCCAATACCAAAAGGCTTGTCCCAAAGTAACCGGTTGCGGAGGTGTTATTGGAGGCTGCGGTTTATTCATAAGTTATTTCCAGAAAAGGCTTGATAAAAGTCGTCGAGGTTTTTCACTTCGGCGAGGAGTTTATCATCAATTCAGAATGGCAATATAGCTTATGATTGCTAGCGGGAAACCTTCATTTAAGACACTATGCTACGGCGCTCAACATACCCGCAGTAACTATAAATTGAGTAATGGTTTCCAGCCCTAAACCGGTTTTAAGATTTGTAAATACAAACGGTCGCTCACCGCGCATTTTTTTGGCATCACGATCCATAACCTCCAAAGAAGCACCGACATAAGGCGCCAAATCAATTTTATTAATCACCAGCAAGTCAGAGCGGGTAATGCCTGGGCCGCCTTTTCGCGGTATCTTATCGCCTGCCGAGACATCAATCACATAAATAGTTAGATCAGCCAGCTCTGGACTAAAAGTTGCGCTTAAATTATCACCACCGCTTTCCACCATAATAAAATCGAGATTATCAAAGCGCTCACAAAGCTCATCAACGGCCGCAAGATTCATTGAGGCATCTTCCCTGATTGCCGTGTGCGGACAGCCGCCGGTTTCCACGCCAATAATCCTGTCTTCCGGCAAGGCCTCGCTGCGAATCAAAAATTGCTGGTCTTCACGGGTATAAATATCATTGGTTACCACGCCGATTTCAAATTGATCGCGCATGCGTTTGCACAAAGCATCGACCAGCGCCGTTTTCCCCGAACCTACCGGCCCGCCTATACCTACCCGAAGTACCTGTTTATCACTCATCATTAACTCTCTTTAAGAACGAAATAATCTGGAATATTGTGTTTCATGCCGGCTACTGGCCAAGGCCAAACCAAACACGCTGCCGCCAATGTCATCATCAGCCAGCAGCAACGCACGATTAACCTGTTCCGGTAGACTGGATGCCAGCGCAATTAATAAGCGCTGACCGGCAACCTGACCTAATGGCACCAATTTAACGGCACACAATACCTGATTTTCCAACCAACTCCACAGGTAACCAATAGCGGCCTCACGTTTTGGAATAGCCCAGCGCACTGCGGCGAGACTAAATAAAGTGGCGAGTGTTGCCTCCGGCTTGCGTAACCACACTTGCGCCTCGTCCAGCTCCAGCGCAACCAGCAACCGTGCTAGGGCCTGCCCGGTTTGCCGGTCTTCAGCACGTAATTCAGAGGTTTCGCGGCAAGCGTTCAAGGTTTTGCTCCACCGGACAACAGCCGCGTTATCAGCCAATGTCCAGGCATCAAACAAGCGGGCCATGACCGGCAGATCAAGCTGCGTCATGCCATGCACCAGTAAACCTTCAAGCCATTCATGGACCTCATCGGCATTGGTCACCAAGCCATCGTCAATAGCACGCTCCAACCCTTGTGAATAGCTGTACATGCCAATCGGCAAGCCCGGACTAATCAGTTGCAACAAGCGCAGCAGGGCAAGATCATTAATCATGACTATGATAAGCACCGGCTTCCGGTTCAAACGGCATAATATCGTGCGCCACTACCAAACCCAGGCCCTCAACCATGTGATCCAGAACATGATCACTCAAATAGCGCAGCTCACCCGGTAAAATCTGTAAGGCGACATGACGATTACCCAAGTGATAACAAACACGTGCAAATTGCAGGGCATCATCGCTGCACACTACCGAAACCGTTTCCGGAGCCGCTTTTATCAGCACTTTAAAGCGCTCTGTCCCGGTCAAAATAACGCCTGAGCGCAAACGATGGCCACGCGGCAAGAATACACCGACGGCCACGCCGCCATCAGTGCGAGCAGGTAAACGGCTTTTCTGGCGATACTCAAAAGGCAATGTCAGAACATCGTCAGCCTGGGTTTCTGGTGGGGCAAGTTCGGTCAATTTCAACATAGTGGTCATTAGAGAAGTATCCATTGAAGAGCTACCAATTAAAGTGGGACAGATAAATAAAACTGGCCTATTGATTCCGGGAGCGCTGAGCCCCAGCTCGGCGTAGTCAGTAATCGGCTTGACTATACCGTGCCGAGCTGGGGCTCGGCGTTCCCGGAAAGTTATCTGTCCCGGCTTGGTTGGTAACCGCATTGAAGTAAAAATTTTTCACTGCTTAAAATTTGGAGGATTTTCTTAAAACAGAAAATAGCGTTGTGCGAACGGTAAAACAGCCACCGGCTCGCAGGTGAGTAACTGCCCGTCGGCACGCACCGCATAAGTTTGCGGATCCACTTCGATAGTGGGCTGGTAGTGATTATGCACTAAATCTTTTTTACCGATATTGCGGGTATTTTTAACAACACCAACGCGTTTTCGCAAGCCCAAAGCCTCTGAAACACCGCCATCAATAGCAGCTTGTGGTAAAAAAATCATCGATGTGGCCGATGCAGTCTCACCGAACGAACCAAACATCGGGCGATAATGTACCGGTTGCGGCGTTGGAATTGACCCATTGACATCGCCCATGGCCGCTAATGCTATCAAACCACCTTTGATAATCAGGCTGGGTTTTACGGCGAAAAAAGCCGGATTCCATAACACCAGATCGGCCAACTTACCAACTTCTATCGAACCAACTTCGTGCGAGATACCATGACTAATCGCCGGATTAATCGTGTACTTGGCGATATAACGTTTAATGCGAAAATTATCGTTGTTTGCAGAATCTTCCTGCAAACTGCCGCGTTGCAGTTTCATTTTATGCGCTGTCTGCCAGGTACGGATAATCACTTCACCGACTCTGCCCATTGCTTGGGAATCCGATGAAATCATCGAGAAAGCGCCCAAATCATGCAATATATCTTCCGCCGCTATGGTTTCGCGGCGGATGCGTGATTCGGCAAAAGCCACGTCCTCGGGGATACCGGGATCAAGATGATGGCACACCATCAGCATGTCCAGATGTTCATCTACCGTATTAATCGTAAAGGGCCTCGTTGGATTGGTTGACGACGGTAGCACATTAGGCAAGCCGCAAGCTTTGATAATATCCGGCGCATGACCGCCACCGGCACCTTCCGTATGGTAGGTATGAATCGTACGATCTTTAAAAGCGGCAATAGTATCTTCAACAAAACCGGATTCATTTAAGGTATCGGTATGAATCGCGACCTGTACATCAAAACGCTCGGCTACCGACAAACAGCAATCAATCGCCGCCGGCGTGGTGCCCCAATCTTCATGTAATTTTAAACCCATGGCACCGGCACGAACCTGTTCTTCCAACGCAGCCGGCAAACTGGCGTTACCCTTCCCCAGCAAACCAAAATTCATCGGAAAACCGTCAAGCGCACGCAACATCTGCTGAATATTCCAGGGCCCGGGCGTACAGGTCGTCGCATTAGTACCGGTCGCAGGCCCGGTGCCACCGCCAATCATCGTGGTAACGCCGGATGAAAGGGCTTCTTCTATTTGCTGTGGACAAATAAAATGGATATGTGCGTCAACGCCACCTGCGGTTAAAATTTGCCCTTCACCGGCAATAATCTCGGTACCGGGGCCAATAACAATATCAACACCGTTTTGGATATCGGGATTACCGGCCTTGCCTATAGCGGCAATACGGCCATTCTTGATACCAACATCCGCTTTGATAATACCCCAGTAATCGACAATTAATGCATTGGTGATAACCAAATCCATCGCCACCGAGGAATCAACCTGGCTTTGCCCCATACCATCGCGGATAACCTTGCCACCACCAAACTTAACTTCTTCTCCATAAATCGTACGATCCGCTTCGACTTGTAAAAACAAACCGCTATCGCCAAGGCGCACTTTATCGCCGGTAGTCGGGCCAAACATATCACTATAAGCCTGCCTGCTGATTCTGCTCATACGGACTCCTTTAGTTCGCCCATGACTGCCTGACGAAAACCGTAAACACGGCGTAACCCTGAAAAGGGTACCAGATGTATTTCCCTAAACTGTCCCGGTTCAAAACGGACAGCGGTACCAGCAGGTATATCCAATCTGAAGCCCAGTGTTTTGTCCCGATCAAAATACAGCGCCGGATTGGTTTCAAAAAAATGGTAATGTGAACCGACTTGTATTGGCCTGTCACCGCTATTGGCGACAACCAGCGTGATAACTGCGCAACCTGCATTCAGCTCGATATCACCCTCGGCAGGGATAATTTCTCCAGGTATCATGGCTGTGCTCCTAGTCTTTTATAGTCATTATTATGGCTACCAATTTAAAGCTGGACGAATTTACAGATAACATCCCTTGAAGGGATGGTATCTGTCCCGGCTTAAGTGGGTGCCTATTATCGTCTTTGGCGCACATGGTGCGCCCTACTTTGCTATTCAATGGGGTTATGAACCGTAACCAACTTGGTACCATCCGGAAAGGTTGCTTCTACCTGCACATCCGGTAACATTTCAGCGATACCGTCCATAACATCATCGCGATTTAGCAAAGTGCGGCCAAATTCCATTAGTTCGGCAACCGTGCGTCCATCCCTGGCTCCTTCCATAATTGCTGCAGTAATATAGGCAATGGCTTCGGGGTAGTTAAGCTTTAACCCTCGGGCTTTACGTCGTTCAGCCAACAATCCGGCGGTAAAAATCAGTAGTTTGTCTTTTTCACGTGGTGTTAAATGCATTAATTATCCTTTTCTGGTTGGTCAGGTTGCCCAGATACGCGGCTCACAAGCCTTACGCTGCAAAACGTCGGGCCTTAACGCGGCCCAAACCTGCTGAAAAAATCCGCGTAACCGGTCGGCCCTGATATCAAGAGCCCGACAGATCAGCAGATCGTCTATTAACGTAACACCGCGCCCGGCCGTCTCGCCAATAAGTTGTTGCACCGCTTCCAACTGCACGATTGAAGCGGGACAGGCGAACATTGTCCCACAAGCGGAATGTCCGTTCAGCCCCCAACGCGCAGCAAAGGCCTGGGCATCCAGCTTTAAACGTTCCCGATAAAAAAGCTCATCGGCACGAAAAATCTGCCAACTCATGCAGGCTTCACCCACTGTAAAACCTTCATTGGCGGCAGGACGACCCAAAACGAGAACTTCCCAGCCAATAAAGCGGGCATCAGTCTCCAGGTTAACACGAAGCTCTGATGCGACCCGTGCACCTTCATAAATAATGGTTTCCTGTGGCAACCATTCTAAAGCGGCACCTGCCGCGACTGACAAGGTAACGGATTGCCGGGCCAGTTCTCCGGTACTGCGATAAAATTTGCCGGCGGCTGGCGTTGTTACCAGTGCTGCGCTGTTGGCGGCGGCAGTTATAGTGATCGTCAAGCTGTCACCTGCCACTACGCCACCTGGCGGATGCAACAAATACAGATGACAAACGCCGCCCTCAGGATAAAACGGTCGTTGTACGGTTAACGGACCATGATGGCGACGATGCGCCAGAACAGTCTTGTCGTTGCCGAGCTCAAAGCCCAGCTCCAATGTTGCTTCCCAACCAGGTACGGGAGTATTTTGTCTATTAACGAATCCGGCATCCATAGATTCTACAAGCACCCACTCAAGCTCCAACCAGTAAGGTCGTACCGACGACAGTACACAGCAAACCAAATCCCGCAGTCATTATCTTTAAGCTGGACGTTCCTGACAGCAATAATCCCATAATAATACTCAAGCCTTGCAATAATACCGTCGTCAACAGAAAGCCTCCCATATATCCGACTGCATCAGCTCCTGTCTGTAACGCCATACCGTGAATATAACCATGACTAAGTGCAAATATCGCTACAAAAGTAACTGCCACGGCTGATGACATTTTATAATTTGTCGACACGAATAACCCTGATACGACAACCGAAAAAGCCAGCCAAGTTTCTGCGGAGCTTAACGTAAAACCCGCAAAACATAATCCGGCACCTGCCGCCATCATCAGCAAAAAACTGCACGGCAATAACCACAATTCTCGCCTGCCACGCAGTACTGCCCATAAACCGACAGCCAGTATAACCAGTAAATGATCAACACCCGTTAAAGGATGCAATAAACCCTCAGTAAAACTGAGTACCGCATTGATGCCAGTATGCGCATAAACAGGTAGCGACTGTATCAATAACAATCCGGTAACGATGACTAAACATTTAATTTTCATCAAAATACCTCATTATTTTTTAGGAACATCGCTAAATATAAACCGGGTAAACAGCATTAATTTAGCGTAATTATGCCACAAAGATCAGCCTTATTCAGAACCAGCAATAGCCAATATTCCTGATTCTGAAGATAATCGACTCATAATACTCAAAAAGAATAATTAAGAGACCTTAAATCTGCCATTGAAAGCCAAGAACAAGCGAGTTAACGTTATCGCCTGTTACGTTCGATTTATAATTGGTAATACCTTTAGTCGCCATGTCGCCGTAAATATAATTTAAAGACACAACCGCGTTATGACCATCAATGACGTAGTTCACACCGGCCTGGTAAGAATTACGATTGGAACTGGTGTCAGGCATAATATTGACATAACGAATATAAGGCTGAATCAAACCAATACCGATTTTTTGCGGAAACAGATACATACCGCTGACATCATAGGAGTTACCTTCAAACATCGCGAAACTATTGGGGTAATTTGCATTACGCGTAGCTTGACTATAGCCACCAGAAATATCATAGTTTTTGTATTCGCCGTTTAACGTAACCACGCCATTATTGGGCAGCACTTTTTCCATCAACACATCAACTCCGGTACCACGAAAGTTACCCGGATCAGCAGCAATTGCAACATTATTTACACTCGTTGCACCTTGACCTGCACCATCTTGCTGATACTGATTGCTGGCAGCAACGGTTAAGATATCACCACCTTTACCATAATAGGTACCCGAGGTGTAATAACCGGGATTTTTCTCGACTTCCCAAAAATTATAGGATACCCGTTGGGCGTACAGAATATTGTCATTAACGTTGGCACCGCCTCTTAAGCCACGAAAAAAGCCGATAGCATATTGAAAACGATCATTAAATACCGAGCCCCAAAAAGTGGCACCGTCATCACGACCAAAAGAACCGGCTGAAGTACCATTATTTTGAATCGTTGTATTAAAATCAGCAGGCTCAAACGGCGAACCGGAACTATAAACCTGGTAGATAGGACTGTAAAACGGACCGTTCATCTCCCTGCGTTCAGCAGGAACCAGCATTCTACCAACCCATAAATTAACCATGGAGTTGTATTCGACCTTTCCTATCGCATCCAGTACCCGAAGCTCGCCACCATTACTACACGTTTGACAGTCAGTGTTAAACTCCACTTTCAAATATTTATGAATTTGTCCGTTAACATACAAACGGGTATTATCCAGATTGAAATCGTTACTCCACTTATTGCCGTTATTACCGGCCGCGCCCTCGACAGTTTGAAAGCTGCTACGCAGGCCTAAACCAAGACTAATCCATTTAGTATCATCAATTTTGAAAGTTGCTCCGGCATACCCGGAAGATGCATGACCGGCAGCCATTGCAGTTACCAAGGCTGTGCAGAGTATTCGTGTGTTTAGGCCACCGACTGCCTGTTTGATATAACTTTTCATCTAAAATCCCCTGGCTCACAAGCTCAAATATAAATACATCGACCCAATAGCGATGCCACCAAAACTGGCAGAGTCGATTATTCAGTTTGCAGCCGATTCCCACAATCCGTCAGATGACTCATTAGTTATTTGACGTATAACAAAAAAACCGGGGTTATTGGCTTGCAGGAGTCTGAAATAGACATATCGACAACCATTTTAAAGTTGAAACTGTGTAAATATATGCGGACACACGGGCTTTTCTAATAAGAATACCGGCATCATTCGCAGTTCGTTTTGAACAAGTCAAAGACAAGACTGAATGGCAATAGAGGTAACCGCAGAAAGAAACGTTCATGGTACTGGATAACCTGATTGAAATAACCGCAAAAACTTCACGTTTAGCCTAAAACAACCGGCAAAAAGGTTCTACTGATGCATGCCTTTGCGATAAATTAGCGACTAAAGCGGGTAACTGGTTAAGGTAAAAAACGACAACGTGTTAGATGCTATAGATTTCCAAAAATAAAATTTCCAATTCCCGTCGCTGTAAACTCATATAGGTAACATCCCTTGAAGGGATGGTATCTATCGACAGAAAAATTATTTATCTGAAAATATATATCGGGATTTGGAAGTTCAAAGCGGTTAAAGACTTGTTGTGCATTAAACGACGATAGACTGGAGTATGGCTGATGTAATAAAAAAAACACCGTGTCAGCCAGAAGATGGCTGATTATCTGAACATTTAAATGAATCAATGGATTGAAGTGTTTTAATCGTATCAGCTGACCGTGATCCCTTGCGACTGAAAACCAACGGTCAGAGTTAGAGCCATGAATTAATTACGTAGGGCGTGCCGTGCACACCTTAGCTTTCAAAGCGCGCACGGCACGCCCTACAGAAAGTAATGTCGAGTAATTAACTTCGGACTCTATATTTGAGGTAATAAAAAGTTGGTTAAGACATGCCCTCTGTCAAACCGACAAATATTTTTTAATTTGCGCGGCATCCACTT
Source organism: Methylobacter psychrophilus (assembly GCF_025583945.1). Taxonomy (GTDB): domain Bacteria; phylum Pseudomonadota; class Gammaproteobacteria; order Methylococcales; family Methylomonadaceae; genus Methylobacter_C; species Methylobacter_C psychrophilus. Next base: position 112,925 of record NZ_JAOEGU010000003.1, read on the forward strand.
CACCACGTTTATCTTCATGGATAAACTTGCCCTTATCCATCACAATTATACGGTCAGCAATTTCCATGGTAAAACTGAGTACTTGCTCAGAGACGATAATGGTAATCTCACGCATTTTCCTGATTTCATTTAAGACTTTGGCAATGTCTTTAATAATGGAGGGCTGTATGCCTTCGGTGGGTTCGTCCAGCAAGAGCACTTTAGGGTTGGTGACCAAAGCTCGTGCAATCGCTAACTGTTGCTGTTGACCGCCGGAAAGATTACCGCCTTTACGTTTACGCATATCATACAACACCGGAAACAAGGCATAAATATCATCGGGAATCTCCCGGGTTTTGGATTTTTCCAAGCCCGTTTCAATATTTTCCTGTACGGTCATGGTTGGAAAAATCATTCTTCCCTGGGGTACGTAAGCCAGTCCTTTTGCAACACGTTGATAGGTTTCTACACCGTTTAAATTAACGCCATCGACCATGGTTTTAGAGGCATTACTGGGCAATATGCCCATCAGGGATTTAAACAATGTCGTTTTGCCCATGCCGTTTCGGCCCATAATGGCCAGTGTCTCGTTTTTTTCTGCCTTAAAACTTAAGCCATGAATCACCTGACTTTGGCCATAACTGACTTGTAAATCCGCTACTTCAAACATGATTAAATTCCTCTTGCTGGTTAACCGGTTTTATCTTGCAATCAAAAACCGTCTAGTGACCTAAATAAACTTCAATAACTTTTTCATCCGACTGAACTTTTTCCATCGATCCTTCTGCCAAAATTTTACCTTGATGCAGTACCGTCACTTTATGGGCAATTTTTTTCACAAACTCCATGTCGTGCTCAATCACCAAAACAGAACGATTTTGACAAATTCGATTGAGTAAATCGGCTGTTTGATCACGCTCTTTAGCACTCATTCCGGCTACTGGCTCATCCAACATTAACAATTCCGGGTCTTGCATCAACAACATGCCAATCTCCAGCCATTGTTTCTGGCCATGACTTAACAAGGCCGCTTCCATTTGTAAATGCTCAGTCAGTAACACTTCTGCCGCGATTTTGTTAACTTGTTCGCTCAATGCCTGCGTGCGCTTAAAAGTTAAGCTGCCCCAGACCGACCGTCCTACCGGATAAGACACTTCAAGATTTTGATAAACGGTCAGATTCTCATAAATGGAAGGCGTCTGAAATTTCCTGCCGATCCCGGCACGGACAATCTCATGCTCGGCAAGCTGGGTCAGTTCTATATTATTAAACTTGATGGAGCCTGATGACGATTTTGTTTTACCGCAAATCAAATCCAGCACCGTGGTCTTACCGGCACCATTGGGGCCAATCACTACACGCAATTCATTTTTGTCGATATACATCGATAAGGCATCAACTGCCTTAAACCCGTCAAATGAAACCGTTAAGTCTTCAATAGCCAATACAAAGTCGGTATTACTCATATTTTTCTCCGATCATTTTGGCGGCTTTTTTACTGAATTTGGCAACGTATTTAGACGTGACTCCGGCGATATTAAATTTCCTGGCATACTTGTCATAGATTCCAGCCAGACCGTCAGGAAAAAACATGACCACAGCGATAAACAGCCCACCCATCAAAAACAACCATAACTCCGGAAATGTCTCGGAAAACATCGTCCTGCCAAAATTAACCAGCAAGGTGCCATAAACAGCGCCAATCAAGGACATACGCCCACCCACTGCGGCAAAAATAACCATTTCAATGGACGGTACAATACCGACAAAACTGGGCGACATAAAACCGACCTGAAGCGTAAACATGGCTCCGCCAATTCCCGACATCATGGCCGCAACACAAAAAATGAATATTTTAAAATTTGAAACATCATAGCCGGAGAATCTGACGCGCTCTTCTTTATCACGCATCGCCAACAACAACATCCCAAATTTAGACGTTAATATGTAACGTGCCAGCAACATACAGCCGATTAACAAGCCTGCATTAACAAAATATAAAATGTATTTCGCGCTGTCCGTTCTGATATCCCAGCCCAGCATGGTTTTTAAGTCAGTAATACCGTTAACACCACCGGTATAACCTTGTTGACCGATAATTAAAATACTTAATATCAGGGCAATCGCCTGGGTAATAATGGCAAAATAAACACCACCCACACGCCGTTTAAACATGGCATAACCGATGATAAAAGCCAATAACGTCGGTACAACCAACACAAGTACCAGTGTTAAAGGCAAACTCTTGAAGGGTAGCCAAAACCAGGGAAGCTCGGTTAATTGATTCCAATCCATAAAATCAGGAATACCGGGCGTAGTTTGAATCTTGGTACTGACAGGGTCTGATGCTTCCAGTTTGAGAAACATGGCCATACAGTAGCCGCCCAAGCCAAAAAACATACCTTGCCCGAGACTTAAAATTCCGCCATTACCCCACAACAACACCAAACTGACTGCCACAAAGGCATAGGTGACATACTTGCCTAAAAGGCCCAAGCGAAACAAATCCAGACACAAGGGAAAAACCACAAACAGCAACAGAGCCAATATCGCCAAGCCAACAGCCCCCTGCCTTCCACCTAACAACTTATCTGATAGCTCTTTCATAACAGGTTCCTTTATCTACGTACTTTAGATGCAAACAAACCCTCGGGTCGCATCATTAAAATAATAACAATTGTCATCAAGGTAGCGACTTTTCCCATGGAACTGGTCATAAAAAATTGCAAAATAGATTGTGCCTGGGCAATGCCAAACGCTGAAGCAATGGTTCCCATTAAACTTGCTGCACCACCAAAGACAACCACCATAAAACTATCGACAATATAAAGGGAGCCGGTAGTAGGGCCTGTAGAAGAAATTGTTGTAAATGCTGCACCGGAAACACCGGCAATACCACAACCCAAAGCAAAAGTAAGCCTGTCGACTTTTTGGGTATTGATGCCAACAGCACTGGCCATAACCCGATTTTGCACCGTTGCCCGCACACGCAAGCCACCCCTTGAACGGAACATAAAGAAATACACACCCAGCGTAACGACCAGGGCCAAAACCATCACGAACACACCATTAATCGGAATATCAATATCGGCGGTAGGTTTAAATGAACCAAGCAACCATTCCGGCAACTCTGCACTCACTTCTTTGGCACCAAAGCTGGAGCGAAATGTTTGCTGCATGACCAGACTCAAGCCCCATGTCGCCAGCAAGGTATCCAAAGGCCGTTTGTAAAGATGTCGAATCAACAAATACTCAACTAAATAACCTATCAAAAAGGCCAGGATAAATGCGGCAATAATGGCAAAAACAAAATAGGAGTTAACCATCTCGTATTTAACAGCAAGTTTTGACATGAATACTGCCGTGTATGCACCAACCATCATAAACTCACCATGCGCCATATTGATCACACCCATCTGACCAAAAATGATGGCAAGACCCAGCGCCATCAGTAACAAGACGCTAAACAGGCTTAATCCCGAAAAGCCCTGCATTACCATAATGTTGCCTACTTCATCCATCGTATATCCAAACATAACCAGCCTCCGGCTAACCAACCTTACACATAGAAATCTGTTTTTACAGTACCCAAGGAGACTGTCCGAGAATAGAAAACCTACTGCGGAAAAGCTATTTTGGCCAGATTTCTCAATCATTTTCGTTTAATAGCACAACTATTTGCCTCAAATGATCAAAAAATCTGACTCAAAATTGCTTTCCCTCGCTACGATTCCTATTCACGGACAGCCTCCTGGCAGTCTTAAACTTAAGCCTGCCAGGCTTACTTCCTAAAGCTCAATCTTTATTGATAACCTTTGGGGAATGGATCAGGATTAATCAAACCAGATTCATAAACGACATCAGCCTGACCATCTTTACGCCATTTTCCGATTCGTAACTTGCTTAACAAATGGTGGTTTGCATCGACCTTGACATAACCTTCAGGTGCCGTCGTCATCTCATAGCCCGGCAATGCCACAACTACCTTGTCCACATCAAAACTGCCGGCACGTTCGACAGCCGCTTTCCATAACCAAGGCCCCAGATAAGCCGCTTGGGTTACGTCACCAATCACCGCATTTTCGCCATAAGCTTTCTTGAATTCTGCGACGAATTTATCGTTATTAGGATTCTTCAAAGTTTGGAAATACTTCATTGCCGAATAAAAACCCTCCAGATTTTCACCACCAATACCCAGCACCTCATCTTCGGTTACTGAAATAGTCAGCATGGTTTGTTTCTTGGAGTTTAAACCGGCTGCATTCAATTGCTTAAACCAGGCAACATTACTACCGCCAACAACAGCTGCGTAGATTACGTCAGGTTTTTTTAGCTTGATTTTGTTAATCACAGAACCAAACTGCGTATCACCCAAAGCCACATATTCTTCGCCGACAACCTTGCCGCCCAAATGCTGCTCAATATGTTTACGGGCAATTTTCATGGAAGTACGTGGCCAAATATAATCAGAACCAATCAGATAAAAAGTTTTGGCCTTTTTCTCTTTTGTTATCCAATCCAAACCGGCAAGAATTTGCTGGGTTGCCTCTTGGCCGGTATAAAACACATTTTTGGATTGCTCAAGGCCTTCATAAAAAGTGGGATAAAACAGTAAGCCGTTATCTTTTTCAAAAACAGGCAACGCGGCCTTACGAGATGCCGATGTCCAACAGCCAAAAACAGCGGCCACTTTGTCACTTTCCAATAGTTTCTTGGATTTTTCAGCAAAGGTAGGCCAGTCACTGGCACCATCTTCCTGAACAACCTCAATTTTTCTACCCAACACACCGCCCATTTCGTTAATTTGAGCAATCGCCAGTTTTTCAGCCTGAATGGAACCCGTTTCACTAATCGCCATAGTGCCGGTTGCCGAATGCAAAATACCTACCGTTACCGTTTTATCGGTAACCGCAAGACCCGTTGTGCTAACCGCTGCCGTTGGAAAATCAGCCGCACTCGCACTACCCGTAGCCATGGAAAGACCCAAGGCAAGAGAGACACCTACAAGAACAGATGCCTTTTTTATAAATTGACGCCTATCAGAACTACTCATCAGTTTCTCCTAATTAAAAAAAATAAAACATTCATACATCTGTTCAAAATTAAATCCCTTCCCAACCCAATCCAATCCAAATTTTCTTATCCCAACTTTTACCCATTGTTTAATGCCCGAGCATCCAGGGCCTTGCCGTTCTCTTTGTTTGCATCTGAAAAACAGCCCCCTGCTGTTCAGACTGACTAGCCTGATCTTTTTTGGTACGAGATTTATCCGTCCCTGGTTGGCAGGTATGCCCACCTGAACATCCGCAACTGGAGCGACGCCTGGTTGCCGGTTCATGAGCTGATTTTTCATTGCGCTCATGGGCTACACGCTGGTCGTTACCTACCAAGGCATAGTGCGGCACAGAAATTATGCGTTCACTTGCCGCGCCACAGTTTTTGCAAATACCTTGCAGACTGGATTCACTCATTTTCCTGATTGCCGAAAAAGTACCGCAGTCATCACATCGATATTCATATAAAGGCATACCTAAACTCCATTGATTACTGTCTATAACTAGCTTGTCTTTGCCATGTCGGCGCTACCGGTAATAATTTTCTTTGGCCCGTCCGCATTCGGTTTCAAATCAAAATCAAATATTTCTGTAGGTAACCAGAGCGTCGCACAGGCATTCGGTATATCAACAACGCCGCTGATATGCCCTTCAACCGGTGCAGTACCCAAAATCGATAAGGCCTGGGCACCGCTGTAACCAAATTTCTTGAGATATTCAATTGCATTTAAACAGGCCTGACGGTAAGCGACATGCACATCCAGATAATGTTGCGTGCCTTTTTCATCGACTGAAATCCCTTCAAAAATGAGATAATCACGATACGAAGGCGTTAGTGGACTGGGTTGAAAAATTGGATTTTTGATGCCGTATTTTTTGACGCCGTCTTTAATCAAACTAACTTTAATATCCAGATAACCTGCCATTTCAATGGCACCACAGAAAGTAATTTCACCATCGCCTTGAGAAAAATGCAGATCGCCCATGGAGAGGCCACCATCTTTCACATAAACAGGAAAAAATACTTTGGAGCCTTTGGTAAGATTTTTAATATCACAGTTACCACCATGCTCACGAGGAGGTACTGTTCGGGCACCTTCTGCTGCTGCCACTTTGGCCGCATCGCCAGTCAATTTACCCATTACCGCAGACTGGGAATTTGGTGGCAGCGCCAAGGCCGGAATGCGATCAGGATCCGTAGCAATGAGCTCGGCTTCGCGCTTGTTCCATGTTTCGAGTAATTCTCTTGACGGCAAACAACCAATTAAACCAGGATGCATAATGCCTGCAAACTTAACATTAGGGATGTGTCTGGACGTTGTGTAAATACCGTGAAAATCCCAAATTGATTTACGCGCCTCAGGATAATGATCGGTTAAAAATCCGCCCCCGTTTTCCTTGGAAAAAAGTCCGTTAAAACCCCATTGGGAATCGTCAAAAGTACCCACATCCAAAATATCCACGACCATCAGGTCACCCGGCTCGGCACCTTCAACACCAATGGGACCGCTCAGGTAATGTACTTGCGTTAAATCAACATCCCTTATATCATTGGCGCTGTCATTATTGCCTATTTGACCGCCGGTCCAATCCATACATTCGACACGAAACTCATCACCGGGTTTGACCATTGCAACCATAGGCAAATCAGGATGCCAGCGATTATGAATCAAGCCCTCTTGCTCCCATGGCTTTTTATTACGATCCAATTTAATTAAACTTTTCATAAGGCAATCTCCTTAACGGTAAATTTCAATAACAACAGGATTGTTTCATATAAAGCCCTCTTAATAAGATTCTTCATCCAAAGCCCCCTTTTGTTGCCAAATATAAATGCATTCGTTATAGCGAAATGCGGGTAAAGCTGTCGATTAAGATTATTCAGTTTTCAGCCAGTCGGCACAATCCGTCAAATAACGCATAAGTCATTTAACGTATGGCAGCCAAAGGCTGATTTTCGTACAGTATCGGTACACTATAATTAGGAGCTGCCATGAGCTTGCATGATTTACCAAAACACTATGCCGTTATCGGCGCACTGCTTTTTACCGGTCTTACCGGAACATCTGCGCTTGCCGTTGAACCCAAGTCCGCGAGTATCGACCCGGCAGCAATAACCGCGATTACCTTCAGTCTTGCTGATGAAAATATCGAACAGTTTGGTTTTAATTTGTCGCGGCAGCAGATAGCTGAACAGGTAAGCAAAAATCTGGCCGAATGGCAGTTTCCCGTCAAACTTGCTGACAGTCATTATTCGCATACTCTTGAAGCCAGACTGGATAAGATAGTCCATCAAGAAACACCCGTGGGATTCTCTTTTAGTAGTGGTAATGCGGATCCAAGAGCAGCCGACTTCCAAAAGACCGACGTACTACCGATCAGCTGCAGACTGAGTAAAATTGGCAGTACCGGTAGTCCTGTCGAACATAAAATGACTTTCAGTGCTCACGGACTTTTTAACGACTCCAGCCAGACTAAAATAACCGAAAAGCTGATTGATCAGATCAGTACTACCTGCTTTGATCTGTTGGATGATTTAAAGATACCTGCGCTTAACAAAAAACCGGAGACCACTTCGTTTAAGCCAACATGGATGCCTGCGGTGCAAGTGGTAGTGAAACAAGTTCCCCGCACGGTGAATACTAAGGTAGTGAAACAAGTACCCGGTACGGTGAATACTGAAAAACCCGATGCCGATGACAGTGATAATGAAACCAACAAGGTAAGCGATAAAGAGCTTATCATTAACAATCAGGGATCGCCGCTGACCCTCCATTTAGGTCATGAGCGACGTTGATTTCTGCGTTGCTTTTATGCTATCTGCCGGTTAAATGGCTAAAGGCGAATCTGCGCTTCATAAATTTTGCAGACTCGCCTTTAAAGGGCCTTCTGGATAGTAACCGAATTAACCGAATACCGTGAAAGCCAACATTCATCAACACATTACAAAAATTCGCCGCGACTATAATGCTCTGGTAGCCAATGAAACCATGGAAGATTACGCCTTGCGCTACGCGCCACGCAGTTTTCGTAAATGGTCGGAGTTTCAGGTCGCTAATACCGCCTTCGGCTCCACCTCGTTTCTGGTGCTGGAAGCAATCGGTGGCTTTTTGTCGATCAACTACGGTTTTACCAATGCCTTTTGGGCAATTGTGGTGGTCGCCATCGTGATTTTTATCACCAGCCTGCCCATCAGTTATTACGCTGCCCGCTACCATATTGATATTGATTTATTAACCCGCAGTGCCGGTTTTGGCTATATTGGCTCCACAGTCACTTCGTTGATTTATGCATCCTTTACCTTCACCCTGTTTGCGCTTGAAGCCTCGATTATGTCGCTGGCACTTGAGTTGTATTTCCATATTCCGTTGGCAATTGCTTATATTATCAGTGCGGTACTGGTAATCCCTCTGGTGACCTTCGGCATAACCACCATTAGCCGGATGCAGTTGTGGACACAGCCGTTATGGTTACTGTTACTCATCGCACCCTATGTAGCAGTAGCAATGCGCGAACCTGATGCAATACCGATCTTAAAAACCTATTTCTGGTTTGCCGGCAGTGGGCAGGGCTTTGACTGGCTACTGTTCGGTGCCGCAGCGACAATCGCATTTTCCATGATGGCGCAGATCGGCGAACAAGTGGATTTTTTACGCTTTATGCCGGACAAAACCGAAGCGAACAAGTTACGCTGGTGGGCCGCAATGATTGCCGGCGGGCCGGGCTGGATTATATTTGGAGCGCTCAGGCAGTTATTGGGCGCTTTGCTGGCACATTTGGCGATACGTCACGGCATCAGCCCGGAACATGCCCATGAACCTACCCAAATGTATCTGGTGGCCTATAACCAACTGTTCAGCAATCCGCAATGGGCGCTGGCGGCCACCACGCTATTTATCATTCTCAGCCAGGTCAAGATTAATGTAACCAATGCCTATGCCGGTTCGCTGGCCTGGTCCAACTTTTTTTCGCGGCTGACCCATAGCCATCCGGGACGGGTCGTCTGGTTACTGTTTAATGTATTGATCGCCCTGTTGCTAATGGAATTTGGTGTGTTTGGCGCACTGGAAAAAGTGCTGGGATTGTTTTCTCATATGGCGATTGCCTGGATTTGTACGATTGCCGCAGAATTAATGATCAACAAACCGCTGGGCTTAAGCCCGAATATCGTTGAATTCAAGCGCGCCTATCTATCAGATTTTAATCCTGTTGGTATTTTTTCCACACTCTGTGCCTCACTAGTGTCAATACTGGCCTATATCGGACTGTTTGGAGAAATCCCCAAAGCATTTTCAGGTTTTATCGCCTTGGGACTGGCATTTGTACTAACACCGACCATTGCCTGGTTAACAAACGGCAAACATTACCTGACGCGCGACCGCGACGAAAACAACCCCAAGTCAGCCAATAAATGTTCGATTTGCGAAAATGAGTTCGAGCATGAAGACATGGCTTATTGCCCGGCATATGCCGGCAGCATTTGCTCGCTGTGCTGTACCCTGGATGCACGCTGCCTGGACGCCTGCAAAACCGGGTTTCGTTTTGATGATTATCTGGAGATACTGGCAAAGCGCTGCCTGCCTGCGGCGATGGATATGACATCCCGATTGCGCTTACTGCGTTTTACCCTGATGTTTTTATTCCTGTCTATGTTGACTGGGGTTTTTATCAGTATCATTTATTATCAGGATCTGATGAGTGTGCAACATAACTTTGCATCGTTTCATCTGCTACTGAATAATTTTTTTAAAATTTACGCCTCGCTATTGGTATTTATCGGCCTGTGTACCTGGTGGCTGATACTAAATGTGGAAAGTCGACGGGTGGCGCAGGAAGAAACGGTTAAACAGACTCAACTGTTACTATTAGAAATTGAAGAGCATAAAAAAACGGACAGTAAATTAAAGGAATCCATGAAAATGGCCAATACGGCCAATCAGGCGAAAAGCCGTTTTCTCAGCAATATGAGCCACGAAATACGTTCCCCCTTAAACAGTATTATCGGCTATTCCTATATACTGCACAAAGACCCAAGTATACCTGAAAACAGAAGGCAGGCAGTTGATACACTGAAGCGTAGTGGCGAACATTTATCGGCTCTAATAGAGGATATACTTGATATTGCCCGCATCGAAGCACGTAAATTTGAATTAAACTACGAGCCGTTTAATTTTCATGAATTTATTGAGCATTTGATGCGTATTTACAAAGCCCAAGCGGAAGATAAAGGCTTGTCGTTTCGTTGTCAGATAATCAATACCCTACCGCAACGGGTACGAGCGGATGAAAGACGGGTTGGACAAATTTTGATTAACATCCTGAGCAATGCCGTTAAATTTACGCAGACAGGCGAGATCATTTTTAGCATCAGCTATAACGGAGGCGTTGCCAAATTCGAGATTATCGATACCGGTGAAGGTATTCCGGAGGAACAGTTACAAGATATCTTCGAGCCTTTCACCCGCTTGCACAATGCCACTGGAACCGCTATCTCGGGCAGTGGTCTGGGCTTAACGATCAGTAAAATTCTCGCTGAAATTATGGGTGGAGAGCTCACTGTCACCAGTAATCCAGGTCAGGGTTCCACTTTTACAGTACGGCTATTTTTAGCCAACCTCGGAGACAGCCCCGACATTTATGAAATCGAAAACATTGCCGGTTACCAGGGGCATCGGCAAAAAATACTGGTTGTTGATGATCAAGATGATCACCGTGATTTAATGATATCAATTCTGGAACCCTTAGGCTTTATAATGACTGAAGCCGATTCTGGTGAAAATTGCCTGTTAAAGGTAGAGAAAATCCAGCCTGATCTTATCCTGCTTGATTTAGCCATGTCTGGAATCGATGGCTCGGAAACTACCAGACAACTGCGTAATAAAGGCCTGTTAATGCCGATTATAATACTTAGCGCCAATGCCTATCAGGCTGACCGTCTTAATGCCATGAATGCCGGAGCCAATGATTTTCTGGCTAAACCTGTCAAGGTTCCGCACTTGTTAAACAAGCTAAAACTACATCTGGCGCTAAACTGGATTTGTCAAAGTGATGATATGGACTTGGCTGGTACGCCACCGGAAGCCCCTCTATTACTACCACCAGCCGACGAAATTGAAAATCTCGTCCATTTTGTGCGAATAGGTGATCTTTTAGGACTTAACAAGCACCTTGATGAACTGATCAGGAAGCAACCAAAATATCAACCGTTTGTGTCAAGAGTTAAAGTATTGGCCAGTGAATTTCGTATTGCTGAAATCAAGAAACTATTAGCATAAATAAACCCTGCGGCCAGGGTAACAAATCATTCAAATAATGGATTATAAAAAAATCCAATGGCTATTTAAACATGAGATTCTCGAATGGAAATTGAAACACCCTACGTCAATGGCACGGTGATGATTGTTGATGACACGCCCGGTAATCTGGCGCTGCTGTCCGATACTCTGTCCGAAGCGGGTTATCGGGTATTAGTCGCTACTGACGGCTTGGCTGCGCTGGAACAAATTGATTATTTAAAACCCGATATCATTTTGATGGATGTTCTCATGCCAGGTATCGACGGTTTTGAGACCTGTCGACGACTTAAAGCTGATCCGCTTAAAGCCGATATTCCGGTGTTATTCATGACCGGTTTAAGCGAACTTGACGACCTGCTTCGCGGCTTTAGCGAAGGCGGCCTGGATTATATTATCAAACCGATTCGTCCACCGGAAGTGCTGGCCAGAATAGATGTCCATCTTGGCTTGGCTCGCGATAAACGGCGTGCAGAAAATGCACTAAGTCAAGGCACGTTCTCGGCATTGACTATCGATGCCTCCGGCTGTATTACCTGGCTAACCCCTGCAGCTAAAACACTGCTCACCGAAGTGATGCAACCCACTGCATCAATAGCAATCAATGACTATTTACCCGAACCGATACTCGCCTGGGCAAAAAAACACCTTGAATCTGCAGCTACAACTGACAAGGAATCCGCCGATGATTATCTGACCAACACCGGTTTCTCAATCAAAATGGCACCCTGCCAAAGCTCTGGTGAGTATCTGCTTCTGTTAAAGAAAAGTAGCCGAGAATGGAATCTTGCCTCATTAAAAGATTCTTTAGGGCTTACCTTTCGTGAAGCGGAAATACTGATGTGGATATCGCGTGGAAAAACCAACAAAGAGGTCGGACTAATACTCGAAAGCAGCCATCGTACCGTCAACAAACATCTGGAACATATTTTTGAAAAACTTGGCGTAGCAACCCGTGCAGCAGCGGTTGCGATAGTACTGCAACGTACGGACTCAAGATAAGGTGATACCCAAAGATAAATAGACCTCTTTTTTATTTATTAACAACGACTGCAAGGATGCAGTCAATAAAAAACCGGCAAGCCGGACCTGCTATTCCCAAGAAATCACCTAAAAAAAACTAATAATAACCTTCAGCGATTGCACAAAGTTATAGTTCTTTTAAGCCAAATTGGCAATGTTTAAAACCCACTGAACTTTTAAGTTTCTTATCTCCAGGGTAGCTTTACTCTTCCAATTTACTATACAATCAGATGATGTTAAAAAATTGGAAAGCCTATGTTAAAGAACCGTTTTGTGCAACAACTATTCAGCAGTTTTATAGATCTAACTCCAATTCTTGTCGTTGTTTTGATTTTTCAGGTTCTGGTTATTCGTCAGCCTTTGCCTGATGCCGCTAATTTAATTACCGGCGCACTCTTTGTTGTTGTTGGTCTTACCCTGTTTATTCAGGGACTGGAACAAAGCCTTTTTCCTCTTGGCGAATCAATGGCTTATGCTTTCGCCAACAAAGGCAGTTTATTCTGGCTGCTAGCCTTTGCCTTTTGCCTGGGTTTTGGAGCAGCCGTTGCTGAACCAGCCCTGTTAGCCATTGCTGAAAAAGCGGCAAATATCGCCAGTTTGGGCAACATGATCGAACAAACCGATATTGCCAAGGACAATTATGCCTTCGGATTGCGTATGGCTGTCGCCCTGTCTGTTGGTTTTTCCATTTTAATCGGCATATTAAGAATTATTCGTGGCTGGCCCGTCTATTACCCGGTTTTTTGCGCTTATGCCTGTGTAGCCCTCATGACACCCTTTGCACCCGCTGAAATTATTGGCATCGCTTATGATGCCGGTGGTATCGCAACCTCGACGATTACCGTGCCGTTGGTAACCGCTTTGGGTGTGGGACTGGCTACTGCCATCAAGGGTCGTAATCCGATGACAGACGGCTTTGGACTGATTGTCCTTGCCTCAATAACACCGATGATTTTTGTGATGGCTTACGGGATGATTATATGATTGAGTGGCTGGTTAATTTTGTCCTGCAACTACTTGAAATCTGTAAAGATATTTTGCCTATTGTCACTGTTATTATCGGTTTTCAATTATTGGTTATTCGTAAACCCTTACCCCGTCTTAAAAAAACACTGATCGGTTTTTTGTATGTTCTACTAGGCATTGCTTTTTTTTTGGAAGGCCTGGATATGGCGTTGTTTCCACTGGGAAGTATAATGGCATCGCAATTGACCACCCCTGAATTTTTAGGCATTAATCCACTCGATCAAACCATTTTCTGGCAAACTTATTTCTGGATTTATATTTTTGCTGCCAGCATCGGTTTCGCTACAGCATTAGCTGAACCTTCTTTACTCGCTGTCGCCCTTAAAGCCGAACAAATTTCCGGCGGCACCATAAATGCGTGGGGATTACGTATTGCTGTAGCCATCGGCGTTGGTTTTGGCTTGGCGCTTGGCTCTTTTCGAATTGTCACAGGAATAGAGCTTTATTATTTCATAATCCCGGGCTATGTTATTGTGCTGATCCAAACCTTTTTTACCCCTAAAATGATTATAGGACTGGCTTATGACTCAGGCGGGATAACAACTTCAATGGTTACCGTACCCATGGTTACTGCGTTAGGCTTGGGACTGGCCGAAGCTGTACCGGGCCGAAACCCGTTGCTGGATGGCTTTGGCTTAATAGCCTTTGCCAGTTTATTCCCTATCATTGCTGTTCTGGGTTATGCGCAAATTGCCCATTGGCTAAACAAAACTTAATCTAAACCCTGAGAAAAACCATGCATTTCAAATTAATTATTGCCCTTGTTGAAGATGATAAAACTGATCTGGTAATTGAAACGGCGCGTAAAAATGGTGCCAAAGGCGCAACTGTTGTCAATAATGCACGCGGTGAAGGCCGCAAGCGCTCCAAAACCTTTTTTGGCCTGACCCTGGAAACTCAACGGGATGTACTGTTATTTCTGGTCGAAGAACACCACAGCAGACGCATTCTTGAAACCATCGCCACCACTGCGGAATTTGACAACAAACCCGGCACCGGCATTGCTTTCCAGATTGATGTTGAAGACGCCATTGGCGTCATGCACCAGGTTGAAGAACTAACCCACGAACTTGAGGATTCAATATGATAGAAAAAAGTAACCCCATCCGGGTCAAGGACGTCATGAAAACCGATTTTGCTACCATTGACGGCATTGCCACGGTAGCGGAGGCCTTAATAAAGATGAAAACACTTAAAACAGCAGTGCTGATTGTCAATAAACGCAATGAAAATGATGAATACGGTATGCTGACTTCTGGCGATATCGCTCGTCATGTTCTCGCCAAAGACCGCGCACCTGATCGGGTTAATGTTTATGAGATCATGAGTAAACCGGTAATTACAGTACATCCGGATATGGATATCCGCTATTGCTCGCGGCTTTTTGCCAATTACAACCTGATCAGAGCTCCCGTTGTTGAAAACAAGATGGTTATCGGTATGGTCAGTCCTAATTCAATGGTTTTGGACGGTCTGTACAAAACCGTTCAATAAATGGCATCCTGTTGAAAATAGCAGTACAATCCTCTCCCAGCAGAGTAAAGATGTTGAACGAGTGGATCTCCCGGTTATCAATGTTGTAGTTCTGTGTTAACCGTAAGTTTTTATTTTAGGAGTTTTTCAAAATGGCAACAGGCACTGTAAAGTGGTTTAACAACACTAAAGGTTTTGGTTTTATAGCACCTTCTGATGGCGGCGAAGATGTTTTCGTTCATCATTCAGTCATTCAGGGCGATGGCTTTAAAACCCTGATTGAAGGTCAAACCGTCACTTTTGACATTGAATCTGGACCAAAAGGCTTAACGGCCGTTAATGTTTATCCCAAATAAGCGATAACCGTTCAGTTTCAAAAAAGGCTCTTGTTACTTGGCAAGAGCCTTTTTTTATGCCTGACAGTTTTAGGTGGGATATCTTTTAAAACTATTTTAAAGGACGGCCTTTAGCATCTTTATTGATATGACCGGCAATAATTAAAACTGCTTCTATAAAACCCCATAAGGCTCCATAACCGACAGTTGCGGCGGTCAACGCCAACTGTGCAATACCTATCCAATAAAAACCCAGATAAAATCGATGTATCCCGGTAAAACCCAAGAAAAAAGCCAACGCTGCTGCAACATACTTATATTTAACCGCTTTAGGCGGAGTTAAATAAGCACCCACCAATTTAATCTGTCGCGCCAGCGTTCCTTCCGGGTCAAAGCTGACATCATCACCTACGTCCGGGGATACTTGTGCAACCCAATCATCCAGATTAAATGTATAAGAATTTTCCTCGCTTTTTATCATCCCGGTTTGGCCATCGGGATCATAACTTTCTATATGTCCAATCATCTATTTACCTTAAATTATGTACCAGCACTTTTATTTTTTAGTTAGTGTGCCCACTTGATATAGCTACCCGCAAAAATCCTGTGCTTTGTAGCTGTGGATTTATTCGTATTGCACTGCGGATAAATCCGCAGCTACAGTCTTATTATACATATACGGGGAGAACAGAACTTATGTGAATATCTATCGTGATTTAGTAGCAGTGTAATATACCTATAGTGCTGACTATTCATCGTCCTGTAAACGTACCGCCAACACATCACAATTTGCATGATGCAGCACTCCGTTGGCAGTCGACCCCAGCAATAAAGCCAAGCCATGTCGACCATGGGAACCAACGACAATTAAATCCACCTTGTTTTCTTCGGCAACCCTGACTATTTCTGTCTTGGGACTACCCATTTCCAACCATTGCCTGTCTTCAGTGACAGCCAGTTTTTCAGCCAGTTTAGCCAGCCTTTTTTTCGCTCCAGCCATTAACTCTGTTGTTATATCCATATTAAAAGGAATATCCCCCCCATAACTGGCATCTGTAATCGGCAAACTATCCACCACATGAATAATACTGAGCTTTGCCTGATATTTAATCGCCAAATCCTTTGCCCTGTTTGCAACAACTTCACAGTGTTCGTAAAAATCCACTGCCAATAAAATATGTGTATAACTTTCCATGATTCTCTCCCCTATTCAACGCCGGCAACTTCAGGAAATAATAAAGCCATCACCTGATAAGACCCCAGTAGATATAAAAATGCCAGACCTAAACTAAAAATCAAGCTTTTGTCCAACGCATGACGAATAATATGCCCGGTAACGGCCCAATGCCAGCCAATTAATCCCAGCATGACCGAAAATACCAATATTCCTCCGTGCCCTGAAGCCATTGAGGCTATTGCGGGCAGAGAAAAAAAACTGATCAGCGCATCGGCACCTAATAAAGCCGCCAACATTTGAGAAAATCGCCCCAACTTTCGCACCAGATATAATGCTATCCAGGTAAATCCGACCAGCATAAAAATTTCGACCACGATCTGCAATAGCGTATCAAGCCAATCGAAGTAAATCCTTAACATTAAGGCCCGGATACCGATATAACCAGCCAATAATAACCGTAGCAGCCATACAGAGCCGGGTAAATCCTGAGGGCCTTTTTTAAACAGGCAAATATCAAATACCAATTTTATAATGTCAAACATTAGCTTCTTCCTGATCTATAAACAACGTTGGCAAAAATACAACTATCAGCAATAACCTCACTCCATGAAATACTCGAAAGCCACCATAAAATTCAACACGCCGCCCTTACCGGTCAACTTGGAGGTTAATTTTTGCCAGCTATTAATTCACCCGAAATGATAGATCACTCAGTATTTTCAATCTTTTCTTCTGCTTCCATCCACGCCGTTTCTGCTTCATCCAGCGCCTTATCAATTTGTACTTTTTTTTCCAGCAACTGCTTCAAACGCACCTTTTCGGATTCCGCATAAATCTCGGGATCAGCCAATTGGTGTTCCAGTTGACGCTGTTCATTATGATATTTTTCAACAGCAATTTCCGCTTTTTTCAGCGCATCAAACAAGGGCTTATGTTTTTGCCTGCGCTCTGCGTCCAGTTTTCTTTGGTCTTTGCGTGATACCGTTGGTGAAACCTCAATCTCCGTTTTTTCATCGCCCTTTTTCTGCTCGGTCAACCATAACCGATAATCGTCAAGATCACCATCAAAAGGCTGTACTTTACCTCCAGCAACCAATAATAGCTGATCTGTCACTGAGCGCAATAAATGTCGATCATGCGAGACCACTACAATAGCCCCTTCGTAGCCCTGTAAAGCCACACTCAAGGCATGGCGCATATCCAGATCCAAATGATTGGTTGGCTCATCCAGTAATAACAGGTTGGGATTTTGATAAACCAACAAAGCCAAAACCAGACGCGCTTTTTCACCACCGGAAAAAGGTTTTACCACCTCTAAAACCTTATCACCCTGAAAATCAAAACCACCCAAAAAATTACGTAAGTCTTTTTCAGTAGCCTGTTTATCCAGCTTTTGTAAATGCCATAACGGACTTTCATCCAGATTTAATTGCTCCAATTGATGCTGGGCAAAATAACCGATTTTTAAGGATTCAGCTTCTTGTCTTTTGCCCGACAAAGGCAACATATCACCCGCTAATACTTTAATTAAACTGGATTTACCTGCACCATTCGGCCCCAACAACCCGATACGATCACCCGGTGAAATGGATAATCCGGCCTGCTTGATCACACAGGTATCGCCATAACCTATATCGGCTTTATCAAGAGTTAATAAGGGATTAGGCATTTTCCCCGGCTTGGCAAAACTAAAATTAAACGGTGAGTCCACATGCGCCATCGCAATTAACTCCATGCGCTCCAAGGCTTTGATACGGCTTTGTGCTTGCCGCGCTTTCGTCGCTTGCGCTTTAAAGCGGTCAACAAAACTTTGAATATGGGCAATTTCGCGTTGTTGTTTCTGGAAAGCGGATTGTTGCTGCGACAATTTCTCTGCACGCATTTTTTCAAAGGCAGAATAATTGCCGGTATATATTTCGGCTTTACCCTGCTCAATATGCACGATGAGATCGCTGATAGAATCAAGAAAATCACGATCATGAGAAATCAACAATAAAGTACCGGGATATTTGCATAACCAGTCTTGTAACCAGATAACCGCATCCAGATCAAGATGGTTGGTTGGCTCATCCAGAAGTAACACATCGGAACGACACATCAAGGCTTGCGCTAAATTAAGACGCATACGCCAACCGCCGGAAAACGAGTTGACGGCATTGTGTTCCTGATCAGCCGTAAAACCCAAACCGTTCAATAATCGGGAGGCTCTGGCTTGAGCCGTATAACCGCCAACGTTATCTAAAGCCGCATGTAATTCGGCCTGCTTTAAACCATCATCAGCCTCTTCTGCAAGCTTTAACCGGGCCTCTAAGCGCCTTAATTCCTGATCGCCATCAATAACATAATCAATTGCCGAACTGGAAACAGCAGGAGTTTCCTGGGCAACGTGAGCGATTTCCAGATTGGGCGGCATGGAAAAATCGCCTTCATCCAAATGCAGTTCATTTTTAACCAGAGCAAATAAACTGGACTTACCCGCGCCATTCGCACCGGTAAAGCCGACTTTTTGGCCTTTGTGAATAGTAAAAGTAGAGTTGGCAAACAGCACCCGCACGCCACGGCGCAGGGCTATATTTTTAAAATTTAGCATTAATGTTCAAGAAAAAAGGTTAAAGTTTGTGGGCAAATGCTTCATATGTCTGTGATTAATAAAGTTTAAGCGGCCCAGAAAATACCAAGAATAGTATATTCAGTATTGCCAAGGCAATTAATAGATAAATGGTTATCTGCATTCCCAATACTCTTTTCCGGAGATTCTTTGCGGGAAGACCGATCGCATGAATTATTCGCCCTATTATCAGCGTGGAACCCAATATATGGATAAGTATTTTCGGCGCTCCGTTTAACTCGAGCGTTAATAAAAGCAACAATGTTATAGGAATATATTCCAATGCATTAGCATGAGTGCGAATTGCTAATTGCAGCTCTTCATTTCCCCCGTCACCAACAATTATCCGGTTTTTTCTACGAAGTTTTATTACTGAAAGAGAAAGCCTCACTATCAATAAAGCTAAGAGCGATGCATATAGTGACGTGATCATGGATACCCTTATTGGTTTTTTAACCTGTAACTGACCGGAATGTTTGAACACCGCAAGGATTTATAAAGCATAAGTGCAGGTATTGTAAACTCAGTCACTCTTTGGTGAGAACGATAAATAAACTCAAAATCGTGAAGCACCACACTGCCAGCATTCAGAAAACTGTCCTTCACTGCTCTCTCCGCATTTATTGCATTTCCATTCAATAAGATAGAGATCATTATCGTTTGATAAATTAATGACTGATGAGCGGGGTTTTAGCTTTAATTTTGATCGTTTTTCAGCATTTTTCGACGTTTCGATCTTTACTACAGTTAATGACCATATCAGAGCCACAACCCAACCGAGTAGTAAGTTTGTTACAAATATTAAATTGGCATTATGATGTTTTCTAGCACAAGCAATCCAATTAGGTATGAAATAAGCAATAACTGCTATCGCTAGAAATAGAACCATCCACCCCATGCTGTAATCGCTATTCACTTTATTCTTTCCTTTGCCTAATGTTTAAGTTCGGTAACCGTAAAAGGCAGTCTGCTATAGCAAATGGTTAGGTTTCTTCTGTAAACTTGAAATCCATAAATGTATTTACGACGCTGATGGAGGTTTGCAACCCCGACTAGCAAGCTTGAACACCGCAACGATTTACAAAACGTGAGTAGCCTGTCTGGTGGGCAAAAAATCCTGTCCACCAGACTTTTCCAAAATAGGTTTTTTACGCAAATCGTTCAATCATTTTTTCCGCTTGTTCAGCGAACTGCTCAAGATTACCTCTTTTTATCTTATCGACCGGAATAACCAGCGCCGTGCTCAAATCAATATAGATATAAACATAACGCTTGCCATACTCCACTCTAACCAACTCTGCCCATGCCATTTTATTTTTTCCGCTGGGTGATTTCTCCAGTAAATAATTGGGATTGGCAGGGTCAATGCTTAAGGTATAAGTGCCGAACAAATTACTTTTTTCTTTAGGGGTATAATTTTTAAGGATTTGCCTGCGTAAATCCAGCATCATTATTTTAGGCGACAGCAGTGCCCATAAAATGGCAATAACCAATACGTAGCCCGCCGAGTTCATATCACCATAATAAAAATAATAAAAAGCCCCGATAAGCCCCATCATACCCGGTACTATCCAGCGATTTTTCTTAATGTTGAACTGTATCTCGTCATTCTTCATGAATTGTATTTCATTAAAATGAATTAAATCTTCTTCACCAAATTCGTATTCTATTTCAAACATAGTCTTAATTTTTTTGAGGTTTAAAAAACATTAGTGCATTTTTATTTTGGTATAAACACTACGCCTGAAAGCATTGGAAAGCGTTAACATGGCTGTTCTAAAATAACCATGAATAGCTACCTGATGCATTTTATAAAGGGACAAATAAACAACTTTGGCAATAAAACCGCCAATGCTCACCGTACCCATTAAATTGCCCATCAAATTACCGACCGTGGTGTATTTACCCAAGGAAACCAGTGAACCGTAATCATAATAGACAAAATTAACCAGATGACGGCCTTTTAAGCGATTGATAATTGATTTGCATAAAACGGATGCCTGTTGATGAGCCGCTTGCGCTCTGGGAGGTACGTTGCCGGTATGACCTTGCCAAACACAAGCCGCACAATCACCCATGGCAAAAATATCATCATCATTGGTTTTTAACGTGCTATCAACCACTAACTGATTGATATGGTTGGTTTCCAAGCCATCCAGATTTTTCATCCAATCCGGTGCTTTAATACCTGCGGCCCAAACCTTAAGATCGGCTTCAATAAATTCACCATCATGGGTCGTGATACCTTCTTTGGTTATTTCGGTGACCCGGCGGCCCATTTTAAGATCAACACCCAAATCAATCAGTTGCTGCTGTGTGGCAGCCGCCAGTTTAATCGGTAAAGCCGGTAATAATTGCGTTGCTGCCTCAATAATTGTCAGCTTTACCGTGCTTTTTTCATTTAAGCCATAAATCGCCAGAACATTGGTTACCTCGTGCAGTTGTGCAGCTAACTCAACACCTGTTGCGCCTGCGCCGACAATAGCGATGGACAAAGGCTTAACATTGGCACTGTCTTTACCTATATAACTTTTAAGGTAAGATTCAAATAATTGCTTTTGAAATTTAAACGCTTGAGCAGTTACGTCCAAAAACAGGCAATGCTCTGCGACACCTTTAATATTAAAAGTATTACTGACGCTACCAACTGACATGACCAAGGTATCATAGTTAAAAGTACGTCCAGGAATAAGCTCTTCGCCACTGTCACTCAACGTGGGGCTGACATAAATTTGCTTTTTCTGCCTGTCCAGACCTTCCATTTTGCCTAACCTGAAATGAAAATGGTTGCGATGTCCTTGTGGCAAATATTCAACCTGTTCGGATTCGTCCAACGTTCCTGCAGCAACTTCGTGTAATAACGGCTTCCAGATATGCGTCGATGCTGCATCAATTAACGTCACTTCCGCTAAGCCTTTTTTACCTAACTTACTGCCTAAACTGGTCGCCAGCTCAAGACCTGCAGCTCCACCACCAACGATTACTATTTTATGTTTTTCATTATTATTTTCAGCCATTGCCCTTCCTTCCCGACTCAAATGTGTTTGCGTACTATAACATTATATTTAATCAGTACCTCAGTGACTGAGCAGACTACTTTTAAATTCTCACCTCATCCTTAAAAATACGGTTATTACTACATTTAAAATAACCAATACCCATAAAATTTGGCATACACTGTTTGTCTGGAATATCGCCAATTAACCAAAATAAACCACTAACTATTCAACTAATAAACGGTAATTAATTCAAAGACCAATCACACAAACGATCTCGATACTGTTACCATTACAGGGAACCTTAAGGAAACAAGTTGGTATTGATGCCTTTTCTGCCCCCTAAGGATTGTAAAAGTTTCAAAAATATTTGTTTGAAATCTCAGTCAATATCGAAAAATATTACATCAGAAAATTTATCAGAACATATTGAATAATTACTTAACGCCTTTCAATAATAAAATATACCCATAAAATCAGGCCTTTGTTGACCCCTCTTAGATACTTATTTTAATTAAGAAACCGATAATTGAGAGAATGACAATGATGATTGAACATACTAAAAACAGTCCACTGTATATTGTATTAATTAGCATCCACGGCCTGATTAGGGGACACGACCTGGAATTGGGACGTGATGCCGATACGGGAGGCCAAACCAAATATGTCGTTGAGCTGGCTAAAGCCCTGGCACAGCAGCCGAATGTCGAACGTGTGGATTTGGTAACGCGGCGAATAATCGACAGTGAAGTAAGCCCCGATTATGCAGAGCCCATCGAACTACTGGCTAAAAATTTACAAATAATCCGTATTGAAGCCGGCCCCGAAGCCTATATTTGTAAAGAAGAACTATGGGATCATCTGGATAGTTTTGCCGATAATTTATTAAGTTGGCTACACCGCCAGCCCCGCTTGCCGGATATTTTGCACAGCCATTATGCCGATGCCGGCTATGTCGGCGTTCGTCTTTCACATAGAACCGGCTTACCGTTAATTCATACCGGGCATTCTTTGGGGCGCGACAAATGCCGCCAATTGCTGGCCAACGGCTTGTCGATGGAAGATATCGAGCAACGCTATCATTTATCACGCCGCATTGATGCCGAAGAAGATACGCTGACCAATGCCGATATGGTGATCACCAGTACCCGTAATGAAATTGAAGAGCAATACGAGCTCTACGATTGCTACATGCCTGAAAAGATGGCTATCATTCCACCGGGAACCGATCTGGACATGTTTCATCCGCCCACTTGCCCCGGCAAAGACATTGGCTTTGCAACAACGCTTGAAATGTCTCTGCACAAACCGGATAAACCAATGATCTTGGCACTTTCCCGGCCCGACGAACGGAAAAATATCATTGGGCTTTTGGAAGCTTATGGTGAATCACCGCGCTTGCAACAATTAGCCAATCTGGTGATAGTCGCTGGTAATCGGGAAGATATCAGGGAAATGAGTGACGGTCCACAAGGCGTTTTAACCGAGTTATTACTGGTTACCGATTACTACGATCTCTACGGTCGTGTAGCACTTCCCAAACACCATTCATCTGATGAAGTCGCCGACATTTATCGTCTTGCGGCGGCAACTGGCGGTATTTTTATCAACCCGGCTTTGACCGAACCGTTCGGTTTAACATTATTGGAAGCTGCGGCTAGCGGACTGCCGCTAGTTGCTACCGAAAATGGCGGCCCGGTCGATATTATCGGTAATTGCCATAACGGCTTGTTGGTCGATCCATTAGATAAACCGGCGATTGCCAAGGCACTGTTGACTATTCTCGAAAATCCAAAAATCTGGCAAAAATTCTCCGAAAACGGGCTGAAGAACGTCGCCAAACTTTATTCCTGGGAAACCCATGCACAAGCGTATTTGCAGAAAATACAGACCTTTTCGCAATACCGTGAAAACCTTCCGAAAATGCCTCCCGTTACCAAAACAGTTCGCTATCCGGCACGTGCCATTTTCACCTCTATTGATCATACCCTCTTGGGCGATCCCCAAGGACTGGAGCAATTCGTACAATTTATTCGTGAAAATCGTAAGAAATTTCTATTCGGTATAGCCACCGGAAGACGAATGGATTCAGCACTGGCCGTTTTAAAAAAACACCATATCCCCATGCCGGATATTTTAATTTCCAGCCTCGGCACTGAAATCTATTATGCCCCGCAATTAATCGCTGATATCACCTGGGCCCATCATATTGATCATTTGTGGACACCAAAAGTGCTACAACGCATCGTTAGTGGTTTACCCGGTCTGACGCCACAAGTTAAAAGCGAGCAAAGCCGATTTAAACTTTCCTATCATTACGACAGCAATATGGCACCGTCGATGGAAGAAATCCTTACGCTACTGCGACAACATGAACTACCTGCCAACCCGACACTTTCGTTTGGCCAGTTTTTCGACATTATCCCGGCCAGAGCCTCCAAAGGACTTGCCTTACGCTATATAGCAAGGCAATGGAATATTCCTCTGGAGCGTATCCTGGTTACAGGGGGTTCCGGTGCTGATGAAGACATGCTGCGTGGTAATACTCTCGGTGTAGTGGTTGCCAACCGCCACCGTGAAGAATTGTCATTACTGGGTGAGACCGAACATATTTATTTCGCCGAGGGACCGCATGCCTGGGGTATATTGGAAGCGATCAAGCACTATGATTTTCTCAACCTTTAACGGAGCATAGAGTCCATGCCTAAGCATATCCTGATTTGCACCGATCTCGATCGTACGTTGCTGCCAAACGGCAAGCAACCAGAATCGCCCAAGGCCCGATCAATTTTCAGCCGCTTGGTTTCACGTCCCGAAGTAACACTGGCTTATGTCAGTGGTCGGCATCTTGAGTTGGTTAAAAATGCCATTAGTGAGTATGACCTGCCGTTACCCGATTGGATTATCGGTGATGTCGGCACAACTATTTACCAGTTACGTAATGGAAAATGGCTACATTGGTATGAATGGGAACAAGACATTGCTACTGATTGGCAAGGAAATATAGCCAACGATTTACGCGCTTTATTTACAGATTTACCCGCGTTACGCTTACAGGAAGAAGCCAAGCAAAATTGCTACAAATTAAGCTATTATGTGCCATTACAGACAGATATTGCTGCCCTGCAAAAAACAATGTCACAGCGCCTTGAAGCGCAACATTTGGCAGCCAGTTTAATCTACAGCGTTGATGAAGCAACATCGATGGGACTATTGGATGTATTACCTGCACACGCCACAAAATTGCATGCGATAGAATTTTTAATGCAGCATCAAAGTTTTGACTACGTCAATACAGTTTTCGCTGGCGATAGCGGTAACGATTTACCGGTACTTGCTAGCGCCATTCAATCGGTATTGGTTGCCAATGCCGACGGCAACGTTATTGAGCAAGCTAAAACCCAGACCCGAAAACAAAAAACGATGACGGCATTTTATCTTGCGCAAGGCGGTTTTCTGGGCATGAACGGCAATTACAGCGCCGGAATCCTTGAAGGCATCGCCCATTATCACCCTGAAACACGACTTTGGATGGAAGAAAATCATGAACAATAATCCTCTTATCCATATTTTTGGGGAAGTACTAATCGACCATTTCCCCGATGGCAACGATGTTTTGGGCGGCGCACCATTTAATGTCGCATGGCATTTACAAGCCTTTGGACAAGCTCCCCGCTTCATTAGCAGGATTGGTGATGATCTTCCGGGCCATGAAATTGCCACATTAATGGATACTTGGGGCATGAACCGTGATGCCGTACAAAAAGATTGCAAGCATCCTACCGGTAGTGTGCGGGTAATCATAGAGGATGGCGAGCCGCATTACGATATCGTTGCCGATAGTGCCTACGATTTTATCGACACGGTATTACTGGAAAAAAAAGCTACTGCAGGCATTTTATATCATGGCTCGTTAGCCATCAGAAATCCTGTCTCGCGTGCAGCATTGCAAGTGATTAAAGCCAGTCATCAAGGCAAGGTTTTTATTGATATCAATTTACGACAACCCTGGTGGGAGCGAGAAATATTGATACCATTGCTGCATGATGCCGATTGGGTCAAACTTAATGAACTCGAACTGGCGACCTTATGCCCTGAAGGCTTTAAAGACTTGGGACTGGAAAAGATCATGCAGGCATTTTGCGCGCAGTTTAATCTGGAAACGCTGGTAGTAACCTGTGGTGAAAAAGGTGCCGCCGCTTACGATAAGCAACTGCACTTCATCACTGTCAAGCCACCGGCAAGCACACAGGTAATTGATACCGTCGGTGCCGGCGACGCTTTCGCCTCAGTGTTGCTGCTGGGACTGAGCAAACAATGGCCTGTTGAAGTAACCCTCGACCGGGCCCAAGCGTTTGCCTGTGCCTTGGTTGGCAGACGCGGCGCAACCGTAACTGATAAGGAATTTTATCAATTATTCAGCGAACAATGGCATTAAACACCACAATTAATAGCCAATAATATTCGACGATACTGCGGACCGTCACGATTTACGCTTTTTTGAAAGCCCTCCCTTAAAGGGCATGAGCGATAAAAGTCAATCGCCCATATCAATACAACAATTGCCTTGCCGTATCCGGTACACTTAACATATCCAGGATAATACAACATGTACGA
Source organism: Methylobacter psychrophilus (assembly GCF_025583945.1). GTDB lineage: Bacteria > Pseudomonadota > Gammaproteobacteria > Methylococcales > Methylomonadaceae > Methylobacter_C > Methylobacter_C psychrophilus. The sequence continues at coordinate 139,506 of NZ_JAOEGU010000003.1, forward strand.
ACAAGTTTCTCACTCACTATTGAATGCCATTCTGGATGATTTAAAACCTGAAATCAGGAGACAGAATTTACGGCATTTTTATACCCGTCTGGGCGCTAATTTTTATGCTATTTACTCGCTTTTTTTTACCCTCTACGGACATCGTGAGGATTTTAAGGAGCAAATGCTGCGCCTTGTTGAAACGATGGCCGAAGGCTATATTAACCGTTCTTCGGAACTGGAAGGTATCGATATCCAGCGTGAACAGGATCATAACTGGTTCTTGTCACAAAACTGGGTCGGCATGGCACTTTATACCAACGGTTTTGCCGAGAGTTTAGATGACTTGGCCGACAAAACGCCTTACTTCCAGGAACTGGGCATCAATATGGTACATATTATGCCCATTTTGATGTGCCCTGCCGGTAAAAGTGATGGCGGCTATGCCATCAGTAATTTCCGGCAAATCGACGACCGGATCGGCGACCTCAAGGATTTACACAGGGTAGCGGAAGAGTTCAGAAAGCGCGATATTCTATTGGTTCTGGATATCGTGCTGAATCATACTTCCGATGAGCATGAATGGGCTCAAAAAGCGATGAGTGGCGATCCCTGTTATCAAGATTATTACTTTATGTTCGATAACCGTGAAGTTCCGGATATGTTCGAGCAGAATATGCCGGAAATTTTTCACGAAAGCGATCCAGGTAACTTTACCTGGAATGAAGAAACGCAAAAATGGGTAATGACGGTCTTCCACAATTACCAGTGGGATTTAAATTATAGTAACCCCGCCGTATTTATTGAGATGCTCGATATCATCCTGTTCTGGGCCAATCAGGGTGTTGACGTGCTACGTCTTGATGCAGTTGCTTTCCTGTGGAAAAAAATCGGCGCGGCCTCCCAGAATGAGCGTAATGCACACTTAATTTTGCAGTTGATGAAAGATTGCTGCCAAGTGACCGCACCTGGCGTATTGTTTATTGCTGAAGCAATTGTTGCGCCGGTTGAAATCATTAAATATTTCGGCGAAGATGCCATCATTGCCAAGGAATGTGAAATTGCTTACAACGCCACGTTGATGGCATTATTGTGGGATGGCATTGCCACCAAAAATACTAAATTGCTCTATCAAGGGATAAAAAATCTGCCTGACAAACTGGAACGGGCAACCTGGCTCAACTATGTGCGCTGCCACGATGACATCGGCTTCGGTTTCGACGACAACGACGTGAGGGCCTCAGGGTACGAGCCTTTCGCACACCGAAAATTTCTGGTCGATTATTTTAGTGGTAAGTTCAATGCTTCTCCTGCCAGGGGTATGGTCTTTATGCTTAACGATGAAACCGGCGATGCACGTATTTGCGGTTCTCTGGCATCTTTGGCAGGTTTGGAGTCGGCATTGGAAAGTGATGATCAAACCCTGATTTTGGCCTCCATCAATAAAATTCTATTGCTACACAGTATTATTATGTCTTTTGGCGGTATTCCTTTGCTGTATAGCGGCGATGCACTCGGTGTCACCAATGACTATAGCTATCAGGATAACCCCAGCAAAAGCGACGATAGCCGCTGGGTTAACCGCCCCACCATAAATTGGGAAAGAGCCGAATTACGAAAAAAACAAGGCACAGTAGAATATACCTTGTTTAATGCCCTGAAAAAAATGATCGCCATTCGTAAAGAAACATCCGCATTTGCCGATTTCAACAATCGCGAATTACTGGATATCAACAATGAGCATTTAATTTGTTTTGTCCGCTTTAATCCTCTACGTCCTGCAGAACGGGTCATGGTCATCGCCAATTTTGATGCCAAACCCCAATATCTTGATTTGGAAACCTTAAACGGCAAAGGTATTAATTTTTACAACCACTTCGTTGATTTATATAGTGGCAGAAGCCCTGCCCAACATGATCGCCAAATTATCTTACAGCCTTATCAATTTTATTGGTTAACAGAAATATAAAGTCATCAGCCAAAATAGTCACTATTATTGATACTAAAATGCCTGATCAATATCGATCAGGCATTCTTATTTATGCAGAAAATATAAAATTATTGCGGTTGTTCAACGGCTTTTTGACCGGTTAATGCTTCATGTTTCTTTTGCCATTTTTCATGACGCTGTTTTTTCAGCTCCGTCATTTTTGTTAGTTGCTCTTTGCTCAAAACAGCCTGTAATCGTGCTTGGGTTTCTTCGTGAATGATTTTTGATTTTTCGCCCTGTTCTTTAAATAAGGCTTCTACTTTCGTTTTTTGCTCGGCCGTCAAGTCCAAACTCTTGGTCATATGTTCAATTCTGTTGCCATGATGGCCGCCAACATAATCTTTATCACCAGAAGATGCCGCCACAGTTAATGGAAGCGCCAATGCCATTGCCAGAATGATGATTTTCTTGTTCATGTTTGCTCTCTCATTGATTTAAAGTTACCGAACAGTTCTCTGTTCTTGGTTATTACTTTAACGATGAAAAATGCAAAAAATTTGAAAACAATGTGCAAATAATGTGAATCTGTTAATCGACAACTCTGTCTTGGGGATCGTAACGATAGCCGGCACCATAAACCGAGTGAATCAATTCCTGATTTGGCAATAAATCAGTTAACTTTTTCCTCAGTTTTTTGATATGGCTATCAATAGTCCGATCAGAAACAATACGTTGATCGGGATAAATAAGATCCATTAATTTTGAACGTGAAAAAATACGCCCGGGTTGTTGATATAAAGCCTGTAACAACTGAAATTCGACCGTGGTTAATTCTATATCTTGCCCGCCAGCCAGTACCCGGAAACTGTTATGATCCAGCTTTAAAGCACTGGTGCCAGTCTCTATCATTGGCGCTTGTTGTCGACGTAACACCGCTTTAACACGGGCGACCATTTCACGAGGACTAAACGGTTTACAAATATAATCATCCGCCCCCAGCTCCAGTCCCATCAAGCGGTCGATTTCTTCAATACGCGCAGTAATCATGATAATTGGCACGGTACTGAAGCGTCGAAGTTCACGACAAATATCCAGGCCATCACGACCGGGCAACATTAAATCCAGCAAGATTAAATCAGTGTGCTTTACTTTAAGCCACGGCAACACCTCCAAACCATTGCTTAAAAAATCGGTGTCAAAGCCGGCGTTTTGCAGATAATCGATTTGCAGGCGAGCCAGTTTTAATTCATCTTCTACAATCAGGATATGATTCATGAGCTAATCGGTAATTCAATGCGGATAGTAAGCCCTTTTAAAGGCGAAAGTTGTGCTTGTATCGTACCATTATGGGCCTCAACAATATTACTGCAAATCGCCAAACCGAGACCGGCACCGCCATGATGGCGATTGCGTGAGCTTTCCAGCCGATAAAATCGATCAAATAATTTGAGTAGTTCGCTTTCGGGCACGCTAGGTGAACTATCAGAGAAGTTAAGCACCAGCTTATCGCCTTCCTGAAAAATGGTAACAGCCAACTGTCCATTATTATCGGTGTAATTGGCGCTATTGTTCAGCAGGTTTCGATAAAGTTGGGATAAGCGGTCTGGATCAGCATAAATACGGATAGAGCTGGTCAGTTTATTAGTCAGCTCAATAGTGATTTGTTTATTTTGAAATTCCGGTTTTAATGCTGCCAAATCTTCTTTTAATAGCTCCACCGGATCAACGTGTATTTTACGATAACTTAATGCACCTTGGTCGGACAGGGATAATTGATAAAGATCTTCCGTTAATCGATTAAGTCGCATGACATCACCAAATAGCGAATCAATAGCCTCAGCGGTAAGAGGTCGAATGCCATCTTGCAAGGCTTCCAATTCACCACGCAATATGGCCAGAGGGGTACGCAATTCATGAGAAATATCTGCCACCCAACGTCGCCTTACCTGTTCTGATTGCTCCAATGCTGCGGCCATATCATTAAAGTCTCGGGCCAATTGACCTAACTCATCGTTAGATTCGACGGGTAAGCGGCTATCATAACGACCTACAGCAAGCGCCTTTGCCGCTGTGGTGATACGCTTGAGTGGTCGCCCCAAGGTATAGGCCAGTAACCAGGCAAGAGCGGCCGATAATAAAATCATCAACAAGGCAATCCAGATAAAGGCTTCAGATTGCCGCTCCATAAAGCGGACTTCACTGACCTGGTTAATTGTTTTGCCCGGTAAAAGCCCAAGAAAACCAACTGTTTTTTCTTGAAAAATAACTGGTTGTAAGGATAGTTGTGGTAAAGCTTCTTTACGGCCAAAAATAATCGTCTTGTCACTATTTAATAACATCGCTCGAAGCTCAAGTGGGATAAAGCGTTTTTTTACCGGTAAATCGGGTATTACCGGGGGCCAAATATTATTCGCTTCTTTCTGTGCCTGCTTGGCCCACAGTGGAGGGCGGTGATGGCCATGGGGATTGGACTGCCACAATAAATCAATCCATTTTTGCTTGTCAGTGGCAAGATTGCTCCAGCCCTGGTTACCGGCATAGTATTCGGTAAGCCCTTCAATCAAGTTTGTCACCTGTTCCTGCTGCCGCGTCTCTACAAATTCAGTAAAGCCTTGATTTAAAGACCAGCGCATAAAAACATACATCCCTGAAACGACCAGAAGCGTAGTCATCAGAAACGTTAAAAATAATTTGGCCCGGATTGTTTTATGCATGGATACATTCCCAATAATGAATAACCTATTGTTATCATTAACTGTGCAAGAATTATGAACATAGTGATTATCAAAAATTAAACTTTCAAATTTTCTCATGAAAATCAGAGCTATCCTATTCAATAAATAGAATTTATTTATCTGAAGTATTGTTTGTTTTCAAAAAACCATAACAAATAAAAACTCTATTACCTACAAATAACAATCATTATCATTTACAGGCAAGAGTTCTTTTGCTATTATTGCCACACCTGTTTAGTCACCCAATAGTCGAATTAGTACATGTCTATTAACTTCTTGTCAGTGACATCAACATGCCAGAAACCACACCAACAGAGTTAATGTAATTAAACTGATTAAATAAACAACTTATGTACTTATAAAAATGAAAATCCCCCTTAACAATCAGGTATCTGGTTTAACCAAATCGCAAGACAGGCGCGAAATTGCAACTGCCAAACCTCGATTTAACTGTCAACAACTGTTTGGTACGCAAAATGAAATTATTATCGAGCATCAGGGTGACGACTATCGTCTTCGCATTACCAGTAACGGCAAACTGATTTTGACCAAATAGTTCGAACCCGCTTATTAGCGGCACAGCCAGCCACCTTGCCTATTTGCACAGGAAGCCAGCCAGCCTTCATTTAAATTCAAGGTATGGTTATGACAGTACATTTTCTAAAGAAATCAGATTTTTCAACTTCAGCACAAAACCTTGGTCCGGCTCCAAGCAATCAACGACCCGTTACCAGACTATTCACTGTTGTTAACAGTAGCAACACACATCCTGATACAACCGCCACAAATCACCCCAATAAACAACATATTAGCCTGAATTTACACTCGCCGCTAAAGCGCAGCGAATACCTGCTTGGCATTTTGGTAACCCTGGTACTACATCTATTATGGTTTGTTACGACTCCGATGGCCGAAACCAGGCAAACCATCACACCGCCAAAACCCATCATGGTGGAATGGCTTGGCAATTCACCATCTCATGCAGAACCCGTCAAACCTACACCCCAACCTAAACAGGTTACTGTAAAACCAACCGTCAAACCCAAACTAAAACCTAAAAAAATAGCTGCTTCTAAACCAGTCATCGCCGCACCTAGCCCGGAAGTAGAATCGACTATGACACAGTCACAAAATACTCTTGCAGAGTCACCGACAGTTGCGACAGTCAATGCGATACCCGTTATATCAGATAGTACAGCCAACGATGTGCCGGTAACGCTACCAAATCTTAATGCTGACTATCTAAATAACCCGGCACCGGATTACCCCCCTGCTTCACGCGAACTTGGTGAACAAGGCCGGGTGCTACTACGTGCCATGATCAATAGCGATGGCACTGTTGCACAAGTAGTACTGCGAAAAAGTAGCGGCTTCAACCGGCTGGACCAAGCAGCACTGGATACCGTTAAAAAATGGCGATTTGTTCCTGCTCAGCGCGGCGAACAGAAAATATCGGCTTGGATTGTAGTACCCGTTGCATTTTCACTTGAAGGATAAATATATGGATTTCAAACATTTTTTAATACAAAACGACACAGTAGGGCTGTTTCTGTTTGGCATGCTGATCTTTATGTCGATGGCCAGTTGGTATTTTATTGTTATCAAGGCATGGCAAGTCAGGCGGACACGCCATCGCAGCGAGCAATTTTTAAATACTTTTTGGGATTCTGCTTCGTTGGATGAAGTAGCGAAATCACTGAAGCAACATCCGGGCAGCGAACCGTTTGGGCATTTGACCAGCCATGCCATCGCGGCTGCCCGACACCATGCCGTTCATGGTGCGCATCGACTGCATGAGGCAGGCTCTTCCACCGAATTTTTAACGCGTGCCATCCGCCGTATTATCGATGAGGAAACCGCACATCTGGAATGGGGCTTAACCGCGCTGGCATCAATTGCCAGCACCGCACCCTTTGTCGGTTTGTTTGGCACGGTATGGGGAGTTTACCACGCTCTGATCGGTATTGGCCAAAGCGGTCTGGGCACACTCGACCAAATTGCCGGACCGGTCGGCGAAGCTTTGATCATGACAGGTTTAGGGCTAGCCGTCGCTATCCCTGCAGTGCTGGCTTACAACGATTGCTCCCGATCCAACCGACTGGTTCTGGCAAAGCTGGATGCTTTTGCCCACGACTTATTTGCTTTTCTAACCACAGGTGCGTCTGTACCGCTTAATTCAGAAGCAGAGTAATGGCATTCGGCGGTTTCGATCAAAGTAAAAACACCCACCCTGTCGCCGAAATCAATATGGTGCCACTGATTGATGTGATGCTGGTGCTGCTGATCATTTTTATGATCACAGCACCGATGATGACGCACACGGTGAAAATCGACTTACCCAAAGCTGGCAGTCAGGCGCAATCAGAACAACCTGAACATATTGCCTTATCCATCAATATTGACGAGCAGTTATTTTGGAACGAAATACCGGTAACACGTACAGAACTACAACAACACTTATTGGAAATCGCCGTACAACTGCCGCAACCGGAATTGCATATCAGAGCTGACCAAGCCGCACCATATCGACTTGTTGCCGAAACCCTGGTTGATGCAACCAAGGCTGGTATTACCCACATCGGTTTTGTTTCGGAGCCAGATACTAATAACCAATAACACAACCATCAGCCACCCCGCATTTTCCGCCAGGCAGCCATTTACTTTTTAAGCAACAAAAGCGGGAAACGTATGTATCAAAAAAATGCAAAAATAAAAAACAGCTGGTTACTGGGGGCTTTGTTACCGTTGGGAGCAGTATTAAGCGGTATGGTAGTCGCGGCTGAACCGGTCGAGAAACCCACAGTAAATGAAGAGCAGGAAATCATCCTGAAGGACGTTAAAGTTAAGGCGGTGCGCAGTAAAAAACCCAATATAATTAAAGGCTATCAAGCCAAAAGCAACACTACGGCCGTTAAAACCGACACTGCCCTGATCGACCTCCCGCAGTCAATTACGGTTATTTCGCAAGAATTAATCAAGGACCAAAACATGCAGAGCATAGCCGATACCGTTCGCTATGTACCTGGTGTTAGTATCGCTCAAGGTGAAGGTAGGCGAGATAACCCGATTTTTCGTGGCAACAGTTCAAGTTCAGATATGTATGTCGATGGCATACGCGATGACGTACAGTATTATCGTGATCTTTACAACATCGAAAGGGTTGACGTTCTGAAAGGCCCCAACGCGATGATTTTTGGTCGCGGCGGCTCGGGCGGCTTGATTAACCGCGCTACGAAACAGGCCAACTGGAATACTGGCCGCGAAATGAATATACAGTTTGGTTCCTTCGATAAATACCGGTTAACAGGGGACGTTGATCAAGCAATTAATGACAACTTTGCCGTGCGCCTAACCAGTATGTGGGAAAATTCCCGCAGTTACAGGGACGGCTATAACGCCGAACGCTGGGGGGTTAATCCCACGGCATCTTGGCGTCCCAACGACCAGACTAAAGTAACGTTAGGCTATGAGCATTACGAGGACAACAGAACAGCAGATCGTGGTATTTCCTCGTTCAATGGTCGGCCAATTAACACCGATGCCTCTACGTTTTTTGGGGATCCGGATCGTAGTCCAAGCGGGGTAAAGGTTGATTCTTTCAGTGCAATAATTGATCATGACTTCGGTAGCGGTGTCTCGGTTCGTAATAGCAGTCGTTACGCTAGTTATGATCAGTTCGCTCAAAATATATTTCCTGGCGCGGTCAACGCCGCAGGAGAACAGGTCGCGATCGTAGCCTATAACAGCACTACCCAACGTGAGAATTTGTTTAACCAAACCGATTTGACCTTTTCGCTGCACACTGGGCCTTTCAAGCATAAGTTTCTGACCGGAGCCGAGTTTGGTCGCCAGGAAACCGATAACTTCAGGAACTCTGGTTTATTTGGTCCTAATGCTGATAAGACGTCGGCCCTTGTTCCCTTGATCAATCCAAGATATAACGGCGCTGTCGCTTTCAAGCATGGAACCACGGACGCGAATAATAACGGCGTTGCAACTACCGCTGCAGGTTATGTGCAGGATCAGATTGAATTAACGCAGCATTGGCAAGCTATCGTGGGGGTACGCTATGATCGCTTTGATGTCGATTTCCAGAATAAAAACAATGGTCAAAATATTACCACTGCCAACAATTTGGTGTCGCCACGCGGTGGTTTGCTCTACAAGCCTTTTGACAACTTCTCCTTGTATACCAATTACAGCATCGCCTATGTACCGAGGGCCGGCGAACAACTATCATCGCTTACACTGAGTAATCAAGCACTAGAGCCGGAAGAATTCAGAAATTACGAAGTGGGTGCCAAATGGGATATTGTCCCCGATATGTCGGCGACTCTGGCACTTTATCAACTTGATCGCCTCAATGCCCTTGCTACTGACCCCAATAATTCAGCGCTATCGTTTTTGGTCGATGGCCAGCGTACACGCGGGATAGAACTGGGCCTAAATGGTAACATTACCGATGCATGGAAAGTCTTTGGCGGTTATGCCTACCAAAATGGCGATATCACCAAAAGTATCTCAAGCTCCGCCTTGGCAGGTGCAACTCTGGCGCAAGTACCGGAACACTCTTTTTCTCTGTGGAATCGTTATGACATTAGCCAACAATGGGGCGTCGGCTTGGGCTCGATATACCGCGGTAAAATGTATGCTGCCACTGACAACAAGGTCATCCTACCGGGTTTCCTGCGTTTCGATGCAGCCGTTTACTACAAGGCTACTAAAAATATTCAACTGCAAGTGAATATCGAAAACCTGTTTGACAAACAGTATTACGCTTCGGCCCACAGTAACAACAATATCACGCCAGGATCACCAATTGCTGTTAACGGCGGAGTCACTATAAAGTTTTAGTAATCCTTATGCTTCATTAGCACTGGTGAGAAGCAATAAAATCGATTACAAAACAAACCCAATTATTTTCATAAACTATGGTAGCTTACAGGATAAGTCAATGAACCCACTTGCCCAACCATACTTTTAGGGCGGCTCTTATTCAGGACATTCTGATTAAGATGATAGTTATACCCATAAAAGCTGGAACCTAGTTAAATCAGCAAACTGGTTTCTTGCCTTCGTAGAGAAGATGTTTTTTCAGATGCCTTGGGCTTCAACTAATTCTATGAACCTCATAATAAATATTAACCTATTCAAACTTGAAAAAATAAACAATGAATGTTCCAAACACTATCGTGCCACCACCCCATAAACCTTCAGGCGGCTATTTATTCCTCCCCAAACGCTTGTCGCGCGGGACCTTTCTGAAATGGCTGCGCCGAACCCATGCCTGGGTAGGGTTGTGGGGTGCAGCACTAGGATTATTATTTGGATTTTCCGGCATTTTACTCAATCACCGTGACGTTATGAAAATCCCGATCGGTAGAATGGAACAACAGGAAATTCAACTGGCGCTACCGGAACCACGCCCTGGGGATCCTAAAGCTATGGCGGCTTGGCTCGGGCAATCCTTGGGACTAACCACCAATCACGCCAAAATACAGCAAGAAGCCAGAAAAATGGTGATCTGGAACGATGTCCAGTTTCAACAGCCATCACTCTGGAAAATCACTGTGCGTAATCCTAAACGAATGATGCAAGCCGAATACTGGGAAGGTAATGCCTTTGTCAGCGTCAAACAAGGTGAAGGCAATTTATTATCGGTACTGACTAATCTACATAAAGGTACGGGTATGGGAGTGGGCTGGGTACTGCTAGTAGATACCTTAGCTGGCGGCTTGATACTATTGAGTTTGACTGGCACCCTGCTATGGACGGGGCTGCACGGCAAACGACTGGCAGCCGCAGGTCTTGGTTTCGGTTCGTTAGGGTTGGCGATATTTTTCGCATTGCAAGCCATTGAAGGCTAAACTGTGTTGGTAGGAATTTCGAAATTCCGTTACAGTGAAACCGATAGCTTAAATCAAAATACGTTATTTTTTATCGGTGGCGCTGCCGAAGCAGATTTTTCCGCCGCTATTTAATCGTTACGAAGGCGGAGACAACATCTCCGACAATCATATTAATAAGACCTATCCACTACTGTCATGTCACAAGCCGGCAGCTACGTACCGACTATATTTTTATGCGATCCTGATTACCATGGTGGTGAACTGTTTATAGAAGACACATACGACGAACATCATGTCAAATTGACTGTAAAGTACACCCATATTTCAATCTGCATCCTATAAAGGCGGGGTTGGCAGCGTTTTCCTGAAAAAAAACATGATCCGTGCAACTGAACGCCGCCATCTATCGTTTGAAATAAACCTGCCGATACTGGAATTACTAAACACTAATAACGATAGCGCTTCAAGGGCCAACCTGCCTGATTGCCACTATAATTTACGCGACTATCAAGAAATCATTAATAGCGCTTGTTAGTCCGATCAGTACAAAAATTCAGCACCAAAAGCCTATAAGAGGACTCCATTATAAAAATCGTTGAAATTCAAAACTACCAATTTAATATAAACAGTTTACTTTATTAATGAGAACGATTATCATTGAGACAAATAATAATTATTGTTTCTATCTTATGAAATCAAAAATAAACAAAAAAATTTTTAGCTTGGCAATCTCAGTCTCGGCTACCTTGGTTTCAGGTAATGCAATGACGCAACCTGCTGAAAATAATATCATTAAACTTGAAACAATAGACGTTACTGCACCTATAGCAAGCGATACAAGACCCGTAGATGGGTATAATGCCATAAGCAGCACAACAGCCACAAAAACTGACACAAAACTGCTTGATATACCGCAATCAATTTCAGTCGTCACGCAAGATATAATCAAAGACCAATCTGTTCAAAGTGTTGCTGAAGCTATTCGTTACGTTCCTGGCGTACAGGCATCCCAAGGTGAAGGTAATCGTGATGCCATAGTACTTCGCGGCAATGCAACCACAGGTGATTTTTTTGTTGATGGTGTTCGTGATGATGTACAAACCTACCGCGATTTATACAATACAGACCGCATCGAAATATTAAAGGGTTCCAACGGCATGATATTTGGTCGCGGCGGCGCAGGCGGTGTAGTTAACCGTGTCTCTAAAGAAGCCGGCTGGGATCCTGTCAGGCAACTGACTGCCAGTTATGGTGCATATAACCAAAGACGTATTGCCGGTGATTTTGGTCAATCGTTAACCGAGGATATTGCGTTTCGCCTAAATTCAGTTTATGAAAATTCCAACTCCTATCGTGATGGTGTAAATATTGAGCGTTACGGTGCTACGCCCACTTTTACAATCCGTCCTTCTGATAACACTAAAGTTGTAATAGGTGCAGAATACTTTAAAGATAAACGTATTGCTGATCGTGGTATTCCTTCTGCAAACGGGGCATATAACAATACCAACAGCAGAAAACCGTTTAATCTTGGTGATAATTCCGCATTCTTTGGTAGCTCAGAGCTTAGCCCTACCGATACAGAAACATTTGCCTTTAATGCCATGATTGAACACCAGTTTAATAGCGGCATTAACGTAAAAAATCGTACCCGCTGGGCAAATTACAACAAATTCTATCAAAATGTGTTCGCTAATAGTTCTGTTGCCAATGATGGTACTTTTGCAGTAAGTGCTTATAACAATTCGACCAACCGTGAAAACATTGTTAACCAAACAGACGTAACTTATACCGCAAAGTGGTGGGGAATTGAGAATAAACTGCTTACCGGTATGGAGCTTGTCTCGCAGGATACAAAAGACTTGCGTATGGCAGGTTTTTTTAACAATGACTTTACAAGCACGGGTACCCAAGTAAATTTAAATGCCAATAACACCACGCAAATTGGTAATATGCCGGTCAGCTTTAGACCCAACCTTGTTAACAGCAGCAGTCCGTATAGTAATAATAAATCCACCGTCGATACCGTAGGACTTTATGTTCAAGACCAAATTATATTTTCGCCGAAATGGCAAGCCATTCTGGGCCTTAGATATGATAAATTTCAAACTAATGTTGATAGTATCAAAAAAGGCTCTACCAGTGGCACAACTGTTTCCGAGAACTTTGATGTTACCAATAATCTTTTGTCACCACGCGCTGGCTTGATTTTTAAACCTATAGAACCGGTTTCTATTTATGCCAATTATAGTATCTCATATGTGCCACGTGCAGGCGATCAACTGACCTCACTGACTCTAAGCAATAAAACATTTGACCCGGAAAAATTTACCAATTACGAAATTGGTGCTAAATGGGATGTAAACTCCAATTTTGCGCTTACTTCAGCGCTATATATATTGGAGCGCGCCAATGTCGCCATTACCGATCCACAAAATAGCACGCAAACGATTCTGGTAGATGGTCAGGAAACTCGCGGTATAGAATTAGGTTTTTCGGGAAATATCACCGAAAAATGGAGTGTTTTCGGTGGTTACGCTTATCAGGATGGTGAAATTACCAAACAACAAGGTAACGGCGCTAATGCAATCTTAAAAGGTACCCAGTTGGCACAAACACCCAAACATACCTTCTCACTATGGAATCGATATAATATCAATAATATGTGGGGTGCTGCGATTGGTGTAGTCAGTCGTTCTGATATGTATGCACAATTGCCAACAGCAACGCAAAGTGCCGTACTTCCCGCTTATGCTCGTCTGGATGCTGCACTCTTCGCCAAGCTTACCCAGCAATTACGCTTACAAGTGAATATGGAAAATTTAACCAACGAAAATTATGTACTGACAGCACATAATAACAATAATATCATGCCTGGCTCTCCCATTACCGGTCGGGTTACCTTAAGTTACGATTTCTAGATATTTGTTCATGCCGGAATAGATAGCACATGATGATAAAATTATATGATTATGTGATTATGTGATTATGTACATTGAAGCATACCAATACTCGTCGCGATAATTTTCAAACGAGTAAACAATAGTCAATCAACCTTAATCCAAAATTCCTGGTTGACATAATCAGGGATAAAAACCAACCTGAAAATAGGTGTGAGGACTAACATACAGTTCAGGACAGGGTGAACACCCTGTCCTGAACCGAATTTATGCTTTTTGTTTTGAGTACAATCAATCTGCCTGCCGTCTTAAAAAAGCCGGAATATCCAGATAATCTAAATCGACCTCTTTTTTACTTTGCGCACCAAAACGGGTTTCCCTGTTTTCGCTCTTGCCGCCCTGCCGCATAACCGTTGGTTTATCCAACTCATCATAATTAGCGTTACTGATAGTTGGTTTTTGCATCATTTTAACCGGCGCTTTAACAGCCATCGGAGGTGCACCCATACCGGTAGCTACAACAGTAACTTTAAGCTCATCACCCAAGGATGAATCAATAGCCATACCAATTTTAATGATGGCGTCTTCTGAGGCGAACTCATGAACGATATTACCCACTTCATTAAACTCGGCAACCCCCATGTCAGCAGCAGAAATATTAACCAGAATACCGCGTGCACCTTGAAGATTGATATCTTCAAGTAATGGGCAAGCAATAGCTTTTTCAGCGGCTTCACGTGCACGATGCTCACCAGATGCCGACCCCATACCCATAATAGCGGCGCCCATACCCGACATTACCGTTCTGACATCAGCAAAATCGACATTAATCATGCCGGGATGAATAATAAGCTCGGTAATACCTTGTACAGCATCCAGTAATACATCATTTGCCGCTTTAAAGGCATTTATCAAGGATACATTATTACCCAGTACCGGCAATAATTTCTGATTAGGAATGGTAATCAATGAGTCTACGTATTTTTCAAGCTCTATAATACCCTGTTCTGCAACGACCTGCTTCTTCTTGCCTTCAAACAGAAAAGGCTTGGTTACTACAGCAACCGTTAAGATACCCATCTCTCTTGCAATTTGGGCAATAACAGGAATAGCACCGGTACCTGTGCCACCGCCCATACCGGCAGTCAGAAAAACCATATCTGCGCCTTGTAAAACTTCTTTTATACGCTCTTTATTTTCTTCGGCGGCATGTTTGCCAATTTCAGGATTAGTACCTGCGCCCAATCCTTTGGTCAATTCAACGCCTAACTGGATGATGGTATCAACAGTTAATTTCCTTAATGCCTGTGCATCGGTGTTTGCACAGATAAATTCAACCCCTTCAATATGGCAACCAACCATGTGATTAACTGCATTACCACCACCACCACCGACACCAATAACTTTAATGACGGCTGTTTCACTATATGTATCAACCAATTCATATTTCACGACACTACCCCTTAAAAAACAATTTATATTATTAAAAATTACCCTGGAACCAGTTTTTCATTTTTGAAAACCACCCTAAACCGTCAGAATCAATGCTTCTACCCAAGCTCTGATGTTCTTTTCCATACATTAACAATCCTACCCCTGTGGAGTGAATAGGATTTCTCACCACTTCAGTTAACCCGGTAACATTTTGTGGTCCACCCATCCGTACCGGCATGTGAAAAATTTCTTCTGCCAGCTCAATTAATCCCATTACTTTTGAACTACCACCCGTCAATACAATTCCAGCAGCTATTAACTCTTCATTGCCACTGCGCCTAAGTTCCGATTGTACCAACAACATTAATTCTTCATAGCGAGGCTCTATAATCTCGGCCAGGTTTTGCATTGAAATTTTTCGTGGTGCCCTATCGCCAATGCTCGGCACTTCAATAATGCCATCAACATTCGCTAGCTGGGTTAACGCACAGGCATATTTTCGTTTGATATCTTCTGCGTTTATCGTTGGTGTGCGTAAAGCAACAGCAATATCATTAGTCACCTGATCGCCAGCTATCGGTATAACTGCAGTATGCTTAATTGCGCCTTCAACAAAAATGGCAATATCCGTTGTGCCACCGCCAATATCAATTAAACAGACACCTAGTTCTTTTTCATCTTCAGTCAGCACAGAGTTGCAAGATGCCAATTGCTCAAGGACTATATCCTCAACTTCCAGACCACAGCGGCGGATACATTTAATAATATTCTGGGATGCACTAACGCTACCGGTAACCATATGTACCTTGGCTTCCAGGCGAATACCCGACATCCCGATAGGTTCTTTAATCCCGTCTTGAAGATCAATGACAAACTCCTGCGGCAAAATATGTAAAATTTTCTGGTCAGCAGGGATGGCAACGGCGCGTGCAGAATCAATCACTCTATCTATATCATATTGAGTAACTTCTTTATCCTTAATGGCCACAATGCCATGAGAATTAAGACTTCTAATATGGCTACCGGCAATACCTGCAAAAACTGACTTAATCTGGCATCCTGCCATTAGCTCGGCTTCTTCAATTGCTTTCTGTATGGAATGAACAGTTGACTCCAGATTGACTACAACGCCTTTTTTAAGACCACGCGATGGCGTAGTACCTATGCCTATTATTTCTATGTTGCCATCACTGGTGAGCTCACCAACAATAGCCGCGACTTTTGACGTTCCGATGTCCAATCCGACTATTAAATTACGCTCTGTTTTTTTTGCCATGTTATTTACTCTGTATCGCCTTTTCGTGTTTTTGTTGGTTCATTATTGGGGGGTCGGTTGCATGGCATGCCAATCAATCTCAGCGGTTCCAGGTTTCCATGAAACTGCATAGCCATTGGGATATCTCAAATCAACAATTGCTATTTGTTCAACCTGCTCTTTTTTTAATACTGTTAACGTTTTTAAAAAACGCTGTAATTTTTTTAATTGCTCATTGCGCCCCAACAGTATTTCCAGGCCGGTTGCCAACTTGATTTTCCAGGCGCCCCGATTATTAACACTAAACTCTACCAATTCCATGGACTGATCGGCCAACGCTGTTTTAATACCCTTCATTATTTCCAGGATTTTTACTTGCTGTAACTCCGGCCCTGTCACTACCGTCAAATTCTGAAACCCGTCTATATTCTTTGGCGTAAAAATCACACCCTGCCCGGTAATCAAACTATCCTTACCCCATCGTGCATAGGGCTTTCTTTCATGAACTTTTATATCAATCGCGTCAGGCCAAATGCGCTTTACCGTCACTGAATCTACCCATGGCAACGTCGAAACCGCCAAGTGTATAGCCTGCATATCTGCATCAAAAAAACCGGTTAAGACTAATGGCTCTAAAACAGCCTTTACCTCGTCTTTGGCAAGGTATTGAAAAACACCCTCAGTTCTCACATACTTAATAGGCAATGAGGCACTTTTAATAGGCAATGACCTAATCTGCTCATTCGTTACTACTTCATACCCAACTATTCCAACCAGACCGAATAACAGTAATCCGATCACCAAGGCTTTAATACCGATATTACTCATTACTCTAGACTGGTTTCCAACACCCGCCAGACCAATTCTTCGAAATCGATACCTGCCTGTTTGGCGGCCATAGGCACCAAACTATGATCGGTCATTCCGGGCACGGTATTAATTTCAATCAGTTGATACTGTCCAGAATCATCAATAAAAACATCGACTCTTGCCCACCCTTTTGCGCCGACGACTTTACTGGCTGTTACCGCCAGGTTTCTGATGAACAATTCCTGATCTTTGTCCAACCCACAAGGACAGTGATATTGAGTCGTCGTCGCGTTATATTTTGCTTCGTAATCATAAAAAGCATTGGGAGATTCCAGGCGAATGACCGGTAAGGCCTCATCATTTAATACTGCAACCGTATATTCCTTACCCCTAACCCAGCTTTCGGCATAAACATCGCAACGATAGGCCAATGCAACTTGCAGCGCTTTTTGCAACTCATCCCTTGAGTTTGCTTTACTCATTCCTATACTGGAACCTTCCTGTGCGGGCTTGACGATAACGGGGAAACCCAATTTTTCGATACAGCCATCAATATCATTTTCATCTTGCAACAAACACCATTCGGGTGTTGTCAAGCCATATCCCTGCCAACATAATTTGGTTCTGAGCTTATCCATGGTTAATGCTGAAGCCATAACTCCGCTACCGGTATAAGGAATGCCCATTACCTGCAGAACACCTTGAAGCACCCCGTCTTCACCGCCACGACCATGAATGATATTAAATACCCGATCCACTTTTATGCCGGCCAATGCCTCGATAGGGCTATCCGTTACATCAATGGCAACCGCATCTACACCTTTACGTATTAACGCGTCATAAACAGCGGTACCGCTTCTTAATGAAACCGGTCTTTCTGCAGCTGATCCTCCCATCAATACGGCAACACGACCAAATTTTTCGGGGTTTTGTAGCGAGACACGATTTTTCGTCTCTGTGTCACGTTCGCCTACCATACAAACCTCAGTCAGCAATTCCACGCCTTGATACTCCTTTACTTTATGTTGAACAGTGTAAATTAATTCTTCGATATCAGTAGCAGTGGCGTTACCCGTATTGACAATAAAATTGGCATGCTTTGTTGATACGCAGGCACCACCAATCGCAAAGCCTTTTAGCCCTACTGCTTCTATTAATCTTGCCGCATAATCACCGTCCGGATTTTTAAATACCGATCCGCAACTAGGCTGGTTGGTTGGCTGTGTTTTTGCTCGCACTTCCAAAAAGCCTTTTATTTTTTGCTGACTAGCCACCGTATCGCCTTCCAGCAGCTCCAATCGGCAGCTCAGAAACCATTCGTTTTCAATACTTTTTACCGAGCGGTAGCTCACCATAAAATCTGCGGGATATCGGCATGATATTTTGCCCGCCAAAGCAATCGTTTCTACCTGCTTAACAATGCCCCACGTCTCTCCGCCAAAAGCTCCGGCATTCATTTTTAGAGCACCACCCATAGTTCCGGGTATGCCTGCCAAAAACTCGGCACCAATCAAACCTTGTTCTGCACAAAAACGGGCCACATGGGCACAAGGAACACCCACTTCAACGTAAACCGAACCATCTTCAGCAATCTCCATTGCTTTCAAGCGTCCCTTGGTATTAATAACCGTGCCACGTATACCGCCATCCCTGACCAATAAATTACTGCCCAAGCCCATCCAAAATACCGGCTCTGAAGCGGGCAAAGTCGCTATAAACTCACACAAGTCTTGCTTGTCAAAAGGAATATATAGTCGGTCAGCAGGGCCGCCCACACGCCAACTGGTATATTTAGCCAGTTTCTCATTACTTAACAAGCGTCCTTTCATACTGGTAGCGTATCCGGCGACAAAGTCCGACACTCTAGCGCTTCAGTCAATAAATCGGGCAACTGCGTAGCAAAGTGTCCAACATTACCGGCTCCCATGGTCAGAATTACATCACCAGGCTTGACGATACCGGCTAATATTGTTGGCAACTCTTGCCATTCATCAACAAATATTGGGTCGACTTGAGCGCGCATACGAATGGCCCGACTTAATGCTCTGCCGTCTGCGCCGGCAATTTCGGCTTCGCCTGCCGAATAAACATCCATAAGAATCAGAATATCGACCGTTGACAGTATTTGTACAAAATCTTCAAACAAGTCACGAGTTCGTGTATATCTATGTGGTTGAAAAATGACCACAGAACGCCTGTCAGGCCAGGCTTGACGCAATGCCTCCAGAGTTGCAGCAATTTCTCGGGGATGATGTCCATAATCATCAACCAGAGTCAGCTTGCCGCCATCAAGTGCCAAATCACCCTGAACCTGAAAACGCCTGCCGACGCCTTTAAATGCACCCAGACTTTTAACGATGGCATCATCAGCAACTTCCAACTTGGTTGCCACAGCAATAGCCGCCAGTGAATTAAGCATGTTATGCCAACCAGGCATATTTAAAGTTACTTGTAACAGCGGATAATCACCCCGACGAATGACGCTAAAAGTCGTCAGCATCCCGTCTTGTTTAATATTTACCGCGCGAATATCCGCATCGTCATGAACCCCGTAGGTTATTACCGGCTTGGATAGCTGCGGTAAAACTTCTCTTACGCCTTCGTCATCCAGACACATCACCGCCAAGCCATAAAAAGGCAAATGATGTAAAAATTCTACAAACGTATCTTTTAATCGTTGATAGCTATTCTGATAGGTTTCCATATGGTCTTGATCTATATTGGTAACCACCGCCATCATGGGCTGAAGATATAAAAATGACGCATCACTTTCATCCGCCTCGGCAACCAAATAATTACCCAAACCCAGCTTGGCATTACTACCCGAACTATTTAAACGACCGCCAATAACAAACGTAGGATCCAAACCACCTTCTGCCAGTATACTGGCTGTCAGGCTGGTAGTTGTCGTTTTACCATGGGTGCCGGCAACCGCAATACCAAATCGAAAGCGCATCAATTCAGCGAGCATTTCCGCACGCGGAATAACCGGAATTCTATTAAGATACGCTTGGTCAATTTCTTCATTACTACGATCTATGGCAGTTGATGCAACTACCACGTCAACTTTCGTGACGTTTTCACGCTTATGGCCAATAGTTACCGTCACGCCCAAATCCACAAGTCTCTGCGTTACCGGACTGGCTTTGATATCGGAACCCGAAACTTTATAACCCAGATTGGATAAAACCTCAGCGATACCACTCATGCCCGTACCGCCTATGCCAACGAAATGTATGCGTTCAATATTGCCAAAGGTAGACGCTACATGCGTACTGGTTGGGATATTCATAAGCCCGCCTCAGCAATACAATAACCGGCAACAACCGCTGTTGCATCGAGACGCGCGCAGTGCTGTGCAGCATCGCTCATGACCGCCAGATTATTAAGAGCCTTGGTGATGTGCTCTGCCAGCGTTGCCGGAGTTAAATTATTTTGCATTAATAGTAGTCCTGCGCCTGCATCAGTTAAATAGCGTGCATTGGCCGTTTGATGATCATCAATAGCACTTGGTAACGGTATAAAAATGGCGGGAATGCCCATTGCCGCAACTTCACTCACAGTCATGGCTCCTGCCCTACAAATCACTAAATCAGCTTCTTGATAAGCGGCAACCATGTCATCAATAAATGCACTGGTTTCTGCTTTAATACCTAAAACTTGATATCGACTTTCAACCTGAGACAACATAGCTGCGCCAGTTTGATGCCTGATTTGCACGGATTGTGTTGCCAAGCCGGATTTTTGAAATTCGGCGATAGCTTCCGGTACCATTTCATTTAATATTTGCGCACCCTGGCTACCACCAAAAACCAATATTCTGACCTCTTTTTCAGGCCGCTGACGGCCATTTTCCAAGGCGGTAAGAAACTGTTTTCTTAGCGGGTTACCGGTGCACTTTGCTTTAATCTTCGCATTAAAACTACCGGGAAATGCCTCCAGCACCTGATTCGCCAAACGTGCAAGCAAGCGATTGGTAGTGCCTGGTATGCGGTTTTGCTCATGAATAACCAAAGGCAAACCTAACAGCTTTGCTACCAAACCACCGGGACCGGCAACAAAGCCACCCATCCCCAATACCACATCAGGTTTACGCCGGCGTAATATTTTCATAGCCTGAACACCGGCTTTGAACAGCATAAATACAGCCGTTATCTTGGCAGCCAAACCCTTGCCACGAACACCGGCAACAGACAACCAGTCGATTTCAATGCCATGCTCTGGAATTACACGACTTTCCAAGCCCTTATGCGTACCTAACCAGCTAACTTGCCAGCCTTTTTCGGTTAGCAATTGTGCAACTGCCAATGCCGGAAATACATGTCCACCGGTGCCTCCGGCCATAATAACTATACGCTTGACCATTTTGACCTTTCTTTTGGCGTGTTCGCATTGATCTCGGCAACTTCGCTTTGTACCCGGAATAACAACGCCACTGCACAACACATAATCATCATACTGCCTCCACCATAACTCATTAATGGCAAGGTCAATCCTTTCGTTGGCAAAATTCCCATATTAACGCCCATGTTGACAAATGATTGAAATCCAAACCAGATACCCAAACCATAAGCAATAAAGGCAGAAAACTGCTCGCCGGCTTTCTCTGCTGCCATACCTATCTGAAAAGTGCGCCAGACCAATAATGAAAATAAACTGATAACAGTCAATACGCCAACCAACCCTAACTCTTCAGCAATAACTGAAAATAAAAAATCGGTATGCGCTTCAGGTAAATAAAATAACTTTTGTATTCCGCTACCCAAGCCCACGCCTGTCCATTCTCCACGTCCAAATGAAATAAGTGCATGAACCAATTGATAGCCGGTATCTTTAGGATCGGCCCATGGATCCATAAAACTGGTTACCCGTTTCATGCGATAAGGTTCAAAATAAACCAGTAATCCTGCCAGCAAACCCACAAAAGATAACAACATGATAAATTGCGATAGCCGTGCGCCTGCCAAAAACATAATACCCATGGCAATAACCAGTATCACCACAGATGAACCAAAATCCGGTTCCATTAATAACAATACGCTGGCCACTGAAAATAAAATCAACGGCTTAATCAAACCAAAAGCAGATTCACGTATTGATTTATGATGCCGGGTGACATATCCGGCCATATATATAATAGAAAAATACTTAACGACTTCTGATACCTGTATCCTCAAACCACCTAGTGACAGCCAACGTGTACTCCCGTTAACCTTTACGCCAAGCCCCGGAATCAGAACAATCACCAATAATAACAAGCCGCCGATGAACAACCATTGCCCGGCTTTTTCCCATACATGAATAGGTGTTAGTGCTACACAGGTTCCTAAAAACAAGCCAAGACCTATATGCAGAGTCTGCCTGATCGGATAATAAAAGCTGTTACCACTTATTTTTACCCCCAAATGTAGAGATGATGATGCCACCATGACATAACCCATCAGTAATAAACTGGTAGTTACAACAATCAGTATGGGATCAAAATGAAACCGTCCTATCCGGGATGGCTTCGCTCGTTTATTCATGCAAGCAACCCTAATACTGCTTTAGAAAATTGATCGCCTCTATCCTGATAATTTTTATATTGATCAAGACTGGCACACGCAGGAGACAACAATACACTGTCGCCAACCTGTGCAAGACCAGCGGAAATTTGTACCGCTTGCGCCATATTTTCAGCGGCATAAACAGGAACACAATCATTCAAGGCCTGTTTTATCAAGCCGGCATCCTTACCCATTAACACAACACTTTTTGCTTTTTCTTTGATGGCAGGTATCAATTCGTTCATATCAGCCCCTTTCGCGTCACCACCCGCAATCAGAATGACCTTACGATCATAACCTTGCAATGCCGCAATACAGGCACCAATATTAGTTGCCTTTGAATCATTTACCCAAGTAATGCCACCTATTTCTGCGACTCGTTGCATTCGGTGATCAAGCCCTTTAAAGGTTTTCAATGTATGACACATCGCTTTTTCATCCAATCCTATCGACATACCCAGAGCCAACGCGGCTAGCGCATTGGCAGCATTATGTCTGCCTTCAAGGGGTAATTGGGCTAATGGCATCAAGTACTGTTGATTATGCATCAGATACTCCACACCCTGCTTGTGGGAAATATAAAAATCAGCCTCTTTTTTAATCGAAAATGTCAAAATACGTCTACCTGCCTTTTGCATCGCCTCGACAATAGGGTCATCGATATTAATGACCATGACACCATTGCCTCTAAAAACGTGCTGTTTTTCCTGTGCGTAACTTTCTATATCGACATGCCGGTCAAGATGGTCGGCAGAAATATTAAGCACGGTTGCCGCAGCCGCATTCAGAACGGTGGTTCGCTCAAGCTGAAAGCTGGAAAGCTCCAGGACAAACAATTCGGTGGACGGCTCCAACAATTCCAATGCTGGCGTACCCAAATTGCCGCCAACACCAACTTTTTTTCCTGCGTATTTTGCCATTTCGCCGAGCATCGTCGTAACCGTACTTTTACCGTTAGAACCAGTAATTGCGACAATCGGTACGTTAACTGAACAGGCAAGCAGGTCAATATCACTGACTATCTTTGAACCATTGGCAATAGCTTTGACAATCGATTTTTCAGTCAACGGAACACCTGGACTGATCACCAAATGTGTTGCCACTTTAAAAGCCGCCTCGTCAAACCCTCCGCTAAAGACAGGCATATCAGGCATCATCTGCAAGAATTCGTCGATTAATGGCGGTTTATCACGACTATCAGTGATGGCAAAGTTAAACCCGAGTTTTTGTAAATAATGCGCAACTGAAATACCGGTATGTCCAAGCCCTACCACCAAAACTTTTGAAGTTTTTGGATCCAGGGCAAAATTATTTTTTAACGAGTTGATAATCGCCACGCTATCCATGATCATCTTAAAATCACTCGCCAAGCTGAAAGCAGACAAAACCATTTATTTATCTTACGCATTTTTATCATCTCAATTTTAATGTTGCCAGACCAATCAGCACCAGAATGAACGTGATAATCCAGAAACGTACAATAACCCTGGGTTCCGGCCATCCTTTTAATTCAAAATGATGATGTATCGGGGCCATACGAAAAACCCGTTTTCCCGTTAGCTTAAAAGAGGCGACCTGAATGATCACTGATAATGTTTCCATGACAAAAACACCACCCATAATCATCAACACAATTTCTTGTCTGACCAACACCGCCAACACACCCAAAGCGGCACCCAAGGCCAACGCTCCTACATCCCCCATAAACACCATGGCGGGATAGGCGTTAAACCATAAAAAACCTAGTCCGGCACCCACTAAAGCTGCGCAAAATACCATGAGTTCTCCGGCATTAGGCAGATAAGGAATAGCCAGATAATCTGAAAAAGTCACATGTCCTGACAGATAAGCAAATATACCCAAACCTCCGGCAACCATAACTGTCGGCATAATAGCCAAACCATCCAGACCGTCGGTCAAGTTAACAGCGTTACTGGTTCCAACGATAACAAAATAAGTCAGGACAATATACATCCAGCCCATATCCAACATAACGTCCTTAAAAAAGGGAATAATGAATTGGGTTTCTGCCGGTAAAATTGCCGTTTTATACAAAAAAATTGCAGCCGTTAATCCTATGACTGATTGCGCCAGGTATTTGGCTTTAGCCGACAAACCGTCGCTATTACGCTTAACAACTTTCCGGTAATCATCAACAAAACCGATGACACCGTAGCCCATTGTGACCAACAGGATTACCCAGATATAACGGTTGCCAAGATCAGCCCAAAGCAAAGTACTAACTGCAATGGCAACCAATATTAACGTTCCGCCCATGGTAGGCGTTCCTGATTTCTCGTAATGTGATTGTGGCCCCAGTTCACGGATACTTTGGCCGATTTTTTTATGACTTAATTTTCTAATCATTACCGGACCGATAATAAAAGAAATCAACAATGCGGTTAATGCACCCAAAATGGCGCGAAAAGTCAGGTAATGAAATACCCTAAAACCGCCATCAAAAGTCATTAAATAATCTGCAAAATAAAGTAACATCGTTTAATTCCTGAAGTTTTCAACTAAAGCTGCCGCTACATTTTCCATGTGCTGCGCTCGTGAGCCTTTAATCAAAATCGTTTCATCGCCTGTTAACTCTTGTTTTAGCGCGTCAATCAAATCTTGTTGTTTTTCAAAAAAAGTGGCGCCAGTACCAAAGGCTTGCACCGTATTTTTACTATCCTCGCCAACAGCCAACAGTCTTACAACGCCGCTGGCTTTAATGAAAACACCCATTTCCTCGTGTATTTTTGGACTATCAGGACCGAGTTCACCAAAAGCACCCAAGACCAGCCAAGGCTTACCCGTAAAATTAGCCAACACATCAAGACCCGCTTTCAAAGAAGCTGAATTAGCATTATAGGTATCGTCAATAACAATATTGCCCAAACGACTGACCAAAGGCTGCAACCTTCCAGTTACCGGCTTGACACTTTCCAGTCCTTGCTTAATCTGTTTAAGGCTCAATCCCAAAGCCAGACCTGCAGCCGTAGCTGCCAGAGCATTAACTACATTATGCTGACCTGCCAGTTTTAAAATAATATCAACCGTACCAACCGTGGTAACCAAATCAAATGAAGTAACAAAAGCTTCATTACAAATTCCCGTTTTAATCGCTTTAGCCGATACATCGGCACCGTCGTTCAGACCGAATGAAGTAATCTGTCTATTTCCGGCCACCGCTTTCCAATAGTCAAAATAGTCGTCATCATGATTAATAACAGCAATGCCATCTTTTTTAAGTGTCTCAATGAGTTCGCCTTTCGCTTTGGCAACACCTTCAAGTGTGCCAAAACCTTCCAGATGTGCTGCGCCTGCATTGGTAATAATGACAACATCAGCTTGCGCATAAGCGCTGGTGTAGGCAATTTCTCCCGCATGATTGGCGCCCATTTCAATCACGGCATAACGATGCTGTTCATTCAGTCGCAGTAACGTCAATGGCACCCCAATATCATTATTCAGGTTACCCAGCGTAAACAGGACAGTAGCATCAACCGCCAGGATTGCCGCAACCATTTCCTTGACTGTCGTCTTGCCGTTACTACCGGTAATGCCGACTACCGAAAGTGCCTGGCTTCCACGCCCCGCCAAAGATCGTCGCCAAGCTCCTGCCAGTTCAGCCAAGGCCAAGCGCGTATCATCAACAATGATATGCGGCAACGTTGATTTAACACCTTGGTGTACAACAGCCGCAGTTGCTCCTGCTTTTTCGGCTTGATCAACAAACTCATTACCATCAAAGTTGTCTCCTTTAATAGCAATATAAAGTTGTCCTGGCTTAATTGCCCGCGTGTCTATGCTGATGGATGTAATGGCGGTATCTTCTCCAACCAGCATCCCTTTTACTGCTTCAGCACATTCACTTAGCATCATGTTCATTTTTATCCGGTTCTCATTTTTAATGCGTCAATAACAACCTGACTATCATTGAATGCTGTTTGCACGCCACTGATATCCTGATAACTTTCATGTCCCTTACCCGCAATCACAATACAATCTTGTTCTCCAGCTCTGGCTATCGCACTGTGTATGGCCTGCTCTCTGTTTTGAATGACTTCAACCTGGGTAGAGACGCAATTAATCGTGCTTCTACATCCGGCTAAAATATCATTAACTATGTCCAGTCCATTTTCAAATCGGGGATTATCATCGGTAACAATCACATGATCCGCCCACTGCTCGGCAATATGCCCCATTTGTGGACGCTTACCCTTATCCCTGTTGCCTCCACAGCCGAATACCACCCATAAAGCTTGCTCGCAATGTTTTCTCAAGCTGGATAGAACCTTGTCCAGTGCGTCAGGAGTATGTGCATAATCGACAAAAATCAGTGGCTGTCCATCGCCACCAAAGCGCTCCATACGTCCTGTAACCGGCTTTATAAACTGTAGCTTTTTTACCGCCTCAGCCATTAAAATACCCATCGCCAGCATCACAGCAAGAACAGTCAAGATATTTTCAATATTAAAGTCACCATAAAGCGGTACCTTTACCCGCTGACTGTCTTCACGCCAACGGACATCAAATTCAATACCATCTACTTTATGCACAACAGCTTCAGCACTAACAGATTCGCAGGAAGCGAGCGTTTTTCCCTTAACACTAATGCCCCAGACAACCGTTGCTTCAGGAACGGCGGCAATAATACGGTCGCTATAGAAGTCATCGAGGTTGATTACGGCAAATTCCAGCCCCGGTTTATTGAGCAGTTTTAATTTAGCCTGTAAATAGGCTTCCATCGTCCCGTGATAATCTAAATGATCACGACTGATATTAGTAAACACCGCACCTTTAAAAGTAACGCCATTAACCCTGCCCTGCTCCAAACCATGCGACGAAACCTCCATGGCGACTGTTTTTTTGTTATCTTTTTTTAATTCAGCCAGTATTCGTTGAGTTTCCAGGGCATCGGGCGTGGTATTAAGCGTTTTACCCAACTTGCCCCACTCACCCCAACCCAGTGTGCCGATGATGCCGCAATCATTCAGCATCTGACTTAAAAACTGACTGCAAGACGTTTTGCCGTTAGTCCCGGTGATGCCAATCACCGCCATAACTTTAGACGGTTGACCATAATAACGAGCCGCTATATCACCCAGCTTCAAACCCAAATCATCTACTGCAATCACAGGCACATGACTAATCTGACCGGCCAATTGCTTGCCCTCACCCGCTGGGTCAAAAACAACCGCACAAGCCCCCTTATCAAGAGCTTGTGTAACATGAATCAATCCATGTTGGCTGGCACCTACCAGGGCAATAAATACATTACCCTTAATGACTTCCCGACTATCTAAAGCCAGACCCGTAATTGGCACAGTATTTATCAAGTCCAAACTTAAGCCTGAAAATGAGACAAAACCCTCCAATAAATCGCTGAGTTTCATAATCCGTGTTACTGAGTTTTTTGCGTTAACAAAACCGGCATCGTTCCTTCCTGATCAGGAGCAACCCCAAGTATTCTTAATGCTCCAGCCATTACTTTTGAAAATACCGGTGCTGCAACCAGGCCACCGTAATACTGACCGGCAGAAGGCTCATCAATCATGACGACAATAATCAAGCGCGGGTCGCTGGCAGGTGCCATTCCGGCAAAAACAGCAAAATAGCTTTTCTCGGTATAGCCTCCGGAGCCGGCTTTTTTTGCTGTCCCGGTTTTACCTGCAGCACTGTAACCGTCGACTCTGGCTTCGTAAGCAGTACCATCTTTCATAATCACGGTTTCCATCATCTTTCTGACACTTTTGGCTGTTTTAGCTGAAAATATCCGCACGGCATCGTCATCTTCTTCACGTTTTAGCAAACTTACCGAATGCAAAATACCATCATCTGCCAACGCCGTATAAGCTCTTGCCAGTTGCAATGTAGAACTACTCAAGCCATAACCGAATGATAAAATTGCCCGATCGAAATCGTGCCATTTTTTATAACCCAGCAAAGTACCACTGGCCTCGCCTGGAAAACCTGAACCCGCTGAAACACCAAAACCAAGCTGATGATAAATGCCCCAAAAATATTTCGGCGGCATTTTTAAGGACATCATAGTGACACCGATATTGCTGGATTTCTTAATAACATGCGTTAAATCCATGGTGCCATAATTATGGGTATCTTTAACGGTGTTGCGCCCTATTTGATACGTTCCATGCGTAGCAAAAATGGCATTAGGACTGATATAACCGCCGTCTAAAGCCGCAGCAACAACAAAAGGTTTAACCGTCGATCCGGGCTCAAATACATCAGTAACCGCCCTATTCCGATACAAGCTTTCTTTCAAATTACTTCGGGTATTCGGATTAAATGATGGCTGGCTAACTGCCGCCAAAACTTCCCCATTTTTTGCATCCAATACCACTAATGCGCCGGACTTTGCCTTATTGGCGCTGACCGCCAATTGCAACTCTCGATACGCCAGATATTGAATACGCTGATCAATACTTAACTCAAGAGTTTTTCCTGAAACAGGTTCTTGTATATTTTCTATATCAGCAATAATTCGACGCTGACCATCCCTGATAACCCGCTTGCTACCAGAAATTCCTTTTAATAACTGTTCATAACCGGACTCCATTCCTGCCTGCCCGATATCATCAACATTGGTAAAGCCAACCAGATGCGCAGAAACACCTCCTGAAGGATAAAAACGTTTGAATTCGCGCTCAAAATAAACGCCTTCAAGTTTTAATTCTTTCACTTGAGCACCCAGTTGTGGATTAACCCTCCGTGCTATATAAAGAAACTGTCTATGTGAATCCTCTTTAATCCATTCAGTTACTTTTCCAATAGGCAAATGCAGCAGTTTTTCCATAACCCTTAACTGATCTTCTTTTGCAAATTTAAGCTCTCGGGGATTTATCCAAATAGATTCAACAGGCGTACTAATTGCCAGAGGATCACCATTTCTGTCTGTAATCATACCTCTGTATGCTGAAACAGAAACCTCATCAACCTGTCTCATATCACCCTGAGCTTTCAGAAATTGTTTACTCAGGACTTGTAAATCAATGGCACGCCCGGTCAGTAAGAGCATGCAAACCATCATAAAGATAACCAGAAATTTTCTTCTACCTGAAAAATTATCTGTCGATTGTTTTGTCGTACTTCTTGCTCGAAAATCTAACATTTACGGTTTGATATAAATAATTTTTTCTCGTAACGGCATAACCAACTTCAATTGCTCGCGTGCCACCAGCTCTACCCGATTTTGTTCTGCCAGCATAGTCAACTCTAATTGCATCTGCCCCCATTCAACTTCATATTGATCCAAAGCTCTTTCCTGTTTTTGGATTTCAATAAAAATTAAACGTGAGTAGTATTTGCTATAAATCACTGCTAACGCCGACAATAAAAGTACGACACCTACCACACTTACCAGCCGATTTATAACCACTTAAACTCTCTCAGCAACTCGCATAACGGCACTTCTGGCTCTTGGATTTTCTCTGATTTCCTGTGCATCAGCTTTCAACGCTTTGCTCACTTTCTTTAAGATACCTTTGGCAATATCAACTTCCTTTATAGGTAATTTACCAGGGTTATACTTGGCACCGGATTCGTTTCTAATAAAACGCTTGACAATCCTGTCTTCCAATGAATGAAAAGAAATCACGACTAATCGTCCTCCCGCTGCAAGCACTCGGGCCGACTGCTCCAAAACGTCTTTTAATTCATCCAGTTCGCTATTAATTTCAATACGTATAGCTTGAAAAGTACGTGTTGCAGGGTGCTTATGCTTCTCTCTTATGGGTACTACGTCTTCAATTAGCTGGGCTAATTGCCGGGTTGTTGAAATAGATGATTCCGCCCTTTTTTCTACTATTGCCCGAGCTATGCGCCGTGCAAATTTTTCTTCACCATACTCAAACAAAACCTTAATCAGGTCTTTCTCATCAACATTAGCCAACCACTGCTCAGCAGAAATACCTGCATTACCGTCCATGCGCATGTCCAAAGGTCCATCCCGCAAAAAACTAAAACCCCTCTCAGGATCATCCAACTGAGGTGAGGACACCCCTAAATCCAGCAAAACCCCATCAATTTTCCCTACCAGACTTACGCTTTCGACTATATTTTCCAATTGAGAAAAACAACTATGCTTTAGCGTGAACCGCTTGTCCGAAAGCATCGCCTGCGCATAATCTGAATTGATCGCATCAGAATCACGATCAAAAGCAAGTAATTGTCCATTTTGGCCTAGCAGATTCAAAATACCCTGACTATGTCCACCACGTCCAAATGTACAATCAAGATAAATACCATCATCTTTAATCGCCAATTGCTGCAGGGCTTCTGCATACATAACGGGTAAATGCTTCACTAACAAATCTCCCGTAATTTAAAAAGATAAAGACCCTAGCTCTTCCAGACCTTCATTATCATCACCATCCAGCCATTGTTTTTCTTTGGCTGTCCAGGCACTTTCATTCCATATTTCAAACTTGCTAAGCTGACCGACCAGGATAATTTTTTTATCCATATCGGCAAATTTTCTGAGCTTGTCCGGCAATAACAAACGACCTTGCCCATCAATTTCGCATTCAGATGCGTTACCAATAACAAAGCGCCTTAACTTTCCGGCCATCTTGTTTAAAGTAGGTAACTTACTAATAGTTAACTCAAGCTTTTCCCATTCGGGTAGTGGATAAAGCCATAAACAGCCGTTTTCTCCAATACATCGTTCGTCTACAGCAACCGTTACAACCATTTGACGCTCACAACAATCCTGTAATTCTTCCCGGTAACGGGTTGGAATTGCAAGACGCCCTTTATCGTCCAAATTAATTAAACTGATTCCCCGAAACACGACTTAATGCCTATACCTTAAAAAAAACCACTTTTCGCCACTTTATTACCACTTGGAATCACTATAAATTCCAAACTGTTCATAGTCAAGGATGATTTCACTTAAAGTCTTTTTTTTTTTACAATGGCTTGCCTGCCTCTCTAAAAAAGCTTACGCCACGCAAAATACGGCAAAAAAAATCCTATGTTTTATCAGGTGGTTAATTACTATTGTTAAGAGAATACTTTAAGTATCAGCTTGTAAGATATGCGGAACTCTTTAGTGGGGGATGGAATAACGAGGAAGGATATTGCGGCACTATGCTAACCGGTGATTCTTACGTAAAAAATATCAATGGATTTTATTGATACCAGGTAATTTTATGATTAAAAAACACGCAACAACAATAAAAAAGAAAGAGTTAGCCTGTAAGCCGGGTTCTGTCGAGAACAGTCATTCATCTAGGCTGCAAGTCACCCTGCAGCTCAAGCAATCTACCCAGGAACCGCGCGGGCCACGCGTCTGTCCCTCTATTTGATCTTGCTCCGGGTGGGGTTTACCATGCCACTCCTGTTACCAGTTGCGCGGTGCGCTCTTACCGCACCTTTTCACCCTTACCGATCATAAATGACAGGCGGTATATTTTCTGCGGCACTTTCCGTAGGCTCACGCCTCCCAGGCGTTACCTGGCACCCTGCCCAATGGAGCCCGGACTTTCCTCCATTTTATCTTGACGATAAAACAGCGACTGTCCAGCCAACTCTTTCACCTGCTAGTATACTGTATTAATCAAGCCAACGCTAATCCAGAAAATGATAACAACAAAACTAAGCGTCTTTTTCTTTATCAATTTCCAGCGCTGCCTGGTACAACAACTTCTTTCTAACTCCGGTAATTTCTACAGCCATTGCAACAGCGGTCTTAATAGAACACTCTCGCAATAACACCTGAAGCAATTTTTCCTGATCAGGACTAACAACTTGCTCTTTTTTATCAACAACAGCGCCATCGACAATGACAACAAACTCGCCTTTTCTCATATTGTCATTTTGTTCTACCAATTGTAGGGCATTCCCCAAACTGGTTTTTACAATAGTTTCGTGGATTTTAGTTAATTCTCTGGCAATGACAACCTGACGATCCAAGGGTAATATTTCTGCCATATCTTGTAATGAGGCCAAAATCCGATGACAGGACTCATAAAACACCCATGTTTTTTGGGACAAAAGCCTTTCGCTAAAAAAA
Organism: Methylobacter psychrophilus; assembly: GCF_025583945.1. Classification (GTDB taxonomy): domain Bacteria; phylum Pseudomonadota; class Gammaproteobacteria; order Methylococcales; family Methylomonadaceae; genus Methylobacter_C; species Methylobacter_C psychrophilus. The sequence continues at coordinate 171,971 of NZ_JAOEGU010000003.1, forward strand.
GCTTTACGTGCCGATGAGGTTCTCGGTAAAAAGCCCTCAAATGAAAACTGCGTAACCGGTAACCCTGCCGCAGACAATGCCGCAATTAATGCACAAGCTCCCGGAATGGGCACAACATCAAGACCTGCATCCTTCACCATTTTCACCAGCGGCATGCCCGGATCACTTAACAACGGCGTCCCTGCATCTGAGACCAGCGCAATTGACTGCCCTTCCCGCAACTTTTCCAGCAATATCGAGGATGCTTTATCCTCGTTGTACTGATGCAATGAAACCAGTTTGTTGGTAATACCATAATGCTGTAACAGCATTTTTACGTGACGGGTATCTTCAGCGGCAATCAAATCGACTTTTTTTAATACTTCCACCGCCCTAAAACTCATATCGCCTAAATTACCTATCGGCGTAGCAACAACGTATAATTTGCCAAACTCAGTTAACATTCGATACGCTCATTTATATAACCTCTAATTAAAAGATACGACATAAAAATCATGGACTACCATGATTGTATACAGCGCTTGTCCGGATAGTGCCAAATTATATCAGTATCTTGGTCTTTTTATTGTTTACAGAATAAATGCCAACAGGAGATTAACCATGCTGTTTACTAAACTCAAAGCCAAAGCCGCACACTTGATTCGCGGTGAAAGCGCTGAAGAACAGGCCCATAAATTTCTTGTCAATAAAGGACTAAAGCCGGTTTGCCGAAACTACCGCTGTAAAATGGGTGAACTCGATTTAATTATGACCGATCAGAAAACTCTGGTCATTATCGAAGTTCGCTACCGTAAAACAGATCAATACGGCAGCGCCGTAGAGAGTATCACCAGAGCAAAACAATCACGTATAATAGCAGCAACGCAAAGTTATTTATCAACCCAAAAAGAAGACCGACCACTACGCTTTGATGTTGTTGCCATTTCCGGCAATGGTAACCTGGAGTGGATACAAAATGCTTTTTAAACTAAAAATCACACCATGAGCTTACAAGACAGAATCATTAATCATTTCTCTGACAGCATCCAAACCCAGCAGGATGCCATGACTTACCTGTGTGAACTGATAGAGTATGCCTCACAACGACTGGTTACCACTTTACTGAATGATAAAAAAATACTCACCTGTGGCAATGGCCGCTCGGCAACCTGTGCACAACTACTATCATCAGCCATGCTTAACCAATTTGAGCGAGATCGCCCCTCATTACCGGTCATCGCGTTAACCACAGACACGGCAACCATCACCGCAATAGCCAATGACTATAACTTTGATGATATTTTCGCGAAACAACTCAGAGCACTGGGGCAAAGCGGAGATATATTAATGGTATACACCGATGGCAATAATTCAGCCAATATAGCCAAAGCGATTACCACCGCCCATGACAAAGACATATCAGTTATTGCGCTAACCGGTAACAATGGCGGCATGATTGCCCCCTTACTGCATGAAACAGATATAGAAATTCGGGTGCCGTCAAGCTCAAACGCACGCATCCAGGAAATTCATGTACTAATTACCCATTGCCTGTGTGATTTGATTGATCATCAATTATTCGGTTGATAACCATTTATCTACTCACTTTGAATTTAAGCCATGAAAAAAATATTTTTGCCCCTTATCCTGCTTAATTGCCTTTTGATTGGTGCATGTTCGACCGCCCCAAGAAACTTCCAGGAAATAACGGAGCAAGCGTTATTACAAGACCGTCGTTCACGGGAAGCCATTTTGATTGATAAAAATATTGAAATTGAAGCCTACTCGGAGCTAAATTCAGAAGATGATTTACTCAACCAATGTCACTTTACTATAACGGCCTATAATGGTGCCGTATTAATTACCGGGGAGACTCCTAACGAAGAATTGAAAAAAAAAATCATTGCTATCGTTCAGGTCACTCCCAATGTGAAACTAATACATGACAATTTAACTATTGCTTATCCCAGTGATTCCAGCTCGCGCACTAATGACCAATTAATTACCGAAACCGTAAAGGTAGCACTGAGTCAAATCAGAACTATGCCCGATTTTGACCCTGCCATGATAAAAGTCATTACTGAAAATGGAATTGTTTACTTAATGGGTTTAGTCCACCGTGATGAAGGTACTGTTGTTATCAACGTTACCAGACTTCAACCCGGCATAAAACAAATCATCACACTTTTTGAATATGTTGATTGATAAGCCCGCTATCTTTTAACGCTAATAGTTGGTATTTTCGGAGCAACACTTTGGTTTATTTTGGCGCCTGTCTCGCATTAAAACGGCGAATCAGAAGCCAAAGTAAAAAATAAACGGCTTCAAGTAAAACCAAATACATCAAGATATTATACTGCCCATATCGTTCACCTTTGGGTAGTAATCTACAACCTGTTGTCTATTTGAATTTTTTGTAATTTTCGTGGCTAAACAGGGACAAATCATTCGTATAATGCACTACTGCCATCCATATCGCCAGTCTGGCTATATAACAATGGCTGTCCTGTATTCAACTTTGCCGCTGCAATAACTCTGCAAACGACGATTTTATGATCACCGGCATCGGTGTAATGACTAACCTCGCAATCAAAATAAGCCAGACTTGCTAATAAAATCGGCGCTCCGGCTTTACCTTTTTGCCATTGAAAACCGCTCATTTTATCTTGAACTGAGCGACCAAAATGCTCCGCTATGGCAGATTGATCTTGCCCCAAAACATTGACCGTACAAACGCCGCCAGCTTGCAATAACTGATAAGAATAATGTTCAGGATTAATACTAACCGCCAGCAAAGGTGGATTAAAAGAAACGGGCATCACCCACGCTGCGGTAAACGCATTTTGCCGCTCACCATCGCTGATGCCAATAACATAAACGCCACAACTGATTTGTTTAAATAATGCTTCAATATTTTCAATCATGCCTGCCACCTGTATTTAAGGTGATATCCGAGAATTAATAGTCCCAAGTGACACAGGATTTTTGTTTATTTACAACGACTGCAAGGACAGATATTTACTCCTGCAATATCTGCATTCACCACATCCCTGTGGATTATGCAGGAGCTAGAGCACCAACAGTAGGCTCCTTAAGAGACGCAGGAGCAGTTGCCGAGGCGGAAAAATAGGCGCGTAGCGGGCTACGTAACTATTTTAACAACGCAGTAAATGAATAAAAAAACCAGCAAGCGGGGTATATTATTCTCAGGAAATCACCTAAGTTCCGAGCCAAGGAAAATCACACCGAATTGTCCCTACAAAACGGAATTTATCTAACTCACCAATTTTATACGCATGGATAAATCAACCGCTTTAACATGTTTGGTTAATGCGCCGATAGAAATATAATCAACGCCAGTTTCAGCAATACTGCGTATATTATCGAGCTCAATATTACCGGATGCCTCAAGCTCTATAGCGCTGGCAGTCAATTTTACCGCTGCGTGCAAATCGTCAAGACTGAAATTGTCCAGCATAATCCGGTCCGGTTTTGCCGCAAGCGCCTCAATTAATTCCAGCATGGATTCAACTTCGACCTCCACCGACACTGTCGTTAGTAACCTCGCCATTACTATTGCCTTGGTAATGGAACCTGCTGCCATAATATGATTTTCTTTGATTAACACACCATCATACAAACCTATACGATGGTTATAACAGCCACCACAGGCAACTGCATATTTTTGCGCATTTCTTAGCCCCGGAATGGTTTTTCGGGTATCCAGTACTTTACAGTCGGTGCCGGCAACCGCATCTGCATACTGCCTGGCAACGGTTGCCGTCGCCGACAAAAGTTGTAAAAAGTTTAGCGCCGTACGCTCGCCGGTTAGTAACCCTCTCGCTGAGCCACTTAGTTTACATAATGTGGTATTTTTTTTAACAGCCTCGCCTTCAGCTACCAACCAACTAATAGTTACATTAGTATCCAGATACTTGAATACCGCATCAAACCACGCTTGGCCACACATTATCATATCTTCACGCGTAACCACTTCTGCAAGTGCATGGGCGGCTTCAGGAATAATGGCTACCGTTATATCTCCGGGCCCTATATCTTCATCAAGAAAGTATTTTATATCTATAATATTTAATGGAACTGTCATAGCTTTATGTATGGGGAAATTAATAAAGTATTGTTATCCGGTATTTCGGAAACAAAATAAATAGCGTCATCAGGCTAAGTCATCGAAGCTGACTGCTTTGACTGTTGTAAAAACAATCGCCAAGATTTGATATTTTTTATAACAAATTGGATGATAGCACCCAGTTTAACAAGTATACTGGTAATCGTAATTGCTTTTCAAAATCAACTTTAAAATCCAAACAAGCACTTCATTCATTAACATGGCTGTATGGAGAAACTTTAGACCAGTAACAGTAACGATTTAGGGCTGATGATGACATTTTCGCATTCAAGATATAACCCCCAAATCAGACTGTCTTCCGAAGAAATACTTGAAATTAGTCAAGAAATTAATCGAGAATTTACGCCTGTTTTTTCTACTAAAATCATAAGCCAAGCCCAACATCAAGCTTTCTCACCGAAAGAAATGCTTGAGATCAGCGAAGAAATCAGCAAGGACTTCGCTCCCATCGCATCAAACCACACACAGGAATTAATACTGCTACCCGTCGATCCTGATCATCTTTATGTTTACTGGAATCTGGTAAAAGATAAACTAATTGATGCCCAAAAAATGGCTTCCGGGCAGCAACTGACCTTAAGAATTTATGCCGAGTCTGATAAAAATACCGATACCGGCAAACCATACTTCGACGTTGCCATTAATAGTGCCCAGGCCCAACAAAATGTTGTTCTACCGATGCATAGCCATGAAACAACGTATTGCGCAACCATTGGAAATCGTCATAAAAACAATAGCTTGACCCCATTTGCTTATTCCAATAGCGCCCATGTTCCAGCTGGAAGGATAATGCCCAATATCGCTAAAAACAGTCAGCATATGTTCAAGCCTATACCAACTCTCATCACAGCTAGTCGGGGAATCTCCTGTTACCAAAATAATAGCGCCTCCGGCCAGAAACATAACCCGTAGCGACATGAAAACAGGATTTCTTGGCATCATACTCCACGCACACCTACCTTATGTGCGACACCCGGAACACGAAAGCTTTTTTGAAGAAAACTGGCTATTCGAAGCCATGACCGAATGCTATATTCCGTTAATTGGTGCACTTGACCGACTGCAAAAAGATGGTGTGGATTATCGGCTGACTCTCTCTTTATCACCGCCACTAATTACCATGCTGCGTGATGATTTATTACAGACACGTTATCTCAAATACCTGCATAAATTACTGGAACTGGCCGAAAAAGAAATCATCAGAACCCGTCAACAATCTGACTATCAAGAGCTGGCACAGTATTACCTCGGTTTCTTTCAAAACACGCTGGACATCTATCAGAATCACTATAACTGTGATTTATTAACGGCTTTTAAAAAGCATCACCGCGCCGGTACGCTTGAATTAATAACCTGCGCAGCAACTCACGGCTTTCTGCCGCTGCTCAACGTTAGTGAAACAGCGGTTCGTAATCAAATCAATATAGGTGTTAAAACCTTTGAAGCCCATCTGGGTTTCTCGCCTACCGGTTTTTGGTTGCCTGAATGTGCCTACTATCCTGGCGTTGAAACGCTATTGGCCGAAGCCGGTATCAACTATTTCTTTGTTGACAGCCATGGCATTATGGACGCAACCGAGGTTCCCCGCAACGGTGTCTACGCACCGCTGGATTGTGGCAATGGCGTCGCTGCTTTTGCACGCGATCCGGAATCATCCAGACAGGTTTGGAGCTCTCAAGAAGGTTACCCTGGTGATTTCGATTACCGCGAATACTACCGGGATATCGGCTTCGATCTTGATTTTGACTATATCGCCCCCTATATCCTTGATGGCGAAACACGCATCAATACCGGTATCAAATATTATCGCGTGACCGGCAAAGATTTGCCCAAGGAACTCTACAATCCTCAAAAAGCATTAGAAAAAACTCGTCAACACGCACGGGATTTTATCAACAAACGGCAACAGCAGATTGATGCGCTTGGCGCCAATATGGATAGACCACCAATAATTATAGCCCCTTACGATGCCGAACTCTTTGGCCATTGGTGGTTTGAAGGGCCGCATTGGTTAGAGTCGGTACTACGTCTGGCAAACGAAAATACCAATAACGTAGAGACCGTTAGTTGTAGTGATTATTTAAAACGGCAGACATCACATCAGATAGCGACGCCTTGTGCATCTACCTGGGGTGACCAAGGTTATTCCAGTTACTGGATCAATGAAACCAATGACTGGATTTATCCTTTCCTACACAAAGCCGAAACCGATATGGAAAAACTGGCGTCCGATCTTCAGGGCTTGGCGGTCAATCCATTACAAACCCGTGCCTTAAATCAGGCAGCAAGATCAATTTTACTGGCACAAGCCTCTGACTGGCCATTTATAATAAAATCAGGAACGACTATCGACTACGCGAATAAACGTATAACCGACCATCTTGCCAGATTTAACTATTTACACGATTGTATTCGTAAAAACAGAATAAACGAACGTTATCTGGCCGCGCTGGAGATTATGGACAACATTTTTCCCGACATTGATTTTCGCGATTACAATCCCAAAAAGCGCCATGACTGAAACAAGCACACCAGAACTTGAAGAGTTTACGCGGCGTTATCATAAACTGATCTTGTCCTCGCAAACACTCACACTGTCAACCGCCTCAGCACTGGGTGTTCCTGACATTAGCTACGCACCTTTTGTGCGGGACAACGCGGGCGTCTTTTATATCTATATCAGTGAACTGGCCAGTCACACCACCAATTTATTAAATAATCCGCTGGCATCAATTTTGTTTATACGCCCCGAAGCTGAGTCCCGTAACCTTTTTGCACGGGAACGGGTAGTATTAAGCTGTCGTGTTAAAGAAATAATGCCCGATGAGCTCATTTATACGAATCAGCTACAAGCCTTGCAGGATAAATTTGGCGAAGTTGTTGGTGTATTACGCTCATTATCAGACTTTCATTTATTTGCTTTGCATCCAGAAAGTGGACGTTACGTTTTCGGCTTTGGTAAAGCCTTCACTATCAACAGTCATGACAGCAGCTTGCATGCTGTTTAGTGGCTTTTTGACCGGAAAATACGTGTGTTAATTTTACAAATTGTCATCAAGCAATGGGATAAAAGCCAACGAAGCGAGGCCCATGAAAATTTGCGTGCCAAAAGCCCCGATAAATATCCACTAAGCTTTCCACACGCGAGTTATGTTTGTGACCGGCAATGCATTATCGATCAGCATGGTGATGATATTCAAGGAACTCGCGTAACATATCCTAAAATCGTCAATAAAAACATCCTGTTTGATCGCTTTCAAATTGATTTAGATACGAAAATCATGACGTATCTCGGTGCAAAATCAGCCGAGATGCGCCAAGTAATTGGCTCTGTGGATAATCAATGGATACAATGCAAATATAATTGCCGGTATAGTATTTTTGAAGCTGACCGATATTATTGGTTATATGAACAAGTGACTTTAAATGCTGTTTGTTTAAAGCAATTAAATGAAAACGTGTTTTTAAACACTGATCCTGCCATTATTTATGAAGATTTCAATGCTCTGGATACCATAAAAAAACCATAAGACTTACGTAACACAGATAAAAAAGGTAATGATGGAACAAACAAATCAGGTATTGGATGAAATCGAAACGGTAACGGTAGGACACTATAATCAAAATGCTGAAGAATTTTGGAATGGTACAAAAGATCATGATGTCACTCAAAACTATCAGGCTTTTTTGGCACCCTTCCCGGCAGGAAAAAAACTGGATATCTTGGATTTTGGTTGTGGACCGGGACGAGATGTCAGTTACTTTAAATCCTTGGGACACCGGCCAGTGGGCCTCGATGGTAGCGAGGAATTTTGTAAGATGGCTCGCCGCCATACAAGCTGTGTTATTCTTCATCAGAAATTTCTTGGTCTGGAATTACCCAAACAAGCTTTCGATGGTATTTTTGCCAATGCCTCACTGTTTCACGTTCCCAGCCAGGAATTGCCCCGCGTCCTTACTGACCTATACAGCGCTTTAAAGTCTGGCGGCATTTTATTCTTATCCATCCCTCGCGGTAATGAGGAGGGTTGGTCAGAACAACGATACGGCCATTACATGCAAATTGAGACCTGCAAGCTATTTTTGGAGAAAGCCGGATTTGCAGTGCTTGATCATTATTACCGGCCACCAGGTAAACCCCTTCATGAACAACCTTGGTTAGCGATAGTGGCTCAAGCTGCAGCAGTTAATAAAACATTACTTTAAAAAGCGATAATATCAAAATCATTATGATAAAGACCATCCTTGCACTGATTATTGCCAGTACATTGAGCTTTTCCGCCATCGCAGCTGATTCTTATACTGTTGATCCCAAGCATACCTTTCCAAGTTTTGAGATTAATCATCAGAGATTTTCAATTCAACGAGGCCGTTTTAACGAGACTAGCGGCAAAGTGCTTATTGACCGGGCATCGGCAACCGGCTATATTTTAATATCTATCGAAACCGCTTCTATTAGCACCGGACTTACTGAACTGGAAAAGCATTTACGCGGCAAAGAGTTTCTTGATACTGAACACTATCCACAGATTAAATTTATATCAGACAAGCTACACTTCAACAAAGACCAACTTGTTGCTGCAGATGGCGTATTAACGCTGCACGGTATTTCCAAACCCGTACATCTGACGGTAGATCATTTTTATTGCGGAATAAATCTGATCAACATGAAGAACACCTGCGGTGCAAATGCGACGACCACCATCAAACGCTCTGATTTTGGCATAGACAAATATGCGCAAAAACTGGCTGATGACGTCTATATTGCCATTCAGATTGAAGTAACCAAAGATTGATGTAATCTTCACACAACCCAAGAGGAATAAATAATGAAACTCTATTACAGTCCCGGTGCCTGCTCACTATCACCGCATATTGTCGCCTGCGAAGCAGAACTGCCAATCGAACTGATTAAAGTTGATTTAGCAAACAAGCTGACTGAAAACGGCGAAGACTTCCGCCAGCTCAATCCTAACGGCTACGTACCCCTGCTGATACTAGATGATGGCAACCAGCTTAGTGAAGGCCCGGCCATTATCCAGTATCTTGCCGATCAGGCACCTGATAAAAAATTAATCCCGATAACGGGTACTTTCGAGCGTTATAAACTACAACAATGGCTCAACTTTATCTCAACTGAAATTCATAAAGGTTTTTCACCCTTGTTTAATGCGACCGCTTCCGAAACTGCAAAAGAGTTGGCGACCAGTATCCTGATAACCCGTCTTGATACTGTTGCAGAACACCTTTCGTCACAACCTTATTTGCTTGGCGATCATTTTAGTGTGGCTGATGCTTATTTATTCGTCACGCTAAGCTGGGGGCAATATGTCAATATTGATATTTCCCGCTGGCCGGCACTGGCAAGATATGCTGAAAAAATTTCCGAACGTCCTGCCGTGCAAAAAGCCATGAAAGCAGAAGGGCTTATCGAATAAATGGCAATTTGTTTAGATTTTTAAGCTATCGGTCGAGGTAATAAACCTCGACCAGAATTAAATACATAGGGCGATCCTATACATTTTCAGATAAATAATTTCTATGTCGACAGATACCATCCCTTGAAGGGATAGTATCTGTATGGACTTACAGCGACGTGAATTGGAAGTTTAATTTCTAAAAGTCTATATGTGTTCGCCCGGCCCAACAGGTTCGTCCAATTTAGGGCAGACACACAGGTCTGCCCCTACCCGTTGTTATTTAAATAATCCCCGCTTCTATCACCGGCAAAACCCAATATTGAATACCCGAATCCGAAAACTCCTCGCGTAATTGCGCCAATAATGCCGGCAACTCTTCTACCGGCACATACATCTGAAAACGGATTCGCTTCTGACGACCAGCAACTTGCTCAGCCAGCGATAAACCGCTGTTATCATGATGATGCGCCCTGACCGGAAAACTACTAAAGCCATGCTCTGATTCCAGTAACAACAGACTGTCAACCATCAATTCTTCAAGACTGGGCGGAATATTAAGGGTCACTAGATACTCTGTGCAATTCATGATTTAATCTCCTTGGGCAAGCCGAATAACTTAAACAAAATAGGCAATAAAAATAACGTTAAAAACGTAGAGGAAACCAGTCCGCCAATTACCACGATAGCCAAAGGTCGCTGAATTTCAGAGCCGGGGCCGGTTGCAAATAATAGCGGAATCAGCCCAAATGCCGCAATACTGGCAGTCATCAATACCGGCCTTAAGCGCCGCGAAGAGCCTAACGTCACTACTTTAACCAAGTCCATACCGGTAGCTATCAGCTGGTTAAAATAACTGACCATCACAACTCCGTTAAGCACAGCTATCCCCAGCAAAGCGATAAAACCAACCGATGCCGGTACGGATAAATATTCACCGGAACCCCACAAGGCAAAAACACCCCCAATCATTGCCAGTGGAATATTTGATAGCACCAGCACAGCTTGGCGTACCGAACCAAAAGTTGAAAATAACAGCAAAAAAATCAGGCCTAACGAGATCGGCACAACCAGTGACAACGTTGCCGCTGCACGTTGTTGATTTTCAAACTGACCACCAAATTCAATGGTATAGCCTGCCGGCAATTTAATTTTTTCAGCAACCGCTTTACGGGCTTCATCGACAAAACCAACCAAATCACGATCCTGAACATTGCTGCGAATCACGACAAAACGCTGTCCCCGTTCTCTGCCAATTGACACGACACCCTCAACTTTTTCAATTTTGGCAATGGCCGTTACCGGTACATGTCCGCCATTTGGTAAGGTAATTTGCAGATCATCAAAATTAGCGGTATTACTGCTGCCACGCAAAATCAGTGGGGTACGTTTAATACCCTCCTGAACAATTCCTAAATTTAAACCTTCAATCTGGGCACGCAACAGAGTTTCAATCGTATCACTGTCCAAACCCAAACGCCCGGCAGCCAGCTTGTCTATCGTTAACTGTAAAAATTGCATCCCGCTGTTTTGTTTGGCAAAGACATCGCTGGAACCGGTAATATGTTTTAATATTTCGGCTATTTCCGTAGCTTTTTCGTTTAACACTGCCAGATCAGAACCAAATAACTTAACTGCCACATCGCCGCGCGTACCCGTCAGCATTTCTGAAACCCGCATCTCAATAGGCTGAGTAAAACCAAAGGCAATACCCGGGGTTTTTGCCATCACTTTACGAATTTCTTCAATCAACGCCTCTTTGGTCTGCATGCGCCATTGGTCTTTGGCTTTTAGTATTAAAAATGTATCAGTCTCATTCAAGCCCATAGGATCAAGACCCAATTCATCAGAACCCACCCTAGAAACAATCGTCACTATTTCAGGAATATTTTTACGCAGATTTTTTTGAACCTGACCATCCAGTGCTACCGATTGCTCAAGCGTTATCGATGGCAGTTTTTCCAGTTGCAAAATAATATCACCTTCGTCCATCGTTGGCATAAAGGTACTGCCTATCTGGGTAAACACCACGATAGTCACGGCTAATAAAGCACCGGCGGCTATAAATACTTTTTTACTGTTTGCCAGACACCATAATAAAGCCGGCTGATAAGCCTTTTGTAGTTGCCTGGGCAGCCAGGGTTCTTCATGAGAGACTTCTTTCAGTAAATAAGAGGCAACAACGGGAATAACCGTGAGCGACAATATCAGCGAACCACTCAGTGCAAAAACGATAGTTAAGGCAACCGGCGTAAATAATTTACCTTCCAGACCTTGCAGAGTCAGCAGCGGCAAGAAAACGATAATAATAATTAAAATGCCGGAAGTAACCGGCCCGGCCACTTCACAAGTAGCCCGGTAAATAACATGCAGGCGTGGCAAGCGTCGGGCTTTTTCGACATGAGCCAGATGCGTAATAAGATTTTCAACGACCACAACGGCGGCATCCACCAACATGCCGATAGCAATCGCCAAACCACCCAGACTCATCAGGTTTGCCGACATGCCCATGTAGTTCATCAAGATAAAAGTGAACAGGGCTGCCAAGGGTAAAGACAAGGCAACCACCACAGCAGCGCGCAAATTACCTAAAAATAAAAGTAGTAAAACCACCACTAAAGCTATCGCTTCCAGCAAGGCATGCAAAACAGTCTCGACGGCCTTGTCAACAAGGTTACCGCGATTATAGAAAACCTTAGCGGTAACGCCTGGTGGAAATCCCGGACTGATTTCAGCCAGTTTCTTTTCGATTCCGGCAATGGTTTGTTTGGCATTGGCACCGCGCAAACTTAATACCAAGCCGGTAACCGCCTCGCCTTCGCCATTTTTACTCACGGCACCATAACGTGTCAGCGAACCAATTTTAATTTCGGCGATATCACCGACCGTAATCGGAATACCGTTTTTATTATCGACGACAATAGTACCGACATCAGCCAGAACCTTAATTCGGCCTTCAGCCCTGACAATCAAGGCTTCTTCACCATCGGTCATGCGACCGGCTCCATCATTGCGATTATTGCGTTTTAATGCTTGTATCAACATCTCAATGCTGATACCTCTGGCGGCTAACCGGGTATTATCAGGGATCACCTCAAAGCTTCTCACTACACCACCCAGAGAGTTAACATCTGCTACCCCTGAAACGGTTCGTAGCGCCGGACGAATAACCCAGTCCAGTAAATCACGGTGTTCCATTAAACTTAAACCGCCGCCTTCTACGGTAAACATAAACATTTCACCCAAGGGCGTCGTCATTGGCGCAATACCACCTTGAACCCCCTCCGGCAAGTTACTCCACATGGTGTTCAAGCGCTCGGCAATCTGCTGACGCGCCCAATAAATATCGGTACCTTCGGCAAAATCAACGGTAATGTCCGTTAATGCGTATTTGGCAATAGAACGCAGCATGGTTTGATGCGGAATCCCCAGCAGCTCAATCTCTATAGGCGCCGTTATTCTCGCCTCAACTTCTACCGGCGTCATCCCGGGCGCTTTGACAATAATTTTTACCTGAGTTGGCGAAACCTCAGGGAAGGCATCAATAGGAATGTTTTTTAAGGCATAATAACCGCCGCCGGATAGCAGCAAAACCACAATCATCATCAGTAACCGCTGACTCAGTGCAAAACGAATCAAGCCGGCCATTATTCAGCACTCCCTAATCCCAACCATTTTGCCTTCAGAGCCACAGCGCCTTTGCTGGCAATTTCTTCAGTGCCGCTAAAATCACCGGTAATAATCGACTCATCACCCTGCTTGCCCTTTACTGTTATCTGGCTGACAGTAAAGCCCTCCTGATTACGGACAAAAATGTAAAACTTGCCTTCATTTTGGGCAATGGCTGTATTGGGTACTTTAAAGGCCGATTTTTCACTGAATTCAATAATTTGGGTATTGATAGTTTGCCCTACCCTTACCGCCGATTGCTCATTTTCCGGCAACTGCTTGGTAACGATAACAGCCCGTGCCATTATCGTTTGATTTTCCGGATTAACGCTTTGTCCCAATAAAGTAATCCGTGCAATAACCGCACTATTTTCAACCAAAACCTGATCACCCACTTTAATGCTGCCTATGCGCTCATGAGGGATATTAATCTCCAGCCAAAGCTCATCCAGATTGGCAATACGATATAACGGAGCCAATATACTCACCCGCTCTCCAGCGACCGCTACCCGCTCCATAACCACACCTGAAATAGGCGAATGAACATTTAACTGACTACTCAACTGATGGGTTTTACCCAGATGGTCAATTTCAGTCGCTGTCATTCCAGAGATTTGCAGAAGTTGTTTATATTCATTCGCCTCGGAAACAACAGCATTGTATTTACTAAGCGTTTCCTGCCAACGTCTATCAGCAATAACGCCATCTTCCAGTAATTTTTTATCACGTTGAAAAGACAGAAAACTTAACTGCATCTCGTTAACCGCTTTAAGGTATAAACGCTGCATGGAAAGCAAGTCAGGACTGTTTAGCTGAGCCAATATATCGCTTTTGGTAACCTTATCGCCGATTGCCGCATTCAGTTTAATGATTAATCCGGCCTGAGAGGCGCTAACAATATATTCATGAGCAGGAGGAACCACTACTTTGGCTGGTGCAGTTAATACCGGAATTTGGTTGGTAGGTTCAAGCTTGCTTAACGTAACGCCTAAATTATCAAAATACTCCTGAGTTATTTTCAACGTATTTTCAGCATTCACCGGTGGGCAGAACCATAGTGCCCAGCCCAGAAAATTTAACAGCAGTAAAAATTTATACGATCTCATGGCATAACTCCTACTGCCTGGTTATAAAAAGCTTTATCTCGCTGTAACATAACTTTACGTTCTTTAGCATTGAGAATGGCTTGTTGTGTTCGTGACTCAATTTTTAACAAATCCAGCAGATTAATTTCACCCACAGAAAACGCCAGTTGTGTCATGGTTAACAATTCTTCGGACACTTTTTTCTGTTCATTGGCGGTGCCTAATTCAACCCGATTAACTTCCAGATTATGTTCGGCTTCGTGATGCGCCTGTTCCAAATCACGAAACAACTGTTCACGCTCTGCGAATAATTTGTTTAACTCAACATTGACGGCGGCAATCTGCGGTTGTAAATGTGTGTTACCTCCAAAAGGAACGATGACACCAACATTAAAAAACTCGGCTTTATTACTGCGTGGATCATTACCTTCATCACTCAATAACCCGGCGAGAACATGGCTCTGCCCTGAGCCTATTGATTTAATGGCAGTAATCTCTGCCTGTTTACGCTCAATCTGACTGTTAACTGCCACTAAAGCAGGATGGTTTTGCTCGATTTCTTTTAATGCAACCAACTTTTCTTCATAAATAACCGGCATTTTAGTTAGCTGGGTAATGGTAGAATAACGTTTGCGGGCATGCATTAATTCCGCTTCAGCCATTGTAAACACTGACCGCCGTTGCAGTAACTCGGTTTGCGCCAATAACTCATCCGCTCGTGGCAGGTCTCCCAATTCAACGCGGCGCTTGATGGTCGCCAATAATTTCCCATAAATATCCAGCTCCGCTTGTGCCTGTTCATAACGAATATTTACCAGAGCCATATTCCACAGAGCCCCTCTAACCAAGCCGGCAACACGTAACTTAATCCCCACTGCCTGTGATTCAGCACTGGTTTCGGCCTGATTAGCCAAATTATGTTCGGCGTCACGCTGCCCCAAATTCCATAACGGCACCTGCACACCGGCTGTTGCATAATTGAGTTTAAAAGACGCTATGGATTGATAGCCAACAGTGGCTTGTGACGCCCCGGCAGTCCAGCTTTTACTGCGCTCTGAAATAGCCGCAGCTTCTTCTTCCAAAGCGTTAAGCCAACTCACATCAGGGTATTTCTCCATCGTCAAATCAATGAGCTTGGGTAGCGTTAAAGAGGCATCAATAGTAATGGAATCATGATGATCAACCATAGGTATAGCGTCATCCAGCTCCCAGGCAGGCACTTGACAATAAGCCGGCCAGGGAATCAGCAATAATATTGCCAGTAAAAAAAATGCCTGCCGAAGCAAGATACCAGACAGTGGTTTACTGAAAATGTTTAATAAAAACATAAGGTAAGCTCAATGCGGATTTAACCGCGCGATAGGTAGCAACGCCAAAATAGCGCCGACTTAACAAAATACGATAATTCGTATCTTTACAAAACAGGGGGAATTTTATTGTGCAGGAGGCGCACGTGAAGGCGGGGATGGAATAAATAAACAATAAGCCAGCTGTTGTGGCTGCGGAGAAAAATTGGCATCAAACCGGGAGGCTACGTCAGCAAATATGAAGCGGTGTTGTTGGTGAAGATAATAATTGCTATCGGCATCAACCGGAGCTTTGGTTTGGCTTTGCCGGATACCCATGTCAACAGCCACAATCAGACCGTCTACAGAGATGTTATAAGGCAATACCTTTACTTGACCTGCCAGTCGGTTGTGAGCAACGCCATAGCCCTCAAGCCCGGGAATATGTAGCCCTTGCTTTGCCTCATCCATGCTCGCATGAGCATGTACCAACGGTGCAATGAATTGCAACATCGTCAGAAAAATGACTAATAATATGCGAAGTGTTGAAAACATGCAGACAATGTTATATTAGTAAAACAAGTAAGGGGTATCAATTTCGGTTGGGTGATTATAAGCGTAAATATCAATTAGCCCTTAAAAATTTACCTTTAGCCCATATCTCATAACTAATAGTCCATAACAAATTTATTTAACTTTGGTGATTTATGAAAAAAAATACCAGTATTATTGCTTTCTGTTTAATCATTTTATCTTTAGGCATCGGTGTTATATCGGATGCCGATGCCAAACGTTTCGGCGGCGGAGGCTCTTTTGGCAGTCGCTCTTCTTACAGTGCCCCCTATAAACGCTCGGCAATACCGCCCAGCCGTTCTGCCAGCCAACAACAGGCAACGAATCAAAACCAGACCGCGAGACAAGGCATGGCCAGTCGCGGCGGTTTAATGGGTATGTTGGGAGGTTTGGCACTGGGTGGTTTATTAGGCTCGCTATTCTTTGGCGGCGCTTTTGAAAACTTTAACTTTATGGATATTCTGGTATTGGGAGGAGTCGCTTTTTTACTCTATAAACTATTTGCCGCCAAAGCAAAAGCGGCAAAGCAGCCAGCCTATAACCGTACGACTGATAATTATCAGGAAGCACAGCCAGATCAAAGTAATCCGGCGGGTTTTAATACCGATATTTTATTCAAAAAAGATAAAATATCCACAAGCAGTCAAAATTTCCAACCGGATACCGGCGTTAATAACACTGTTGCTGTTCCTGCCGACTTTGATCAACAAGCCTTTTTATCGGGTGCCAAAATAGCGTTCACTACGCTTCAAAAAGCCTGGGATGACGGTGATCTCGGTGAAATCAGGGGCTTATCAACCGATAAAGTCTTTGCCGAAATTCAGGAACAACTCAAAAGCTCTCCGACTGAAAACCACACCGACATATTAAAACTCGATGCCGAGCTACTGGAAGTCAGGGAAATCGGTTTAGAACTGGAAGCCGTGGTCTTGTTTGATGTCATCATGCGCGAAGACATCAATGCTCAAACAGAACAAGTCAGAGAAGTTTGGCATTTTGTTAAACCTAAAATCAGCATCCAACCCAAATGGCTGTTGGATGGCATTCAGCAATTGGAAGATTAGGTTCTCTGGTTTCCAATCTGTAGAGACTGTGAAAGTATTCGTTTCTTGAACAAAATAAAAAAACTCACCACGAAGGACACGAAGTTTTAATACTTTGAATAAAAACAATCATACCTGGCTGGTCGGGGTTTGTAACCCCGACCGAAACGTTTAAAGGCTTCAATAACTTTTAAACAGGAGTAACGGTGTTGCAAATCCCGTCACGTATCAGGTTTTAACCTGTTTTTTAATAATACTTTCACAGCCTCTGGAGCTTGGGAACCAGCGCATAAAAAAGCCACCTCAAATGAGGTGGCTTTAGTTTAGTGCCACTATGACAGCGAAGTCCTATCGTAGTGTCCTGCGAGCCTGGGTAAAATTATGCTTGCGCTTTTTTACGTAAAGCGCCCAAACCTAACAAACCTGATGCAAATAACCAAACTGCGGCAGGTACTGGTACTGCAGCAGGTACGGCTGCAGGTACGGCTGCAGATAGTTGATTAACCACTATATTATCGAATGTAGCTCTATTATTTTCACCAAAAGCAATAAATTGCAAAGAAGTAAGGTTGGTGAATACTGATTCTAAAGTTATCTGAGATAGACCATTCGATGTCCATCCACTTACAAAAGTTTCACTAACCTGGGTTCCTCCCAATAGTGTACCAATCACTTCAAGAGATGTGACGGGGTTAATCCCTGAAGAGTACCCATTTCCGAAATCAAACGAGGTTACGCTGAATGTATTAATGGGATTATTATCAGTCAAGATAAAGCCTGATTGTAAACCACCGTTAGTCCATGACAATAAGTTATTGGAGCCGTTACCATTCCAGTAAGCACCTACAGAACCATTGTTTATTGCTATATTACCACCTGAGTTGTTACCCATTGTTTCAGTAAAACCATCTGAAGTGGATGTATTTATGTAGAATCCTGTTTGAGTACCATTAAAATCAAGTAATTGAGCTTGAACGGTTGTGGTTGAAAGAAGAGCAATAATAATAATAGCTAATTTTTTGTTAATCATGAATAAACCTTTTTTATTTAAAGAAAAAACAATTTGCAACCCAGCCAACTTTTTTAAAAAAATCCTGTGATTTTCCGTCCTTATCTCACGACAAGTTTGGCTTTATCTTCCTTGAATCATGCGCACTCTATAAAGTTTGACACGAGTGTTAAGTTTTCTTTTTTAAAACAAATAATAATTCACAAATCCATACCACATGAATCCTGTTATTTTCTCTCAGACTGACTCCGCTATTGCCAAAAAGTAAGCAATTAACTACAAAGATAGTTACAGCTTTGCCCGGCAATGTTCATTATTGCAATATCTAAAAATCAAACCGGTAACAAATTATTTTAAGTGCAGTATTTTATGTTATGACTCTTGGTAATTAACCAAAAATAAAAAACTTAAAATCGCTTATAACCTGTTGTTTATTATCTGTAATGAGCGTTACTGTTTAAAGAGACGCTAGAATAGTTTAAATACCAACCTATAGCAATTTGTTAATTGTAACAAAATGTAACAATTCAATATTGATCTGGCAAAAATCCATTCTGATCGGTGTTTTACCATGCCGGTCGGGGTTACAAACTCCGACCGGCATCAAAGCGCTGTGGTTTTTGTCTTCAAATTACCAATGATTATTTTCTGATTTGCTGATTCGACAGGCTGGTTTGGGGATCTTGCTAGTGACTACCATGCCGGTCGGGGTTTGTAACCCCGACCGAAACGTTAAAAGGCTTAAATAACTTTTAAAACAGTGCCCCAAAGGGTATAACCCGACATTTTGTCGCGAATGTGTCGGGTTACGGCTATCACCTAACCCGACCTTGTATGATCAAAATTAATAAAATATTACTAAAAGATCAAGTAAGCTTTAATCGTTTATTGGGAGGCCGTCCCGACCTTAGGACTGGTTATTAATATAATCAGAGCCTGTTTCGTAGATTGGCCCCCGCCCTATTCACCCATACCGTGGAGTATCCGAGGCTTAGAGCCTGCATACACAAGGAAGGTAGGTGCATGTGCAGGGTCGGGAACCAGTAAA
>NZ_JAOEGU010000040.1 GCF_025583945.1 Methylobacter psychrophilus
ACAAAACTTTTTATAAAGTGCGCAGGTTCGTGCATCAACATGCTGTTGAAATACGTCCAATTCTAACACTGATTGGCTTACTCGTTTTCCTGCTGTTTTTCTAAGCTTAAAAACTTGAACATCGAGTGTGTATAAACCAGCTTTTTTAGAACTAAAAACAAGTGGAATTTTTTTGTGATCAATATTAATGTAGAATGTTTAATCATTGATCTATAATCCTGTTTTATTTGTATAAATCTATGTTGAGCTATAATTTATGTCTGCGGTAATGGAAGAAAAAACATTTCGAGGTTTACGCGAAATTGCAGTCCTGGGCTTTTTTGGGATTGCTTTGTTTTTTTTAATTTCCTTGATTACTTTTAGTAAAGAGGATGCTGGTTGGACCCATAGTGGTTCAGTGCAGACAGTCACTAACGCCTGCGGTGTTTTTGGTGCATGGGTCGCTGATTTTACACTCAGCTTTGTTGGTTTGATTGCGTATTTGTTTCCGGTTATTCTCTCTTGGCATGGCTATATGTTATATGGTCAGAGCAGACAAGGACAGCAAAAAATGACGATAGCCTTGCAGTGGCTAGGCTCTATAGCAATCATTGTTTCTGGTGCGGCATTATTATATTTATATGTATTAAGAGTAGGTGTCGAGCTGCCAGGTAGTACCGGGGGTATTTTAGGTCAGGAAATTGGCGATGCGGTATTGATCTTATTTGGCAATTCAGGCGCTACCTTATTTTTAATTGTTTTATTATTGTCCGGAATTACCCTGACTACCGAGTTATCCTGGCTAGCCTTTATTGATCTTATCGGTAAATATACGGTATCTTTATGCAATGCTGTTGGCTGCACTGTGACTAATTTATGGCGGGCTCCCCCTGACCATTCTGTTGAGTCGATTCATAATGATCCTGTACAGCCGGAGACATTAAGAAAGGCGATTGTTAAAGCCATATCCATTCCTAAAGTTTTACCTCCTGTTATCGAAAAAAAGGTAGTGCAGTTTGAAAAAAACAGCAGTCAACTACAAACGCAACCACAACAGAAAACAGCCCCCAAATATAATGCCGGGGAAGATGTATTGCCTTCTTTAGATTTACTGGATGAAAGAGACACCCGAGTTGTCGGTTATTCGCAAACAGATTTGGAGGAAATGTCACGATTGGTAGAAGATATTCTTGCCGATTTTAATGTTGCCGTGGCAGTTGTGGGTTTTCATCCCGGCCCTGTTATTACCCGTTTTGAGTTGCAGCCAGCCGCCGGTGTAAAAGTCAGTCGTATCAGCAGTTTATCCAAAGACCTGGCCAGGGCTTTGTCAGTGACCAGCGTACGTATTGTTGAAATTATCCCCGGTAAATCAGTGGTCGGCCTTGAAATTCCCAATAGGGAGCGGGAAATGGTGACGCTACGCGAATTACTGGCAGCGCCTGTTTTTGAAAAGGCTAAATCCATGTTGACCTTGGCAATGGGTAAGGATATTGCCGGAGCACCTTTGGTAGCCGATTTGGGTAAAATGCCTCATGCCCTGGTTGCCGGTACTACCGGATCAGGAAAATCGGTTGCCATCAATACTATGATCCTTAGCTTGCTTTATAAAGCTACGCCCGAAGAAGTGCGATTGATTATGATCGATCCTAAAATGCTGGAGTTATCTGTTTATGAAGGCATACCGCATTTATTGACGCCAGTAGTAACTGATATGAAAGAAGCCAGTAACGCCCTGCGTTGGGCGGTTGCTGAAATGGAAAGGCGTTATAAATTAATGTCCAAAATGGGCGTTAGAAATCTGGCGGGATTTAATCATTTGATTGATGAGGCAGATGCAAGAGGGGAGAGCATTAGAGACCCCATGTTTCAACTGCTAAATCCGCTGGAAGACGGTGAATATTTTCCGGTCTTAAATAAATTGCCCAGTATTGTCATCGTAATTGACGAATTAGCCGATATGATGATGATCGTCGGTAAAAAAGTTGAAGAGTTGATTGCCCGTTTGGCGCAAAAAGCCAGAGCAGCCGGGATTCATTTGATTTTGGCAACACAGCGTCCATCGGTTGATGTGTTAACCGGACTGATTAAAGCCAACGTACCTACCCGTATATCTTTTCAGGTTTCATCGCGCATTGATTCACGGACTATTCTTGATCAAGGCGGCGCTGAAACGTTGTTAGGTAATGGTGATATGTTATTTTTGCCATCAGGCACCAGTATTCCTATCCGTGCTCATGGGGCATTTGTCGATGACCATGAAGTACATCGGGTTGTTGAATTTTTAAAACAAACCGCGCCACCTGATTATTTGGAAGATATTACCCGTGAATCTACAGATTCCAGTGAGGGTTATAGTATGAACGGTGACAGTAGTAATAATTCAGAGTCTGATGCTTTATATGATGAAGCCGTCATGTTTGTTACTGAATCCCGCAAGGCATCAATATCCAGTGTCCAGCGCCGTTTTAAGGTCGGTTATAATCGTGCCGCCACCATGATAGAAGACATGGAAGCCGCCGGCATTGTCAGTTCCGCAGAATCTAATGGCTCAAGAGTTGTACTGGCACCGCCACCTGTTAAAGATTAATAGCTATACTTATACGAAGCGCAATTATTGTCCGTTTTTAAAAAGTTATTTCCTGATTGGGTTACGTTATTACCAACTTCACTGCTAAAGCGTGACGGGGTTTGTAACCCCGTCACTCACGTTTTGAAAGTTATTGAAGTTTTCAATTGGTTGATTGATGGGCATCCTGTCGTCAGCCCATCCTATGGATAATTTAATTACTCGATGCCGGTCAGGGTTTGTAACCCTGATCGAAACGTTTGAAGATATTCGGTTGCCTGTTTTAAAATCTGTCATAAAAGCTAAATTAAATTACTTTATAATTGTGCGGTTATCTTCATCTATTCAACTTTGGGAAAAAACATGACTGAAAAATATATCTATTCATTCCAAAAAGGCGACGGAAAAAATAAAGTATTGCTGGGCGGTAAAGGTGCTAATCTTTGTGAAATGACCCAGATAGGGCTTAATGTTCCGCCAGGATTTGTCATTACTACCAAAGCTTGTCTGGATTATCTTGAAAACCATCAATTACCCCAAGGTTTGTTGGCAGAAGTTAAAGCCCATATCGGCGAAGTTGAGGTACTTTCAGGAAAACGGTTTGGTGATAGTCATAACCCGTTATTAGTATCGGTACGCTCCGGTTCTGCTATTTCAATGCCGGGCATGATGGACACTATTTTAAATCTGGGTCTCAATGCCAAGACACTGATTGGCTTGATTGAGCAGACTGGCGATGCACGTTTTGCCTATGATGCTTATCGCCGATTTATCCAGTTATTTGGCAAGGTTGCCTTGGGTATTGATGATGAAAAATTTGACCTGCATTTTTCTGCAATCAAAAAGCAAGCGGGTATTAAAGCTGACGTAGGTTTGGATGCCGAACATTTACGTCAAATCAGTGAATTATTTTTACAGGTAGTGCAGGAAGAAACCGGTAAGCCTTTCCCTGAAGATGTTTATGAGCAACTGGAATTGTCTATTAAAGCGGTATTCAATTCCTGGACGGGCAAACGTGCAGTCGATTACCGACGCGAATTTCATATCACCCCTAAAATGGCTAACGGTACAGCGGTTAATGTCGTTGCCATGGTGTTTGGTAATATGGGCAATGATTGCGCAACCGGTGTCGGCTTTACCCGTAATCCGGGTACCGGCGTTAATGAAATGTATGGTGAATACCTGGTTAATGCCCAAGGCGAAGACGTTGTTGCCGGTATCCGTACGCCAAAGCCGGTGCATGAGCTGGCTCATGAAATGCCGGATCTTTACCAACAGTTGGTTGAATTACGCAACAAGCTTGAAGCACATTACAAAGAAGTTCAGGATTACGAATACACCATTCAAGGTGGCATATTGTATTGCCTGCAAACGCGTAACGGCAAAATGAATGCAGCGGCAATGGTACGTACTTCTGTGGAGATGGTTGCCGAAGGTCTGATTAGTAAGGAACAGGCTTTATTGCGTATCAATCCCGAATTACTGGAACAGTTGCTGCATCCACAACTCGATCCGGAAAATAAAGCCAAGCCGGTGGCTCAAGGCTTGCCTGCGTCGCCGGGTGCCGCTTTCGGAAAATGTGTGTTTGATGCCGATACCGCCGAATTAATGGGTCGTGCAGGAGAGCTCGTTATTTTACTCAGAGAAGAAACCAAACCGGAAGACATTCATGGTTTTTTTGCCGCGCAAGGTATTTTAACCAGTCGTGGCGGTAAAACCTCACATGCTGCGGTGGTTGCCAGAGGTATGGGTAAAGCCTGTATTGCCGGCGCTGAAGACATAAAAATAGATGTGCGTGCCCGCCAGGCTGTTATTGGCGATTTGCATATCCGTGAAGGCGACATTATCACTATTGATGGCAGTACCGGACTTATTTATTTAGGTAAAATTGCAACCATTGAATCGGCATTCTCAGAAGAATTAAAAACCTTGTTATCATGGGCTGATCAATTTGCCGAGCTGGAGGTTCATGCCAATGTTGATACGCCGGAACGCGCACGTATGGCACTTAGCTATGGTGCAACCGGTATTGGTCTGTGCCGTACCGAGCGTATGTTTAATGCCTCAGACCGTCTGCCGTTAGTGATTGATATGATTTTGGCTGACAGCAAAGAAGTCAGGCAGGAAGCGCTGGAAAAATTATTTCCCATTCAACGCGATGACTTTAAACAAATCTTTGAGGCCATGTCACCTTATCCGGTAACAGTGCGCTTGCTTGATCCACCGATGCATGAATTCTTGCCAAGTGAGCATCAGCTGGAAGATGAAATTAAATCCTTAAATCTTTATAAAGTGATGATTCAGGGGCAGCAGGTTGCTTTGGACACTTTGGGTGCGCATATTGCCTTACCGGTACCGTTTAATCAACTAAACGAGGAAGTCGTTAATAAAGCGATTGCCAAAAAAGAGTTGATGCTCAAGAAAGTTAAAGAATTGTACGAAGTAAATCCCATGCTGGGCCATCGGGGTGTGCGTCTGGGCATGTCGTATCCGGAAATTTATCAGATGCAAATCCGCTCAATTCTGGAAGCGGCGGCGCTCTGTACCAAGCAAGGAACCGTTATTTTTCCTGAAATTATGGTGCCTCAGGTTATTACCGTACAGGAATTAATTAAAGTAAAAGTCTACGTTGACCAAATTCAGCAAGAAGTCGAAAGTCAGTACGGCATTGTTTTAAAGTTTAAATTTGGAACCATGGTGGAAACAGTCAGAGCCTGTACCCGTGCCGGAGAATTGGCTCAAGTGGCCGAGTTTTTCTCGTTCGGCACCAATGACTTAACCCAGGCAACCTTCTCGTTTTCACGTGAAGATGCAGAAAACAAATTTTTACCGCTTTATAATGAAACCGGATTACTTGAAGACAATCCATTTGAAGTACTTGATGCCAAAGGCGTCGGCCAGTTAATGAAAATGACTGCTGATTCCGGACGCAAAACCCGTCCCGGTATGGCAATAGGTATCTGCGGCGAACAAGGCGGACATCCACAATCAATACGTTTTTGTCATCATATCAAACTGGATTATGTTTCCTGTTCAGCGCCACGCATCCCCATCGCCAGACTGGCTGCCGCCCATGCGAAATTGCTGGAGGATGATTACACTATTGGTTAATGTATATAAATTAACCAATATTACTTTCTGTAGGGCGTGCCGTGCGTGATATATGCCGGTCTGGGTTTGCAACCCTGACCGAAACGTTTGAAGGCGTCAATAGCTTACAAAACGTAAGTAACGGGGTTATAAGCCCCGTCACGCTTCAGTTCACAGATAACTTTCCGGGAGCGCCGAGCCCCAGCTCGGCACGGGATAGTCAAACCGATTACTGACTATTGATAACTACGCCGAGCTGGGGCTCAGCGCTCCCGGAAGCTATATGCCGGTCTGGGTTTGCAACCCCGACCGAAACGTTTGAAGACGGCAATAGCTTGCAAAACGTAAGTGACGGGGTTACAAACCCCGTCACGCTTCAGTTCACAGATAACTTTCCGGGAGCGCCGAGCCCCAGCTCGGCACGGGATAGTCAAACCGATTACTGACTATTGATAACTACGCCGAGCTGGGGCTCAGCGCTCCCGGAATCAATAGGCCAGTTTTATTTATCTCAGAATCTATATTAAAAATCTGCAACGGTAACTACATGTAGTATGATCTACCAAATTAGTTGTATTGCTGAATAGTGTAAGTTTATTTTAATATGCTACACTTAACCCCTGTAATTTTATGGCAATCGACTATTTTTAACGACAGGATAAACATTTGCTGGTCTCGGATAACAGTTAATTTATTTATAGGGCAATATTAAAACTACCAGAATACAAATGCCAGGCGAACAGAACTTATCTGGATATCTATACAACCCCTGAATTAACTGAATCAAAAAAACTGTGAATACCCTATTAATTGACCCTGCCTCAGAGAAAAATATTAATCAGCCTAAACAAGGGCTTGTTGCTCGCATCAAAGGGCTTAATTGGCTGTTTCTTTTAACGGTTGTCATACCTACTTTTTTATCCATTGTTTATTTTGGCTTTATTGCCTCTGATGTTTACATTTCAGAATCCAGTTTTGTCGTGCGTAGCCCCGAGCGGCAAACAGCCTCCCCTTTTAGCTCACTCCTCAAAGGCACCGGCTTTTCCAGTTCGCAAGACGATAGCTACACCGTTCAGGATTACATATTGTCACGCGATGCCCTTTCGTCACTTAATGACAAACTGAATATAGGCAAAGCTTTTGCCAGTAGCGATGTGGATATTTTCAGTCGCTTTGCCGGCCTGGACAGATGGGATAACAGTTTTGAAGCCCTGTTCAAATATTATAAAAAGAAAGTCGAGGTTGAGCTGGATCCTTTATCCTCCATTACTACCCTGACCGTAAGAAGCTTTACCGCAGAAGATTCTTTTAAAATTAATGAGCAACTGATAGAGATAAGCGAGGCACTGGTTAACCAGCTCAATGAAACCGGGCGGCAAGACATGATTCGCTTTGCCGCTGGTGAGGTGCACACTGCAGAAAAAAAAGCCAAAGCTGCCGCCCTGGTTTTATCCACTTACCGTAATCAGAAAGGCGTATTTGATCCAGAACAGCAAACCTCTATCGAGTTGGAACAAGTCGCCAAGTTGCAAGGTGAATTGATTGCCGCACAAGCACAGCTTGTGCAACTGCAAACCTTCGCCAAAAACAACCCTCAGATACCCTCAATGCAACTGCTTGTTAAAAACCTGCGCCAACAAATTGACGTGGAAACCAAACAAGTAGTGGGCGAGGGGCGCTCTTTGGCCAACAAGGCCGCCGAATACCAACGTCTTGCCCTGGAACGGGAGTTTGCTGACAAACAACTGGCTAGTACCTTGATTTCTTTGGAGCAGGCGCGAAATGAAGCGCAGCGTAAGCAGCTTTATTTGGAGCGTATCGTGCAGTCCAGCAAACCGGATAAGGCGATGGAACCCAGGCGGATTCGTGGCGTTCTATCCACCCTTATTCTGGGGTTTATCTCTTGGGGCGTACTGACGATGTTGCTGGCTGGTGTACGTGAGCATCAGGATTAAAAAGCCGGTGATAAATAATACAACCCCTCTTAGCCGGTCATTTGAGATACACTTTCGTGTGATCGGCGCACTACTCATGCGTGAAGTTATTACTCGTTATGGCCGCCATAATATCGGCTTTCTTTGGTTGTTCGTAGAGCCTATGATGTTTACTTTAGGGGTAACGGCCTTATGGACATTAGCGGGTGCAGCTCATGGCTCCAGTCTGCCCATTGCGGCTTTTGCGCTGACAGGCTACTCATCCGTTTTACTTTGGCGCAACATGCCGGGTCGGTGCAGCGGTGCCATTGAGCCCAACTTAAGTTTAATGTATCACCGCCATGTTAAAGTTATTGATATTTTTATTTCACGTATCCTGCTTGAAGTAGCAGGGACTACTGCATCGTTTATTATTTTGGGAATTATTTTTACGGCGGTTGGCTTGATAGAGCCGCCGGAAGACATTTTAAAAATCATGTTGGCTTGGTTTATGCTATCTTGGTTTGGTGCTGCCCTTGCGTTGTTGGTGGGTGGATTGAGTGAGCGCACCGAAATTATCGAAAAGCTCTGGCACCCAACCTCTTACCTTTTATTCCCGTTATCCGGCGCTGCATTTATGGTAAATTGGTTGCCCGTTACCGCGCAAAAATTCATCTTGTATTTACCCATGGTACATGGTGTTGAACTGCTACGCGAAGGCTACTTCGGTTCGTTAGTACACGCACATTACGATATGGCTTATATGGCCACAGCGAACCTGTGTCTAATGTTGCTGGGACTTTCGCAGGTGCGTGTGGTATCTCGAACAGTGACGCCGGAATGATCCAGCTTACCAATGTTGTTAAGCGCTATCCCATTCGGGGCGGTCAGGCTACCATACTGGATCACATTAACCTACAGATTGCCTCCGGCGAAAAAGTAGGTATCTTGGGCCGCAATGGTGCCGGAAAATCAACCTTGATTCGTCTTATTAGCGGTGCGGAGCGCCCTACCAGCGGCACGATTATCCGGGATATGAGTGTTTCCTGGCCCTTGGCCTTTGGTGGTGCCTTTCAGGGTAGCTTAACGGGACTTGATAACTTGCGTTTTATTTGCCGAATATATGGCACCAGCACCGAAGACAAAATCCCCTTTGTGCAAGAGTTTTCTGAGTTGGGCAAATATCTGAGTGAGCCGGTTAAAACCTATTCGTCAGGAATGCGTGCCCGCTTGGCCTTTGCCATCTCCATGGTCGTCGAATTTGATTGTTTCCTGATTGACGAAATCATCGCCGTAGGTGATGCCCGCTTCCATGAGAAATGCCAATATGAGTTGTTTGAAAAGCGTAAAGATCGGGCCATGATCGTGGTTTCGCATGATCCCGGCTTTATTCGCGAGCACTGCCAGCATGCCTCGGTATTGGTTAAAGGTAAATTAACGTCGTTTAATGATATGGATGAAGCCTTTGCTTATTACAATGCTCATTCTATGGAAATCGCTTGATTCAGTCGGTAACTCAGATACTAAAGCGTAACGGGGTTTGCAACCCCGTTATTCACGTTTTGAAAGGCATTGCAGTCTTTAAACGTTTCAGTCGGGGTTACAAACCCCGACCGGCACCGGAATTTTTAAAATAAAAGTTGTTCAAGTTATTTGATGCGTGTTTCTAAATTTTCAGACATTGCTACCGCATCTTTAATAACTATAAGTTTTCATATAAATAATTTCGATGCTAACAGATACCATCCCTTCAAGGGATGGTATCTGTTAGCACTTACAACGACATGAATGAAAATTTAATTTCTGAAAGACTATAGTACAACAAATAACCAAGGTAACTTTTACAACGTGAACAACGAAACCAGTCAAAAAATTAAAGTGCTACTTGAAATGCGCCCCGCACTGGATGGTTTTGCGGGAATTCCCCAAGAAGTTCGTTTGTTGTTTAGTGGCCTGCGCAAGATTGAATCACTGGATGTCGAAGGTATGATACAGACCCCACATAAAGTGTTGGCACGTGGAACCATGGATAATGACGGGTATTTTACAAAAAAACTCAGCCCCGCCAGAAAAATCAACCGTTACTCAAGAGTCATAGTCTCCTTGACTGACAAGCCCAAACGAAACATGGTTGATAGCTTATTGGATGATGTTAAAAAACAACTGGCCTCCATAAAGCTGTTTTTGATGACAGAACTTGGCTTGGGACGCGTCAAATTGACTCGCTTTGAATCCGGTTCATTTAAAGACTTTACCTGGCGGGCGCTGTTCGAAAAAACCTTACCCATCGCTGATTTTGATCTTGTGTCCTCGGCAGATCACCGAATATGTTCCATGCCATGGCATACAATGCATAAGGTTGGATTAAGCTCGTTGAGCATCACCAGTACTCCTAAATATCCCGTGCTGGACACCAAGGGGATTGATATCTTAATTGGTCAAACGCCTTATCCTGCACGCGTTGACCGTAATACCGTCTTGATTATCCGTTACCACGATGCCATTCCAGTGTTAATGCCGCATACCATTTCGGACAAAGTGCTTCATCAGTCGACGCATTTCTTTGCCTTAATGAGCAACGTCAAATCGGGCGCATGGTTTGCCTGCGTCTCCGAGGCTACAAGACAAGACTTGATTATGCTTTTTCCTGAAGCAGCTGATCATTCGGTGACTATTTACAATATGATATCGGCTCATTATTTTAACGAGCACTCAGCATTTGAGCGTATTCCAAAGATCATTAGGTCACGGCTTTATGAAAGTGATCTCTCAAAAAAAATTGATTTATTGCCCAAGTTTTCCGGGTTTGAACAAAAAGAACGCTTTTATCAGCAGGCGTTGGGTGATACAAATTTTAAATACCTCCTGATTGTTTCCACCATCGAACCCAGAAAAAATCATACACGTCTGCTTGCTGCATGGGAGGCGCTAAACTCAGATGTTGACCCAGATATCAAACTTATCGTAGTGGGAACACTAGGTTGGGATCACAGTTTCATTACCAATGCCTTTAGACAATGGATCGATCGCGGCCAACTCTTTATGCTTAATGCCGTTCCAGCCCCCGATCTTCGCGTACTCTACCGTAACGCAGCAGCAACCGTGTGCCCAAGTCTGGGCGAGGGCTTCGATTTTTCCGGTGTCGAATCCATGCGCTGCGGAGGCATTACCATCGCCTCTGATATTCCCGTTCATCGCGAGATTTACGAAGACGCTGCCGAATACTTCGATCCCTACACTACACTGAGCCTCGTTAAGACACTCAAAAAAGTGCTCTATGAACCGGATGCTCCGCAAGTTCAGGAACGTATGCGCCAGCGAGGGGCAGACGTCTCGTTACGCTATCTGCCGGAGAAAATTTTGCCCCAATGGGAGCGGTTTCTAAAAAACGTTACCGTAAATAAATAACTAACTTATTACCTACCAGTACAGTGACTAACAGCACGTTATGACTAATCTCATTTCTTACGCCCAAAACTTTGAAGATGTCATGCTCTGGCGCGCGCTCTCGCACGTTGATCAAGGTTTTTATATCGATATTGGCGCGAACGATCCGGTCATCGATTCTGTCAGTCTTGCGTTCCACGAGCATGGCTGGCGAGGTATTCATGTTGAACCAACGCCCCATTACGCTGAATTGTTAAGGCAGCAAAGACCGAATGATACGGTCATCCAGGCGGCCATCGGCAATGGCCCTGCGGTGTTACAGTTTTTTGAAATCCCGGAAACCGGGATTTCAACTGCCGATCCTGCCATTGCACAGCAGCACCGTGAGCGCGGCTTTGATGTGCATGAGATTACCGTTCCTTGTATCAAATTATCAGCCGTTTTTAAATCCTGTGCCGAGCCGGAAATACATTGGCTTAAAATTGATGTAGAGGGTTTTGAAAAGCAAGTGCTGTCCAGTTGGGGTAAATCTACGCCACGCCCATGGATTGTCGTTGTGGAGAGTACGCTCCCTCTGACCCAGATTGAAACACACAAAACCTGGGAATCAATATTAATCGGCAAAGGCTATTCCCCCGTTTATTTCGATGGACTGAATCGTTATTACCTTTCAGACAGGCATCCTGAGTTAAAAAATGCATTTCTTGCACCGCCTAATGTTTTTGATGACTTCACCTTAAACGGTACAGCCAACAGCTCTTTTCATCAGCTGATTGACCAACGTTATAAGCAAAAAATAAATGAAATTCTCGCACAAAATAAACAAGAAAAGCTATTTGCCGATAATGAGGTTGAGCGCCTTACCCTAAATCTTGACTCTCTGAATAAGTCGCGCACCGAACGTGAACAACTATTATCAGAACAAACGAGACTAGCCCGGCAGGAACTGGAAAATTTCCTGCGCGCTCTGGCGCAACGTGAACAAGAAGTTGCTACACAACTACTTGCCATTCAGCAGCAAGCCACTCAGGAAAAGTCCGAGCAAGCCCATCATCACAGAGAACAAGAACGGGCGAGGCAACAAGAGTTCACCGAGCGCGAACAAGCCCTCACCCGGCAACTGCAAACTGTACAATTAGAACTTCGACGTTTGGAGCACGAATGGTCGCATCGTGAGAAAGAACACGTAGAACAAACCAGCCAAGCCCAAAAGGAGCTGGAAAGTCTCCTGCGTACTATGGTGCAACGCGAACAAGACGTCGCGGCACAACTGCTTTCTATTCAGCAGCAAGCCACTCAGGAACAAGCAGAGCTGACACAAAATCACAACGTACAAGTGCTTGCATTGCAACACGAGCACACCGAGCGAGAACAAACCTTTACCCAACAACTACAAATCGCACAATTAGAGCTTAGACGTTTGGAACAGGAATGGTCGCAACGTGAAAAAATACACGCCGAACAAACCAGTCAAAGCCAAAAGGAACTGGAAAATATTCTTCGCACTCTGGTGCAACGCGAACAAGACGTCGCGGCACAACTGCTTGCTATTCAGCAGCAAGCCACTCAGGAACAAGCAGAGCTGGCACAATCTCACAATGTACAAATGCTTGCATTGCAAGACAAATATACCAAACGAGAACAAACCTTTACCCAACAACTGCAAGCTGCACAATTAGAGTTCCAGCGTTTGGAACAGGAATGGTCGCAACGTGAAAAAGAACACGTCGAACAAATCAGCCAAAGCCAAAAGGAACTGGAAAATATTCTTCGCACTCTGATGCAACGGGAACAAGACGTCGCGGCACAACTGCTTGCCATCCAACAGCAAGCCATTCAGGAACAAGCAGAGCTGGCACAAACTCACAACGTACAAGTGTTTACACTGCAACACGAGCACGCCGGGCGAGAACAAGTCCTCATTCAGCAACTGCAAACTGCACAATTAGAACTTCAACGTTTAGAGCGCGAATGGTCGCAACGTGAAAAAGAACACGTCGAACAAACCAGTCAAATCCAAAAGGAACTGGAAAATATGCAGCGCACTTTGGTGCAACGCGAACAAGACGTCGCGGCACAACTGTTTGCCATCCAGCAACAAGCGGCTCAGCAACTGCAAACAAAACAAGAAGAACTACGTAGCCTGGAGGTTCAACTCAAAAATGAGCTTGAAGCAGAGCAGTTAACCAGTCTGCGGCTAAATCAGTCGCTGATCCAGGTACAGCAAAGCCTTAAAACAACGCATGCGTCATTCAGCTGGCGCATGACAGCACCTCTCCGTAGCTTGGCTTCAGTTATGGTTCCGAAAAATAATACCGAATCTGCCATAAGCTGTGCGGAAGAATTACCGTCGATACTTATGCCGCAGATTTCAGAATCACAGCCTGTTAACCCTCCACATCCAACCATAGACGCAATTATGCCTATTCCTGTACAAGCCGCTGTAACTGATATTACATCACTGGATGAACTTTTGTCCCTTCATGACCAACAATTTGTTAACGGTGCATATAAAATAGTATTAGGGAGGGAACCTGATCCTGAAGGCTTAAGGTATTACTCAAGTCGCTTACGTAGCGGGTATGCAAAAATACAAATACTGGCACAATTAAGCTTATGCAAAGAAGCCAAAGCGCATGCTAAAACAAATAAAAAAGCGGGTTTAGCCAGTTTGTCAGGATTACGTAAGGCAATTAAAAATTACCGTAGAGGACAATACCTTTTAATAGGTGGTCTGTATCGATGGATTAATGGGGTAGAAAGTAATCACCCAGGCGAGCGTAAATTACGAGCGATTGAACAGCAGATTTTTTTACTTAGTGATGAGAGTAAGTACCGCTTTAATCAATTGGAAGCCACTCTTTCTGATTTACAACATTTAGTTGTGCAGCAAAATTCTGCCTTGCAGGATTTTCTGGTACAACAAGATAAATCCATTAATGCCGCACTAGGTAATATGTCTGTGGTTATTTCTGACAGACTAAGTATACCTCCTGTTCAGCTGCCGGAGACTACTCCTCCTCTTCCTAGCCAATCAGTTGAGCCGGAAGGGCTTAAGCAACTTTCACGGAACGCTAAAGACATTTATTTTCAACTTAAATCGGCATCGGCTAATAATGCTAGGAGAGCAGTGTAATGCGTATAGTTATTGATTTACAAGGAGCTCAGAGTGCGAGTCGTCACCGCGGAATTGGTCGTTATAGTTTGGCACTAGCGCAAGCTATGGTGCGTAATCGTGGTGAGCATGAAATTATTATTGCTCTGAATGGTCTTTTTCCAGATACCATTGAGCCTATTCGTGCTGAATTTGAGGGTATTTTGCCACAAGATAATATTAGGGTTTGGCACACGCTTGATGAATTATGCGGCGTACATCCACACAATATCCGGCGCAGAAAAGTATCAGAATTGATCCGAGAGTCTTTTCTAGCAAGCTTACAGCCTGATATCATATACATTACTAGCTTGTTTGAAGGATGGGGATGGGGAGGTGGTGATGCAATAACCACTGTTGGATTGCTAACGCAGACTATTCCAACTGTAGTAACTTTATACGACCTCATTCCATTCATTAATCGTACAACCTATTTGGGTAACCCAGTGGTTGAGTCATGGTATGAAAACAAGCTAGATCAGATTAGAAGAGCTGATTTATTGCTAGCGATCTCCGAGTCTTCACGTCAGGAGGGTATTGATTATCTTGGTTTTTCGCAGGATCAAGTTATCAACGTTGGTACAGCCGCCGATTCGCAATTTAAGCACATTGACATCAGTAGTGAAACTGAGTGTAGTGTAAGAAAGCGTTATGGTCTGCTTCATCCGTTTATCTTGTATACTGGTGGAATCGATTATCGCAAAAATATTGAAGGATTGATTCGTGCATATGCGCTGCTTCCCCTAGCCTTACGAAAAAAACATCAACTGGCTATTGTTTGCTCGGTTCAGCCTGCAAATCGTGACATACTTGCCGAGTTGGCTCAACAACAGGGCTTGTCTCCAGATGAGATGATTCTGACTGGATTTGTCCCTGAGGAGGATTTGATTGTTCTTTATAATTTGTGCAAAGCTTTTATATTCCCCTCATGGCATGAAGGTTTTGGTTTGCCTGCGCTGGAAGCGATGTCTTGCGGTGCACCCGTAATTGCCGCTAACACATCCAGCTTGCCAGAGGTTATTGGAAAAGATGAGGCGCTATTTAACCCATTCGATGATAAAGAAATAGCTGAAAAAATTGAACAAGTTCTCTCGGATGATGCCTATCGTGCAGAGTTGATACAGCATGGTTTTGCACAAGCTAAGAAATTTTCATGGGAAAAAAGTGCTAAGGTTGCCATCACAGCATTTGAAAAACTTTATGTTGATATAAGCAAATCAAGCCAGATATCTTTTTTATTTAAACCAAGACCCAAACTGGCTTACATCTCCCCGTTGCCCCCTGAACGTAGTGGTATCTCAGATTATAGTGCTGAACTATTACCTGTTTTGGCACGTCACTATGATATTGATGTAATTGTGGCACAGCAATATATTTCGGATCCATGGATTAATGAGAATTGTGCTGTGCGTACTGTAGAATGGTTTACTAATCATGCGGACAGATATGAACGTGTCCTCTATCATTTTGGTAATTCAGCATACCATCAACATATGTTCGAATTGTTGGGTAAGATACCTGGCATTGTGGTTCTTCATGATTTTTTCCTTGGCAATATTGTTACCTATATGGGAGGCCTGAATGAGGGTAAAACATATCCAGACTTTCTGCATAAGACCCTTTATCAGTCTCATGGCTATCAAGCTTTAGTTGAACGTTATCATGCTAAAAATTTTGATTGGCTATGGAAATATCCTTGCAATAAAGTTATTGTTGAAGATTCTATTGGAGTAATAGTCCATTCTAACAAGCCACGACAATTAGCTGAACAATGGTTAGGAAAAACTTGTGCTAATAATTGGTCTGTCATCCCGCTTCTTCGAACTCCTCAAGTAGCTATTAAGCGAGTTGAAGCACGTAGTTTATTAGGCTTGGATACCAATGATTTTATTGTATGTAGCTTTGGTATTATGGGTGAACCAAAACAAAATCATCGACTATTGCATGCATGGTTCGCTTCAACACTCAGCAAAGATAAAAGCTGCCATCTTGTTTTCGTTGGCGGAAACGATGAGGGACCCTATGGTGCATGGCTGATTGATATGATTCGTGATCATGGTTTAGAAGATCGCATATCTATCACTGGATGGACAGATATGGTTCAATTTCGTCATTATTTGTCAGCTGCGGATGTGGGCGTTCAACTGCGTTCTCTCTCTCGTGGTGAAACCTCTGCATCAGTACTAGACTGTATGAACTATGGACTACCTACCATTGTTAACGCGAATGGTTCCATGGCTGAATTACCAGATGATGCTGTATGGATGTTACCGGACAAGTTTGACGATGCTCACCTAGTAGAAGCACTTGAAACCCTTTGGAGTGATAATAATAAACGGTGTGCATTGGGTACGCGTGCGCGTGCACTAGTAATGACGCAGCACGCGCCTCGTATTTGTGCTGATCAATATGCTCAAGTTATTGAAAATTATTATAAGCATGCAAAAAGCAATAAAGACAGCTTAATCAAAGCCATAGCCAATGTTGAGGGAGAGGCTGATGAAAACGA
Organism: Methylobacter psychrophilus; assembly: GCF_025583945.1. Taxonomy (GTDB): domain Bacteria; phylum Pseudomonadota; class Gammaproteobacteria; order Methylococcales; family Methylomonadaceae; genus Methylobacter_C; species Methylobacter_C psychrophilus. Next base: position 16,599 of record NZ_JAOEGU010000040.1, read on the forward strand.
ATGGCTAGCAGTTGCAAAAGCAATTGCACTTAATCGTCATTCATCTACAGATAAACAGTTGCTATTAGACATCTCCGAGTTGGTACAACGAGATGCTAGAAGTGGTATTCAACGCGTTGTTCGTAGCGTTCTCTCAGCACTCCTCACTAATCCACCAAAAGGTTTCAGGGTTGAGCCTGTTTATGCTATAGATGGTGAAAAGGGTTATCGCTATGCACGGCAATTCACCTGTAGTTTTTTAAACTGTCCTGATTACATTCTTGCTGATGAGATAGTTGATGTTTTTAATGGAGATATTTTTTTGGGCTTAGATTTACAGCCGCATCTTGTGCCTCAACAAGTTGATTTTTATAATTATTTAAAGAGGGTAGGTGGGGAGGTATATTTTGTTGTTTATGATTTGTTACCTGTTTTGCTCCCTAAAGTCTTTATACAAGTCGCTTACTCTTTGTACACAGGTTGGTTGAATACAATATCACAAGCCGATGGGGTTTTATGTATTTCCCGCGCTGTAGCAGATGATATGGTAGGGTGGCTTAATATCTTTGCTCATCAAAAACGTGTTCGTCCGCTTAAGATAGGCTGGTTTCACCTAGGGGCTGATATGGTAGAGTCAGAACCCACAACAGGTTTACCAAATGATGTAGATTATGTATTGAAAACTCTCTCTAGTCGTCCCACTTTTTTGATGGTGGGCACTATTGAACCGCGTAAAAGACATATGCAAACACTATTAGCATTTAATCAGTTGTGGGCTCAAGGTGTGGATGTTAATTTGGTTATGGTGGGACATCGGGGCTGGATGGTCGAAGAACTAACTGATTTGATATATGATCATTGTGAGTACAATCAAAGGCTGTTTTGGCTGGAGGGAATCAGCGATGAATATCTTGAAAAAGTATACGATTTCTCTGCCTGTTTGATTGCTGCTTCTGAAGGTGAAGGTTTTGGCTTGCCGCTCATTGAAGCAGCACAGCACAAACTATCCATTATCGCCCGTGATATCCCTGTATTTCGTGAAGTTGCAGGGACACATGCTTTTTATTTTTCTGGACTTGGGGCAGAACCATTGGCAGATGCTGTTCGTGGTTGGTTAGCACTAGATGAGATTGGCCAAGCTCCGCAGTCAGAGACTATGCCATGGCTGACATGGAAACAAAGTACCCAGAACTTACTCGATGTAATCCTTGGCAACCAATGGTATCAGCACTGGGTACTACCAGATGATGTGTATCGTTTTCCCGGGGGAGATAGTCGCTTAGGGACTCAAATAGGTAAGCGAGATCGAATTCATATTATGTGTACGGGGCAAGCAGGCTATCTGATTTATGGTCCTTATATTTCTTTGGTAGCGGGAAAGTATCTCGTAAATATTCGTGGAACAGTTAAAGAAAGAGGCCTTGCTGGAGCACACATGGATGTGGCTACTGATAAGGGTAGTGTTATTCTTGGTCAATCTGTTTTAAATAATCCTGATGATTTTGGTAACTTTGTTAGTTTAGTAATTTATTTGGATAAACATTGTACTGATCTTGAGGTTAGAGTCTGGGTCAGTGAAAAATCTGATTTAAAAGTATCCATGATCGAGATTGCACCTTGGCATGACGATCTGGAAATTGGAAATACTGATTCGCAATTGGGAGAAGTTGTAAAGATTGATATGATAGTCAATAATCCCGAGACGGAAGCATTAATACCAATAGAAATCAATAAATCAGCCAAGATTACTAATGTTGGACAGCCCCCTGCACTTAAAAACCGTAAAAATAAAAAAACTCAACATAATAAAAGACGTTGATAAGAAAACATGAAAATAGTAACTAAGTCCCCTCATGGAAGGGTTATGTTTGGTCATCTTCCAAAAACTACTAATCAGGCAGCAATTCTCGTTACTGAAAATACTTTAAATCATAATGTTATGAATTAAATTTACAGGATTTTTTTGATGCGACAGAATCCTGTTTTTCACGGATGCCTTAAATCCTTACAAAACAGAGATGCTGATATTAGTATCAATTCGGTTATTAGATTACTTTGCAAGTATCGCAGTAGAATACACGCAAACTATTAAAACTTAAGCGCTATTTGCTTTATTTTATTTATCTTTCCATACTGATAACTACTGTAAGTCAGGGGGACAGTATTGAGTCATTATTAGTATATAACGTGTTTCCGAGACCCCATAATTCAGGCTGTTTTATGGTTGTATTTTATAAATAATTGGAAGAAAAATGATAACTAAAGAAGATGTAACTTGGGCATATCGCCTTTATTTGGATCGAGAACCGGAAAATGAAAATGCAGTTAATCACTACTTAAACAGCTATGTAACCAGAAATGAATTGATACAAGCATTCATGCTCAGTGAGGAATATAGCAACATCAACGCTAGCCTTCCTGCTGCATCTGGAATGGCTATACAATTGTTTGATTCATATTGTCCACAGTTGCAAAAAAATATAAAAATTGCACTTGATACTAATCGAGAGGATTTGTTTGGAGATTCATTCAAGAAAATCTTTAACATACCAAATGAATTAATATTCCTTCTTGATAATTCTCATGGAATAAATTCTTTTCTGGATGTTGGGGCAAATATCGGATGGTTCACGCTTTCAGCTGCGCTAATGGGAATACAAACAGTGGCAATTGAGGCAATGGCAGACAATTACATTCTTCTCACAAAAGCAATCAGCGCGAACTCGATAAGTAATGTGATGCCATTCCATATGGCTGCATCAGATGATTTTTCGCTTGTGGCTCTTCAGGGGCACGGGGCTTATGCACAGGTATTGAACGCTGGTAAAGGAGATACCCCAGGTATACCATTGGATGGCTTGCTAGGATTATTGGATAACATCCCAGATCTTATTAAAATTGACGTGGAGGGTCATGAAATTCCTGTGCTGACAGGATTGACTCAGACTCTTAATATGGCACGTCCAATGTTAATAGTTGAAGGGAATAGTTGGACCTCTCGTGACTTGGGTGGGTGTCAACAATTACTTAAAGTAATAGAGTCGTATAACTATGATCTCTTCGTTTTTAATCAGGATGGGACATGTCGACCAATCAATTCTGATTCATTTCAGGATGGTGTTGTCGTTGATTTTTTCGCATATCCGAGAGGAGTAACTCAGCATCGTTCGCGCCCTCAGGTCAGAGTGCCAAGTATCGTTGAGCGTCTTGATTATATTGAAGCCGGAGTAGATAGTGGGCATCCGCATGTTTGCTGGCACACTTTAACGATCATCGATCGTTTAGCTGACGAGGTAGGGAGAGTTTATAGCCCTCGCCTAGATACCATTAAACGAAAGCTTGAAAAATATTCGAACAAGTAGAGAATATTCCAAATTAGATAAATGAATCTGAAAAAGTCCGGATGGGCAACGCTTTTTTGCCCACCGATTTTGTCGACAAATGTCTCATGAGCCATCATTTTTTATGCTAAAAAAGCGTCAACTGCTTTTGAGCATCTATAAACCTCATTTATAGTGCTTTACCACATCGGTATCTGATTTCGAGGCAGGGTATGGGGGCAGCGGATTTCGATCAGAATATCAGCAAGCTGGGAATTTCCCGAATAGCTGTACATTATCCAGATAAATAATTTCCACGGATTACCCAAGAGCACTAATTTAAAAGCTATTTTAATAGATAATATTGGAAATTTAATCTTTTAAAACTATACTTAACGATTGATACTGCTTGGGTTTCAGGCAGCTCGTTAAGATTTAACAACGGTACAATGAGAACTATAGATAAGCCCTTTCCTGGTCGTATTATTTTTGATCATATTCCAAAAACTGCGGGCCAGGCGACTAATGCTTGGCTGATGGATAAATTGGGATCAGGTTGTGTTACGACTAACCTGAGCGGCAATCATCTCGATATGATCCGACAGTACGGAGGGCTGTATTCGGTCATTTGCGGACATGTCCATTTTAATGATGGGGAAAGGCTTGATTCGCTTTATCAGTACATGACGTGTTTGCGAGACCCAATAGATCGTGTTATTTCATGGCTATATTTTGTGATTAACAATTACGACAACTTGCAAATTCCTGAACTTAGAATGATGGTGAGATCTTTTTTGGATAGCGATGGGCAGGACTTTTCTGATGGATTGATCGTTCACATCTCTAATGCAAATGTAGAACATTTTTGCCGCATCAACGGTACTGGCTTGGAATTAGACGACGAGAAAGTTGCCAATGCTTTGGCGGCAATTAAACAATACGATGTCGTTGGTTTGTATGAGGATATGCCACAGTTTTTTGCCCATGTAGCTGCCTTAATTGGCTTGCCGCCACCACAAGAAATCGCCCGAGTTAATGTCACCAATCAACGCCCACAAGTGGAGCAGCTATCACCTGCTTTGCGGGAACGTATTGTAGAGTTGAATCAGCTGGATTTACGCTTGTATGCAGAAGTCGTGGCATGGAAGCAATCTTTAGAAAAAAACAAGTCAATCCAAACATTGCCGTTAACCGAATCAAAGTGGAAAAAATACGAACTGATTCGTGATCGGGTGCTTGTTACCCCCGATCTTGTGATTTTAACGGCCGAGCTGCGAGAAGGCTACGATATATGTCACGGTCAGTTGATGAGCTTTGATGTGGATTTTTTTCTGGCAAGAGAAGTAGAGGATCTGGAAATGGGTATTCATATCTTCGACAGTCAACGGCAATGGGTCTTTGGCATCAATAGTACTTTGTTGGGGCAATCGCATCTATCGATACCCAGTGGTAGCTATCGTGTCAGCCATCATTTGGTTGCCGATCTCCCCGCCGGAAAATACACGGCCGGCTTTGCCTTTGCCGAACGTTTGCCGGAAGGCGGTCAACGGGAGTTGGCCTGGCGTGATGTGATGTGTGAATTTCAGGTATATCACCAGGTCAGCAAGACCTTTGCGGGTACTTCTTATTTACCTGCGGAGATCAGTCTTTACCCTAGCCGGCTTGCGCAGGCAGAAAAAGTGGTTATTCACCCCGTTGGCTGCTTGGAGTGTGTGACGTCTGTACAGAGCATGACACCCGGTGAGCTGGTAGGTATTGACGTCACCATTGTTAATCGCAGTGAGCAGAATTGGGTGGGAGACAGTATACGTCCGGTTAATTTATCTTATCACTGGCTAAATGCTTCTGGTGAAACAGTGATTTACGATGGTCTACGTACCCCTTTGGCAACTGGCGGGGTTGCTCCCGGAAAGGCATTGGATACCAAAATGCAGGTAGTGGCACCAGACGAGGTCGGAACTTATAGTTTGGTTTTGACGCTAGTACAGGAGCTTGTCGGATGGTTTGAAGATAAAGGCTTTGAGGCGGCACGGCTGACAGTTGAAGTGATACCATCTTTATCTGATGGTAATTTATATGTATGAGTAACGAAAATGTAAGCTCCTACTCCGGTTGGAGATGGCTGGGGTGACGACTGCATGGATGCAGGAGGTAGAGCAATGCAGGAGCAATTGCCGGCGACTGCATGGATGCTAATCAAATTGGCTCTTAATATACAATTAGTCGTGATTACACGACAAAAGAAAATACTGCAAATATCAGCTCTCAAACGAAAAAACTACCCTTTCAGGTTTATCTAAATTCCACCGATACATTTAAATTCGATGAAATGTATCTACTCCCGTCCAAATAATAGGATATAGTAAATACCCTTACGAAGCGCCAAAAAGACAGAAATTGAGTTTTTTATAAATAAATAAATAAACTTGGTTTGCTGGTTGGTAAGCGTTTTGTACTGAATGTTTTCGATCCAACAAATTTAAAATCTCTTACCAAATTTAATAGCTACTTTTTAAAACCAACATAACAACTTATAAATGACTAAAATTGCACTTATTACCGGTATAACTGGACAGGACGGCGCTTATCTTGCCGAATTATTGCTCAAGAAGGGCTATGTGGTTCATGGTATAAAGCGACGTGCCTCGCTTTTTAATACAGATCGTATTGATCATCTCTATCAAGACCCACATGTAAATAATAAAAATTTTATTCTGCATTACGGTGACTTGACTGACTCTACCAATCTGGTCAGTATCATTCAGCGGGTACAGCCTGATGAGATTTATAATCTCGCCGCCATGAGTCATGTTGCTGTTAGTTTTGAGTCACCGGAATACACTGCCGATGCAGATGGCTTGGGTACGTTGCGTATTCTGGAAGCCATAAGAATCCTTGGTCTGGAAAAGAAAACCCGTTTTTATCAAGCTAGTACTTCAGAGCTTTACGGACTTGTTCAGGAAACTCCGCAAAAAGAAACCACGCCTTTCTACCCGCGCAGCCCCTATGCAGTGGCTAAGCTTTATGCCTACTGGATTACGGTTAACTACCGCGAAGCTTATGGTATGTACGCTTGTAATGGTATTTTGTTTAACCATGAATCTCCGTTACGGGGCGAAACTTTTGTTACTCGCAAGATTACCCGTGCTTTGGCAAGAATCAAGCTTAATCTGCAAGACTGTCTCTATCTGGGCAATCTGGACTCTTTACGTGACTGGGGACATGCCAAAGATTACGTCGAAATGCAGTGGCTTATGCTTCAACAAGAAGTACCGGAAGACTTTGTTATTGCCACAGGCGTTCAATATAGTGTTCGGGATTTTGTTAACGTAGCAGCCAAAGAACTTGACATTCAGATCACTTGGCAAGGTCAAGGTGCTGAGGAAACAGGTACAGACCAGAACGGTAAGGTAATCGTTGAGGTTGATCCACGTTACTTTAGGCCGACAGAAGTTGAAACGCTGCTTGGTGACCCAAGCAAGGCTAAAGAAAAACTTGGCTGGACACCACAAACCAGTTTTGAGGAACTCGTTTCTGAAATGGTGCGCGAAGATCTAAAAAGCGCTGAGCGCGATGAACTTATCAAAAAGCATGGCTATGCCACCTACAACTATCATGAATAAGGTGATTAGCATGTCGACAAACAAAACAGCACTTATTACCGGAATTGGCGGCCAGGACGGTGCCTATCTTGCGCAACTACTACTGGGTAAGGGTTACAATGTTTTCGGCACCTCCAGAGATGCCGGGATGTCACATTTTGATTCACTGGCACGGCTCGGCATTGCCGGACAAGTCAATTTGTTGTCAATGGCACCTAATGATTTCAAAAGTACGCTTACGGCAATTTCAAAAGTGCGACCGGATGAGATTTATCATCTTGCCGGGCAAACTTCGGTGGGATTGTCTTTTGAGCAACCATCAGAAACCATTGAAAGTATCACAATTGGTACGTTGAATATTCTTGAATCGCTTAGATTTTTGGAATTACCGGCAAAATTTTATCATGCCAGTTCCAGTGAATGTTTTGGCGATACTAAAGGTATTCCTGCTGACGAGTTGACTGCGTTTAATCCTGTAAGCCCTTATGCTGTTGCAAAGTCTGCGGCACATTGGTTGGTAAAAAATTACCGCGAAGCAAATAAGATGTTTGCAGCCAATGGAATTTTGTTTAATCATGAATCAGCACTTCGTCCGGCACGATTTGTTACCCAAAAAGTCATCCGGTCAGCTTATCGAATATCTGTCGGTTCAAAAGAAAAGCTTAATTTGGGTGATCTGAGTATTGTTCGCGATTGGGGTTGGGCACCCGAATATGTTGACGCCATGTGGCGGATTCTTCAGGCTGACGTGGCGGAAGACTTTGTGATTGCAACTGGTGAAGCGCATTCGTTAGAAGATTTTGTCGATCAGTCTTTTGCTTATTTTGGCCTTAAATGGACTGACCATGTTGTACAAAATAAGGAATTTATGAGGCCGAATGAAATCCCCTGGAGTCAAGGTAATCCGCAAAAAGCCTCAGATAAGTTAGGGTGGAAGGCAACGAAACGGATGGGGGATATCATTCAGATTTTGGCAGAATCACAGAGTTTAGCACCTTAATATGTAATTATTGAGTCCCCCTCTTTGAAAAAGAGGGGTTAGGGGAGATTTTATTAGATAAATCCCCCTCTGCCCCCTCGCTTTGCTCTCCCCCTTTTTCAAAGGGGGAGGTGAATAATTAGCTTAATTTCAATTAGGAAGCTGTACAAATTAACTTGAGTATAATGCTCAGGTTATTTTATCCACATTCTTAAAATGAATAAATTAAATACCGTATTGCTTGTTACTCAGCGGGTAAATCAGGAGCATATTGGTTGAAATTAATTTTAGCAGTGGATGCGTTATCACCACCGTTGTCTGGTATTGGTCGCTATACATGGGAGCTGGCAAGTCGTATTGGCCATGTGCAAGGTATTGAGCAGGTCCGTTATTTCCGGAACGGCGAATGGATCGATGATCCGACATCTTTACTTGGTGGTGCTTCTCCGAGTCGTAAGCGTTATTACAATTTGCCACGCTGGGCGAAGGATTGGTATTGGCAGCAAACCTGCCGTGGCAATGTATTTCATGGGCCCAATTTTTTCCTTCCCCCTTATGCTGAAAACGGGATTGTTACGGTACATGATTTATCGGTGTTTAAGTTTCCGGAAACTCATCCAGTGGCGCGTTTAAGGGAGTTTGATAAATTGTTTCAACGTACCTTGGATAGTGCTGTGCATTTAATTACGGTTTCTGAAACTACAAGGCAAGAAATAATTGATTACTTGGATTGGCCTGCCGAAAAAATTACTGCAATCCACAATGGCGTGTCAGCATTGTTTGCTCCACAAACTTCAGAGATATTGATGCCCTTTTTAAGTCGTTATGGTTTAAGGTATGGCGGTTATATTTTATGTGTTTCGACAATTGAGCCACGCAAGCGTATTGATGCGTTGCTTGATGCTTATAACCAGCTGCCTGCCAGCTTGCGAGCGATCTATCCTTTGGTGTTGGTGGGCGGTAAGGGGTGGCGTAGCGAATCTTTGCACGAGCAGATTGAGAGAGGACAAAATGCCGGGTGGCTGCACTATTTGGGCTATGTGCCAGAGGCTGATTTACCCGCACTTTATGCCGGTGCGCGGCTTTTTGTCTACCCGTCAATTTACGAAGGTTTTGGATTACCTGTTATCGAGGCCATGGCCTCGGGCGTACCTGTGCTGACATCGAATCGTTCCTGCTTGCCCGAAGTTGCTGCAGGTGCGGCCATGCTGATAAACCCGGATGATATGGATGCTCTGACAATCGGGTTAGAAGAGGGATTGATTGATTCTGAGTGGCGAGAAAAAGCGATTGCATGCGGATTAAAGGTTGCAGCACGATATGATTGGGCTGAATGCGTTAAGCAAACTGCTGCGGTGTATGTTGATGGTTTTGATGGTTAAAAGAAATCAATGGAGTCAGACTCGATTGAAAGCCCGGCTATTCATAATGGATGTTAATTTAGTATAACCCTTTTATTTTTATTTCAAGTCCGCTAGGTCCTGTAGACTTTCAGAAATTAAATTTCCAATTTACATCGCTGCAAACTCTACGGATACCATCCCTTCAAGGGATGTTATCCGTTAGCATCGAAATTATTTATCTGAGAATCTATATGTATTTCTTTTTCAATGGTGTTTATTAATGGCAATGTAAAGCCATTATATGTGGGATAAAAGTAGCCCTGTAATAACGAAATTACTGACATGGCATCCGACATTATCAGGTTGACTGAGTACTAACCATTAACTTAAAAAAAGAAAGATTCCGTGAACAGAAACATTGGAGTTGGACTCAGTGGATTATCAGGTGTTTCCAGTGCAGAGAAGCCCAACTTAGTATAAAAGGAAATCGCTCCAGCGTCCGCATCGAGGTATATTCCGCGACACCCAGCAATATTGGCGGCTTTCTTCGTTTCGCCAAGAGTATGCTTCATCAGTCGACTGCCGTAGTTATTTCGTTTGTACGCAACATCAACTCCGAGCATAACTAAGCGCACGCAAGGAACCATTGAAGGAAAAGACTGGTTCGAGAGATTGCTCAGGAGACTTTGATTAACATAAGACATCATCAAGGTATAAAAACCTACGAATCTGTCATTATTGGCCGTATCAAGCAGAGCCCAAGCAACTGAAGTACCAGTTTTGACTTGTGGTTTTAGGCTATTGTTAACGAACTTATTGATAGTTTGATGGCCACAGTCAAATTTCTTCAGGTCTTTGTATTTTTTAGTCGGATCGAACTTCTCAATCTTTACCGTCATTTACCTGATTTCCTTGAAATCTGGCAGTTCACCTAGAGCCTTCATGGCCTGGGTTGGCTCTGGAGGCTGCTTCATTAGTGCAGCAAAACGGCGCTGACCCTCAACACCTAACTGAATTGCGGAATAGTTCGCGATAACCTGTTGCGCACGCTCAGCGGCAGGTGCTAGAACGAAAGCTGTTGCGTCGATACCCATCAGCGCCGCAGCTCGAAAGATAAGGTCTTTCATATCCTCTGTTGTCTTTAGTTCAATACGCGCATGCTTAAGTGTTGTTCCCATGATCTTTGCTCCTGTTTGATTTGGTAATTAATTGTACGGCTAATAGTCGTATAGCGTCAACTCATTATACGAATCAATGGCGAATCAAGAATCAATGGGGTCAGTCTCTAATACTGCTACCGTTAAATCAATAAGTTATATATTATCAATCAGTTACGTGTTGTTTTGGCTGAAGAATACAGAAAAATAAAGTAATCGTGATACTTAAAATCAATAAGATAGGTTTATTTAAGGCAGATTTTACGATTTTATTATGATAGCAACCAACAGTTTTATCTGGATTAAAATTAAGATATCGGTTTAATACATTGATTACTAAGTATTAAAAATTAACGGTAGCAGTATTAGGGTCAGACTCGATTAATTTTTGGTTTTTTGTATAATGGAATACTTGTTTTTCTGAGCAAAGAACTGGCAATGGCACATAAACCAGTTACGGGTAGTTTTGGCTGTATGCTTAAAATCAATATATTGATTATTAGAAATTAACGATAGTAGTATTAGGTCCGTACCCGTTTAAAAAATATAATATTTTGTGCGCTTACTTATACAGCATCATAACGACCACTTTGCAATCCAGTTCAGGTGGATAATCGGGGCAGAGGATAAACAGTAGTGGTTTCAGAGTAAAATTATATCCAAGCTCCAGCTTCGCTATAGTCTTTCAGAAATTAAATTTCCATTACATTAAATTTTGAGCCCGTACGGATAACATCCCTTGAAGGGATAGTATCAGTTAGCATCGAAATTATTTATCTGAAAGTCTATAGTTCCCAAGCTGGAGCTTCACTGCCATTAAGTTAAGCGTTGAAATACCTTTTACATGGAGTACAAACCTAGGTTTGTACTCCAACAGTCACTTTTGATTCCTTATTTCTTAACTTAATGGCAGTGAAGCTGGTGCTTGGAAACGAGGGAAAAATTTTAGTGGTAAGGGTATGCAGAAATGGAGTTATAAGTTATTATTTGGAGATACCGCTGAAAAACAGCGGACAAGGGATGATAGGGTTTTATTGGAGAGTCGTCAGTGGAGCCATGTTACTACCCGACATTATAAGAAGGGGTGTAAGTCTTCACTACGCGCTAGTGGAAGGCTGGGGGGAAATGGCTGTAGACCATAAGCACCAAGGCTCTCAGAGAATTTTGTTTTACCGGACGACTAATACGCGCTAGCGGAAGGCTGATACTCATGTCTCGACCATAAAAGTGTGATGGTAGTAAATACAATAGCACGCTGCAATCTCCAATAATGGCGAGAAATACTTAACGATTCACCATTTAAATTCAGATATCAAGGAGTTCAACATGACTAAGTCTACTTTTATCCCTGCTGCAGATCATGATTTTTTGGTCTGGATGGAACATTTTATCGACAATATAACGCCTGACCATGGCACGACAGCATCTGACCTGGCCGCTCTGAAAGCTGCCAGCGCAGACTTCCGTGTCAAAATGGCTCATACCAACGATGCGGCAGCCCTTGCCAAACAAGCCACGGCTGATAAAAATGCCAGTCGTGATAGTATCGAATCCCTGATTCGGACGGTAGTACGGCAGATCAAGGCGCGTTCTGATTATACCAAAGGCCAGGGCGCACAACTTGGCATTGAAGGGCCTGAGAATACGCATGATCTTACTATCTCTCATCCTGATTTGACTGGCATTGACCAAACAGGTGGATTGGTTGCTTTGAGTTTTAATAAATCCAAAAGCGATGGCGTCAATATTTATTGCCAACGCGAGAATGATGCCGATTGGACGTTGCTGGCCCGCGCTACCTTCTCGCCATTTCTGGATAATCGCCCCTTGCTCCACATCGGTAAACCTGAACTGCGTCGATATACTGCTGTTTATATGCTAAAAGACCAGGAAATTGGTCGATACAGTGATGACCTTGTGATTAATTGCGCACCTTAGATAATCGCTACGCGGTTATACAGCTGTACTGATGGAGATTAGCTTCTGCCAATTACAGACATCGATAAATTCTTTTCTTGGCTTACATTGATGTTCATAAATTTAAATGTTAAAGTTTCCTATTAATATGCATAATTTATGTTGTTTTGCATACTTTTATTATCTGGAAGCTAAGGGAAAAAATGAATAAACGAGTTTCTATCGTCGAAACCGGGCTGTCCAGGTTTACTGGTAAACTTAAGCCATTGCTGTTTTTGTTGGTCTTGGCAGCTTCAACAACAGGTTGTGCCAGTTTTAACAACTTTTTCGGTTCTTCCGGCCCCAGCGGTTCGAAGGTACAGGATGTGCCTAAAGATCCGCAAGCTAATGGCATACAACTTGTAACTGTCGATGGCACTGTTGCCAATAGACTGAAAGCCAGGCGCAAGAAAAGTTTATTTTCAGAGGCCTTTGTCAACGCAGGCAAGTCTGGATATGTACTTGGTGCAGGTGATGCGCTTGAGGTGTCTGTGTGGGAAGCACCGCCCGCAATGCTGTTTGGCGTAGCTGCATCAACAAATCTTGGTACCGCTCCCTCCACTTCACAAAAAACAGCTTTTCCCGAGCAGATGGTTAATGCCGAAGGCAAAATAAGCATACCTTTTGCAGGTGAAATTTCTGTAGTGGGGCTCACGCTGCAGCAAGTTGAGATGAAAATTGTAAAGAGCCTCAAAGACAAGGCCAACAACCCCCAGGTGCTGGTGCGTTTGAGTAACAACAACACAGCGAACGTCACGGTGATAGGCGAAGTGGCAGCAAGCGCTCGTATACCATTGACTGCACGTGGTGAAAAGTTACTGGATGTACTGGCGTCTGTGGGGGGGGTACGGCAACCGGTTAAAGAGATAACACTTCAGCTAACCCGAGGTAATCAGGTTCAAGCGCTGGCACTGGAAACTGTTATCAGCGATCCACAACAAAATATCGTACTGCAACCTGGGGATGTGATTACGGCTATAGTTCAGCCATTAAGTATCACAGTATCTGGAGCAATGGGCAAAAACCAGGAACTTGGCTATGAGACCAAGGGGATTACCCTGGCACAGGCTATCTCACGTGTTGGTGGTTTAAATGACGCGACTTCGGATGCACACGCCGTGTTTATCTTCCGCTTCGAGGATAGTAAGGCATTGGATTGGGCTAAGCCGCCGAAGCTTACATCAGAAGGCAAGGTGCCGGTAATTTATCAAGTGGATATGACCGATCCCGCCAGCTTCTTTGTAGCGCAGAATTTTCCTATGGCCGATAAGGATATGCTGTATGTTTCCAATGCGCCATCTGTTCAGTTGCAGAAATTTATAACTATGGTATTTCAGTCTATGTTTATTCTCCAAACCTTCGTACCCACTCTCTGATGCGATCTTTTTCTTTTCAAGATTGAAATCAGTGTAATTGCGGCTACCAACCAATCCGGAACAGATCTACTTAAGCGTGACGAGGTTTACAACCTGGTTACTCATGTTTTAAAAACTATTAAAGTCTTCAAGCATTTCAGTCGGGGTTGCAAACCCCGACCGGCATAGTAAGTTAATGCTTACTTACTTACTTGTTATAATGACTACCAAAACCAATAAGTACTTCGAAATATGGTTGAACGTATGTACCCACCCTCAATTTATAGGGTTATAGCTAATGCATAAGATTTTGATTGATGTTACACGTCTCCTGGATCGCAGGATGCAGGGGCGATTACCTACAGGCGTAGACAGGGTTAGTCTGGAATATGTGCGGCACTTTGGCGAGCGATCAGCTGCTTTGGTGCGTTTTTCAGGGCAATGGATAGAGCTTAACCGAAAGAGTTCGGAACGAATTTTTGACGCGTTACTGTCCCCGATGGGATGTTATAATTCGTTAATCCGGCGAGCTGTTACCCGTGCTTTTCCTTATAGTGTTGGTCAACGATTTTCTACGCCCCGATATCTATTCAATACAGGGCATAGTGGACTGGAAAAGCCACAATATACCCATCGTTTGACGCGTTCCAAGCTTAAACCACTTTTTTTTGTTCATGATTTAATTCCATTAACGCATCCTGAATATTGCCGACCCGGGGAATCTGAGCGGCATAAAATCCGAATCAATACCATGCTTGGTCTTGGGCATGGTGTAATTGCAAATTCTACTGCAACGCTGGATGAATTAACCGCTTATGCGCATGCCAATAGTTTGCCAGTGCCGCCAGCGGTAGTGGCACTGCTGGCTTCCGCCCGATTGCCTGTTGCTGTTACTGACTCTCCTCTAGACACGCCTTATTTTGTTATGTTGGGTACCATAGAGCCTCGTAAAAATCATTGGCTGGTACTTCAATTGTGGCGACAATTAATTGAGCGTTTTGGTGATGCGGCACCGCGTTTGTTGATTATTGGTCAGCGCGGTTGGGAGTGCGAGAACGTCGTCGATTTACTGGAGCGTTGCGAAGTTTTTAAAGATTTTGTTATTGAGTGTCCGGTTTGTTCGGATATTGAACTGGCCTCCTGGTTACAGCATTCACAAGCTTTATTGTTTCCATCATTTACTGAAGGCTATGGTATGCCGCTAGTTGAGGCGCTGGCATTAGGGGTTCCGGTGATCGCAAGCGATTTACCTGTGTTTCGTGAAATTGCCGGGGATATTCCTGAATATATCAATCCGTTGGATGGTAAACGTTGGGGTGATTTAATTATTGAGTATGCACAGAAAGACAGTCAGGCTCGATTGAAGCAATGTCAACGGATGTCCGGTTTTTTGGCTCCCACTTGGGATAAACATTTTGATCAGGTTGAGGCATTAATGGAGCGTTTGAGTTTTGTTGGAGATTAGTTCATTCTCTAATTCGGTTATTTATGCGTTGGATTTTTCTTCCTGGAAAAAGACGGCAGTGCGCCAATGTTTCCCTGGTTCGAAAGTGGTCTTTATAGCCAGTGCTGTTGATGTTCCAGCAGAAGGAATTTTGGTGGTGTGGGGTTTAAAGCCAATATCGGGTGAGCTGGCCATAGATGTGAAAATTATACGTCTGGAAGATGGTTTTTTACGCTCTGTTGGTTTGGGTGCCGATCTTATTCGGCCGCTGTCTTGGGTTGTAGATAGTCGGGGTATTTATTATGATGCCACCCGAGCTTCTGATCTTGAGTATCTGCTTGTAAATACGGCCTTTTTTCCAGAGCTGCTGCAACGTGCAGCTTGCTTGCGAAATCGAATTGTTACTGAAGGACTTACCAAGTACAACATCGGTGCGTTTGACTGGCAACGACCTTCTGGCGCGAGGAAAGTTATTTTAGTGCCTGGTCAGGTCGAAAGCGATGCCTCGTTGGTTTATGGTGCGCCGAAAATTCGTTCTAACATGGCTTTATTACAAGCGGTACGTATGGCCAACTTGGATGCTTATGTCATTTATAAGCCTCATCCCGATGTGATAGCCGGATTAAGAGCCAAAGGCGAGAAAGAAGATGATGCTCTGCATTGGTGTGATGAGATCGTGACGGATGTAGATATGGGAAGTTTGCTCATGCTCGTGGATGAAGTACATGTATTAACCTCTCTGGCCGGATTTGAGGCTTTGTTGAGAGCCAAGCCGGTAACCTGTTATGGGCAGCCTTTTTATTCTGGTTGGGGGTTAACAATAGATGTTGTTCCCAATCCACGGAGGGAGCGAAATTTGTTGCTTGATGAATTGGTAGCCGGTGCGCTGATTACCTATCCACTTTATCTAAGCCGTAATAGTCATGCATTGATTACACCAGAGCAAGCGCTTAATGAACTCATTGATTGGCGAACCAGAACGGGTAGTATCGTGCCTTGGTGGCGGAAATTATTTAGAATGGTATTGCGACGTGTTGTGGGAGTGCGATGAGTCAGTCGCGCTCTTTTTTATTGTTGCAAGGTGTTTGTTCACCTTTTTTTGCAAGATTGGCAGATCAGCTTAAAGCTGATGGTCATCGGGTCTTCAAGCTTAATTTTAATGCCGGGGATTGGGCATATTGGGGGGTAAGACCTGCTTGTAATTATCGGGGGCCTGTTTCTGAATTACGCGATTTTCTTGACCATAAATACCGTCAATATGGTATTACCGATCAGATTTTGTTTGGTGATCGTCGACCTGTGCATCGTTCTGCTGTAGATCGCGGTGAAGCCTGTGGTATTCGCACTCATGTATTTGAAGAAGGCTATTTTCGCCCCTATTGGATCACGTTAGAGCGAGAAGGTGTTAATGGACATTCTTTGTTACCTCGTGATCCTGACTGGTTTCGAGAGGTAGGAATGCAGTTGCCGGATTATGGTGATGGGCAGCCTTTTCAATCGTCTTTTAAAATTCGTGCAGCACATGACGTGGCTTATCATTCGGCAGGTTTCTGGAATCCCTTGTTTTTCCCTCGTTACCGTAGTCATGCGCCGGTGATTGCACCCATAGAGTATTTTGGTTTTGCCTTTCGGCTGCCAATGCTGCGTTTTCACAAACTCCGGGACAACGCTCTGATAAATAACCTGATTAGTTCTTCTACGCCTTTCTTTTTATTACCCTTACAATTGGGCAGTGATGCCCAAATTCTTGATCATTCCCGTTTTGAGGATATGGCAGAAGTCATTGAGTTTGTGATGGAATCCTTTGCACAGTATGCGCCGATGGATGCGAGACTGGTGATTAAGAATCATCCACTGGATATGGGCTTGGTAAATCATCAAAAATTGATTCGTAGTTTATCGGAGCGCTTTGATTTATGTGGCCGTATCGATTATCTGGAAACAGGTAATTTAGAAGCATTGTTGAATCATGCACAAGGGACAGTAACGGTAAACAGTACGGTTGGATCACTTTCATTGGGATTAAATTGTCCCACTATTACGCTAAGCGATCCGATTTATAACTTACCTGGCTTAACTTTTCAGGGACGGCTGGATGACTTTTGGGTAGAGCGGCCCTTGCCTGATAGTGAGTTGTTTCGACGTTTTCGTAATACGGTTATTCATACGACTCAGGTCAATGGCGGTTTTTATTGTTGTGATGGTATAGCTTTGGCGGTAAAGAACAGTCTATGTATGCTTGAGCCTGAATACTCACCATTGGAGAAGTTATTATGAGTAAATTTGCTTTACCGCGAACCATATTAATTACCGGTGCAACAGGTGGTATTGGTGGTGCCCTGGCTGAAGTTTATGCCGAGCCGAATAATGTCTTGATTCTCCAAGGTCGTAATAGCATTCGACTCGCAGAGCTGGCAGTCATCTGTGAAGAAAAAGGTGCAAGGGTGTTAATCCGCGTATTGGATATGCGAAACCTGAAAGAACTCACGGCATGGTTACGTATGATTTGCGAACAGGAAAAAGTTGATCTAGTGATCGTCAATGCTGGTGTAAATAACAATATTGGTCTACAGGGTGCAGGTGAAAGTTGGGAAGATGTTCAGGCTTTGATTGAGGTCAATGTGCTTGCAGCGATGGCAACAGTCGATGCCGTACTTCCTTCGATGCGCGCACGAGGAGAGGGTCAAATTGCTTTGATGAGTTCGTTGGCGGCTTATTTTGGTTTGCCGATAACTCCCAGTTATTGTGCCAGTAAAGCGGCATTAAAAGTTTATGGTGAGGCTTTGCGTGGTTGGCTACACTCCGAGGGTATTCGGGTTAATGTGGTGATGCCGGGTTATGTCGAATCGAAGATGTGTCGTGACATGCCGGGGCCAAAGCCGTTTCTGTGGCCAGCAGAAAAAGCAGCGCGCACGATCAAGCGCGGCTTGGCGCGTAATCAGTCGCGTATCAGTTTTCCGTTTCCGTTAAATCTGGGAACCTGGTTTTTATCGGTATTGCCTGCTGGAATTTCGGAGTGGATTTTGCGGCTGTTAAATTATGCTGGGTAATTTGTTTTGGTCGCCGATAGCACTGCCATTATTTGTCGGTACAGGTTTATCATTCTTAATTGAATGTTTGTTAAAGCCTCAAGCTCTAGCATTTTGGAAGCGCCACACGGCTACCTTGAGTATTCATCTTGGTCTTTGGTTATTATTGTTTGCCTTTGAGCTTATGGTCGTCAGGCGGCCTTGGTTTGCAACTATCATCGAACTGGCTTTTCTGTTGCTGGTGGTGCAGGTTAACAATGCCAAATTTTATTCATTGCGAGAGCCTTTTATTTTTCAGGATTTTGAGTATTTTACTGATGCTTTAAAACACCCCCGTCTTTATCTGCCTTTTTTAGGCGTGGGTCGTGCTCTAATTATTGCGGTAGGATTTGGCGTTGCTCTATTTGCCGGATTGACATTAGAGCCATCTTTGACTCTACGGATGCCAATTACTGAATTTCTCATAATGGTTTTTGCTATGGTGATTTTAGGCTGCGCTTTGGTATGGCTAGGTGCAAGGCAGAAATTAACAGTAACTTTTGAACCAAAAACAGATTTACAGCAATTGGGTTTACTAGCGAGTTTGTGGCGATATGGTGAGGCAGAGCGTGGCAGTTATTGTACTCCTTCACCTTATGACTTTGTAGAACCGGCATCCATAGCGCTAGCAGAATTGCCAAAGCTGGTGGTTGTACAAAGTGAATCCTTTTTCGATGCGCGGCGATTGTTTTCTGGAATACGCACAGAGGTGCTACAAGAATTTGATATCCTGACAGCCAATGCAATTTTTCATGGACAAGTAGAAGTGCCGGCCTGGGGTGCCAATACCGTACGTACCGAGTTTGCCTTTTTGTCCGGCTTGATCGCCGATTCGCTTGGTGTTCATCGCTTTAATCCTTATCGCAAGTTAGCCCGTCAGGGAATTCCTACATTGGCCGGTTTTTTAAAAAACCTGGGCTACCGAACGGTTTGTGTGCATCCGTATCAAGCCAGCTTTTATGCTCGAGACAAGGTCTTTCCGTTGCTTGGATTTGACGAGTTTATCGATATTAAAAGCTTTAACGGTATCGAAAAAACCGGGCCTTATATTGGCGATGTTGCCTTGGCTGAAAAGGTTTGCACCTTGTTGGAAGCTTCTTCAACCCAGCCGATATTTGTATTTATTATTACCATGGAAAATCATGGGCCACTGCATTTGGAAAAAGTATTGGAGAGTGATGTGGAGCGCCTGTATTCAAATCCACCTCCCGATGAATGTGATGATTTAACCATTTATTTACGGCATTTAAGTAATGCAGACCATATGACCGGAATGTTGCGCAATCGGTTGGAAACTTTGCCAGGGAATAGTTGGTTATGCTGGTACGGCGATCATGTACCCATTATGCCCAAGGTTTATGGAGAAATGGGAACGCCACAAGGGCAAACAGATTATTTTATTTGGGAAAAAGGTGCTTGCTCTGGTAAGGAGAATCGACTGGATATTAAAATAGAAAATCTGGCATTTCTGCTATTGCAAAAAATGGGGCTGCTTGGTAGCTAACATGCCGGTCGTGGTTTGTAACCCAGACTGAAACGTTTGGAGGTTTGAATAGCTTGCAAAACATGGATAACGAGGTTGTAAACCCTATCAGGCTTCAGTATATAAGGTAACTCGCAATAAATACTACCCAATCATTACCTGACTCTGGGAGCACCACCGACTTAATGATTCCTGCAACGCTGTGTACGAAGCGTGTGGAAACTATTATTGCTAGTTGCCTAAAGGCCGGAGTACAAACCTGGGTTTGTACTCCAAATTATCAAGGTGTCAGGTATTGTCACTGCCATTAAGTTAAGTATATGGGGATTATAAATTGGGGGCTTATTGATTGCGAGTTGCCTAAAGGCCGGAGTACAAACCTAGGTTTG
>NZ_JAOEGU010000041.1 GCF_025583945.1 Methylobacter psychrophilus
CAAGCACAAGTCGATAAAACCATTACTGTAACAGCCGGCTATACTGACCTGTTAGGTACCCCTGAAATTGTAACCAGCACTGCAACCACTGCCGTCGTTAATGTTAATGATGCGCCGACGACTTCTGCCGTCACCTTGGCATCAATTCTCGAGCACAGCCAAGCCCGCGTAATTACGCAAGCCGAGTTGCTGGGCAATGCAGTTGATTTGGATGCTAATACCCTTACCGCTACCGGCCTTAGCCTTGCGTCAAGTAATGGTACTTTGGTCGACAATGCCAATGGTACCTGGAGCTATACGCCGTTATTAAATGATGCTACATCGGTGAGTTTTAACTACACCATTACCGATAGTGTCAGTCCGACTGCAGGGTCGGTGGCAGCCACAGCGACACTGGATATTACACCCGTTCAATTGACCGCTGAACCGGTTGCAGACTTGTTCAAATCATTTGGCAACGGTACCAATACCTATATTAAACCTGAGGCGTATGTACAAAATTCCGGCCAGAATTTGGATTTGAAATATCAGATAATTGACAAGTCAGCTGATGCCGTCATTATCGGCAGTACCAGCAATGATTTTATCAAGCTGGCCGGCACAGGTAATAAAGCAGCCAATGGTGGTGGCGGTAATGATGTTCTTGATGGTTCAACCGGCTCCAGTTTTTTGAGTGGTGGCGATGGTATCAATACTTTCTTTATGGATGGCAGAGCAACGGGGGTGACATGGTCAACGCTGACTGATTTTACTCAAGGTCAGGATAAAGCCACGATTTGGGGTTGGGTTAAAGGCGTGAGCACGATTAATGCCGGGTTTACCGACTTTAACACTGGCGGCGCAACCGATTATACCGGCTTGACTTTACATATCCAGAACTTGCTACCAGATGGCTCTGTCAGTGGCGCGACCAATTCCGCGTTAAACTCTTTGACACTGACCGGACATACCTTGGCTCAATTTGGCGCGTCTTCTTTGGCGGATTTAAATACTCAAATTATCAATGGTACCAATACGCATTTTATTGTTGGACAAATCACTGATGACTTAGGGGTTCATGGCTACTTGTTGATCAGTTAACTGATTAACTTTACGGCTACCGTAATTTAACAACAAGCAGTAATAAAAGCATGACGGGGTACAATCCTGTCATGCTTTTTATTACTATTGATATCTTCAAACCGACATTCCACAACCTACTCAAAGAAAAAATATACCCAAAGTGGCACAGAATTTTTGTTTATTTGCAACGACTGCAAGGATGCAGAAGCTAGAACAACGCAGGAAATCGCCTAAGGTTGCGTAATATCAGTAATTAAGTTGAGTAACTTTCATTTTTAAAATCGTCCAATTTGTTTATTTTCAACGTTTTCTTTTTCAGCCCATTAAAATACAACTATTAGCAACCAATAAAATCACGCATCTAATTTAAACTTGAGCCTAAACCAGACTTTACCAACAATTGGCTGCCGTTGCTCCTGTTGTATTAATAACGCCTTTAACGCCAGTATGAGTCAACGTCAAAATACCACATCTATCATTGACTTGAACGCCGGTTGGCGAGGCATTCAGCGTATAGGTACTGGTAGTCGCTTCGCTAATGGTTAAATTATAATAAGGGGTTCCACCCTCTACCGGGCTTGTTGCTGAAAAAACAGTAGGGTCTGGAGCACCAGTATCATCACCATCGTCTGCAGCACTGGTATATTTATTATGTACGGTAAAATAGCGTTCCATCGCATTCTCAAAGCCCAGTAATGCGCCTTTAGCATCTGCCCGACGTGATTTCATCACACTTTCATGATAACTGGGAATAGCAATACTCGCTAAAATTCCGATAATGGATACCGTAACCATTAGCTCAATAAGCGTAAAACCTGGTTGTATTTTTTGCATACTTTTTATCGTATTACTGTCATCTGTATGGTATTCAAAAATAAGCCGGACAAAACCGTATCACTTAAAGCATCTGTTTTTGATATCAACCTTATTTAGCTACTTCAATTGCTGCCAAGATCTGCGGATACCGCTACCGCCAATACCACTGATACCGGCACCTCCAGTATCAATAACAGTACCCATTTGCCCGGTTGAGCTACTAAGGTATTTGTAGTCAACTGAATTAGATGTTACTACCGCAGGTGTTTTAGTAATGCCAATTCCTAAATTAATACCTGACGCAACGTGTTTAACACCGGCAATTATGACAAAATCATTGGCATCAATGATACCATTTCCATTTACGTTAAAAGCAACGCCACCAGATTCCCCGCCACTTAAGGCATCAAGTTCCATTAATCGTGAATTACCGCCGGATTCACAGGGATCAGGACTAGGAATGACTGTCGCAAATATGACCAAGCCCCGACGAACAAGCGGAAAACTGACAACCCGTTCACCTTCAGCCGTGTTATTGGGTGGTGTGAGCAAATTTAATGCCCAACCAAACTTTAACGGACTTGAAGCGCAACCAACGGCAGTAGTGGCATAGCACACCGTATTTTTTGAAACAACACGAACCGGGTTCGTGCTTGGCGTTCCTCCCAAGGTCATTGCGATACCCTCAAAATCGATAGTTTGCTCTTTCAGCAAGCTTCGATCTGTTATTGCCAGTCCTTTGTCCCATAAGCCATAAAAAGATTGCACGGGTGGATTGACACCGACAATATTATCGCCATTGATGCCGTCTTCAAAGTATTTACCGGTTCCAACATAAACCATCAGACCGACTCCGTTTTGATCAGCCCCTGAGACACCTACCGGGCCTATGTTGGGTTTGCTGGTAATAGGTTGGCGATCAGCTTCGCTACAACTTCCCCCCGCTGTTGAGCACGCCACAAAGAATGGGGTACTTGGCACCGGCCAACTGCCAGCGCTACCAGACACATCAAATTTCCATAAATTACCGTGTAAATCTCCAGCATAAATGGTGTCAACACTAAGGTCGTTATTTGTGTCAACGGCCATCGGTGATGACAGCCCATTTTTAGTCGTGGTAGGCCCTGCGCCGGTATCAATTTTCTGTAAAACTGCACCGGTACTGGCATCAAAGATAAATAACACGGCATGACCATAATCGCTGTTATAACCGTTGGCAACAATCACTGCCCAATGACCATCCTGCATTCTTACCACTGAAGGTTGCGCCAACGTATAGCCCAAATCACCACCATCGGGATTGGGAGTACCGTCTGGTTTGCTGGTATTGGTAAATTCCCACAATGCGCTACTGGCGCCAAAAGCGTCAGGATTAGTAATATCCAGCGCAAACACTGCACGCCCTCCTGCGCCAGTGGTGCCAGCAAGCAGTGTGTGCCAGGCCGAACCATAATAGACATCACCTGCTGCAGACATGCCATCGACAAAATACTGATGAACATAGCCGGGGGATGTTAGTTTACTTAATTCAGGGAATAAAGCATTGGGTATGTAAGCGAATATTTCCTGCCCACCACTGCCGGTGCTACCAGCATCAAATCCATGTAGCATGCCATCATTGGCTCCTACATAAAGCATGGGCCGTCGACTGCCTTTGTTGGCAAGAAAAGTACTGTACGCGGTACCTATACCCGGTAAGTTACTATAACCAGAATCTTCACTCCCTACATAGACGGGGTCAGAATTCACAATATCGCCCAACAGACTCGCTCTATCCCTAAAAATGCCAGCTGGATTTGTTGTGGTTTTCTCATTAGTATCATCGCCAAGCAACCAGTTAAGTCTTAACAATCCGTTGTTATCAACAATCCCATTTAACGTATGCAGATAATGTTGCTGTGAAAAGGGTAACGGAGCGGGAGTATCATTATCTTTGCTTAGATTGTTCCACCCAAAAGATACGCCCCATTGGCCTACAGCCATTGAGGAATTATAAGTATATATTTTACGCAGACCATAAGCAGGAATCAAAGTCGATGTTTCCCAAGTTGGCGTTAATCCGCCAGTACCAGTATTAACACTATAAGCCTGTAATTGACCACTCCAGTCAGTTGATTTAAATTTAGCCTGATAGACCTGAGTTCCAGTGTCAAGGCGTGTAGAATTTGCTGCTACAGCAGAAGCAGAGGCACTGGTTGCAACTACGTTGGCAAAAGCAACACTTAAAGAACTGGCTAATTCACTGGGATTAGTGGCAAAAAAATAACGATCCGGCTTACCATCGCCATCACTATCCCATTCTGCTTGTAGGTCAGGTATGCCATTATTGTTGCTATCGATAAAGCCGCCCCATTTAGCTGCGTAATAAAGCGGTTGTTGCAAGCTAAGAGCCGAGCCCGAACCAATGGTGTAGGTTGCCGTACTGGCTGCATTTCCGAGTATACAATTAGTACAGGCCGTTGTTCCTTGAGGATCGTTATAGTCGTAGTCATTAATACCAGAGTGGGCATGAAAACCGTCCTTGGTTGTGCCGCTAATAATATAACCGAAGCCCATTTTATAGGGGGTCGATTGGGCAATCACCTTTGTCGAAATTTGGACTTGAGTTGAACTTACCTTGTAAGTGAGAATGCCCCATTGATCCTGGTCAAAGTCACCACCTTGTTCACTGTCTTCCCAATTAACATAAATCTTTCCACAGTTCGAGGCGGAAGGTATTGGAGAAAGTTGGTTGCAATCTTGATGAACAATCTTGAAGTCAACAATGGTGCAGTTACCACCAATACCTGAATTTTGACAGGCTGGCAATAGAGTTACTGTTTTATTGCCGACACTGTCTGGCACCGGAATTATAATCTTGGGGGCTTGAGCAGATAGTGCAACCCCATAGGTCGTCACCAACTGTTTACCTGGCAAGGTGAGTTGAATGTCATTGTTATGGGCAAACTGAGCCAGCCCGGCAATGTGGTAAGTCCCGGAAAGACGCGGTGCATCGGGACAAATGCCTTTTACATCACTTAGATTATTGACGGGTTTTCCCGTACATAACTGATTTTTATTAATACCATTTTCACCAACAAAATAGCTGTTTCCAGCATTAACTTCGTAGCTGCCAACGGTATTGGTTAACGCATTCATCGCTGTCGTACTAATATCTGCTACACCACCAAGTTGATCGCCGTCGTATGAGCTGATACTGGCATTAAACTGGATGACATTCAATTTTGAACACCATTCAGTCGCACTAATGGTAGGGTTATTGGCAGTCGCGATGGTTAAGCCTGAAATATACGTCGAGTCAGTATTAGAATTGGCAGGAAGATAGGTAGATAAGGCACTGTGATTAGATAGATAACGTAAAGATTCCAGGAATATTTCAGCTTGGGGGTTACCCCAATTACTGCAATTCCCGTCGCTAAAAATATTTAGGCCCCACGTACAATTATTACTTCCTGTCGTACCAAAATAGGTACCGTCATCATGACGGTACCCATGTATTCTTAATCGATTCAGTGTATTAATGATCCCTCCCGTTGAGGGAGCCAATTTGAAGGTGCCATTGCTCGTAACATTAATTTCGTTAGTGATGGAAGAAACATTTTTACGCAAGACTCCGCCCGATTTATTTTTGCCAAAAGACCCCGTCATCATGCCAAAGCGCAATTTATCCTCATCACCATAGGCTTGCAGCAAACCGATTGGCTTTAATGTGCCGTCAGGATAGGTTTTACAATTTTCTGTCCCGATGTAATTACTGTCGCAAACTTTTATTCTGACATTATAGTCCCCTAAACCATTAGTGGTTTTATTAGGGTTATTACTGGCAGCATTAATACCTGAGTCAGCAAATACATTGCTATTTGAAGCCGCTTTTTCGCCTGACCAGCGGCATTGCCAGCGTTCATTAGCGGCCCACAGTGAGTAGTTGCCTTTAACTACCCGGATTAGTGGGGCATCACTAACATTTTGGGAAAGCTTTGTACCAGAGACAGTCGTATTGCAAAGCGTAATACCACTTGTCGATGTGAAGGGGGTGAGACTGGCAAGATCTGAACCACTGTAAAATTTGGCAAAACTGTGAGCATCATTGGGTAAATAACTACGTTCCAAAACAGTCATTCCAGGAGTGGTCGTCGTGATGGTAATTTTGTTACTCCCCTGTCCTGTGGTGGTGGTTGTTGTAGTACCGATGTCAGTAGAACGCAAACCGCCATAAAGAATCTTGCGGATGGTATCAATACGGGTCATGCTGGCCCAATTTAGAAAATTGCCACTCCACAAACCATTGCAATATTTGTTGGCTGTTGTCGAGCCAGGTTCAAACCGATTATTGGTATAACTGTAACATTTGTAGCTGTCGAAATAGCCATAATAGTCAACACTATGCTTATATGTTGTCTCAGGGATACCGTCATTATCCAAATCAGAATAATCGTCAAAGGCTTTAAAATATAGTTGCTGATCCTTGGAGATATTTAACATCACGACAGGTGTTACGCTGATGGTGAGAAATAATGGTGAAGCGGCAATGCCGGCATGACTGGTATTGGCGACAAGTCCAAGCAGTAAGCTGAGTAATAGTCTGGGCAACAAGTCTTTATGGCTTGGGTAATCTTTATATTTAAAAGCATGCATTACAAATCTCCGATGAGACGGGGGCCTGACAGGATTTATATAGAGTCTTTCAGAAATTAAATTTCCATTACATTAAATTTTGAGCCCGTACGGATAACATCCCTTGAAGGGATGGTATCCGTTAGCATCGAAATTATTTATCTGAAAGTCTATAGCCAAAATTCTGAGTAATAAATGTTAAATGGGTGAGTAAATTGATTGCAATATAACTACTGTTTTTGTTGAAGAGCCAGTGGCTCTAACGGTAATTCTATAAGGCGTTGACGTTGAATCGGGAGGGCAGTTGCCAAAACAGGCGGCTGCCAATTGTTGAATGATATATACCGGGGTGGTAATTCCATTGCCTAATGTACTGACTGACGATGTACCGACAGGATTAGCGGCCCAAAAGGCATCGGTCAAAATTATGGCGGCAGTCGGGTTAGGATTGGCCGGGTCACTGTCCAAATAAAAGCCCCCGGTACCGGCAACGGTAAATACTGGTAATACAGCGGGTGAATCCAGGCTCGCTTCAGCGGCACTTAAGGCCGATTCCGCCGCTTGAAAAGCCAAATTTCGATCACGTATGTTACTGGCCATTTTTTCTTCTAATGACGTCGTTTGCATGCCTGATGTACCGATTAGTGTTAGCAGTAACAGCATAATTAAGCTGATTACCAATACCACACCGGATTGATGCGCGTCGATACTGTGCAATTGCTTATTGTTACTGGAGACTTGCTTAGCTGCGTTCACGGGTAGTGAGCGGAGCCGAATTATGGGTAGATTGTTCATTCTCGCTTCATTTCATGGCAACCGGTTACGTAAGGCAATTGTCGTAGTAAGAACATGTCTTATTTTTCGATCTGTAGGTGTCGTAGTCGTACCATTATAAGTATATGGCACAGACTGTACCGTGATGTTGTCATCGGAAGCCAGCAACAGACTAATACGAACACTGACGACTTTGGCCATATCAGCCACATTATTTGCTGTTGTATAGTAGTAATTGGGTGGCGTTGAGTTAGTCATTGCGCCATATAAAACCTGCATATTTTCGACGCCTTCAATAAGTTCAACCGGATTGTCGATAGTGACGGCTTTCGCATTATTGAATCGCCATAAAGCCGGCTGTCCGCTTGCATCTGCACGAATAAAATAAGTGGATGAGGCATTAAAAGCAAAAATTTCTGCATCTGCACCGTAGGCTTTACTAAGCTTGTTATCGGTATTTTGATTGTTGGCATGCGCAATGGTTTGCGTGCCGCTGCCTGATGAAGCACTGGATGCAATAAAAATATCCGCCGCACTACAATCGGAAATAATCAGTACATCATAAGCACTTATATTGCAGGTATTAGCTGCATTTATCTGTATATTGGCATTGTTGCTAGCCATATTGCCGGTTAACTGCCCGCCACAAGAACTGCCTGAGTAAAATGTTACAGCATCGGTACCCGTAATGCAGGCGTTGGTGCCACAAGCATTAGTGTTCCAATTATTGACAATATTATTATCGCCAAGAATGGCATGAGCAGTAGCGAACGAAAGTGTTGGGGGCAAGGGGTTAGGATTAGGATTTTTAGGGTCAATAATAACATTCGGTGTTATTGAATCGGAACAGCCCAGAAAACCTGCCATACGAATATCCCGGGCTAAAAAATCCAGCGCAAACCTGCCGTTTTCCTGCAATCTTGATAAGTTTTCCAGCATTCTGTAGGTTTGTTGGCTACCAATAAAAATCTGTATAACTCCACCTAACAAAAACGCGCCTATCAATAACGCAATCATCAGCTCTATCAACGTCATACCGGTTTGATAGAATTTATTGCTCATAATTGAAAGCGGGTTTGAAATACGGGATTATTGGTGTCATTGCCATCCCTGTCGTCATCCCAGGTAATACTAACGGTAAATATATTAGCGGCAACGGTTATGGTGCCCATACCACTGGGCATGATAGTGGTAACAGTAAGATTCCATTCATAAAGATCGTTCTCTGCCATTTCCATGGAACTGCAGCCGTTAGTTGGCATGGTTGTGGGTAGACAATTGGTTTTTGCTGTCGCTGAACTGGGAAGAATCGAGGTATAGGCCGCTTGTCCTGTGGAATTGGCACGCATTCTGTCGGCCAGATCGTAGCTTAGTTGTGTGGCTTGACTACGGTTATAGGCGCTTTGGCTGTTTCTGAGACTGACAACTTGCAAACCGGCCAGACCAAGCAAACCCACCTCCAGCACCAACATGGCAATCAGAACTTCGATTAGGGTAAAGCCACTGTTTTTGTACATAACGCGATGTTTTAATAATGATATGACATTAATTTTATTACGGACAAGATGAAGTACCTATTGAAACTTGGGTACGACCAATGGCATTAATCTTGATTGCACGGGATAGGGTATTATCGGTGCCATTGCATAATCTGAAAATATCGCTAACAACAACCTTGCTTAAGCCACTAGGTAAATAAGCCGCGTAATCTTTGTATGTGCTGGTACCGATTCTTAATGTATAGCCGTCAGGCAAAGCCTCATAGGTTTTTAATAAACAATCTTCCTTGAGTGATCCGTTGGTGTTACTTTCGCAGGGAGTTGAATTGGTATCGTCAAGAAATTCGTTACCATTTAAATCTACAAATATATCCCAGCCGCCTTCCCATTGTCCGTTGCTTAGACCTTTGCGCCTGATTGTCAATTGTACGCCTCGCTTTACTGACTCGCTACGGGCAAAATTGAAGGCCGTTACCAAGTCGTTAGCGTAGGTTGTCAATTGATTGCTTCTGATAATGGAAGTAAAACTGGGAATTGCAATTCCTGATAGAATCCCGGCTATAGTGATGGTGACCAATACTTCGATCAGGGTATATCCTGCAATATCTTTACGCCGAGTGTACATGATTTTTGTATGCCCTGCGGCTATTTGCTAAATAAATATTATAATAATAATGGTTAGTTGTCAGAATAAAAATAACGTTAAGCAGCTACATTTGTCTTACGACCAGTTGTTGTAATCCGCGCGGTCACGGATGCGGAAAACAGAAACACATTAAACCCTTGTAATATTTGGTATTCAACACGTTTAAAAACCCGCAATCTTGACCGCTCGAAGTATATCTTCAATTAACTTTGCCAACTGCTAATACTTTTATAAAAATACCGATAATGCAATGTTTTGAGTAATAAACCTTAACAATTTATCTGGCAAAACCTTTTTTGGGCATTAAGTGACTTGTTAAAAACAGAATAAGCGTATTTTTCTACCGTATTCTGAGTATATCAATGGCAGAATTATATACGCATACGTATGCCAATACACTTCCTTATAAGCGATAGCATACAGACTACAGTTAATTTTTTGATTAGAATGTTTTTAAATTTTTGATGGAACTATGGCTCTTGGTTGTTATAACTTACTTATCTTCGGTCACGAAATAGTACAGGAAGTATAACTATAGCGGATCAGTATAAAAATTAGTTTTTTAATAATTATCACAAGAGAGAATGGTTATGAATGAACATACTTATCTTGGTTTAGCTTTGGCTACTTGTCTGATTGTAGTTTCTGCATCTTTGTCAGCAGAAGTTTCATCTGCTCCTGAATATCCCGATCAAACCAATGATCCAATATTTAATCATCACCAAGAGCCTTATGAATTACAAAAACAATAGGCAGGGCATAATAGGACTACTATAACTACACCTGCAAGAATGTCTGTATACTCGATGTTCAAGTTTTTAATTTTTGATTTTAGAGAAGCCCATTGAATCAAGCCTCACAGCCATGATTGAGATCATGTGGCGCTTGAGTCTATTGATGAAAACACCTTGATTTATCTGGGTTCGTCCCAGTCAAGCTAAAAAAACTTGAACATCGAGTGTATAGCATCCTGGCGAAATAAACACTGTAAGGCACCAGCACAATAACATAAAAAAAAGTGTTAACTCAAGAAGTAATAAATCAAGTAATTTAATGATTGCTAACATTATTGGAGTTTGTTGAGGGCAAATATTTGGACTATAGACTTTCAGAAATTAAACCCCCATAACATGATAATTTAGTTTACACGGATAACATCCCTTAAAGGGATGGTATCCGATAGCATAGAAATTATTTATCTGAAAATCTATATGCTGATTTCTAATCGCGTTAATCGCATAGATGGAGTCGGATTAACCCCATTAATCCGAAATTGTACTCTGGTAAACATAATTAAGAAATGTCCTGTTGCGGGCTCTTTTTTTGACTGGGCCGATCAGGGTTTATAGAATCACACTATCAATGACTATAGATTTTCAGAAATTAAATTTCCACTACACAATCCGTGTAACTTACACGGATAACATCCCTTGAAGGGATGGTATCCGTTAGCATCGAAATTATTTATCTGAAAATCTATAGTATCGGGAAGTTTAAATTAATATCCAAATGACGGCAGTGTGTGTCGAAACTTGTCTTTGGCAATTCATGGTGCCAACTGCCCACTAAAACAAATCAACGCTTTCTTGAAGGGGCTTGGGCCCTGGAGATTGTTTGAATAAATCTGCCCCTGCCCCATCGATTTGCACTCCCCTTTTTTTTAAGAGAGAGAGATAGTCAGCCGCAACCGGGCACATAGACTTTAGAGTAATCCGGTTTTTGAGTTTTGTAATTTACCATGGAATATAAAAGTGATACCAAATACACGGAGTCTTGCTAATTAAAAAACGAACCAAAGTTAACCTTAAACTCCAACAATAAAGGCTAACGGCGCTCAAGGCCGGCTTTGCGATCATACTTCACATTTGGTGACGTAAAGCCAAGAAAATCAGCAGCCGTAAAGGTATTCTTTACGGTAAGTTATTTAAAAATCAAGATTTACACTACCACCTTTAATACCGGTGCACTAAAGTCGGCGGTACCGTCCGGCGTTACAGCGGCTACCCTAAAATAATACTTACCGCCTACCGTAAGCCCGGAAATCTCATGATAAGAGCGGGTTCCCGTTGCAACCAATACCCATTCACTGTCTTCCACAGGTAAACTCTCTTTTGCAGACTGCCAAATGTAAGCACCCGCTCTATCCACGGCTTTGGCAATCAACTTTACACTACCGGTATTGGCACCGTCTGCTGCCGATAACTGGGGTTTTTGACGTGATATGGGTTGTCTGGATTCATGAAAGCCGCTACTTAAAATTTTAGTTTCATCGCCTTCAGCCACTTTTTCGACATACGCCGCCAATTTATAAAAAATAGCATTCGCTGCAACTTCATTATCGTGCATGGCGGAAATAGCGCTATGACTACCATCACGCGAAGCGACAAAAGCCGCTTCCAGTGCATCTACTGCCGCTTTAGCCTTCGTTAAGGGCACCTCGGGCGTTGGATAGGTTGGATTGTCGGTTAATTTGGCAATAATATTACGATAAAAAGCGATTTTTTCTGCTATTGATAATTTGATAAAATCCAATAGCACTTTGATTTTTTTCATACTGAGCTCCTTTAAATAGTTAATTAAATAAATAAAAACAATTAAAGTGTGGTTAAATTATTCCATAGCTTTATGCGATGTGTAAAATACTTTTTTTATTGAAACCAGCCATGTTTTTATTGACATGCCTTTTGTTTCACTGGAAATCCGACCTGCTTTTGCTGGAATGTTTACTGTTCTCGTTAAAACAAGAATTATCACTATGGGAATACCTATTATTTAAATTGTCTTAAGGCGAGTTTTTATTGGAATATGATCGACTGCAAGTTGCAAGTAACGTATTTTTCTTGGAGTACAGTCTGTTCCCATTGAAGTACAACATATTTCTATTGGGATGCGATCTGCTCCATCTGAAATAGGGTATATTTGTGTTGGTATACGACCTACCTGCCATGACATAAGGTTGATTATACGGGGAATCTTCTTTTTATCACGTTCCGTAGCATATGTGCCCGATGGTGTGCTACTTTTATTCCGATGAATAAATCAAGCTGGCTATCCCTTTGATAAAAAAACTATTTTTACAGTAACAACCATTTTTCATACATAACCCGTTCAACACAAGGTGAGTAAAAATCATGCAGCATATTGATCTATTTATTATTGGATATCGCTTAAGAACACGGGGCATTTTATTTTTTTCTATTGTTGATGACTTGTGTTGACAATCCACTATAATCACATCAGCTAGTATTCATAAAGATCAGGCCAGGGCAATAAAATGAAAAAATTTATTCAGGATCTCGCAGAAACACATCGCTATCAGCCAACGCATTTATTACCTATTTTACGATCGGTTCAATCACAGTATCATTACATTCCGCAAGAGGCGATAGAACAGTTAGCCCAGTTGCTAAACATTTCCCGCACCCAGATTATCGGTGTTGTTGAATTCTACAGTTTTTTTCATCTATCTCCGCGCGGACAATACGAACTGTTAATTAGTGACTCCATTACTGACCATATGTCGGGCAAGAAAAATCTGATCAGTTATTTAGCGGAAAAACTAAAAGTTGCCGTTGGTGATGTTCGGCAAGATGGCGTTGTCAGTCTGGACAACACGTCCTGTACAGGCATGTGTGATCAAGGCCCGGCAGGCCTGGTTAATGGCCATGCCTTAACACGCCTTGATCGTCCCCGGCTTGACCTGATCAGCGATTTAATTAATCAACAAAAACCACTCAATGAATGGCCCGCCGAGTTATTTCTTGTCGAAGATAATATTTATCAGCCGGGCTTACTGCTGGCTAATCCTATCCAACCGGGTACTGCCCTAAGAGCCATGTATAAACGTGGCGTACCAGAAACGTTAGCGGAAATCAGCTTTGCGGAGTTACGTGGCCGTGGCGGAGCTGGCTATAACACCGCCTGGAAATGGCATCTTTGTTATGAAGGCCCTGAAGAAGATTCCTTTTGCGATATCGCTACACATCGGCAGCAACAACGCTATGTGGTTTGTAATGCTGACGAAGGCGAACCGGGTACTTTTAAAGACCGGGTTCTGTTAAATTCTTATGCCCATGAAGTATTTGAAGGTATGACCTTATGTGCCGCCATTATCGGCGCCCAACAAGGCTTTTTATATTTACGCGGCGAATATCTGCATCTTTATGAGAAGTTGCAAGCGGTATTGGATGAGCGTCGGCAGGCTGGTTTATTGGGCAGCAATATTCTTAAAGAAGGGCTTAATTTTGATATTGAAATTTGCCTCGGGGCAGGTGCTTATATCTGCGGTGAAGAATCGGCATTGATAGAGTCGCTGGAAGGCAAAATGGGTATCCCTCGCAACCGCCCTCCTTATCCGGTTACTCAAGGCTATTTAGGTAAACCCACGGTAGTTAACAACGTTGAAACCTTTATGGCAGCCGCCAGTATTGCTGTAAACGGCGGCGACTGGTTTGCCAACGTCGGTACAGAAAAATCAAAAGGCACCAAGATTTTAAGTATTTGCGGGGACTGCTCTCAACCCGGAATTTATGAATATCCTTTCGGTACGACTATCCAGACAGTTCTTAATGATTGTGGAGCAAGCGATGTGCTGGGCGTACAAATAGGTGGTCCATCAGGTACGTTTATTTCCAATAAGGAGTTCAACCGGCAACTGGCTTTTGAAGATCTAGCCACTGGCGGCTCGTTTATTGTTTTTAATGACAGTCGAAACATTCTTGAAATTGTTAATAATTTCACCCATTTCTTTGCACATGAAAGTTGCGGTTTTTGTACACCCTGCCGGGTTGGTACTTCGTTATTAAAAAAACAGCTGGATAAAATTATTGGCGGTCATGGCTCAGCCGGTGATGTGGTGGCACTTGAAGAACTCTGTCAGCTAGTCAAGACCCAGAGCCATTGTGGCCTCGGACAGACCGCAGCTAACCCGGTACTATCAACCTTGCAGCGCTACCCCGAATTATATCAAAGCCGCTTGAAAAAAATTAGTTATGAACCAGGATTTGATTTGGATGGTGCGCTGGAAACAGCCAGACGATTGGCCAAACGTAACGATGCCAGTGCACATTTAGCCCAAGCAGAGGAATAATCATGAGCAAATTAATCACTATTGATGGTAATACTATCCCTTTTGAAGAGGGGCAGACCATCATGGAAGCTGCAACAGCAGCCGGTGTTTATATTCCGCATCTATGCCATCATCCCGAATTTACACCACATGGCAGTTGCAAACTGTGTACGGTAAAAGTAAACGGGCGCACCTGTTCGGCCTGTACTTTTCCGGCTGTGGACGGTCAGGATGTACTTAATAATACCCAAGAATTAACCGATGACCGGCGGCTTATTACCCAAATGCTGTTTGTGGAAGGTAATCATTTTTGTCCTTCCTGCGAAAAAACCGGTAATTGCCAATTACAGGCCGTTGCTTATCATTTGAATATGCTCGATAACCATTTCCCGCTGTTTTATCCCAACCGGGAATTGGATGCTTCTCATGCGGAGGTCATGATTGATCATAATCGCTGCATTTTTTGTACGCTTTGCGTTAGGGCCAGTCAGCAAAAAGATGGTAAAGATGTGTTTGCCATTAGTGGGCGCGGACTTAATAAACACCTGATTGTTAATGCCCAAAGCGGACTATTAAAAGATACCGATATAGAAGCTACGGACCAAGCGGCACACATTTGTCCAACTGGCGCAATTTTGATTAAGCGAACCGCTTATCAAGTACCTATTGGTGAACGTATTTACGATCATCAACAAATTGATCAAGTCAGTTTAGCTTCGGAGAATTCTCAACATGACAAATAAAATTAGAGTCGCAACCACGTCTTTGGCAGGTTGCTTTGGCTGTCACATGTCATTTCTTGATATTGATGAGCGCATGTTACAGCTGGTGGAACACGTTGAATTTGACCGTTCACCCATTACCGATATAGAACACTGCACAAACTGCGATATTGGTTTAATAGAAGGTGGCGTGTGTAATTCCGAAAATGTTCATGTCTTGCGTGAATTTCGAAAAAACTGCAAAATTCTGGTTGCGGTCGGCGCTTGCGCTATTAACGGCGGTTTACCGGCGATGCGTAATTTTATCCCTTTGGAAGAATGCCTGAATGAAGCTTATATCAATGGCATAGGTGTTGAAAATGCACAAATCCCCAGCGATCCTGAACTACCCTTATTACTGGATAAAGTGCGTCCGATTCATGAAGTGGTGAAAATAGATTATTTTTTACCCGGTTGCCCGCCTTCAGCCGATGTATTCTGGAAATTTTTGACTGATTTGATTGACGGTCGTGAGCCGTCGTTACCTTATGAGCTGGTGCATTATGATTGAGTCAGTCCTGTAGGATGTGCTTCGTAACTCAGTACATCCTGCAATGCTTGATGTAAGGTAGCATTGCGTATGGAGCAGTGATGAAAAGCAAAGCAGCGGCAATTGCGTAATCCGGCAAATACCTACAGTACCAAGATCAAGTTATGACAGGACTAATTTTAAAATCAGTCATTAAATGCCCTCAATGTGACTTTGAAAAACAAGAACTTATGCCAACGGATGCCTGCCTGTATTTTTACCAATGCACCCATTGCCAGACATTATTAAAACCTAAACAGGGTGATTGTTGTGTTTTTTGCTCTTATGGGACAGTCGCTTGCCCTCCGATACAAGCTGGACAGTCTTGTTGTTCCAACCAACTTTAGAGAATTATCATGTACGAACATTTAGAAACCGCCAAAAATACAGAAAACCTGAAACGCGTCGTTGTTGATCCCGTCTCTCGCGTTGAAGGACATGGCAAGGTCACCTTATTATTGGACGCTGATAATAAAGTTCGACAAGCCAGATTGCATATCGTTGAGTTTCGTGGCTTTGAACGTTTTATCCAAGGCCGTCCCTATTGGGAGTTGCCGGTTTTGGTGCAACGCTTATGCGGCATTTGTCCGGTAAGCCATCATTTAGCCGCTGCTAAAGCCATAGACCAACTAGTCGGGATTGATCCTGAAAATTTACCGGTATCCGCCGATAAATTGAGACGTTTACTGCATTTTGGACAAGTACTGCAATCTCATGCCCTGCATTTCTTTCATTTATCCAGCCCTGATTTATTGTTTGGTTTTGAAAGCGATATCAGTAAACGTTCTGTTATTGCCGTACTAAGTGAATATCCCGACCTTGGTGTGCAGGGTGTAAAGCTGCGCAAATATGGTCAGGAAGTAATACGCATGGTCTCCGGTAAACGGATTCACGGTACTTGTGCGATTCCTGGCGGCGTGAATAAATCTTTAAGCAAAGCTGAACGTGATTATTTACTGGAAGATATTGACCAAATGATTGAGTGGTCGGCAGCGTCGGTCGCACTCATTAAAAAAGTACATTGCTCCAACCTGCCCTATTATGATGACTTTGGCACCATACGTACCAATTACCTGGGCTTAACCAAACCCGATGGTGCCTTGGAACTTTATCATGGCGGTATTCGCGCGAAAGATGCTGATGGCAAAATGATTATGGATAATGTCGATTATTGCCAATATAACGATTATATCCATGAAGAAGTACGCTCCTGGACTTACATGAAATTTCCTTACCTGTTATCGATGGGCAAGGAAAACGGCTGGTATCGTGTGGGGCCGTTGGCCAGAGTCAATAACTGTGATTACATTAACACGCCATTGGCAGAAGCCGCTCGCGTAGAATTTAAAGCGCACAGCAACGAAGCGATGGTTCATAGTACGCTGGCTTTTCATTGGGCACGTTTAATTGAAACCCTACATTGCGCCGAAAGCATCAAAACACTGCTCCATGACCCTGACATCATGGGCCATGATTTAGTGGCGCAAGGTGAGAAACGCTATGAAGGTGTCGGCGTTATTGAAGCACCACGTGGCACGCTGTTCCATCATTATCAAGTCGATGAGAATGATATTGTCACCAAAGCCAATTTAATCGTTTCGACCACCAGCAATAACATGGCGATGAATGAATCCGTTCGGCAAGTGGCGGCAGAATACTTATCGGGTCGGGAATTAACCGAACCATTGTTAAATAATCTGGAAGTAGCTATTCGCGCTTATGATCCTTGCTTGTCCTGCGCGACCCATGCGATGGGAAAAATGCCGTTACAACTGGAATTAATTGATGCTGAAGGTAACTTGATTGATAAACTGGTGAAACATAGTAGCGGTCAAATTGAACGGCCAAATAATGCTTAAACCGGTACTTGTATTTGGCTATGGCAACCTTAGTCGTGGCGATGACGCACTAGGGCCGTTATTACTGGAATATGTTGAAAGCCACTGTAATTTGCAAGACATTGAAATACTGAGTGACTTTCAGCTACAAATTGAACATGCGCTGGATTTGGAAAACAGATTGCTGGTATTATTTGTTGATGCCTCGGTTTCTTGTGTCGAGGCGTTTGACTTTGCCCAACTTGAACCTGCCAGAGATAAAAGCTACACCACTCACGCCATGAGTCCTGCTGCGGTTTTAGCCGTGTATCAGTCAATAAAAAAACAAATGCCACCGCCGTGTTTTTTACTGAGCATCAAAGCCGAAAAACTTGAATTGGGTGAAGGTTTAAGTACGTCGGCAAAAAACCATCTGGCTCAGGCCTGTCAGTTTACGGAAAAATTATTGCAAAACCCTGACCTTGACCTGTGGCTACAACAAACCAATGCTGTGCAGTCAGTGGCTACTGAGCTGTGTGACTTATCGTAATTTCAACTATAGATTTTCAGATAAATAATTTCGATGCTAACTGATAACATCCCTTGAAGGGATGTTATCAGTAGGAGTTTACAGCGATGCGACTGGAAATTTAATTTCTGAAAGTCTATATTTCAATCCAATGTATATTCTGCCAAAACTTTGCGAATTAAGTCTCGAAGCTAATATTGATAAGCTGATTTGGTTTGCAGGCGAAAGAAATGATATCGCTGATATCATGCAAAATCTGGATTTATTTGTACTGCCTTCTATTAAGGAATGCATATCCAATACCATTCTTAAAGACATGACGACAGAATTATCGGTAATAGCGACCGACGTAGGTGGCAATCCGGAATTGGTTATCCATAACCAAACCGGCTATCTGGTCCAAAAACAAAATCCAACAGCAATGGCTGACAGAAGCCTTTAAATACTGTTTGGATAACCCCAATATTTTGCTTTGTCATGGTAAAGCAGGAAGAACCGGATGTGAGTCAACATTTAGCCTGAACAGAATGATGACAGCTTATATGAACGTTTACGATAATTTGCTAAACTTAAAACCGACAACCATTGAATAATGACACAAAACAAAAATAGAGAGACTCAGTGATGAAATCATACAAAACATTATGGCTGGTAACGTTAATGATTATTAGCGGTAACGTCTGGTCTTATGGCAGCAGCAGTAGCACAAAAGCCTGTGACAAACCAAAATTTAGCGAATTTAGCCCGATCAGCAATGCTGAAGTTGCGTCAAAATCAGCTTTTTCTTTTATCGCCTCCGCAAATACCAACCCTGACAGCATTATCGTCACGGTAAAAAATCAGCCGGTAGAGGTCACGGTTACACCTAAAAACCAGAGTTTTCTGGTAACTGGAACACTGCCCGATACTTTAAAAGGCGACTTTGCCAGAATTAGTATTGCTGCCGATGGCCCAAATCAATGTAAAGGAACTGACGGCTGGCTGATAAAAATAGTCGAATAAAACCGGTGGTCGGAGCGTTTTACCAACAATTTATTTACAGACAAAAACAATTTTATGACATTAAAAAAGACATCACTCGATAAAGACAAACTAAACCAGATTGTTACCGATGCCCGACGTAATCAGGAAATCAGGGAGCAATCTTATCGTGGTCAGGCACTTAAGCTCTATCCTTGGATATGTGGTCGTTGCACCCGTGAATTTACCCATACCAATCTGACTGAATTAACCGTTCATCATAAAAATCACAACCACGATGATAATCCTGCCGATGGCAGTAACTGGGAATTATTATGTCTTTATTGTCACGATAATGAACATTCACGTTATGAAGAAACCCGCTTCGGTAATTTGCAGTCCAGTAATCGGGCCAGTGTCTCAATGGGTAGCCATAATCCATTTGCAGACCTCAAAAACCTGATGGGCAGTAAAAAATAAGCCATAAGGCTAAAGGAGGCTATCCGAGAATAGAAAACCGACTGCGGAAAAACTATTTTGGCACTATTTTTTTAATATAAACTTTCAGAATTTAAATTTCCAATTAGCGTAGCTGTAAGCTCATACAGATAACACCCCTTGAAGGGATCGTATCTGTCGACATAAAATTATTTATCTGAAAATATATAGAACAACTATCGGCCTCAAATGACTCAAAATAGCTTCCCCTCGCTATGACTCCTATTCTCGGACAGCCTCCAAGGTGCAAGTGGTTAAAAAGTGACTGAGTAGAAGCTTATTCTTTCACCTTTAACCCTCTTATCTGATTACAAGGTATCGATGCCAAGATTAGCCAAGGCATCAGCCCGGTCATTACCTATATCGCCAGAATGACCTTTTACCCACTTCCATTCAATCTTGTGCCTGGCAATGCTTGCATCCAGTCTACGCCATAAATCTTCATTTTTAACCGGTGTTTTCGCAGCCGTTTTCCAGCCTCTTTTTTTCCAGTTGGGCATCCAGTCAGTGATACCTTTTAAGACATAACTTGAGTCGCTATTAAGCTGAACGGAACAAGCTTTTGTTAATAATTCCAATGCCTGTATCGCGGCCATCAGTTCCATGCGATTATTGGTCGTATGTTTTTCTGCCCCATAAAGTTCTTTTATAATACCTTTATAGTCAAGAATCACTCCCCATCCACCCGGCCCTGGATTACCACGGCAAGCTCCATCGGTATAAATAATTACAATACTACTCATGTTTTTTTATCTGTGCTGTCGGATTTAGTGAATTGATTAAAGCCAATCGAGGATTTGCATTTTTCACAGGCGTTAACGGAATGATATTGTAGCGTCGCTTTATGGCTTTAACAGCATAAGCCGTAGAAAAAAATGATTGGCCATAGCCTATTAATTTCCCCTGTTTGGAACTGATAGAATCTAAATTAAACTCGGAAGATACGGTCACTTCAAAATTTAATAACTTTAACCAGTCCATGATTCTTGATCGGGAAATGAAGTGCCCTCCCCAGGAATCAGCCATTTTTTTATCCCATAAAAATTGATACCTGACCCATAAACTCCAGGGATTAAAATTTAATACCACTAACAATCCTTCAGGCTTTAAAACGCGCTCTACTTCTCGCATAGTCTGAAACCGATGGGTATCAAACTCCAACAAGTGCGGTATTATAATCATATCAACACTATCGCTTTGCAACGGTAAACTATAGGCTCTCGCCCTGATTTTTCTTGCATCATCGCAGCCCAGTCCTTTGGTATCCAGTATTGTATAATTTTTGTATAAAGTGCAATCAATAAAGTCATTCTCCCAGCCCAAGCCACCAATTTGCAAAATAATTTGTTGACAACTAACAGTAATTGATTTCTGCAAATAATCAGCTTCAAGCTCTTTTAACAGCTTACCTCTTGGGGTTTGGTACCACGCAAACAAAAAATTTCGTTTCATCAATCACACTCAACACAACATACGTTAATGATTTTCATCCAGAAAAATGATACAATTCAGCTAAAATAATAACTATACCTTTAGGCTTCAAGATGACACGCGTTAATTTTAACAGGTCGATTAATTTTTTATTAATTTCGATATCTTTAATTGTAACCGGTTGCTCAGATACACCCAAAGAGCCTCTGGTCGTTAACGACCAAATGCCTGTCAAATCTAATCAAAATGACGGCTATGTGTACCATCCTACCCTGCGCAAACATAAATTCAAAACCGCATCAACGCACAAAGATACCGTTTGGGAGCGGTTGTTGTCACTCTATTCATTGCCTGACATTAAAAACCCGCGTATAGACCGTGAATTATACTGGTATTTGGAACATCCCGCTTCTCTTGCAATAATTCAACAACGGGCAGAACCCTATCTACACCATATTCTCGATGAAATTGAAGCCAAAAACATACCCGGCGAATTGGCTTTATTGCCCGTTGTAGAAAGTGCTTTTGTACCTGATGCCTATTCAAAAGCTGACGCCTCAGGACTTTGGCAATTTGTCCCCGCTACAGGTAAAGAATATGGTCTTCAACAAAATGCTTGGTATGACGGTCGGCGCGATATTTACGCTTCAACAAAAGCTGCAACCACTTACTTAAAAGAATTAAGTGAAAATTTTGATGGCGATTGGTTACTGGCTCTTGCTTCTTATAATTGCGGGAAAGGTCGGGTCAGAAAATCCATTGAAAGAAATGAATATCTCAATCTACCCACTGATTATTGGTCATTAGACCTGCCTCAAGAAACCGATGACTATGTGCCAAGATTACTGGCTATTGCCAGATTATTTGCCCATGCTGACGAATACAATATTCATTTACAACACATACCCAATAAACCTTACTTTGAAGTCGTTGATATTAAATCCCCGTTAGATTTGCACAAAGCGGCGAAACTTGCAAATACACCACTCTATGCATTTTTAAAATTAAATCCCGGCTTTAGCCGCGCCAGCACCGCTCCTGAAGGCCCGCATCGGCTGTTGGTTCCGGCAGCTCAAGCGCAAGCATTTAAAAATAATCTGGCGATGCTTCCCTATTCTGAAAGAGTCGATATAAAACAATACAATGAAAAGCGGACAACCGAGCCACGCTTCCAAGACAAAAATCAGGATCAGCTACAAACAGCCCAACTTGGCGGTGATAGAATCAGAACAAACCTGGTGCAATACAAAGTTAA
This sequence comes from Methylobacter psychrophilus, assembly GCF_025583945.1. Taxonomy (GTDB): domain Bacteria; phylum Pseudomonadota; class Gammaproteobacteria; order Methylococcales; family Methylomonadaceae; genus Methylobacter_C; species Methylobacter_C psychrophilus. The sequence goes on from NZ_JAOEGU010000041.1 coordinate 22,260, forward strand.
ACCAGGAGATAATTTGGCCGCGATTGCCAATAGAAACAACACAACCATTCAATCACTGCGCCAAGCCAATCATTTAACCAGCAATTCCGTTAATTCCGGGGTGCGCTTACAAATACCTTCGGAAGCAAAATCAAATAGTATCCCGCTACTGGCCAGCGTATCAAAACCTAAAGCCATTAATACTCAAGTCTATACGGTAAAAAAAGGCGATACCTTCTTTAATATTTCTCAACGATTTTCTGTCACCCCGAAAGACATTGCTAACTGGAACAGCGCTACTTTAAAAACAGCACTAATTCCAGGCCGAAAACTAACCATCAACAGTATTAACCCACAACTTGCCAGCGCGTCATCGTCAATCCGCCTATTCAGTTACAAGGTGGGACAAGGCGACTCGCTGACACAAATTTCCAGAAAGTTTAATGTCTCTGTTGCCGACTTGCGTAAATCCAACGCAGCCATATTAGTTAAAGGTCTTCGTCCCGGCCAAACACTCAAGATTATTGTCGATAACAATCAATCCTCAAGCTAAAAACCTGGCTAAATCAGGCTTATCTGGCAATGCCAAGCGTTACCAAATAAGCCTGATTTAGCCAGAGCTATTTAAAGTCACTTTTCACTTAGCATATTGCCAAACAAATCCGTTACCGCACCGTTTGCGACGCCACTCACTTTAATATTATTTCTGATAATACTGGCATAATTTTCATGAAGATGGCCATGAAAAATATGTTTTACCCCCATTGCCGCCGCTAATTCACCAATCACCTTAAAACCATGCCTATGAGATCCAGGGGCTTCATGTGATACTAATATATCTGCTTTCAGAGCCTTTAATGCCTCAAATTCATCATGCCAAATAGCTGATTTATATTTTAATGCCATCTCGGAACTCTGGACACTAGCCGACTGATTATGCAAGTAATGCTGCTTACCCAACCATTTGGGTTGTTGCGGTGGATACCATACCCTGCCAAGAAAAACACCGCTTAATCCGGCGACTCTAAGGCCTGCTATTTCAGTAACTTTTAAGTGTAAGTCTCTATGAGAAAAAGCGGAGTTAAATAGATTATTGTATTTTGCTGGCGATTCAAAATCATGATTTCCGGCAATCCACCAAATTTCAGTTACGCCATCAATTTCCTTTAAACAACTTTCTAACGGCACATCCAGATCATAATCACCCAGTAAAATGATAGCTTCGGGCCGGTATTTATGAGCAGCCGCTATCAAGGGCTTAAAATTTCCATGCGGATCACCAGCAAACAAGATTCTATTCTGTTGGTTCATGTTATTACCTTCCTTTCTTTTCATGATGAGATGAAAACCAACAATTTGTCAATTTTCGTTAGAGATGAAGATAAAATATGAATATCACTCGGATAATCCGTATTCATTATACAAATCATCGCCCAACACTCTTAAATGCTCATCGTGATTAAGGCCTGTCAACAACACACCCGCACGTCGATAATAAACCTGATCAACTATGAGAAACGAAAATAGCAAGAACCGACTACTGCATCAGTTTCAGTTATTAAACACTACAGCATTCCAACAAAAACCATTACAGGATATATGCTGGCAAACACTTTTTTTACTGTTCAAATTTACCAACTCGTGCAAAACTACGCTATATTCCTGGCCTTATTAAAAGCCTCTCTAAAATCAAGATATAAAGGCTTATCCGTTTCCAGCATTAATTTTAGCATCTCATTCTGAAGCTTATATTTAACATTGCCCACGGCCAAGGCTCCGACACCGACTGCGCCTTGTGCATTGGTTGCATAAATTAAAGGTACGCCTAAATCACTGCGCTTGATGCCTTCTATGCCCATTGGCGGAACCGCATTAACGTCACCAGCCACTTTTAATTGCCTGGCCTCTTTTAAAACAGCCGAACTGAGAACCTGAACACCCGCTTTGGCAACACAAAAAATAATATCAGCGGTAGCCACTAATTCAATTTTATCGGCTTCAGAGCCGGCACATGCGCCTTTCAGGGTACAACCAAACCGACGATTATAAGCTTTGGCAATATCTTCAGCCGTCTCAAGCAATAAATGGTCGACCAATACTGTCTTGGCACCCGCCAAGGAAGCAATAATTCCGGTAGCAATACCGACCGGCCCCGTTCCACCAAAAACCAGTGCAGTACAGTCTTTTAATTCTTTGCCATGCTTTGACTTCAACTCTTTCTCTACACAAGCAACCAATGCTGCCGCTGTAGTAAATGCACCGCTGGGATCGGCAAAAACAGATACTTCAAAAGGTGGAACCATGGCTTGTTGACTGGCATCCAGCATATCCATAGCCAACCCTAAATCACGGCCACCAATAAAGATTCCGGTACGCTTGACACCTGTTGGACCACGGGAAAAAATAGCATCCTGGGTGAGCCTGTAAATACTGTCTAATTTGACATTACTATAAGGCATAAGCACATCAAACCCTGCGTCCATAGCCATATTAATATCAAATGGACTATTGTTTGGCATGGGGTCAAGCATGTGAAGAATGCTACGTTTCTCCATTAGAGATGCTCCTTATAATGAGTGCGGGGTAAACTGGAGTAAATTTAAGCTCTTGACTTAACATAAGCTCTGGCTACTTCAAAAGCATGTTCAAAATGCAAATAAACCGGCTTATCGCATTCGATCATTTTTTTCAACAGGCGATTCTGTGCCTGGTATTTAATATTACCAATAGCCAGAGCGCCTATGCCAACAGCACCACTGTTCGAACCTTCAATAGGCGTACCATTATGAAATGCATCAACGCCGGCTATGCCTGATGGCGGTACTGCATTAACATCTGCCGCAACTTTCAATTGCGGAGCTGAGGCAATTAATTCAGCACTCAGTAACTCAATACCTGCTGCACCGGTTGCAAAAACAATATCAGCTGTTTTCATATATTCAGCTTTATCAGCATCGGCACCTGCGGTAATGGTAATTTTACCGTCACCAAATTCATTACTGCACAGTTCGGCAATATGCTGAGCTTTTTCCAGTTGTCTGCCGATGATCCTTACGTTGGCACCTGCCTGAGCCGCAATAACTGCTGCGGCTTGGCCCACGGGGCCGGTTCCACCTAACGCAAGAATATTTTTACCTGCCAATGTTGTGTTAAATTTTGTGATTAATTCATGCTCTACAGCGGCAACCATACCAGCAGCTGTTGTAAAAGCACCGCTAGGATCAGCAAAAACAGAAACTTCAAAAGGTGGGACCATTGAGCGCTTGGCTGTTTTCAACATATCCATGGCTTGTTTGGTATCGCGGCCGCCGATAAAAATACCGGTGCGTTTTAAATTTTTTGCACTGCGAGAAAAAATAGCATCTTGTACAAGCCCTTGAACTTCACTGGCTTCAACATTAATATAAGGTAGTGCAGAAACCCAACCTGCATCCAGCGCCATGTTGACGTCAAAAGGACTTAAGTTTTTAGCAGTGGTTAGCATGTGTAAAATGAATGGTTTTTCCATGGTATCTCCTTGATGTATTTAGCCGGTCAGTATAAAAGAAAAAATAGCAGAATAACAATGGTCTTGCGTAATTGACCCTAAAAACCGAAAAACAGCATTAACGATCATTCCATGAGTCACAACCAAGATGAAAGCATCCTGGAAGATAGTGTAAAGGCCGACTTATCTGCCCAAGGCGAATAAATTAACCCTACAAATCCTCAACAGGATACTTAAAACCGATAGAACCTTATTTGTTGGCGCGGTGATCAATAATATCTTCAACTACCGACGGATCAGCAAGTGTGGAGGTATCGCCCAGATTATCCAGCTCATTAGCAGCCACTTTTCGTAAAATACGGCGCATGATTTTACCTGAGCGGGTTTTTGGTAAACCGGGAGCCCATTGAATAATATCAGGGTTGGCAATGGCACCAATTTCTTTTCTAACCAAATCAACCAACTCTTTTCTCAGTGCTTCCGAAGGCTCAATACCGACATTCAAAGTCACATAAGCGTAAATTCCCTGACCTTTAATATCATGCGGATAACCGACAACAGCGGCTTCTGCGACTTGTTCATGCAACACCAGGGCACTTTCAATTTCTGCCGTACCCATTCTGTGACCTGAGACGTTAATCACATCATCGACACGCCCGGTAATCCAGTAATAACCGTCTTTATCACGACGCGCGCCATCACCGGCAAAATAATAACCGGGATAGTTTTTAAAATACGTATCAATAAAGCGTGGATGATCCCCATATATTGTCCGTGCCTGACCTGGCCACGGGCTACTGATGACCAAAATCCCCTCTGCCACACCGTCCATAATAACACCCTGATTATCCATGATTTCCGGCTTGATACCGAAAAACGGTAAGGTTGCAGAACCCGGTTTTAAAGCAGTAACACCGGGCAACGGAGTGATTAATATGCCGCCCGTTTCAGTTTGCCACCAGGTATCCATGACAGGACATTGTCCGTTACCGACGACATGGTAATACCATTCCCATGCCTCCGGATTAATAGGTTCGCCAACGCTACCCAAAATACGTAAACTGCTGCGATCCGTGCGGGTAACAAAATCATTCCCCTGAGCCATTAATGCACGAATTGCAGTCGGTGCAGTATAGAAAATATTGACCTGATGTTTATCAATGACTCGCCAAAAACGATCTGCTTCAGGATAAGTAGGCACGCCTTCAAACATCAAAGTCGTCGCACCGTTGCACAAGGGTCCGTAGATCATATAAGAATGCCCGGTGATCCAGCCTATGTCGGCAGTACACCAGTAGATATCACCCTCATGGTAATCAAACACATACTTATGGGTCATGGCCGCATATAACAAATAACCGCCAGTGGTATGTACAATACCTTTGGGTTTACCAGTCGACCCTGAGGTATACAGGATAAACAAGGGATCTTCTGCATCCATAACTTCAGCGGGACAATCAGCTGAAGCCTCTGCCATTGCTTGGTGATACCAGATATCACGACCTTCCTGCCAGTCAAGGGTGCTGCCGGTATTTTTTATAACAATGACTTTTTTAAGCTGTGGACAGGAAATCGCTGCCAGATCAACATTGGTTTTAATCGGTGTAGTTTTACCGCCACGGTAGCCTTCATCCGCGCAAACAACATAGTGGCAATCCGAATCCAGTATCCGGTCTTTTAACGCATCTGCCGAAAACCCGCCAAAAACAATCGAGTGCACGGCACCAATTCTTGTACAGGCCAGCATCACCGTTGCCGACTCACTAATCATGGGTAAGTAAATACAAACCCGGTCACCTTTTTTAACGCCCTGTGTTTTTAAAACATTGGCAAACCTGCAAACGTCCTCATGTAATTGTCGGTAAGTAATTTTTTTATCATGAGCCGGATTATCACCTTCCCAGATAATAGCCACTTGATCACCGCGCGTTTCAAGATGACGATCAATACAGTTGACGCTCACGTTAAGTTTCCCGCCAGCAAACCAACGCATAATGCCTTTTGAAAAATCACAATCCATAACGCTATCCCAGCGCTTGCTCCATACTAAAAATTGTTCCGCCTGCCCTGCCCAAAAAGCTTCCGGCTGATCAATTGAATGTTGATACAGGGTTTTATAGGTTTCGGCAGTAATATGCGCCTGAGCGGCTATGCCAGGTTTTACATCATAAATCTTAACGTCTGACATTTATAATCCCGGTGATGTCTGAAAGCTGTGCTAACTCCAGGAAATTTCATACCTGATTGCACAGTTTTGTATTTATAATTATAAGGACGAATCTGTGTGTTCGTCCTGTTCAAAAGACTCGATTAATTTAGGGCAGACACATAGGTCGACCCCACGATTAATATGATAATAAAGATATTTTGCGACTTGTTTCGCTTGAATCAGCACACTTGACCAGATTTCGCCAATTTGCTGTGCTGCATTGAATAACCAAAATAGACAATCAAGCCAATAACCAGCCAGATAAGGAAACGCAGCCAGGTGATAGCTGGCAGAAATCCCATTAATGCTCCACATGACAACATACCCAGCACCGGAAACAAAGGACTGAATGGCGAACGGAAAGGCCGCACCATGTCCGGCTTGGTAATACGCAGAACGATCACCCCTAAACACACCAGCACGAATGCAGCCAAAGTACCAATATTAACCAGTTCAGCCAAATCGCCCAGCGGCATAAAACCTGCCACAAGTGCCATAATAACGCCGCAAAGTACAATAACACGTACCGGCGTTTGGGTATTGGGATTAACTTTGTTAAAAAAAGATGATAGCAAGCCATCCCGCGACATCGCGAAAATAATACGTGTCAAGCCGTAGTACAACACCAACATAACGGTAGTAAGACCGGCGATAACACCTGTTGAAATTAGCGCCGATGCCCAGTTATAACCCAGCAGAGTTAGTGCATGAGAAACAGGAGAGGAAACATTCAGAGCAGAATAGTGGACGATACCGGTCAGTAATCCCGCGACTATAATATAAATAACGGTACAAAAAACCAGTGAGGCAACGATACCAAAAGGCAGGTCTCGTTGCGGGTTTTTAGCTTCTTCAGCGGCAGTAGACACCGCATCAAAGCCCACATAAGAAAAAAACACCAGCGATGCGCCTGCCAGAACGCCGGTCGTTTTTCCGTCAGGCAAGGTTTGAAACCAGCCAAACGGCATAAAAGGATCCCAGTTTGCCGGGTGAACATTGAATACCGCAACACCGATAAATATAGTGATAGTAATGAGCTTAACAACGACCATAACATTGTTGGCCTTAGCGCTGTGTTTTACGCCCACAATTAACAGACTCATTAACAGCAGAATAATAGCGAAAGCCGGTAGATTGATAATACCACCAAGCTTGGGCGCTTTGGTAAGTGCCTCCGGCAATGGCAGTCCGATTGCTGTGAGCGCATTATTGAAATAGCCGGACCAACCGTTGGCGACTGCTGCGACCGAAATACCATATTCCAACAACAAATCCCAACCGATAATAAAAGCAATTAATTCACCAAATGCCGCATAGCTGTAACCATAAGCACTACCGCAACCACCGACAGATGATGACAACTCGGCATAAGAAAGTGCCGCAAAGGCACAGGCAATACCGGCAATAATAAACGATAAAATGACAGCAGGACCGGCTTGCGTTGCAGCAGCAATGCCAGTCAATACAAAAATACCCGTGCCTATAATTGCACCTACACCGAGAAAAGCCAGATCCCATGCCGACAGGCAACGCTTAAGTACGTGCTCTTGGTCATCATGCGAGACGACTGGTTTGGTACGAAAAATTTGCAGCGACATAAGTTAAGATCTCTCGTGTGTAGTTGAGCAAGAATTTACAGATAGCGAAGGAATATCGCTGATTTTTATATCGTTAAATTATAACGCACACACAGTTAATCACGGTAATACTCAAAAAAGCCATTAATCATCAAAAAAGCTGACAACAAACAGGCTATTTACATAGCATTCAGGTATTTTTTGTGAGTTTTTTTATTTTATAGTTGTAAATTTCTGCTAATGGTTTAGAACCAGCCCATGATAAAATATAAGCATACAAATTGGCATTAATCGTTATGTAGTTTTAACCAATGCTGATTATTAAACCACGCGTTATTTTATAGTGTTACTGAGAAAATTATTTTAATGAAAACCCGTACCCTCTTTGCTTGTTCATTATTATTACTAACGGTCGTTGGTAATGTTTATGCTGCAACTTATAATTTACCGGAAATTAACGGTGATAGAGTCGTTGCCTCGTCCACCGGCGATACTGTGACAATAACAGTAGATCATGACCAAACGTTATTAGATATCGCCAGACACTTTAATCTGGGACAAACAGAAATAGTCACTTTAAATCCCAATCTTGATCGCTGGCTTATTAAAAAAGATACTGTTGTACGCTTGCCAAATCGACGTATTTTACCGGACAGCCCTCACGAAGGTATTACCTTAAACATCGCTGAATATCGCATGTACTATTACCCTGCGAACCAACCTGGTACAGTAAGATCATACGCGCATGGTGTGGGCAGACAAGATTGGCAAACCCCATTGGGTAAGACTACTGTTTCCAAAAAGGTGAAAGATCCCTCATGGCATCCACCTGAATCAATCAGACGCGAGCATGCGGCAAACGGTGATCCGTTACCGGTTGTCGTCCCACCAGGCCCCAACAACCCTTTGGGTGCTTACGCCTTGTATCTCAATCTGCCGGGGGATTATCGAATACATGGTACTGATGTTGATAAAATTTTTGGTATAGGTATGCAAATAACACATGGCTGTGTGCGGATGTACCCTGAAGATATCGAAGCTTTATATAATTCAATTCCGGTTGGAACTTCTGTTTATATCGTTAAACAACCGGTCAAGGTTGGCTGGCTAAATAATACCCTTTATGTCGAGGCTCACCCTGATTTGGAAGGTGAGGAAAAGTCTGCAGATGAACGCTATGCAGTGGCGTTGGCCCTTATTCAAAAAGCCAATAATGGCGAACTTCCTGAATTTGACCAAGTAGCTTTAAATAAGGCACTTAAAGATCTGGATGGAACACCGATGCCACTTTATGAACGACTGCCACCATTGGAAGGAGAAATACCCTTCACTGAACCAGAGCCTATTCCAGAACCTATCGCGAAGATTAAAAAATCGACTCCAGTAATTGTGGCTAAAAATAAAAAGCCGGCAGCGGCAACCAAGAGCTCAAAACCCGGATCAGTAACCGCAACTAAAAACACTAAAAAATTACCGGCAATTGCCAGTAAATCGAAGAAACAAGAACCAGTAACAACCGCTAAAAGTAAAAAGCAAGTAACAACGACTACCAATAAGGCCAAGAAACCAGAGCCTAAAACAGTCAGTAAAAGCCAGAGCAGTCAGGGCGGTTATTATCGTGGATCTTAAGTTGCTATAGCGCTTGAAAAGTCCGTAATCCTGCATCTGCAGGATTACGGACTTTTACTTTTCGCGCAAAATCGTATTTACTTAAGTGGTTTCAATATCTACTGTTTTTACAAACAACGTCAATATAAAGTCAGTTTCAATTTCGAGTTCTGAAATGGCATTTAAGGCTTGCTGAACACTTTCATTAGCTCGCCAGGCAAAAGGTGTCATCTGTAACAAAGCCATTCTCTGCTGGGCATTTGGGGTGATTTTGTAACTAATCCGTTGTGTAAGCAACTCCTCAAAACCCTGTAAAACCAAACTCTCTGAGGAATGTTCTTTTACCTCGGCATAAATAGCTTGTTTTAACTGCCATAAATGACGAGAACCAGGCGTAACGATAAGTAAGTATCCCGAAGATTTTAGCACCCGTTTAAGCTCGTCATCAGCTGATGGTGCAAATACCCTCAAGATAAAATCAAAAGACTGATCCATATAGGGTAATCGATTTGAACTGGCGACGACAAACTGTGCTTCAGGCTGTTTTTTAGCGGCGGCAGCTACGGCAAACTTGGCAATATCAATACCATGCAAAGCCATCTTTTCACTGTGCTTGCAATGACAAGCAATTTTTCGGCTGTAATACCCTTCACCACAGCCCAAATCCAAAAGATGCATGCCCTCGCCTTTTCTATTGTTGGCATCAATCATCATCGCCACCGCTTTAGCCATAGGTTCATAAAACCCTGCCTCCAAAAATAGACGCCTGGCTATCATCATTTCCTTGCTATCACCGGGTTCTTTAGAATGTTTATCCTGTACAGGTAAAAGATTCAGATAACCTTCTTTAGCCAGATCAAAGCTATGTCGATTCTGACAGGCATAGCTTTTACCTGATTGATTTAGTTGGAGTGACTCTCCACAAACCGGACAGACATACAAGATATTTGGCGCTACTATTAATGGTTGCACAGGAAAAATTCAGTAATTGACAAATGGATGCGGGTTACGATTTAAAACAGTTTTATTTTTAAATCGACTCATTAAAAACGGTAAATAGACAAAAATATTATAAACATTTCACTACGAAGACACGAAGGACAACAAGCTTTTTTCTTCGTGTTCTTCGTGTCTTCCTGGTGAATAAAAAAAGACAGACAAACTAGCGGCTATTGCGTGCAGAACGCTTTAAAACATCCCAGACTGAACGCACATTTGACTCGGGTTCGGACAAAAGCAAAGTAAGCACGATTTCTTCAATAGCGGCAAGTATACAGATAACCGCAGCCAACCGAAATGGCCATGCCGGGCCACCGAGAAACAACACATACAATGATAGCCCCATAGAGGCGGCTGCTATTTTGACTCCCCACGTATGATAACTGGTAAAGCCCCCAAATTTACTAAATCCTGCAATGGCCGGTAACAAGCAACTGGCGACAATCAAGCAGACAAAAACCAGCTCTCTACGAACGATCTCCGGCCATAACCACCAGCAACAAACAGCAATCGTTAGATAGGTAATGACATCCGCCCAGCTATCCAAGGTAGCACCAAACTGGGAAACTTGCCCTGTCAACCTCGCGGCCAGACCATCCAATAAATCAGTTAAAAAAGCAATCGCCAATAGCACCATAAAAGCAATGCCATAACCGTACCATGCCAGCAGCAACAAGCCGGGAGCAGCTACAAAACGAAATCCTGTCAGCAAATTAGGCAAGGTTAACCTGGACTGCGCTGTAAACAGTTTACTGTTCATAAAGCAAATGAGGCGGCAAGTGGCGCATGATCGGAAAGCATGTGCCAAGGTGAATGAGTCAACCGGTCACACGACACCGGAATCAGGCCACGATAATAAATACGATCCATCTGAAAAAAAGGCAACCAAACCGGAAAGGTACGGGCATGGTGTCCATGAGTTTGTAAAAAAATCTCATTTAAATCCAGATGATCGTGAAAAAGTCGCCCGGCTTGTCCCCGCCAATCGTTAAAGTCACCCGCGACAATTAATGGTGCGTCATGCGGCACATGACTGTCAATACGATCACACAATTTTCCTATTTGCAGGCGACGCTCTTTACCCATCAAACCAAAATGAATACACACAATATGGATATCTTGGCTGCTCTCAGGTAGGCGGATAATACCATGCAGAAGACTACGGCTGGCCCAAGGAAAGGGGGATACATTGATATTTTCCCAGCTCTCAAAAGGGTATTTGCTTAAAAGTGCATTACCATGATGGCCGGCATTATAAATTGCATTTTTTCCATAGGCAAAATGCGGCCAAACGCCTTCAGCAATAAACTCAATTTGTGACTGATCAGGCCAATGTTCGATATTTTTTTTATGACGACGATGCTCGCCTTGCATCTCTTGTAAAAACAACAAATCGGCATCCGCAGCGACTAATGCTTCCCGGATCTGATGTAACACAAAGCCCCTGTTGCCGACATTAAAGCCTTTATGAATGTTATAAGTAAGTACCTTCAATTCTTTCTTTTTCATAGCGACTTTACTATTCCTTGGAAGTGAGACAATTGGAGCTGTTTTTAATAGGGCTTATTACGAATATGTAACCGGTAAAGAATGGGTGAAAAAAATTCCTCACACAGAAAAAAAAGCACGACAATCAAGATAACATCAATAAAATCCAACCCTAGCGGTTCTTTTAACAGATATAACGGCAACAATGTCTCCGGTATCGTATCAAACCCTCGCGCCTGACTACTTTCAACCTTACCAAGTCGGCGCTTAACAAAGCTGGCCAGCATATCACCCAGCATTGTCAGCATACCAAACAATACCCCCGTTATAGGTTCAAGCCCACATAAAATTGCTATAACAGTCGTAATAAAAATGGCTGAAAACAAACCTCGCCAAGTTTTAGTAATGCCTAACAAACGCTGACCATCACCTAAATAAAGCCCGTTATCTATTGGCATTGCCAAGCGGTTACCCAGCACTCTACTGGCAATAACCGGCGCACCATTAGAGACCAGAAGCAATACCAAAGCCTGAAAAAGACAATACCAACACAGTGACTGTAAAGGCATATTCAACCCTATCCTTTTAATCAGGTTAACAATCCGGAAAGCGATAACTTAAACAATAATCATAAAAATCGATTATCGGCCATATTAATAGTAATTACACTATTGCCAAGATATTTACGATTAACCAACTCACCAGCACTTGATCTTTAGCATTGGTTTCTCCAACAAAAAGTGACCGTAACGACAAAATTTCCTGCCATGTAAGTCTATTTATTGTTTATTAATTATAGCTAAAACAGCCGTTATTTTTTAGTTGCTACCAACCACAAAAAATGTCACGTATTACCTTGAATATAATAGTTTTCTAATATAAACTCACTGTCGCCCCATCATTATAAAAACCAGCACTATTAACAGGGGCGATTTCTATCTTGAGGAGGATTTATGTCTAGTCTTAAAAATTATTCCCGTCGTCGTTTCCTGACCCAATCTGGCTTGGGTCTGGTTGCTTTTGCCGGTATGCCGGGGTTTTTACAAGCAATGGAAGGTATGCATGGCATGCCAAAATTAACACCCAACAAAGCCTCACCCAATTTTAAACCGGATGTCGAATTCGATCTGTTTTGCCAATCCGGCTCGGTATCCATTCTGCCCGGCCAACAGACCCAAGTGCAGCAATACACGGCATTGTTAAAAACAGGGCCGAAAGAAACCCTCACAAACATAGCAGGATCTTATCTGGGGCCTTTAATCAATTTACAAAAAGGCCAGAAAGTACGCATTAATTTATACAATAAACTGACCGAACCCACCGTTACACATTGGCATGGCTTGCATGTTCCCGCTAATATGGACGGTCATCCTCAGTTCACTATTGATCCCGGCGAAATCCTGGTCTATGAATTTGAAGTGCTAAATCGGGCAGGTATGAATATCTACCATCCACATCCGCATGAAACCACTGCCAAACAGGTTTATCATGGCTTGGCCGGTGCATTATTCATTCATGATGAAGAAGAAGCAAAACTGGAATTACCTGCCGGCGAATACGAAATTCCGATAGTCATTCAGGATCGTCTCTTCGATGAACAAAATCAACTCATTTATGCCCGCAACATGCATGACCGGATGACAGGATTCTATGGCAATCGTATACTGGTTAACGGTCGTCCGGACTTTCAGATTGATGTTGCCAGTCGCGCCTATCGCTTACGTATTTTAAATGGCTCAACAGCACGTATTTACAAGCTGGGTTGGGATGACGGCACACCCCTCACCGTTATCGGCGTTGATGGCGGTTTGCTGGAACAACCGGAAGTTAAACCTTACGTCATGCTGGCTCCTGGTGAGCGGTTGGACGTCTGGGCCGATTTTAGCGGTCGTAATGAAGGCTCGCAGTTAGTCATGCGCAGTCTGGATTTTTCAGGCGTATTACCAAAAATGGCAGGGCGCATGGGCGGTATGATGCATGCCAATGCCCTGCCTGTCGGTAGCAATTATCCCGTTTTTACTGCCCGGGTCACCAAAAAAGTCAGCGACAGCCCTAAACTGCCGTCACAGTTATCAAAAATCAACTGGCATCCAATCAGTACTACTGCAAATCCTGATAAACCACTCCCTATCGGTATTTCTGAAGGCCCAATGGCCATGCTGCTTAATGGTCGCCCCTATAAGTTCGACGATATTCAAGACTTTGAACGCATCAAGGTGAACACTATCCAACTCATGGAAATTTTCCATGCGCACGGCGGTAGTGGCGGTCATGGAAAAGAATCCGCACCGGCAGCTGAAGAACATGGCGGCATGGGGATGATGGGCGGTATGAAGCATGGTAACGACGATCAGAAAGGTAATGGCCAAGGCATGATGGGCATGGGTCACAAGGGTGGTGGCATGGGGATGATGGGCGGCATGAAGCATGATGACGACGATCAGAAAAGCGGAGGTCAAGGCATGATGGGTATGGGAGGTATGGGTATGATGATGGCCATGGCGCATCCCATTCATCTACACGGACAACAGTTCCAAATTGTCAGCCGCAGTGTCAGTGCTGATAATGCGGCAGACTATGCCACCGTGCGTGACGGCTTCATCGAAAACGGCCTGAAAGATACCGTACTGGTGATGCCGGGCGAAAACGTTCGCATCATAAAACCCTTCCAGGATTTTAAAGGCTTGTTTATGTACCACTGCCATAATCTTGAACATGAAGATATGGGTATGATGCGCGACTTTTTGATTGAATAATCCAGGCGCTTCTTTAGCCAGGTAAACAAAAAACGGGTGCATTAAGACACCCGTTTTTATTTTTAACAGATAACCATCTCACCTTAACCACAGCGAGATTATAGAGTCCAAAGTTGATAAAGCGACATTACTTTCTGTAGGGCGTGCCGGGCGCGCCTTTAAAGCTAAGGCGCGCCCGGCACGCCCTACGTAATTAATTCATGGCTCTATATC
>NZ_JAOEGU010000042.1 GCF_025583945.1 Methylobacter psychrophilus
AAATAAGCGCGTTCATCTTCCGTTAGTCGTACTATGTATTTCTTTTTCAATGGTGTTTATTAATGGCAATGTAAAGACATTATATGGGGGCTATCATTCGACATATCAACGCTGACTGAGTACTAGGTTTGTACTCCAGCAGTCACTGATAGGAAGTCAAAAAACATGTTTTTTGCTTCCTTATTTCTTAACTTAATGGCCGTGGGGTTTGCCGGTGCGTACTTAAATTAATTCAGGGCACTAAACAAGCATTAGGCGTAGGCAGGAATAAGACCACATGGCTTCGGAGGAATTAAGCTTTGTAGGAGTGGGCTATATGCCCGCGAAGGTTTTGTTATATCGCGGGCATAGCCCGCTCCTACAGAAATAAATTAAGGTAGTGACGCTTCAAAGTCAGGCAACGATTGGGCGATTAAATCTATTGATAGCCTCGTGGATTTTGGGTCTGCCATTTCCAGGTATCGGCTACCATATCATCCAGAGTTTTTTCTACTTTCCAGTCCAGCTCTTTTAAGGCCAGATCAGGATTGGCAAAACACTCGGCAATATCGCCGGGTCTGCGCGGAGAAATTTTATAATTGATGGTTTTTCCGGTTACTTTTTCAAAGGCATTGATTATTTCGAGAACACTATAGCCTTTGCCTGCGCCCAGGTTATAAGCTTTACAGCCACCCGTTGCAAATTTTTCGCTGTTCAATGCGGCTATTGCATTGACATGACCTTTTACCAGGTCAACCACATGAATATAGTCCCTGATGCCGGTGCCATCACGAGTCGGATAATCATCACCAAATACGGATAATTGCGTTAATTTGCCAATGGCAACCTGGGCAACATAGGGCATCAGGTTGTTGGGGATTCCATTCGGATCTTCGCCAATCAGGCCGCTGTGATGTGCGCCTATCGGATTAAAATAGCGTAGCAAAGCAATTTTCCAGGGTGATGCAGCTTGATTGATTTTATCAGCCGCTGATAAGTCCCGTAAAATATCTTCGATCATGGCTTTGGAGCGGCCATAAGGATTGATTGCACCCAGAGCAAAGTCTTCAGTATATTGTGGCGTCGAAGACGATTCACTATAAACAGTCGCGGACGAACTAAATACCAACTGCTTTACGTTTGCCTGGTTCATTACTTCAGTAAGTACCAGTGTGCCATAGATATTATTGTCATAATACCGTTGCGGTTGTGCACAGGACTCACCAACCGCTTTTAATCCGGCAAAATGTATCACTGTTGACGGTGATTCTTTGGCAAAAATTTCAGTTAGTGCGGGTTTGTCACGAATGTCGGCTTGATAAAAAGACAGTGATTTACCGGTAATTTTTTGTACCCGGGTTAATGCTTCAAGTTTGCTATTGGATAAATTATCAACGACGACAACTTTAAAACCCGCTTGTAATAATTCTACACAAGCATGGCTACCGATATAGCCTGCGCCTCCGGTTATTAGTACTGTCTGATTATTTATCATTATTTTTCTGTGACCGGATTATGTTGGGTTTTAAGTTTTATTAGATGGATACGCCGATTATCCGCTCTAATAACCTCAAAGCGCATGTTGTCCATAACGAGGCTTTCGCCTTTTTTAGGCATATGTTCGAGTTGACTCACCAGAAAGCCACCGATGGTATCGTATTCATCCGTAGCCAAATTGGTGGAAAAATAATCATCAAATTCTTCAATGGGCATGAGTGCTTTTATCATGAACTCATTGGGATTACGCTGAAAAACATAGCCTTCATCGTCATGATCATCATGTTCGTCTTCAATTTCACCAACGATTTCTTCCAGCACATCCTCAATGGTGACAAGACCTGCAGCTTGGCCATATTCATCGACCACAATCGCCATATGATTACCATTGGTCCGGAACTCTTTGAGCAATACATTTAAGCGTTTGCTTTCTGGAACGATCAAGGCGGGTCGCATGATGTCCTGAACTGTCATGGTATTGTTTTGTAAGACACGCGCCAGTAAGTCTTTGGCTAACAAAACCCCAACTACTTTACTGCGATCGCCATCAATAACAGGATAACGGGAATGACAAAACTCGATGACCAGTGGAAATATGGTTTCCAGTTCGGCATCTTTGGGTACCACGACCATTTGAATACGGGGGATCATAATATCCCTGACCCGCATTTGCGATACCTGTAACACACCTTCAATCATCGATAAGGCATCGGTATCCAATAGTCGGTTTTCTTGCGCTTCTCGTATGATTTCAAGAAGATCATCTACATCTTGAGGCTCACCGGAAAATAGTTGGCTGATTCTTTCCACCCACCGTTTTCGGGGAGCGATTATACTTGGAGGTTGTTCATCGGTCATTCGTCATTGTCCTGTAGATAGGGATTTTGTATCGCTAATGTCTTTAAAATGGTTATTTCTTTGTTTTCCATTAATTCGGCTTCGGCCTCGTCGAGGTGATCATAGCCTAATAAATGCAATACGCCATGCACAATGATATGCGCCCAATGGTCAGCCAAAGCTTTATGTTGTTCCCGTGCTTCTTTTTCCATGACCGGAGCACAGATGACCAAATCGCCTAATAAATCCAACTCAATACCTTCCGGTACTTCAACGGGAAAGCTGAGGATATTGGTGGGGCCGTGTTTATGGCGGTATTGTTCATTAAGTTCGGAAATTTCTTGTTCATCAACAATACGCACAACAATTTCGGTATCTTGATCAAAATCGCTTAATGCCGCATCCACCCATTGTTGAATTTGTTGCTGATCAGGTTGGCCGGCGGAGTTAAAAATAGTCTGGATTTCGATTAGATTCATGGCTTGATGTTATTTTTTTGCTCATAGTCTTCATAAGCGGAAACAATGCGCTGTACCAACGGGTGTCTTACGACATCGCGTGCCTCAAAAAAAGTAAAGCTGATCCCCTCAACATCTTTTATAACGCCAAGGACATGCCGCAGGCCGGACATTTTTTCTGAAGGCAGATCTATTTGGGTGATATCACCGGTGATAACGGCAGTGGAGCCAAAACCCAAGCGGGTAAGAAACATTTTAATCTGTTCGGTTGTGGTGTTTTGTGCTTCATCCAGAATAATAAAAGCGTCATTCAAGGTTCGGCCACGCATAAAAGCCAGTGGCGCAACTTCTATAATGCCTTTATCAAGCATTTTTTCAACGCGTTCAAAGCCGAGCATCTCATGCAAGGCATCATATAAAGGCCGTAAATAAGGATCGACTTTTTGCGCCATATCACCCGGTAAAAAGCCCAGTTTTTCACCGGCTTCTACCGCAGGACGCACCAGAATTATTTTTCTGACTTTTTCAGTTTGCAAAGCTTCAATAGCGCAGGCAACCGCCAGATAAGTTTTTCCGGTTCCGGCCGGTCCCACGCCAAAATTGATATCATGAGTGACAATTTTTCTTAAATAAGCCTGTTGATTAGTCCCCCGGCCTTTAATCAAGCCTAATTTGGTTTTGATGGCGACCTCTTGTTCAGCTACCGTTGCCAGCGTTTCCAACATATCGTCAATAGAGGCATCCTGCATAGCCAAGTGAATCAATTCGGCAGTTAACTCGTCATTTTCAGTGCTGGCAAATAGTTTTTGTATCACCGCACAGGTGACCTGGACTGATGAACTATCTAATCCGGTCACTTTAAACTGGTTGCCGCGATTGGCTATTTCAACGTGGAGCCGTTTTTCTATTTGCCGTAAATGTGTATCTAACTGGCCACAAAAATTGGATAATCTGTCATTATCGGCAGGGAGCAAACAAAGTTCTTGAGATGTCATTGAATGATCTATCAGCTATGAGTGACTATTTTTTCGACAGAAGCTTCAATCATTCGGCCCCGTAAAGAATTAGGCAGCGCTTCGGCAATGAACACATCAACAAATTGCCCTGCCAAGCGGGGATGGCCAATAAAGTTTACCACCCGGTTATTTTCGGTTCGGCCTTGCATTTGCAGCGGATTCTTTTTGGCTTGTCCTTCGACTAAAACCGTTTGTACCGTGCCGATCATGCTATTGGAAATAGCGATAGCCATTTCGTTAATCCGGTTTTGAAAACGCTCCAGACGTAGTTTTTTTACTTCTGCAGAAACATCATCCGGTAAATCTGCTGCCGGTGTTCCGGGTCGTTGACTATAAACAAAGCTAAAAGACAAGTCGAAGCCGATCTCTTCAACAAAGGCCAGGGTTTCTTCAAATTCGGCATCCGTTTCACCGGGAAAGCCAATAATAAAATCTGAAGACAGACTGATGTTGGGGCGCACTTGACGCAATTTACGAATGATTTCCCGATAATCGGCGCTGGTATGGCCACGTTTCATCATTTTTAAAATGTTATCGCAGCCACTTTGTACCGGTAAATGCAGGTGATTAACCAATTGTGGAAGCTCGGCAAAAGCTTCAATTAAACTATCCGTAAATTCAACCGGATGTGACGTGGTAAAACGCAAGCGATCTATACCGTCAATGGCCGCGACATAATGCAATAACAGGGCAAAATCGGCAATGTCGCCATCCTCCATTTCGCCGCGATAAGCATTAACATTTTGTCCCAATAAATTGATTTCCCGGACACCTTGTCTGGCCAATGTGGTAATTTCGGCAATGACATCTTTTAGCGGACGACTGATTTCTTCGCCACGCGTATAAGGCACCACGCAAAAAGAGCAATATTTACTACAACCTTCCATTACCGAAACAAATGCTTTTGGACCTTCTGCCCGAGGCTCGGGGAGGGCATCAAATTTTTCTATTTCAGGAAAAGATACATCAATAACCGGTTTATGTTTACTGCGGACTTGATCCAGTAATTGCGGCAAACGGTGCAGCGTTTGCGGACCAAAAACGATATCGACAAACGGTGCACGTTTTTGAATGGCAGTGCCTTCCTGACTGGCAACACAACCACCAACACCAATGATAACATCGGGACGTTTGTCTTTAATCTTGCGCCATTTACCCAACGCTGAAAAAACCTTTTCCTGAGCTTTTTCGCGTATTGAACAGGTATTAAGCAGTAAAACGTCTGCCAGTTTTGGATCATCAATCAATTCAAAGCCATGTGATGCTTGCAGTACATCGCGCATTTTATCAGAATCATATTCATTCATCTGACAACCGTTGGTTTGAATATAAAGTTTTTGTGTCATAGTTTATCTGGGTAACTCATTTAAAAAGCACTGAGGTTTTTTGGTTTTATTGAAAAGTAATAGCGGTAACCACCGCTTAACGACTAATAAAAAAGTAGCGATAAGATATCACTGCTTATTTGTGTCAACTATTATAACCTGAAGACGGATTAAACGAGTAACGCGTCTGCTTTTCAAGTAGTAAATTATCGCGATACAGCGTTTCAGAAAATAAACTTTTAACTCTTATTGTCATAAGTGCATATAGATAATAAGCCTTAATACCTGCAAGGGATGGTATCGGTTACTATCGAGATTATTTATCCGGAAATTTATAGATCTGTGTTGTATTTCTTGGCAGCTACCAATAGTGTAGTCCGTCCTGACTTTATTAAAGCATGAATTGGTCTTTTTTCGTCGGGAAGGTCTGCAATACTGCAAGTAAAACCTGCAATGCTCTGGGGGAGAATTGCAATGCCGCTGAGCCAGCTGTTTTTGTTAGTTTTCCGATCGGAAGAGCTCTGGAACCAGTAAGAAAATAAGTGAGCCCGCAAGAAATGCTATGGAAGCAGTAAGAAAAACTCCGGCATCAGTTAAAGAACCTACGGAACTCTCAAGAAAAACTCCGGGATCAGTCGAAGAACCTACGGAACTCTTAAGAAAAACTCCGGGATCAGTCGAAGAACCTACGGAACTCTTAAGAAAAACTCCGGGATCAGTCGAAGAACCTACGGAACTCTTAAGAAAAACTTTGGGATCAGTCAAAGAACCTACGGAACTCTCAAGAAAAACTCCGGGATCAGTCAGAGAACCTACAAAATTATTAAGAAAAACTTTAAAGCAGGTAAGAACAACAGCATAGAGGTTATTACCCGTGCCATAGAAACTGGCTGCAAGCCTTATGGGTTGGGTAATGGCGAGGGGGTATCAAGCAACGGTAATTATCCAAAATATTCTGTAGGATGCGCCAGGTAAGCTCGTACTGCCTCCTCGGCACATCCTGCCGATGTTTATCTTCATTACCTAAACAAACGTTTTAGGCATTTTTTCTCTAAGTTTTAAAAATCGTTCATAGCGGGTTCTGGAAATGTCGCCGTTTTCCAGGGCCATCAATACTGCACAACCTTTGTCTTTTAAGTGCCGGCAGTCATTAAACTGGCACTGATCAATAAATGGTTGAAACTCCCGGTAGCCATAAGCCAAGCGTTGTTCTGTAAGTCCCGCCAAGCCAAAAATGGCAACGCCGGGACTATCGATTAAATCCCCGCCATCATTCAAATGATACAGTGTTGCTGCTGTGGTGGTATGGCGGCCATGTTTGGTGGTTGCCGAGACGGTATTGGTTTTTAGATCCTTATCGGGAATGATGGCATTGGTTAACGAAGACTTGCCCACACCCGATTGCCCCGCCAGCATACTGACCTGATCTTTTAAGGCACTTTTTAATTCATCCATGCCTAAATTCTCCCAGGCACTGACCCGATACAGGGAATAACCCAGATTGATATAATCCAGAAGTTCTTTTTCTATGATATCGGTTTGTGGAAGGTCGGTTTTATTGAGTATTAAAGCAGCGTCGATATTGTGATTTTCACAGACCGCCAGATATTGGTCTATCAATAAGAAATCGCAATGGGGTTCGACTGCAAAAACGACAAAAATGGTATCAATATTGGCCGCAACCGGTCGGGTTTTACCATTTCTGGAAGGGCGCTCCAGTAATGAACGCCGCGGCAGTATGGCTTCAATACGGCCTTGGCCGGGTGACGATAGTGTCCATGAAACCCGGTCACCAACGGCGACAGTTTCCAGTCGCCGTAAGGTTTGGCAGAGAATAATTTCATGATTATATTCAACCGCAATACCCTGGCCCAAATGGGAAATAACCAAACCTTCCAGTAACTCAGCCATTAACTTTTGGTTTCCAAGTGGGCGATACGAATCGCAGCAGGCGGGTGACTGTAATGAAAGGCTGAATACAAGGGATCAGGCGTTAAGGTATTGGCATTTTCTTCATACAACTTAACCAGTCCGCTAATCATTTTTGAAGCTTTGGCATTGTTGGCAGCAAAGTCATCGGCTTCAAATTCAAATTTTCGTTGAAAGTAGGCGCTGACAGGTTGCATAAAAAAAGTAAAGGTCGATGAAACCATCAGGAATAATAATAAAGCAGCAGCATGAGATTTTTGCTCCAAAGCAACGCCTAAACCTGTGTAAAACCAATCCTGATCAATCAGCCAACCTAAAATGCCCAAGCTAATTAAACTCATAATGGCGGTGGCAACCAGCATTTTGATCACGTGTTTGCATTTAAAATGGCCCAGTTCATGCGCCAGTACCGCTTCCAGTTCTTCATCTTCCAGCGAGTTAACCAGATTGTCGAAAAATACGATACGTTTGTTGTTGCCCAAACCGGTAAAGTAAGCATTACCATGACCGGAGCGTTTGGAACCATCCATGATAAAAATACCTTGGCTGTTAAAGCCGCAACGCGTCAGCAGGCCTTGGATACGCTCTTTTAATGAGCCTTCATCCATCGGGGTAAATTTATTAAACAAGGGCGCAATAACGGTAGGATAAAGCCAGCTCATTAGTAAAGAAAAGCCCATGATGATAGCCCACGCCCATAACCACCATAACGGACCAACGTTATCCATAATCCACAGGATTAATGCCAGTAAAGGCAAGCCGATTGCTGCGCCCAACCCCAAGTGCAGGAACTGGTCTTTGATAAATTGATTAACCGTGCTTTTGTTAAAGCCAAATTTTTCTTCAATGACAAAAGTTTGATAAATACTGGTGGGTATTTCTATCACGGTCAAAATCAGAAAAATAGTCGCTGTTGCGGCAACACCGGCTAATAATGGTGTTGAGACAATAGCCGTCCAATACTCAAAAGCCGAATTGATACCGCCACCGACGGTTAATAACAACAAAACCATAATACCCAGCACACCATCTATATTGCCCAGATTAACCTTTTCAAGGGTGTAATCAGCGGCTTTTTGGTGGGCAGCCAAAGACACTTTGTCTTTGAACGCTAAAGGAACGGCAGAACGATGAGCCGCGACATAATCAGCCTGGCGTTTAGCCAGCCAAAATTGTATCGAAGAAGAAATAATCAAGGCGATTAAAAAGATAATAGTAAAGGTATTCATAGGCCGGGTACATTAAGTTTAAGAGTTAGACGTACAGATTAGCCAATGCTACACTAACCCTCACCTTTAACACAATGGAATCAACAAATGGCGCAGGATTTACAGCACCTTATCTGGATAGATCTTGAAATGACAGGGCTTAATCCTGACACTGATTTGATCATTGAAATTGCCACGATTGTTACCGATAAAGATTTAAATATTCTTGCACATGGCCCGGTCCTGGCGGTGCATCAGTCTGATGAAGCACTGGCGGCAATGGATGAATGGAATCAAAAACATCACGGTCAATCCGGTTTAATTGATCGCGTAAAAGCCTCTACGATTAATGACAGTGAAGCAGAGCAATTAACGATTGAATTTCTAAAGCTTTGGGTGCCCGAAAATACGTCACCTATTTGCGGTAACAGTATTGGTCAGGACAGGCGCTTTCTATATCGTTATATGCCTAAACTGGAAGCCTATTTTCATTACCGAAATATTGATGTGTCAACGCTTAAAGAGCTGGCATCAAGATGGGCGCCTGCAGTAAAAGACGGATTTAATAAAGAATCCAAACATCAGGCACTGGATGATATTATTGAATCCATCGAAGAGCTGCGCTACTACCGGGAACATTTCATCAAGTTTTAGTCATGAATCAAATAATAGCAGTTGCCTTGGGTGGTGCCAGTGGTGCGGTAATGCGCTTTTTAATATCCTCGGGGCTTTATCAGTGGCTGGGCAGAGGCTTTCCTTATGGCACCCTGGTTGTTAATGTACTGGGTTCTTTTTTAATCGGCTTACTCACCGAAGCCCTTATTCTGCAACGCATCCCTATGACCCTGGAATACAGGGCGGCAATACTGGTTGGTTTTATTGGTGCGTTTACCACGTTTTCCACTTTTTCCCTGGAAACGATCTACTTGCTGGAGCAGGGCAGTTTAAACAAGGCGGCTTTAAATGTGATCGTCAGTTTGCTGGGCTGTTTATTGGCGGTATGGATCGGCTTGTTGTGTGGCAGAACATTATTTCTTTATTCGGGGGGCATGATTCACTGGAGCGGCGGAGTTATTCCTTTCGCGTTATTGATAGTCAATGCCATAGGCGCTTTTTTGATTGGCATTGTGGCGACTATTTTATTACAGAAAGTTGCACTTTCCATGGAATATCGCGCCGCTATCATGGTAATCATGATCGGTACTTATTTAACCTTGTCCGGTTTGTATTTAATTTTGTTTTTGATTGAGCACGGCTATTCATTTGAGGCCCACACCAACTTAATGTTGGGTACTTTTGTCGGTAACGGCCTTAGTTGCCTTTTAGTTATTTGGCTGGGTTTATTAGTGGGTAAGCAGATATGAACACAACAACCGTTACTATTGCCAGAATTTATACGCTGGAAGGGAATGACCAGTTAAACAAGGCGTTAGATATTCTGCGCGATGAAGAAAAAATTTTTGGTGTCACCATCATTCGTGGTATCGCTGGTTTTGGTGAAAACCGTGAGGTGCATACTTCATCGCTGCTGACCTTGTCACTGGAACTGCCGTTGATTATAGAGTTTTATGATGAGCCCGAAAAAGTGGCAAAAGCCATAAAAACGCTAACATCCCGGCTTGATCTTAAACATATTGTTAGCTGGCAGGCGACAGCTTATAGCGATAGTGCCGTTTAATCTTTATGCCTTGTTCTCTGCCTTTTACTGCCATTGATACGACGTTATTTCCGGCAAACTATGCATCCGGCCGGCAGCGCTGGTTAGCTGAGTTAAACAATACCATGCGCTATCGTTCTTATCCTTGTTCGGGTAACAGTCCACAAGGTGAAGCCCTGTTTACCGACACCGTCTGGATTGGCCCGGAAGATGCCAGCAAGGTTATCGTTTTAATTTCGGGTACACATGGTGTTGAAGGTTTTGCCGGTAGTGCGATAGAAACAGATATCCTGCGGTTATTGGCTGGCGGACAGCTTGTTATATCCGCTGATACTGCACTATTAATGGTACATGCCTTAACGCCTTGGGGTTATGCCTGGCTGCGCCGCTGTGATGCCGATGGGGTTGATCTTAATCGCAATGTAGTCGATTTCTCGAAGCCCTTACCTGAAAACAGCGGTTATGAAATACTTAAACCGGCTTTGTTGTTGGCCGATACACAGCAACGCCAGCGTGTTTTTGCCGATTTTGCACAGACGCATGGTCGTGAGGCTCTGGAAAAAGCTATCAGCGGAGGACAATATACCGATCCCGCCGGTCCTTTCTATGGGGGCCAAGTTCCTGCACATGGCCGACTGGTTATTGACGATTTACTGTCCAGGTATTTTTTGCAACAACGCGATTTAGCTGTTATTGATATACATACCGGGCTGGGTTCTTTTGGTTATGGTGAAATCATTTGTGACCATCAACCGGACAGTCCGGCAATAAAAGTGGCGCGTCAGTGGTATGGCGAATCAGTAACCTTACCTTGGTTGGGTACTTCCAGTTCGGTGCCTAAACTGGGCTTACTGGATTATGCCTGGCATGCCATTATGAATGAACGTAGTTGCTACATCACGCTTGAATTTGGTACTTACCGAACTGATCAATTATTTGAAGTGTTACTGCGTGATCATCAACTTTGGGCGCAACCGGGTAATGATTTGGCTAGGCAGCAACATAGTCAATTAATGCGTCAGCACTTTTTCCCGCAAGATAAAGCTTGGCAGGAAATGGTGTTGTTTCGCGCCAGACAAGTCATTAACCAGGCATTGCGGGGAGTCTCTGCTTGACTGTTTTAATTCGTAATGCTCAATTTACCGATCTTAATGAGCTGGTAGCACTGGAAACGGCTTGTTTTGAAACCGATAGATTGAGTCGACGCAGCTTTAAACACTGGCTGGCAGCAGACCATCGGGCTTTACTGGTTGCTGAAGTAGCCAAAGCCATTGCCGGTTATATTCTGATTATTTATCATCCAGGTACAAGACTGGCCAGAATATATTCGATAGCAGTGTTTTCTCAATATCGAGGCTTGGGTCTTGCCAAACAACTGATGGTTGCAGGCGAGCAGGCCGCTAATGAGGATGGCCGGTTATATTTGCGCCTTGAAGTCAGTGCGGATAATAATGCGGCAATAAAACTATACGAAACGTTGGGTTATCAAAAATTCGGGATATATCGTGATTATTATCAAGATCATAAAGATGCCCTGCGTTATCAAAAACGCATTCGTCGCTATCGTGATACCTTGCAATACCGGTCAGTACACTGGTTAAGACAAACGACCCCTTTTACTTGTGGGCCGGCAGCATTGATGATGGCGATGCATGCCATTAACAAGTCTTATCAGCCCTCACAGGAAGAAGAAATCAATTTATGGCGCGAGGCAACCACTATTTTCATGACTTCAGGGCACGGAGGCTGCCATCCGATTGGTTTGGCATTAGCGGCCAAGCGTCGGCAATTTTCTGTTGAAGTATGGATAAACCAAACCGGCACGTTATTTATTGATGGCGTGCGACATGAAGAAAAAAAACAGATCGTTGAATTGGTTGATACTTGCTTTAAGCGTCAGGCAGCAGAGCAGGGCATTACCCTGCATTTTGCCAATATTACCCAAAATGAACTGATTGCTGCATTCAAGGCCGGTGCCATTCCGGTGATATTAATTAGTACCTTTTTATTGGATAGAAAAAAAGCGCCGCACTGGGTAGTTATGAGCGGTTTTGATGATGATTGTCTGTATATGCATGATCCTGATCCTGACGATGGACGGCAGAGTGAAATTGATTGCCAGTTTATTCCGATTGCCCGAGAGGATTTTGACCGGATGTCCTGTTTTGGTAAAAACAGATTACGGACGGCAGTGATAATTTGGTCTGAGTAGCGCCTGCAGAAACAATCAATTTTAAATTGACGTTACTATTTTGTTGCCATATCGACTCAATGCCTGATTATTCTAATTATAAAACCGAATTGAATTTCGCCCAGCCTCTTTAGCTTCATACATTGCGGCATCTGCCCACTCCATGATGTCATCCTGATTGCCCTCATGGTTGATAAGCGCTACGCCAATACTGGCAGTGCAGTCATGTTCGACCGTTATATCTGACTGTCCGTGGTGACTAATGATTAATCGATACGGTTTTGACAAAATATGGCGTATCTTTTCTGCAACAATAGTGGTCTGTAATATAGACTTGGCTTTATCTACATCCAGTTCATTAAGCATCACGACAAACTCGTCACCACCGAATCGCGCTACGGTATCATGCTCACGTACACAATTTTTCAGTCGACTGGCAACTTCAATCAGCAGTAAATCACCAATCACATGTCCATGTGTGTCATTGAGCGACTTAAAATTATCCAAATCTATGAACATCACGGCGATATGACAATGACTGCGTTTACCTGCAGAGATTGCCTGAGTTAAGCGGTCACGAAGCAGGAGGCGGTTAGCCAATTTGGTCAGCGGGTCATAAAAGGCCAACTGACGCACTTGCTCTTCCATCTGCTTACGTTCAGTAATGTCGGTATGGGTACCAATCATACGTAATGGTTTGGCATCTACGTCGTAACTGACAATCATGCCCCTGCCAAGTATCCATTTGTAGCTATTGTCCTTACATCTCAAGCGGTATTCAACGACATAGATTTCAGTCTTTCCACCAAGGTATGCCTGCATCTTTTCTGCCACAATTAACAGGTCATCGGGATGAATACGCGTTAGCCATTGATCGTTGGTTGGTAGAATGCCGTCTTCGGTATACCCCAACATTTCTTTCCAACGCTTGGAATACTTCGCCTCGTTGGTCTGAATATTCCAATCCCAAACTCCATCACCCGAACCTTCGATGGCAAATTTCCAGCGAAATTCACTTTCCTTTAAGGCATTTTCACTCTGTTTACGCTTGGTAATATCACGTATAACGCCTTGTATGACAGGACTGCCGTCAATTTCCATAGCGCAAAGCAGTATTTCGGCTGGAAAGCTCTGATCGGTATCGACTCGTTTGTGCATCCATTCAAAACGATAGCTGCCTTTGGCCATCGCTATCATGATGTATCGATTAGCCAACTCTGTGGAGTTTTTGCCGCAAGGCTGTTGTGCAGGAGATAAATCAGCAAGATGCAAAGAACAAAAGTTTTTCTGGTTAGCGCAACCAAACATTGCCAACGCGGCTTTGTTGCAATCAAACAAGCCTTGTTCATTTAACAACATTACTGCATCGCTGGTGGAATCATAAAGAGTCCGAAGTTTTATTTCGGATCTACGTAACTCTTCATAAGCTTTTATACGCTCGGTGAGATCACGCCACACTGCGTACAAAATTAATTCATTATCCATCATTACCGGCGTCAACATTACTTCAACAGGAACAATCAAGCCATTGTAATGCTTGTGATTCCATTCAAAGCAGTGAAATCCTGTTTGTACGGCAATGGCAATCATTTCTTCGGCTTTCTCTTCCGAAGACTGGCCATCTGCTTGAAACTCGGGAGAAATATCACTGGGCCGCTGATTAAGAAAATAAGACTTGGTTGGGTAGGCTAGCAGTTTCAAGGTTGCAGCATTGCAGTCTATGAAACGACCATTTTTGAGTAAAACCATAGGATCGTTTACACTTTCAAAAAGGATGCGGTAAATGTTCTCATTTTCATGCGACATATATTTTACCTGCTGCTTATTGTCTATTCCGACTTTTGCAATCTTCTCGATCATTTATATCATTTATACCATGCTGTTGTTGTCAGGAATGATATTTCATTAATCTCTGGTAAGTCTAGTAATTTTTAATAGGTATTACGGAACAATACTTAAGAGATGCCTTGCTACTTCAGTTGGCAATGGTTATTTAGACAAAGTACTTGCTCGCGGTTCGTTTCTTTTAGCGCCTACTATCCCTATATTTTAGCTCCAGAGCTTGGAAAATTGGACTGCCAAGATAGAAAGCCCTCAATTCATTGTCTGGCGTGCCTTGAGCCGTTAGTTTTTAAGGTGCGCACCGCATGGTACGCCCAGAAAATAATATCACTTAATCAACGAAGATATTTATAACATCTCTTCAATGGATGGCATTTATCCCGGCTTGGTTGGTAGCCATAAAAATAATTATTCGACTAATTCAATAACAGCAAAACCACCCATATAAGGTAATAATGCTTCAGGTACACGAATACGACCTTGGGCATCCTGATAATTTTCCATCACGGCAATCAGTGTTCTACCGGCCGCCAGACCAGAACCATTTAAGGTATGTACCAACTCAGGTTTGCCGGTTTCAGGATTACGCCAACGCGCCTGTAAACGCCGTGCCTGAAAATCCCTAAAATTACTGCAAGACGATATTTCCCGGTAAGCACCTTGTCCTGGCAACCATACTTCAAGATCGTAGGTTTTTGATGATGAAAACCCGGTATCGCCGGCACATAACAACATCTTCCGGTAAGGCAGGTTTAATTTTTTCAGGATATTTTCGGCATGATTAGTCAGTTCTTCGTGTGCTTTAGCAGAATCTTCCGGCTTAACAATTTGCACCAGTTCAACTTTTTCAAATTGATGCTGACGAATCATGCCGCGCACATCACGTCCATAAGCACCTGCTTCACTCCGAAAACACGGGCTATGACAAACAAACTTAAGCGGTAACTCCTTGGCATCAACGATTACATCCCTAAACATATTAGTAACCGGAACTTCTGCAGTCGGAATCAGGTATAAAACCGGATCTTGATTGATTTTAAATAAATCATCTTCAAACTTTGGTAATTGTCCGGTACCGCGCATGCTATCGGCATTGGCCAAAAAAGGTACATACGTTTCTGTGTAGCCATGTTCAGCCGTATGCGTATCCAGCATTAACTGAATAATTGCCCGTTGTAATCTTGCCAACGGGCCAGTTAAAACGACAAAACGACTTCCGGCAATTTTTACACCGAGCTCAAAATCAATGCCTTTCAGTTGTGCACCTAAATCAACGTGATCTTTGGGTACAAAGTCGAAATAAGGCACATCACCCCAGCGACTAATCTCAAGATTAAATTCTTCAGATTTACCATCAGGTACAACTTCGTCGAGAATATTGGGAATACCCTCCATCAGGGTTTCCATTTCCGACTGAATATCCGTCAATACAGCTTCCGCTGCTTTTAATTCATCGCCTAAATGTTGTACTAAATCCAATAATGGTTGTACGTCTTCGCCTTTGGCTTTTGCTTGTCCAATGGCTTTTGAGCGACTGTTACGCTCATTTTGTAATTCCTGGGTTTTAATTTGTACGTCTTTACGTCTGGCTTCCAGTTCAATATAAGATTCGGAATTAAAGGTAAATGAACGCCGATTTAATTGTTCATTAACAAAATCAAGATCAGTTCTAAATAAGCGGGGGTCTAGCATATCGGCATTTTACCTTTATAAGTCATATTGCAGGAAGGGTTGATTATTTTTTAAGTGATTGTTTTGTAACTAGCTATTCAGTAAGTACTTGTCATTTGGCAAGCGCTTTGAGAAACATTTATTATGTGCTTACATGATACACGATGGGCTTGCCTGAGAAAACAGCAGTCATAAAAAACCGTATGAATTACGGTTTTGTTAGGCGCTTAAAATGTAACTCCGGGCAGTTATTTATTACCCGGAATACGAAAGATTTTCAAAGCTTATGCTTGGGTGATTTTTAGGTATCGACTTATCACCAATAAGTTGCCAGAAAATATCGATAAACTCTTTAATTTGCTGCCGCTCTATTTATTTAAAATAACCCTTCAGTTTTAAAAATAAAAGCTAATATAAGTATTCAGCAACGTATTATGGTTCGTCTGCTATATAATAAAACCTTCGAGCAAACGATACATGAGTATCTGCAAAAAAATTATGTTATATCGCCACTGTCCCAGTGGCTTGATAATTTTTATTGGAATAACTCATTACCTGTGTAATACCGACTGTGTAGGAATACAAATGTCTATTCAACTTAATGTTTCTATTGATTATCGGGTAAAGCATTGACTTTTGATATCCGCACCATGTTGATGACAATGTCCTTGCTGACTTTGCTATTTTCCGGCCTGCTGATACTGGCTGGATTACATGTCGGTAACGCCCGTGGCGTACAGCAATGGGCACTGGGTAGTTTATATATCGGTTTGGGGCTTTGTTCTGCTTATATTCAGCAAGGGCCAATTTACAATACATGGCTTTTGGTATTTGCAGCAACCTTATTGGCAGGAGGATTGGGCTTACAATTAAATGGCATACAGGTTTTCAAGACAGGGCGCTACAATAAGTATATTCCATGGTTATTGGCCGGATTAATGTTTATTCAAAATACCTGGTTTGTTGTTATTGATCCCGACATTCATGCCAGAGTCATCGCTAATTCACTACTTTACGCATTGGGTAACGCCGCTTGTGCTCAAGCTTTGTTTATTCGTGTAGAGCAACCGTTGCGTACTGCGTATTGGTTTACTGGTATGTCGTTTGCAATATTTGCGACATTACTGCTGACCAGAGCGATAACGGTTTTTAACGCACAACCCGACACTTATAGTCTTTATTCACCGGCAGTTTTTAATACTGTATCGGTTTTTATCGGCATCATGTCGGAAATGTGTGTAACCTTCGGCTTTGTGTTGATGCTAAATTCCCGGTTGGCCGCAGAGCTACAAAAACTGGCATTGCTTGATCCGCTGACTGGGGCACTTAACAGGCGTAGTTTGGAACAAGAGGCTGATCGCCTGTCCGCGCGTTGCACCCGTACCGGAGATACAATGGCAGTCATGATGATTGATGTGGATAATTTCAAGTCCATTAACGACCGTTATGGCCATCCAGTCGGAGACGCGGTATTAATACATCTGGCTGAGGTGGCGCAAAAAACCATTCGTAGAGACGACTATTTCGCTCGTTACGGAGGCGAAGAATTCTGTATTCTGCTACCGTCTACCAGTGAGAAAGATGCCTGGATATTAGCTGAACGTCTTCGTCAAACCTATGCTGACATGATGATGAAGTTCAATGGAAAAGTTCTGCACAGTACCATTAGCATCGGTGTTTCTGATTCACTACATGTCGGTGTGGAATTTACCTTGTTAATAGCTGCAGCAGACCAGGCAATGTATATTGCCAAACAAAAGGGTCGTAATCGGGTAATGCTGCATTCATCCTGTTTAGGTTAAATTACTGAATATTTTCCTGAAAAATTATTTTATTGGGTTAATAAATCGGTGTTTGTTTAGTGCAGTTACATATACCAATCACCTTAACGGTAACATATTGATGCGCCACGACTGGAAATGCTGATTAAAGGATTGTCGTGTCTTTTTAGTTAGTACGGGTACGTGAAGTTGCCTTTGCCAAGGCATCATCGGCCTCATGCCAGCCTTCGCAGCTGTTGCGCCCCCGATAGCCTCTTGTCATGTTAATCAGGCTTTTGGCTTTGGCATAGAGCATAAAAAACAGCAGAATCAGACTTTTTTTCCATGGCGAAATGGGTGAGTGACTGCATATTAGTTTGTCGTCATACAAGCCGTTATCTATCATTCTAATCGCTCCCAAAGCATGGATTTTTACCGTTGTGCCGAATGGAAGTTGCGGTCCCAGCACGACGGCATCCAGAAAATCACCGTCCATTCCCATAAATGCCGGAATTGAGCCATAGTTAAACGGGCAAGGCAGGGGAGAGATAAAATCTATTTCTCCTGTCGAACCCCGCTTCAAAAAACTGCCTCGGGGTATCTCAATGATAACGTCAACTAAAGGGGCTTCTTTGTACATATTTATTCAATTCATTGCGGGTTAGTTTGTCGAAAATTGTTACTTTTTCGACAAGCGACCATTGCGTTTTTGTAAGAAATGCTGCTCCAATTTTTGAAAATAAGCATAAATTCCATAAGCAAATCCTGCCGCTATTGGCAGCGCCAAATACCAGTGTTCTTTGGCAGTAGCCAATAAGGTTAATATTTCAGCGCCATAGTAATAAGCCGGCGTTACAGTAATTGCAGCCCATACCCATGCGCTGATAAGATTAATCAAGGCAAACTTTTTTGCCGAATATTTGGTGATACCGATCGACATCGGAATGACTGTACGCAAGCCATACATATAGCGCTGCATAAAAATAATGGGCCAGCCATATTTTTTTAACAGCAAATGTGCAATTGCAAATTTACGCCGCTGTTTATGCAGTTTGCGTTGAATAAAACCTTTATTAAAGCGGCCTATATAGAAATAGATTTGATCGCCGGTAAAACCACCCAGACCCGCCACAAAAACCGTCACGAAGTAATCCATGTCGCCGGTATGAGACATGATTCCACCCATGATCAGGCCCATTTCTCCTTCTACTATGCTCCACAGGAATAAAATAACGTAACCGTATTCCTTAAGCCAGCCAATAAATAGTTCTTCCATAAAAATCTTTAATCTCGTTAAGATGCTGTTTTAATTGTAATTATGTCTGTATTTATGCTTAATTTCAGCATTAAACTATCCTGCCTATAGTAGCATAGGGCTTTGTTGAGTCGTAGAAATACTGTCAGTATCAGCACAAGCTTGGCTATAAAACCTGGATATACTGATGGCCTTTAAACGGAAAAAAGTCAGCAAAACGATAGTCTTGATAGGTACGGAGATTGTCCTTTTTTGACTACATAGAGCCTTCTTATCGAGAGCCAATCAGAACCAATAACAGCCAAATTAGTGTTTTAAGTGTTTAGACCGAAGCGATAGCTAGTATAATTACCGTTGTTTCGGCTTGATAATCTTGCTGTACCTGTCTTCATTTTTTAACTCAAAACTCTCAAGAGGAACCTATGGCGCTGTATTGTGGAATCGTTGGTTTACCCAATGTTGGTAAGTCGACTCTGTTTAATGCTTTAACTAAAGCAAAAATTGCTGCTGAAAATTATCCCTTCTGTACCATTGATCCTAATGTCGGTGTTGTACCTGTGCCAGACATCAGGATGGAAAAACTGGCAGAGATAGTAAAACCTCAGCGCACATTACCTACAACTATTGAATTTGTTGATATAGCCGGACTGGTTGCCGGTGCATCAAAAGGCGAAGGTTTGGGTAACAAGTTTTTGGCGAATATTCGGGAAACCGACGCGATAGCACATGTTGTCCGCTGTTTTCATGATGATAACGTTGTTCATGTTGCCGGAAAAATTGATCCAATTTCAGATATTGAAGTGATTAATACTGAATTGGCCCTTGCCGATATGGCTTCGGTTGAAAAAGCGTTAATACGGGCAAGTAAAATTGCCAGAACCGGTAATAAAGAAGAACTGGTTAAAAAGCTGGTTTTAGAGCGGGTTTTAAATCAACTGAATGAAGGCGAACCAGCCCGTACATTACCGTTAACAGATGATGAAAAATTATTCATTAGAGATCTTTGTTTAATGACGCTAAAGCCAACCATGTACATAGCCAATGTTCAGGATGATGGCTTTGAAAATAATCCTTTATTGGATAAAGTACTGGCACTTGCCAAAAAAGAAGGCGCAGTCGTTGTACCCATTTGCGCAGCTATAGAATCAGAAATAGCCCAGTTGGATGACGAAGAAAAGAAAGAGTTTCTGGATGATCTGGGGTTGGAAGAGCCTGGCTTAAACCGGGTAGTCAGGGCGGGTTATGATTTATTGAATCTGGCCACGTATTTTACTGCTGGCGTAAAGGAAGTCAGAGCCTGGACTATTCCTGTTGGTGCAACTGCACCACAAGCTGCCGGTGTTATTCATAGTGATTTTGAAAAAGGCTTTATTCGTGCCGAAGTCATTGCCTATGAAGATTTTATTACTTATAAAGGCGAGCAGGGCGCGAAAGATGCCGGAAAATGGCGACTTGAAGGTAAAGATTACATCGTAAAAGATGGTGATGTGGTACATTTTCGATTCAACGTTTGACAAATTAACCGGGGGTATCTATAATTCCGGTTCTTTACAAAGACCAGTTTAAATGGCGATGTAGCTCAGCTGGTTAGAGCACGGGATTCATAACCCCGGGGTCGGTGGTTCAAGTCCACCTATCGCCACCAAAAAAATCAAAGGCTTATGTGTTTTTTACACAAGCCTTTTTTTATGCCTGTAGTAAATTTGTAACTTTCTTATAAAGCATCGGTATTTTCCTTCAATACCAGTACTCCCTCTCTTTTTTTCAATTGCGCATTTTCAGTAAACTCTTTTAGATGATCACTGGATAAATGAGCGTAGCGCATCACCATCGTTAAATCAGCCCAACCACCTAATTCTTTTAGAATATTTAGTGGTGTGCCGTTCTGGACATGCCAACTTGCCCAAGTGTGGCGTAAGTCATGCCACCTGAAATCCTTAATGCCGGCACGAATTAATGCTTTACGCCAGGCGTGGTTATTCGCGCGGGTAACCGGCTTGCCTTCATAAGTAAAAACATAAGTATCGTTTTTACCGAATTGGGCACGAAGTACTTCTAGCGCATCAACACCTAAGGGCACGGCAATGGCTTTTTCTGCTTTTGCCTGGTCTGCATGGATCCAGGCACAATGCCGCTGCATATCCAATTGTGACCATTGCAAGCCGGTTACGTTGGATTGGCGTAACCCCGTTGCCAATGAAAAGCGTGCCATTGCTTTTAAATGCTCCGGTAATTCGCTTAGCAATCTGTTGGCTTCATCTTGAGTAAGCCACCTTAATCTTATACGTGGTTCAGGTAATAACTTAACTGCCGGAATGGTATCAAGCCATTCCCAATCATCTTTGGCGCATCTAAGTATTGCCTTCATCAAACCCATATGCCGATTAACGGTGGCGTTGCTTGCGCCGGTTTTTAACTTATCCTGCTTTATAATATCAATTAAAGACTTGTTAATTTCATCAATATGTTTATTATTTAAGTGGCTATTGAGCCATCGCAAAAGCAATTTATCAGTATCCATACTTCTTTTGTGACCATGCTCGCTAATCCATCTTACAACTGCTTCTTGCCAAGTGTGGCGGGGTTTACTGCCTAAGTTTTTCACCCGCCATGCTTCGGCTTTCATTTTGTCGTGTAGTTCTTGTGCCTCTTGTTTTACTTGAGTCCCAGAAGAGCGTTGTATTCGCTCGCCGTTTGCTGTGGTGATTTGAATCCACCACGTATCATTGCGTTTGTAGATTGACATGTTTCAATAACTCCATTTGTAGTTAAGCCACCATCAATCACGCGCAAGCCTTGCCCACGATCAGGATAACGACCACTTACCCAATCGGCAAGATGTTCTTTGATAAACACCCATTTTTTTCCGGTCTTTCGCCCCGGTACTTCGCCTTTACTGGCTTTACGTCTTAAGACTTCGGCATTCATCAGTAAAAAGTCTGCTGCCTCTCTTAGATCAAGTGTGTTCATGTTGCACCTTATTTTGTTTCCAAAAATAGCGGATTTAACGGGTCAATTAATTTATATTCAGCCCGTTAAGATTTTTATTTGTTGTTCTAATTCATACAAAAAATTATCGTCCCAGCCCTTGCAATAGCGCACATGCAAGATTTCATGGAATAACCGGAAGGCCACGGCATCCAGCTTTAAAAGATCGCCCAGGCTGTGCTTAAACGGTATTTCCCGTCGATACATGCTTAAAAAAGCATCGGCTAAATATTGACCTGAAAAGCCGCCTTGCTTGATTCGCAAAAGTAATAGGTCAGCTTCCAGATCAAGTGGAATAAGGCCGCGCTGGTGTTTTGTATTGTTTATTATTTGCGCAATGCCAATGGGTGCATTTATTGTTTTATCTAAAATGCTTTGTACTGGTTTCATTATTTATTCCTTAATAAAAAACAGAGTGAATGCAGCCGCAAGGGTGCGGCTGCTACTGGGCTATTTAATGCAGATAAAAATAATGCTGATCTTGTTCAGAGTAATCGTGCATCAACTCCCGTGCTGCCCATTGCTCGGCAAAACTGGTATTCGAGTCATAGAGGCCCTGATAAGCGTCTTCGATTTGCAATAAATCCAGCCCACAGGCCAAACCCGCGTCAATGACTGCCGGCTCCAGGTTGGTAGTGGCCATAAATTCTGAGTAGGCAAAAAAATCTGAAGACAAATCGTATTCACCGACAAATTGTGCCGGCACCTCTTCGTAATCGCAGACGATCCACTCTTCATCGGTTTGTTTGACTTCCATGTAAAGATTGCCGCAACACGCACAGACTTTTTCTACCGAAGCGATCACCACCGTGTCGCAACGCAAACAGCGCGACGACAACACATTGCCATCGCCTTTTTTATAAGGGGCGGCATAAAGCCCTGCGCTGACCGCCTGGCTGTAACCTGCCTGATCAAGTCCATCCAACTCGATGGTGAACGGCAGGCAATAACCGGACACGTAAGCGCCCAGGGGATATAATGTAACATTCATAATCGATAACCTAAACAGTGCGATTGTGGAAATCGGCGGGGGGTGTACAAGACCTCTCGCCAACCTTTTAAATTTAAAACTACCTGTATATATTACCATAAAGATAATATAAAATGAAAGATAAATATTATCTTTATGGTAATATATTTTTGATAGAAATACCTGTCAAACTAGATTGCCCGGCAAGCATGAAAACCAATCAATTATTTTTTGATGAAGAAGCGTTTAACGCAAACATTTAACTTGAAAAAAGCGGGATTAATAAATTAAAAACGATGAATCAGGTCAAGTTCTGAAATGATGATTTTTATTCAGTTCACATGATCCAACCGCCGACCAATCGTTAAAGCGAAGATCCACAGTACCAAAGTACAAGCAATACGAAACCATCCGCAATGACACGAAAATCGAGCACCGATGCCAGGCCCGTGAAGCCAAAGGCAAGCGTAAACGTTCAAGAACCACTTCGTATAGAGCCTTTAAGATAACCGAGGTATTTATGAAATTGATTAATATAGAGCCTAAAGATAATTATATCCTGCGCATTTTCTTGGATGACGACTCAATCGTTGATTTTGATATTAAGGCAGAAATGGAGCGTATACCTTGTTACAAGCCACTTTATGACAGTAGCTTGTTTAAACAGGTGAAGTTTAAAAATAAACGGATTTATTGGAGTGACCAGTTTGATTTTCATTTGGATCAAATTTTGGAACGTGGACACCTTGTTAATGTTGATAAAAAAACAGATGTGCAATAACAAATAATGATGCGTAATGTGCCTTCAAATATTGGCAGCCTTTTGGTAAGTCCGCACGTAATTATCCGATAGATGATCGACAATAATGAAAGCCAATATTAATTACCAATTTTTAATTGCGGGGGGAAGTGTCGGGTAGAAAAGTTAGCTCGATTTACAGGGCTTTTATTGAGCCTTTGATCCTACGCTTTATACGGTCGCGGCTGCCGTGATTATAAATTCAACCTTTGTTCTATGTTGAAACAGGGTAACTTATAGGTTACTATTGATAATGGTTAAACTTCAAGAATACATCAGTACGGACGGACACAGCTATTTTGCGGATTGGTTTAATGAGCTGGATGCGTCTGCTGCCGCCAAGATTTCGACTGCACTTATTCGGATGGAGCTAGGCAATTTTTCAAATGTGAAGGGAGTTGGTGCGGGAGTTTTGGAATATCGCATTGATTTTGGTGCCGGTTACCGGATTTATTTTGGAAAAGACGGCGAACGGTTGGTGATCTTATTGGCGGGTGGCACTAAGAAGCGTCAACAACACGACATTGATTCAGCCAAAGCCAGGTGGGAAGATTACAAGCAACGTAAAAAAGATAAAGGTGGAAAATGACATTAACACGCAGTTTTAAAGAAACCGTGACAGCACGTATCGAACGAGACGAAGCGTTTCGTGACGCGCTATTTCGTGAGGGGATAGATTGCCTGCTGTCTGGTGATGTAGACACTGGTAAGGCGGTATTACGCGACTATATCAACGCGACAATCGGCTTTGAGAGTCTCAGTGAGGCTATCAATACCCCGCCTAAAAGCCTTATGCGGATGTTCAGCCAGAAAGGTAATCCGCAGGCTAAAAATCTGTTTGCGGTGATTTCGCACCTTCAAGTCCAGCGAGGTATTCATCTTGAAGTTAGAGCTGTAAAGTAAAAGACGAGTAGCGGTAGTAAAGCAGGAAGCTAGCTAGCGGTTAAAAATACTGGCAAGATAAATCTTGTTCAATCGATTACTGGCAGGTTTTAACCATGAATATCTTTATTGGGTTACCACCATCTATTGTGTAAATAGAGCTGTAAAAACCTTAAATCCCTACCCCATGTCGCCATATAACCCCAATGAAAGTGCCAAAAAGCATCCTCTTCTGAGGTGTTTTCAAAACGCCATAAGATTTCCTGCATGGAAGCGACAATATCCATTAAATTCAAACTAGATAAGTACATGCCGAGTTCGGCTTCTTCCCTTGGGCCTGATATATCCAACGCGATATTGTACCAACCCAGGCTGGGAAATCGCTTCTCAAGCACTTTCCCTATGGCTGGATAGTCAGTTTTTGGCGGATCAGGATAGTCTATTTCGTCGAAATGATTTTCTGTAAATCTGACTATGTATGCCAGTTCATCAAGCAAGGTTATAAGAACACCTATATCTTCGTGTTTGTTTTCTTGCTCCATGACAACCGACAAGAAATTATAGATTACCGTTTTAACGTTTGGATTTAAAGATTGGGCGGCCATGGTCTTATTTGCTGTTGTAATTGGTTTTTAAGTTGCCAACCTGGCGGCATTTTTTCAGGACGAAACCAAAGGCAGCCACTGGTTATCCAGTTTTGATAGTAAGCGTCGTTATCATCATAACAGTATTCACAACCACAACATTCGCAAATATCGTAACTCACACATAATTCACGAATGGATGGGTAAGGCGTGTCAACAGGCCCCCCAACCACATAGAGGACAGTGTTCAATTTTTATTGTATTTTCTCTGGTATCCGAGTTCTAGCTTGAAAATTATGAAATTTATGTCGACATATAGACTTTTAGAAATTAAATTTCCAATTCGCGTCGTTACAAGTTAATACAGATACCATCCCTTGAAGGGATGGTATCTGTTGACATAGAAATTATTTATATCAAAAGGGTATATTACCGTTAATAAATTGATTAACGCTACTCTGGTTAACCTCCAAATACTTTAAGCTGTCAGTTTACAGTCTATTTGCAGTATAATTTTAAGTAATAAATATTACTTGAGGTGTTAGCTTATGGCCGTTATAAAACCCACCACGATAACTTTGCGTATTGATCCGGCAGTCAAAGAAGGTTTACGCCTGCTGGCGGAAAAAGATCATCGCAGCCTTACCAATATGATTGAGGTGATGATTCGCGAGCAATGCAAAGTACATAATATCAACATCCCCAATCAGCAAGCCCTTCTTGATAGCGAAAGCCAACTAAATTAAATCCATGCAAAATCATTCCGAAATCGCCGAGTTTCTTTGGAAAATCGCTGACCTTATTAAAGACGATTACGACGCCAAAAGTTACGAAGACGTTATTCTGCCGTTCACCTTGTTACGGCGTCTGGATTGTGTGTTGCAACCCAACCGGCAGGCGGTGCGTGAGGCGGCGGAAAAATACCAAACTGCACCTGAACAAACTCGCGATGCCTTGTTGATGAGAGCCGCCGGGCAGAAGTTTTACAACACGTCTGAATATTCGCTGGAAGAATTGATTCGCCGACCTGCGGATATTGTGCCGAATTTTTCTGCGTACCTTGCAGGGTTCTCGACCAACGTAAAAGACATTCTTTACAACTTTTCCGGTGGTGAAGAAAAAGGCTTGTCGCCCATTTATGAAACGCTGGTGCGTAAACGGCTGATTCTTAAAATTACCCAGGCGTTCTCTGAAATTGATTTGTCGCCGGAAAATGTTGATAACCACGGCATGGGGACTATTTTTGAATACCTGATCCGTAAGTTTAAAGAAGCCAGTAATGAAGCTGCCGGGCAGTTTTACACGCCGCGCGATATTATCCGCTTGATGGTTAAACTGATGTTTGAGCCAGACCGCGCCAAGCTTGCCAAAGAAAGTTTGGTGGGTATTTATGATCCGGCCTGTGGCACGGGCGGTATGTTGACCATTGCCAAGGAGCATTTACTGGCCGGTATTAATCCGTCGCTGGAAGTGTATCTTTATGGCCAGGAGTTAAACGAAAAAACCTACGCGATTGCGAAAGCTGATATGTTGATGAAGGGCGAAGACCCGGAAAACATCAAACGCGAAAATACCCTAAGCCATGACTTATTGCCGGGTAAGCAATTTAATTACATGCTGTCCAATCCGCCTTTTGGCAAGGACTGGAAAAACATTCGTGATGAAATCGAAGCCGAACATGAAATGGGCGCGGCCGGGCGTTATGGGCCGGGATTGCCGGATGTGGGCGATGGTGCCATGCTGTTTCTGTTACACAAACTCAGCAAAATGGCGCCGCAAGGCTCCAAGATTGCCCTCATTTTTAACGGCTCGCCGCTGTTTAACGGTGATGCCGGTAGCGGCCCCAGTAATATCCGCAAATATATTTTGGAGCATGACTGGTTAGATGCCATTGTTGCACTGCCTAATGACCTGTTTTATAACACCGGTATTGCCACTTACATCTGGCTGATCAATAACCGCAAACCTGCCGAACGACTGAACAAGGTGCAGTTGATTAATGCCACCAGTGCCGATTTTTACACCATGCAACGGCGTAATCTGGGCAAAAAACGGGTGGAAATCAGTGAAGATCAGTCCGCCAGTATTCTGGGTATCTACGAGGCGTTTGCAGAAAGTCAGGTCAGCAAGATTTTTGATACTACCGATTTTGGCTATACCAAAGTCTGTGTCGAACGCCCGCTCCGTTTGCGTTTTGATTTAAGCGAGGCGCAACGTCAACGTCTGCAATTTGATACTACCGTGCTCAAGCTAAAAGACGACCGGGCGCAAGAATTGGCTACCGTTTTGGAAACGCTGGCGGAACAAGCACCGTACTATAACGACCGGGCCTTCTTTACGGCACTGAATAAAGCGCTGCCATGGAAACCGGCCGCTGGTTTGGTGAAGGTGATACGCGCTGTTTTAAGCGAACGGGATGAAGCCGCCGAACAGGTGCTGGATGCCGATGACAAGCCTGTCCCTGATACGACGCTGCGGGATTTTGAGAATGTGCCGCTGAAAGATGATATTGACGCCTATTTTATCCGCGAAGTGTTGCCGCATGTACCCGATGCCTGGATGGACAGAGACAAGGATAAGGTCGGTTACGAAATCAGCTTTACCAAATATTTTTACGAATATACACCCCTGCGTTCCACCACAGATATTGCCGCTGAATTGCTGGCATTGGATGACGAGACGGAAAATTTGTTAAGAGAGATTGTGAAGGCATGAAGGTTGATCTTCCAACTACGAATCATTGGCCGCGAGTGCCACTAAAACACCATGTTCGTGTGGTTAGCGGCTACCCGTTTGACTCTACAAAATTTAATTTCAGCCAAGGAACGCGGCTTGTTCGCATCCGTGATTTACTCAATCAAAATGGCGAAGTCCTTCTGACAACTCAGAATGTTCCAGAAGCAGAAATCAAAGATGGTGATCTGCTCATTGGCATGGACGGTGACTTCAACTTGGCCGAGTGGCAAAGTGGTTTGGCGTTTCTTAACCAGCGCGTATGCAAACTCATTCCCCGCGCCACAGCTGAGCCTAGATTTCTTCGTTATGTCTTGCCTTATCACCTGAAGAATATCAACGATGTTACCTATTCGACGACGGTCAAACACATTTCGACTTTCGATATTGGTAATATTTTACTTAGTTTTCCGTCAACGGCGGAGCAGCGGCTGATCGCCGCATATTTGGACGAGCAGACGGCAAAGATTGACCAACTGATGGACATGCGGCGACGGCAGATGGCTTTGCTCAAGGAGCAGCGGGCGGCACTGATTCAGGAAGCCGTTACCCGTGGCCTTAATCCTAATGTCCCAATGAAAGACTCCGGTTTGCCGTGGCTTGGAGAGATTCCAGCGCATTGGGAGCAAACAAGAGCAAAGTTTGTCAGTAAGATTTTTATTCCACAAAGAAATAAGCCCGATTTGAATGAGGATGAAGGTTATTACTGGGTAACAATGGAAGAAATGGCTCGACCTATCATTGATTCAGCGACTTACAGGGTTTCTGATACGGCTTCAATTATCTCAGGTTCACGAATTCTTCCTTGTGGATCTGTAATAGCAAGCTGTGTTGGTAATTTTGGTGCAGCTTCCATCAATGCGATACTTGTCATTATTAATCAGCAACTACAAGCGTTTATTCCTCATCGAATTAATAACGAATTTTTGAGACTTCTTGTAACCATATCTGCACCATACTTTGAGAAGATTGCCACAGCGGCAACTTTGGTCTATGTGAATCAGACTGGATTTGCGAATCTTCCTGTTCCTTTGCCACCAGTAGATGAGCAAATCGGTATTATTGATTTTATTACCTCAGAAAGTAAGAAGTTCGATACTCTCCACGCTTCCTACACCCGCCAACTCACCCTGCTAACCGAATACCGCGCCGCACTCATCCACGAATGCGTAACCGGCCAGCGTAGCGTACCTGAGACAAGCAACGCATGAACACGCAAGAACTCACTGCTTTGCTGGACAGGTTGCGTGCCGAGCCGCATGAATCAGAGTGGTTGGAGTTTAAAGCTAACCGTTTTGAGCCGCAGGCCTTGGGTGATTACCTTTCTGCGCTGGCCAATTCTGCTTGTCTATTGGGTAAACCGCGTGCTTATCTGGTATTTGGCATTGAGGATGGCAGTCATGCGGTGGTGGGTACGCGTTTTGATCCCAGTGCGG
The DNA here is from genome assembly GCF_025583945.1 of Methylobacter psychrophilus. GTDB lineage: Bacteria > Pseudomonadota > Gammaproteobacteria > Methylococcales > Methylomonadaceae > Methylobacter_C > Methylobacter_C psychrophilus. The sequence goes on from NZ_JAOEGU010000042.1 coordinate 29,018, forward strand.
AAACGGTAAAAGGCAAAGAGGGTAAAAATAACCAGTTGTTGCCGTTATGGCTGTCACTGGGTTTACATCCTAATACCGGCTTTGAGATTCACCCGTTTAGCTATCAGGGCCAACAGGTCGTGCTGTTTGAAATACATCCTGCCTTTGATCAACCGGTCAGATTTTACGGTAAGGCATCTATCCGCGATGGTTCCAGCAAAACCGAACTGGCACGCTACCCGGAAAAACAACGGCAAATCTGGCAACGCCGTGTGGATTGGAGTGCCCAAGTCTGTGAACAGGCAACCTTGAGTGATCTTGATCCGGCTGCGATAACCAAGGCACGCACCGAATATAAAACCAAGTTTCCTTCCAAGAAGGATCAGGTAACTGATTGGGATGATGGCACTTTTTTAAATAAAACCAAATTGACGATTCATGGTGCCGTTACAAATGCGGCTTTGTTGTTGCTGGGCTTGCCGGAATCATCGTCGTTGTTATCCCCTGCGGTCGCGCGGATTACTTGGTTATTGAAGAACGAGCGCAACGAAGATCAGGATTATGAACATTTTGAGCCGCCTTTTATACTGAATGTAGATAAAGTGCTGGCGCGTATTCGTAACTTGACGGTGCGGGAGTTACCCAGTGGCACACTGTTTCCCATGGAAATGTCGCAATATGACCCGTGGGTTATTCGCGAAGCCTTGCATAATTGTATCGCCCATCAGGATTACGGTTTATGTGGACGCATTCAGGTGGTGGAAACACCGCACAGATTGATCTTGACTAATTTGGGCGGCTTTTTACCGGGACGTGTGGAGACGGTTATTGAGCAGGATGCGCCCCTGGAAATTTACCGTAACCGCTTTCTTGCGGAAGCGATGGTTAATTTGAATATGATTGACACCCAAGGCGGCGGTATTAAACGCATGTTTCAAGCGCAACGAAAGCGCTTTTTTCCCTTGCCGGATTATGATCTTTCGCAACCAGAACGGGTCGTTTTAAACCTGCAAGGCCGTATTCTGGATGAGCGTTATACCCGTTTATTGATGAGCAGAACTGATCTGGATTTAAGCACGATTATGCTCTTGGACAGGGTGCAAAAAGGCCAAGCCATATCGGCCAGCGACAATAAACGCTTAAAGGCCGCTAATCTGGTAGAAGGTCGTTTTCCAAATCTTGTTGTGTCTGCGGCGATTGCGTCCGTTACCGGCCAAAAGGCTAAGCATATTAGTGATCGGGGTTTCGATAATGCCTATTACCGGGATCTGATCGTGAAAATTGTAAGCGAGCACCAACCCGTATCGCGTGAAGACATCGACCGATTATTGTTGGGCAAGTTGCCAGAAGTCTTGAGTATTGACCAAAAGCTAACCAAGATACACAACTTGTTAACGTCATTGTCGGGTAAATATATTGTTAATAAGGGGACGCGTCAACAATCCCAATGGGTTTTGTTTAAAGACGACGATTAAACAATGCCAACACCTTTTAAAACAATGAAATTATATAAAAACAGTTTTATTTTCAATTTGTTATCTTTGTTTATTTATGAAAAATAACAACTAAGCAGCCTATAAAATAATCAATAGGGAAATGATTTTAAAGCTCTCGTTATGGTTGGTACGGGTAGTTGGTCTTTGGTATGCCTGCTTTGAAGTTGGCTATTTTGATTCGGTAAACTTGCTTGATAACAAGTCGTTTTGATGTGACTTTGATTGTTTCGTTAGTTAAGGGAAAGCGATTTCCCTTAACTAACGAACAAGATAAGTAAAGGTTGTTGTGCAGTTACCTGCGTATTGTTTATTGCTTAATAACCAACAAGAAAAAACAAAGAAAAAACCAAGAAAAAAACAATAAGGCACGCCCAACCCATTGTAGTTATGATGGTTTTGTATAGCTACCAGGCTTGTAAATTAAGTCTGGTAGCCATGCGCTATTAGCAACAGGAAGCAAAATGGCAAAGATAAATCCCGTAAATGAAGCGGCCTTTGAAGATGTAGTAATGGCAACATTGACTGCAAGTCCTTTGTATTGTGTTCGCGATGCCAAGCATTTTGATGCGGCAAAGCTTCTGGATGTTGAACAATTGTGGGACTTTGTCGAAGCGACCCAACCCCAAGAGTTGGCCAAGTTGCACAAACAGTTTCCTGATGCACCGCGTGAGGCACTGGCGGCACATGTCACGGGGTTAATCCAGAAACGCGGCACCTTGGAGGTGTTGCGCAACGGGGTATCGTTTAATGGCATTAATCTGCAATTGGCTTATTTTCGTCCGTCTGCCGGTGGCAACCAAGCGCATCAGGCCGGTTATGAAGGCAACCGTTTTGCGGTGATGCGGCAAGTGCATTTTTCTACCAAGACACCGGATCAGTCAGCGGATGTGGTGATTTTTCTTAATGGTTTGCCGATTGTATCGGTGGAGCTTAAAAACCATTTTACCGGTCAAAACGTGCAACAGGCTATCGCCCAATATCGGCGACGTGATAAACATGAACCGTTCTGGAAACGGTGTTTGGTGCATTTTGCCGTCGATGATGATGCAGCGTTTATGAGCACCTACATTGCCGGAGCGGAGACCGGTTTTTTGCCTTTTAACCGCGACACGAATAACCCGATTATTGATGGCCACTTTGCCTCCAGTTATTTGTGGAGCAACTTTATTGATGAAGATGGTGAGGTGCAGCCGGGTATTTGGCAGGCAGATTCTTTATTGTTGTTGATTCAGAATTATTTACACGCCGAACGCGACGAGAAAACCGGTAAAGAAAAATTTATCTTTCCACGCTTTCATCAGTTTCAGGTGGTGCGCAAGTTGCTGGCTCATGCGAAAACACATGGCAGTGGACACAATTATTTGGTTCAGCACAGTGCAGGTTCGGGTAAATCAAATAGTATTGCCTGGCTGGCACATCAATTGGCTAATTTGTGCGGGGCTGACGGGCAACCGGTATTTGATAGTGTTATTGTGATTACTGACCGGCGGGTACTGGATAGGCAACTGCAAGACACCATTAAACAATTTGAGAAATAAAAGGCGTGGTGACGCCCATTCGTAATGGCGCGAGACAGCTAACCCAAGCCCTGGATCGCGGTGATAAGATTGTTATTTCTACGCTGCAAAAATTTGGCTTTGTGGGTGAGCTGGCAAAGATGTCGGGTAAGCGTTTTGCTGTGGTCGTGGATGAGGCGCATAGCTCGCAAACCGGCGAAGGTGTTAAAGAGCTTAAACTGGTATTGACCAGTGATGAGGATTTAAAAAAAGCGCTGGATCGGGATGATGAAGGGGACGTTGTAGACCCTATCGAATATGAATTGGAAAAGATTCAGAAGGCGCGGCAGAAACTTCCGCATTTGTCATTTTTTGCCTTTACTGCCACCCCTAAAGACAAGACGCTGGAGTTGTTTGGGGTGCCGGATAAGGGCGTTAAAAAAGGTTTCAGGCCTTTTCATCAATACAGCATGCGTCAGGCGATTGCTGAAGGATTTATTCTGGATGTGCTGGAAAGTTATACCACTTACAAAACCTATTTTGAGCTTATCGAAAACGAGAAAGCCGAAAGTGAAATGGAGGTGGAGAAGCTGAAAGCGAGAAGGCTGATGCTGAAATACGTAGACCAGCATGAGTTTGCCATCAAGCGTAAAGCGCATATTATTATCGATCATTTTACTCGCAATACGGCGTATAAGATTGGCGGACAGGCCAAGGCTATGGTGGTAACGCATTCGCGGGCTCATGCCGTGCGTTATAAGCAAGAGCTGGATAAGGTATTGAGTGAGCAGGGTTTAAATTTTGGTGTGCTGGTGGCATTTTCCGGCACGGTAATCATTAACGAGCAAAAGTACACCGAAGAGGCTATGAACCCGCCAGGTTCGGGTGATATTGCCGAGGCGTTTAAGAGTCCGGTGCAGCGTATTTTGGTGGTCGCGAACAAATACCAGACGGGTTACGATCAGCCACTATTGCATACCATGTATGTGGACAAAAAACTGGGCGGCGTGGCAGCCGTGCAGACTTTAAGCCGCCTTAATCGTACTTTTTTACCGCTTAAGCAAGATACCATGGTACTGGATTTTGTTAATGAACAAAAAGATATCGAGGCATCGTTTCAGGATTACTATCAGCGTACCGAACTGGAAGGCGCCACCGATCCGAATAAGCTCAGCAACCTGAAATATACATTGGAGCAGATGCACGTTTTTACAGCCGAGGATCTGGTGGAATTTGTCGATTTATTTGTGGTGAAAAAAGTAAAGTCAGAGAAGTTGCAGCCTTTTTTCCAACGTATTGTCACTGGTAAAGGCAGTGATGGCAGCATTATAAGAAACAATTACTACGACAACCTTGCTTCCGAACACCTTGGGAAAAAGGATTACGAAAAGCTGAAGGCCGCCGCCAAGGACAAGTTTCGTAAAGAAATCGGGCGCTATGTGAAGCAATACAGTTTTATTAGTCAGATTATGACCTTTACCGATACCGCGCTGGAAAAGTTTTATCTGTTTGCCAAACTGCTGCTACGGCAATTACCGTATGAAACACAAACCTTGCCGATGGAAGTGATGGAAATGATCGATATGGACAAGTACCGTGTCCAAGAGGAGCAGAATGGCTGTATTACGTTAAAGCATGAAGATGGTATTTTGGAACCATCATCAGACGATGGTCACCGTGATGGCGAGCCTGATATGGAAAAGCTCAAACTGATCGTCAAGAAATTGAATGAGGATTTTGGTATTCCCTTTGAAGAAGCTGACCGGGTGATGAGTGCCATTAAAGCCAAGTTGGAGGAAGATGATGGCCTGCGTGCCGCTTTTAAAACCAACAGCATCGAATTCTTGCGCAAGCAAAAATTACAGGACAGTATCAAGGAAGCGTTTTTAAGCAATGCCGATGAGTTTTTAAGCTTTATGTCGAAAACCGAGACGGATAGCGGTTTTGGGAAATTCTTTTTCTCGGAAATGTTTAATTGGTATGAGGGAAGTATGAAGGCTGGGAAGTCATCTATTGAATAGGGATGGTTTTAGATTCGGAGTTAATTAATTTATAGAACAGTTTGTTCTATAAGTCTTTCTGTCTTTGGTATACATGGCTTACAGATTAAATATCGATTAAAAGCTCACTTACAATTGGAGATTTAATGAAACTTATTTTTACAAAAAGTTATGAAGAACTAAAAGAACTGCTTTCTGTAATAGGCGGTGTGTGGGATGAGTCACAAAAAAATAAAAAAATACTGCGTTTAAATGGCGGTGTAATGAACTGGTACGAAAGTACTGGGACTATTCAATTCCAAGGAGGGGAAGAAGGAAGCCAATATTTAGAAAGTAATGTTAAATCAGCTTTATATCCTGATGAATTCCCCTGCGTAAGTAAAATAAACCCAGTATCCATAGAAAATAATGAAACAGATACCCCCAAGAAAGAAGAATCAATTTCACATGATATTACTAACAAATATTTAAGTGGAAATTTTGATTGTTCTGAAATAATAATTGGAATAGTAAGTGCAGTAGGAACAGAGACAGCTCGAGTTATAACTCCACTCACAGACAGGCTTAAACGTTTTGGTTACAAGGTCGAAGAAATCAAAGTCTCATCATTACTAAATAGCCTTGCAATAGCAGATGAGTATAGTCGAATAAAAAATTTAATGGATAAGGGGGATAATCTTCGAGAAAGTACAAAAAACAATGCCATATTGGCGTATGGTTCAGCAAAATTAATAAAAGAAAAAAGGGGTAAAGAAAAAACAGCTTACATTATTAACTCTCTGAAGCACCCTGATGAAGTTGAAATATTGCGGAAAATTTATGGACAAGGCTTTTATCTTTTTGGCGTGCATGCTGATAAAAAGCGACGACTCCATTATTTGATTAATGATAAAGGATTAACTAACGCCCAAGCAACTGAGTTAACTGATATTGATGAAGATGAAAAAATTCCACATGGACAACGAACAAGGGATACATACCACTTATCAGATTTTTTTATAAACTTTGGTAAAAATGATGACCAAGTTAAGAATACAGTTCAACGTTTTCTTGAGTTGATGTTTTCTCATCCTTATAAAAATCCAACTTTTGATGAATTTTCGATGTTTATGGCATTTTCTAGCTCTGTAAGATCAGGGGATTTATCTCGTCAAGTTGGCGCAGTTATTGCGAAAAATCAACAAATAGTTGCTACTGGTGCAAATGAATGTCCTGTTTCTGGCGGTGGGCTCTACTGGGCGGTAATGGATGGAGAAAGTGGAAATGTCATTGATAAGATGGATGGCAAGGATTATATGAGAAATGAGGATTCAAATAAAGCAGAACAAAATGAAATAATCCGTAGCATCCTTGCTAGGTTCTGTTGACGTTTCACCTCAGCCATAAAAGCACCGAGGAAAATGACAGCATCCCCATGTAATTAATAGCTTTTTTCTCATATCGTGTAGCAATTCTGCGATAGTGCTTGAGTTTACCAAAC
>NZ_JAOEGU010000043.1 GCF_025583945.1 Methylobacter psychrophilus
CTTCAGGCTTGTGTCTTGGTAATTGAGCATAAGGAGTCATGGCTATCCGTGTTTTCAGAGGTAGATCACTATTTTAACCTTATAAAGGCCAAATTCTATGTCGATTATTTAGGAAAGATGTCTAATAAACTATTAATATCCATTGCATTTACCTCTACGTTACCGTTTATGTGTAACTATCAGCCGCAGTGTGGCGATATTTTTCTGACAAAACACTCCGAACATTGTCTTGTGCTGTGCTGGTTGATAGTGGATTAAGACTATGTTTTATAATGGTTAAACCTAAACATCTATAGTTCAGAGTCCAAGGCATGACTTGGACGGATTTAAAACGTCAAAAACTTGTTTTGGACTCCGAACAACAGATTTAATATGCTATCCGCTGGTTATTACCTATCCCCTTCTGAACCAGTAAAGCTGGCACCTTGTACATGACCTTTCTTGTCAGACAGGCATGACCAGGGTGCGATAGCATCAGGTACTTGAATATTTACACCAATACCAGCCTCTGCACTCTTTACATCAAGCACCTTCAATTTGCTTGCGCTGACGCCCACTTTTTTGGCAACAGCTGCAAGACAGGCTTTTTCAGCGACGGCTGTCTCGCTATTGGCTTTGCCCGTACTGACGGGTTTAGTAGTGTTAGGAACACTGACTTTCAGGGTATAGGTTACAGGTTTGTCGCTATCTTTCGCGCCGCCCATTAAATAGACACGAATCGTGTAATCACCGTCACCGGGTAACGCCGCTTTAAAATGATTGCCTTCACTTGAACCGACAAAAATGGCTTCACCTGTGCTGCCTGGAGGTAAGACGTTGAAATAAGCTGCACTTTTACTGGCTTTTAAATCAACCGTCATGGTTTGACCTGCACTGGCGCGTAAAACATAATCCACGTCATTACTGCCTTGTACTTTGCCACTGACAGAGGCAAAACTTTTGCCTTTACCAAACGCGATTTGTTTAGCCGCTTCTGCGGTAATTACTGTAACTGTTAATAATGCACCTGCTAATAAACATACTAATAATTTTTTCATGAATAACTCGGATATTGTGGTTAAAAATTTAGATGAAGAGGTTATCTACAGTTCTTTGGCGCGATATAGGCAATGGATTGATAACGTCCATCAGTCGTTTGAAGTCTGTTGCTTGTTCTTGCCAAAAAGTGGTTAAGCCTTGCGATCTAACCGCTACATAGCCGTTATTCATTAAGTAGTTTTCTGCTTGCCCCCCCTTTTGCGCCGACCATATTAGCGAGTGCAGTAGGAACTTGCCCTAATACGGGTTGTGGAACTTGAGTTGGCTCACTATAAGGTGCTTTGTTATTGCCAGTGTTCATCTTTTGATCTTGACAAATACCATTAGCACTGCCTTGGCGTGTGTAAGATAAAGCTAATGAGCCATCTGGATTTCTATTAATAGAGATAAAAATGCCTGAATCATTTACTTCGTAGTAGTTGTCATTAAATTTTTTGACATTAGCTTGTCTGCCATTAATGTAAATAGAGCCGCCTTGGTCGTCTCCATGCACATCTATTCCTGTCGGACAAGAAAAGTTAAATAGAGGAAGACCTGCCTTTCCATAGTTATTAGCAGTCTGAGAATTAGGAGGGTTATTATCGGTATTGGACGAATTACGATTAGCCTGATTTGTAAGACAACCCGTGAGTGCAATCGCAGCGCTCATAATAACAGTCAATAAGAGGTGTTTATTAGAACGGTTCATGTTTTCTTCTTATTTAAGGGTTGTTGTGGAATGTAATTAGTTGCAACGAAATCGCAGGAGGTCTTGTGAGGTTCTTGGATTCAGTGTCATTACTTTACCGTTAGCCGTTTCAAGTTGAAAATATTGATTGGTTCTGGAATTGAGCCACCAACTATTACTAAATCCGTTAGACGGTGGTATTGAACGTATTTGAGTAAAACCGCGTGCCTGTAATTGCTGTTCAGCATAGCTTGCAGTGCTGCTATTAAGGTCTGACACTTCAACAGACATTGAGCTTTGATTGTTATAACTTTTGGTGTTACTAAAAGTTTGATTCTGAGCAGGTGAATTATTAGCACAGCCTGTGATTGCAAGGGCGACACTGAAAATAGCGGTCAACGCTAGGGTCTTATTGCAACAAGTCATATGTTCTCCAGTGAATGGTTGTTCGAAGCACCAACTAAGCTTCTGGAAAATTATATTTTCTAAAATAGAAAAATCAATCCGTATAAATACCTATAAAGACTAGCACTCAGTCAGTGTTGATATGTCGGGTAAAATTAGCGCTAAAAATCGAAAATTACTGGTATGGTATCCGACAGAATCAGATTGACCGAGTACTAGCTATAAAAATAAGTGGCTTTGGGATTCAAAAACATGTCGATGATTTTAAACGCGTTATGAACGTCCGGTTTATGGGTATAGCTATCTACACAAGTCCTACGGCTCCTTCTCCAAAGAGAGAAGGTTGATGAGGGGAATGTAACTGCTTGATTTTACTCTCCTCGGCAATTGCTCCTGCATTGCTCTACCTCCTGCATCCGTGCACTCGTCACCCCAGCCCTCTCCAACAAGAGAGGGAGGTTGGCGCTTCTGCAACTCATTGTTTTTATTATGAGGAAAAGTTGTGTAGATAGCTATGCCCTTGAAGGGATGGTATCTGTATGAGCTTACAACGAAGTGAATGGAAGTTTAATTTCTGAAAGACTATATTGAAACAAGAAGGTTGTTTCAAACTAAACTCGTCAGGTAAACTGTCAAAAGAGGCTCGGACAGTTTCCTTATCAGGTTAATAAATAAATTAGGGGGTTACGATGGAAATTGAGAGAAAACAATGGCGTCATTATGCTGATGTTCTTGAGCATCTAAAGACTTACTTTCCGTCTCCCGTATCTGATCCTGTTATGGATGGTTATTTCGTCCATTCTATTTCGCGTTTTTTGGATCAGGTTGACAGTCTTAAATCGGCCAAGCCACTATTGGGTAACGGTATCAAGAATAGCCATTACGAGGCCAGTCAGCAGGCGGTATTCCCTGAGGCAATCAGCTCTATTGAGGATATGATCGGGTTATTGGCCGATTATTGTCAGGGCATGACAATCTGGTCTCATCCCAACGCACAGCTTAATGTCATACCGCCACCAACCATTCCCAGTATTACCGCATTTGTTGCGGCGGCGATTTATAATCCCAACATTATTACTGATGAATATGCCGGGCGATTTTCTGAAGCAGAAATTGAGTCTATTGCGATGCTTTCCAATTTGGTCGGTTATGACCCTCAACAAGCAGGCGGTTTGTTCACTTTCGGCGGTACCGGAACCATTCTTTATGGCTGCAAATTAGGTATCGAAAAAATATTGGGAGGGCGGGGGATGCAGGAAGGCATTCGCGAAGATTTTAAAATTTTCTCCTCTGATGTCTCCCATTATTCCCGATTGAATGTTGCTGCATGGTTAGGTTTGGGAACAAAAAACCTGATAGCTGTTGCCTCGACCTCAAACAACGAAATGTCATTGTCAGCCTTGGAAGATACTCTGCGTGCTTCGTTAAGTCGTGGGGAAAAAGCCGCGGTAATTATTGCCACGCTCGGCACGACGGATGCATTTGGTATTGATGATTTGGCGGCCATCGTGCATTTGCGTGACAATCTGGTCGATGAATATGGTCTGGATTATATTCCACATGTTCATGCGGATGCCGTGATTGGTTGGGCATGGTCGGTATTTCGGGATTATAATTTTGACGATAATCCTTTGGGCTTTCATGCCCGAACCTTACGGTCATTAACCGATTCGTTGGAACGTATTGACAGTTTGCAGATGGCTGACAGCATTGGCATTGATTTACACAAGACCGGTTATGCGCCTTATATTTCCAGTGTGATTTTGATTAAAGACCGAAGTTCACTGGCTTTACTTAGTCGTGAGCCGGAACAAATGCCGTATCTTTATCAGGGCGGCCATTATCATCCCGGTATTTACACGCTGGAATGCTCCCGTTCCGGTGCCGGAGCGCTTGCAGCTTTGGCTAGTATGAAGTTGTTGGGTAAGCAAGGTTATCGTGTCCTTATTGGGCATAATGTAGAAATGGCGGAAATGCTGCGCGAGCGTTTGGAGCGACATGACTGTATTCAGGTGCTAAACGATTACAACTATGGACCGGTTACCCTGTTTCGGGTTTATCCCCGGGGTGTGGATGCTGAAAAAGCCTTGCATTGCGAGCTTAATGATCCTGATTATCGTAGCCAGTTAATGGAACATAATCAGTATAATCGCCGAATATTTGATTTGATTTGTGAACGCGTCATGCAAGGCGAGGGGGTATTGCTTTCCTGGACATTGGCTTACCGGTACGCAAATTATCCGGGTGGCCCGGCAGTTGCTGCTTTAAAGTCGTTTATCATGAGCCCGTGGACTGATCTCAAAGCCATTGATGCAGTCGTCAATCAGGTCATGGAAGTTCGTGAACAACTATCCGGGTCTTGAAGGGCAAGTAATAGCATTGTTTTTTATTCAAAAACCGCAATAACAGATAAATTTTAAAAGAATATCACCACGAAGACACGAAGACACGAAGGGCACGAAGGGCACGAAGAAAAAACTTTGTGTCTTCGTGGTGAATAAAATTACCTGGTTCAGGCCGGATGTCCATTTCGTTGTATGATGGCTTTAAATAATAAGGTAAATCGACGATTTGCCCTTTGGCTGGTTGATTTTTAATGGAGAGAATGTGTGGCGCAATTTACAGTAACGGGTGAAATTGATCCCTTTTTGCATGTCAGCCTGTTACGTGGCGAAAAGATTTATTGTGAATCTAATGCCATGGTGATGATGGAAAGCGCTTTGGACTTAAAGGGAAAAATGACGGGCGGTTTGGGTGGCGCCTTGATGCGTCGCTTTGCCAATGGGGAATCGTTTTTTCAGCAACACATTGAGGCGACGCGAGGTGATGGCGATTGTTTGTTATCACCAACATTGCCGGGTGCCATTCAGGTTTTAGAGGTTGGTGCAATCAGTTACAGAATAACTGATGGTGCCTTTGTTGCGGCTGAAAGTGGCGTTACTTTAAATGTGCGTACACAAAGTCTGGGTACGGCCATGTTTGGTCAAACCGGTGGTTTTTTTATTTGTGAAGCATCGGGGGTTGGTAAGTTGGCGGTGTCGGGTTTTGGCTCCAGTTTTGTGTTGGATGTGGAGCCTGGCAAGGATATTATTATTGATAATGCCCATGTGGTCGCTTGGGATAGTGCGTTACATCATGAGATTTCAGTCGCTACGCAACAATCCGGTGGTTTTTTGGGATCGCTGGTCAACAGTGTTACCAGTGGCGAAGGCATGGTGTTAAAGTTTTCGGGTAAAGGCAAGGTCATTATCTGCTCGCGTAATCGTGAAAACTTTATATCGTGGTTATTGAAAGGAATGCCAAGTACTACTTAGAAACCAAGAACTATAGAAATCCCGGTAAGGACTATTGAAATCGCCCTTACCGGTTTTTTTTATAATGCGGACATGGTTTGTCGTGCCGTTTGAATGGCGTTTCTTACTGTCTCAGGGGCGGTGCCACCGATATGTTTGCGAGCAGCAACCGAGCCTTCCAGCGTTAAAAAACCAAAAACATCTTCAGTAATCAATGCTGAAAACTGTTGTAATTCGGGTAATGATATATCCGATAAGTCACGACTGCTTTCTATCCCGGCACGTACAGCCAAGCCGACAACTTCATGAGCATCACGAAAAGCCATGCCTTTACGAACCAGATAATCGGCAAGGTCGGTTGCGGTGGCAAATCCGCGTTTAGCGGAATTATACATATTGGCTTTTTTGGCGCCAAGATGCGGCACCATGTCGGTATAAGCCCGCAAGCAATTAATTAATGTATCAGCGGTATCAAACAGCGGCTCTTTATCTTCCTGATTGTCTTTGTTATAGGCTAACGGCTGGCTTTTCATTAGCATTAATAGTGACATTAAATGCCCTGTTACCCGTCCTGATTTGCCGCGTACCAGTTCAGGGACATCGGGGTTTTTCTTTTGCGGCATAATCGATGAACCTGTGCAGAAGGCGTCGGGCATGTCGATAAAATCAAACTGCGCACTGGACCACAAGATTAATTCTTCTGAAAAACGTGATAAATGCATCATGATGATGCTGCCCACTGCGGTAAATTCAATGGCAAAATCCCGGTCACTGACTGAATCGAGCGAATTGGCAGAAGGTCGACTAAAGCCCAGCAGGTCAGCAGTCATAAATCGGTCTATCGGGTAACTGGTTCCGGCTAAGGCGGCGGCTCCCAAAGGCAAAATATTAACGCGCTTACAGCAATCTTGCAGTCTTTCCCGATCACGTACCAACATTTCAAACCAGGCCATTAAATGATGGCCAAAAGTAATTGGTTGGGCGACCTGTAAATGCGTAAAGCCCGGCATAATGGTGTCGGTATGTTGTTCTGCCAAATCCAGAATGGCGGTTTGCAGGCGCGTGAGTTGATCGGTAATGTGTTGGATTTCACCGCGCAGATAAAGACGAATATCAGTGGCTACCTGATCGTTACGAGAGCGACCGGTATGCAGTTTTTTACCGGCTATGCCAATTAAATCAGTCAATCTTGCTTCAATGTTCATATGCACATCTTCCTGCTTTACCGACCAGACAAATTCGCCATTAATGATCTCGTCGCTGATTTGATGCAGGCCGCTAATAATCAAGTCACGCTCATTGTTAGTCAGGATGCCGCAGTGAGCCAGCATGGTGGCATGGGCAATTGATCCCTGAATGTCTTGCCCGGCCATGCGTTTGTCAAAGTCAACAGAAGCGGTAAATACTTCAACAAAAGCATCGGTTGCCTGAGCAAAGCGGGCGCTGGAAAGTTTTTCGGAATTAACTGTGGTCATGATGATTTTTATGCGGATTAACAGAAGATGCTAAATTATACAGATAAAACATGAGCGAATGAATCTAAAAGCGGCCAAGTAAACGGCATATCCTCTCTGGGTCAGGTATTTTAAAAAAATTCTGAAAGACTCGGATCACGAGTAAGCTTTTGTAAATGAGAGTCGGTTATGGCTGATATATAGCCAGTATAATAAGGTCTGAGCGGGTATTGAAGCCTCTCTAAAACAATTTTAATAGCATGCATAACGCAGCCGATTTAAAAAATTGTTAATGACCAAAGCCCCATAATTTTGTATAGTGATGTAGTTTGATTTTTTATAACGGGATGAGTCCTTAAAGGTTCATCCCGTTTTGTACATTTGAGGTAACGTGTTTGACTAAGTCGGCAATATTGGTGTTAGAAGATGGAACCGTATTTAACGGTGTATCTATAGGTGCAGACGGCTGTTCTGTAGGCGAAGTGGTTTTTAATACCGCAATGACGGGGTATCAGGAAATTCTCAGCGATCCTTCTTATGCCCGGCAAATTGTAACATTAACCTATCCCCATATCGGTAATGTCGGAACGAATAGTGAAGACGATGAATCCATTGGCGTTTTTGCCAGTGGTTTGGTTATTAGGGATTTACCGTTATTGGCCAGTAACTGGCGCTGCGAAAAAACGCTGCAACAGTATTTACTGGATAACAAGGTGGTCGCTATTGCTGATATAGACACGCGAAAACTGACGCGTTTGTTACGTGACAAGGGCGCGCAACGTGGCTGTATTATGGCCGGTGAGACGGTTTGTGTGGATACGGCAAAAGCGGCTATTGAGAGCTTTCCCGGCTTAAAGGGCATGGATTTGGCCAAAGAAGTCACTACGGCCGAAATTTATGAATGGACTGAAAATATCTGGGATTTACAAAACGGCCATACCCAAGGCGAGAATCTGACCAGGCATGTGGTTGCCTATGATTTTGGCATTAAACGTAACATTCTCAGGTTGCTCGTTAATCGCGGATGTCGTGTGACAGTTGTTCCTGCAACAACTCCGGCTGCAACGGTATTGGCAATGAATCCCGATGGCGTGTTTTTATCGAATGGCCCTGGAGATCCTGAGCCCTGTGTTTATGCCATCGAGGCTATCAAAACAATATTGGAAAATAAAATTCCGGTATTTGGTATTTGTTTGGGTCATCAACTGTTGGCTTTGGCGAGTGGTGCAAAAACTGAAAAGATGAAGTTTGGTCATCACGGCGCCAATCATCCTGTTCAGCAAATGGCTACGGGGCGCGTGATGATTAGTAGTCAAAATCATGGTTTTGCCGTTAATGAAGCCAGTTTGCCCGTTAATTTGGTAGCCACTTATCGATCTTTATTTGATGGTAGTTTACAGGGCGTCAAACGGACAGATTGTCCCGCCATGAGTTTTCAGGGCCATCCTGAAGCCGGGCCCGGGCCGCATGATGTGGAATCCTTATTTGATGGATTTATCGATATGATGAATCATGCAAGCAAACAATAATTAGACTAGAAAATCATAAAATGCCAAAAAGAACGGATATAAAATCGATTTTACTACTGGGTGCCGGACCAATTGTTATTGGTCAGGCCTGTGAATTTGATTATTCAGGTACGCAAGCCTGTAAGGCGCTAAGAGAAGAAGGTTACCGTGTTATTTTGGTAAATTCCAATCCTGCAACTATCATGACTGATCCTGATATGGCCGATGCAACTTATATCGAGCCTATTGATTGGCAAACGGTCGAAAAAATTATAGCGAAAGAACGCCCTGATGCCATTTTGCCAACCATGGGTGGTCAAACCGCGTTGAACTGTGCGCTGGATCTTGATGCTAATGGTGTACTGGCGAAATATAACGTTGAGATGATCGGCGCGACCAAAGAAGCCATTAATATGGCCGAAGATCGTCAGTTGTTTAACGATGCCATGAAGCGTATTGGTTATGAAGTTGCAAAATCAAAAACGGCGCATAGCATAGAAGAAGCCTTGGCGGCTCAAAAGGAAGTCGGTTATCCGACGGTTATTCGTCCGTCTTTTACTATGGGCGGTAGCGGCGGCGGTATTGCTTATAATAAAGAAGAATTTCTTGAAATTTGTGAGCGCGGCTTGTATTTGTCTCCCACCAATGAATTATTGATTGAAGAATCGGTATTGGGTTGGAAAGAATATGAAATGGAAGTGGTGCGTGATTCCAAAGATAACTGCATCATCGTCTGCTCAATTGAGAATTTTGACCCAATGGGCGTGCATACCGGCGATTCAATTACCGTAGCCCCCGCGCAAACATTAACCGATAAAGAATATCAAATTCTGCGTAATGTTTCTTTGGCGGTGTTACGTGAAATTGGTGTAGATACCGGCGGTTCCAATGTTCAGGTGGCGATTAATCCGGCTGATGGACGCATGATTGTTATTGAAATGAATCCTCGTGTGTCACGCTCGTCAGCGCTGGCCTCCAAAGCAACGGGCTTTCCGATTGCCAAAGTGGCCGCCAAATTAGCGGTTGGTTATACGTTGGATGAGTTGAAGAATGAAATTACCGGTGGCGCGACGCCGGCATCATTTGAACCGACTATCGATTACGTGGTAACTAAAGTGCCACGGTTTACCTTTGAAAAATTCCCGCAAGCCGATGATCGTTTGACGACACAAATGAAATCAGTCGGAGAAGTCATGGCGATTGGCCGTACTTTTCAGGAATCATTACAAAAAGCCTTGCGTGGCCTGGAAATTGGTATCAGCGGTCTTGATGAGATAATCGATTTGACCGCCGATGATGCCAGAGAAAGAATGCAGCGGGAAATGCGCCATCCAGGGCCGGATCGTTTGTTATATGTCGCTGATGCTTTTCGTATCGGTATGACGTTGGATGAGATTCATGATGCGTCCAAAATTGATCCCTGGTTTTTGGCGCAAATTGAAGATTTAATTATTACCGAGCAATCTCTGGCAACCAAAACCTTATCAACCTTGAAAGACGGTGAGCTTTATAAGCTAAAGCGCAAGGGCTTTTCTGATATTCGTATTGCCAAGCTACTCGATGCTTCTGAAATTGAGGTACGTAATGTTCGTCACAAGCAGAATATTCGTCCTGTTTATAAGCGTATTGATTCTTGTGCGGCTGAATTTTCGTCAGATACGGCATATTTGTATTCCACCTACGAAGAAGAGTGTGAAGCACGGGTTTCTGATAAAGAAAAAATTATTATTCTTGGTGGCGGTCCCAACCGGATCGGGCAGGGTATTGAGTTTGATTATTGCTGTGTGCATGCGGCGTTGGCCTTGCGTGAGGATGGTTATGAAACCATCATGATCAATTGCAATCCTGAAACGGTTTCAACCGACTTTGATACCTCGGATCGTTTATATTTTGAGTCATTAACCCTAGAAGATGTGCTTGAAATTGTTCATCTTGAAAAGCCCAAGGGCGTGATTGTTCAATATGGTGGTCAGACGCCGTTGAAACTTGCGAGAGCACTGGAAGCTGCCGGAGTGCCCATTATTGGTACATCGCCGGATTCAATTGATTTGGCCGAGGACAGGGAGCGCTTTCAAAAACTGCTGGAAAGATTGGGACTAAAACAGCCACCTAATGCCACGGCCCGTTCTGTTGAGCAAGCCGTTAATGCTGCTAAAGAGTTGGGGTATCCGCTGGTAGTCAGACCTTCTTATGTATTGGGTGGTCGTGGCATGGAAATCGTTTTTAATGAAGAAGGCTTGCAGCGCTATATGAAAGAAGCGGTGAGTGTTTCCAACGATGCTCCTGTGTTGCTGGATCGGTTTCTTGATGACGCGGTGGAAATGGATGTTGATGCCATTTATGACGGTGAGCGGGTGTTGATCGGTGGCTTGATGGAGCATATCGAACAAGCCGGCGTGCATTCAGGTGATTCTGCCTGTTCATTGCCGCCTTATGAATTGGCTCCGGCAATTCAGGACAAGCTCCGTGAGCAAGTCGCTAAAATGGCTGAGGCCTTGGGTGTAAGAGGGTTGATGAATACCCAGTTTGCGATTCAGGGTGAAGATATTTATGTCCTTGAAGTTAACCCAAGAGCATCACGAACGGCGCCTTTTGTCTCTAAAGCGACCGGCTATGCGTTGGCTAAAATTGCCGCTCGCGTTATGGTAGGGCAAACCTTGGCAGAGCAAGGCATTACCGAAGAGCGAATTCCTGACTATTACTCTGTCAAGGAAGCGGTGTTTCCGTTTGTTAAATTCCCCGGTGTTGATTCATTGTTAGGTCCTGAAATGAAATCAACCGGTGAAGTGATGGGGGTAGGGAAAACCTTTGGTGAAGCTTTTGCCAAGTCGCAACGTGCGGCGGGCGTTAATTTGAATGACAGTGGTAAGGTATTGATCAGTATCCGTGATGCTGATAAAGCCAAAGCGCCTGATATTGCCAGAATGCTGGTAGACAAGAAATATGAAATTGTGGCAACGGGCGGTACGGCAAGATTTCTTAAAGAAGCCGGTATTCCTTGTGAAGTGGTTTATAAGGTTAACGAAGGGCGACCCAACACGGTTGATATGATAAAGAATGATCAGATCCAGTTGATTATTAATACCACAGAAGGTAAAAAAGCGATTTCAGATTCCTTCACCATGCGTAGGGAAGCCTTGCAGCATCGGGTAACTTATTACACCACTATGGCCGGTGCGAGAGCTGCCTGTTATGCGCTGGGTGAATTGGATGCGGGTGATGTTAATTGTCTGCAGGATTTGCATAAAAGCTTGATTTGAAGTGGCAAGGGCGCAAAAAATATCGGTTTTTAGCAGTTAATTTTGCGCCTTTAGCCCAAAAAAATTTAATGGAGTTTAAAAAAATGATTAAAGTACCTCTCACTGTCAAAGGTGCAGAAAAATTACGCGCAGAATTGGATGAATTAAAGTCAGTCGTGCGTCCGCGTATTATTGCTTCTATTGCCACGGCTCGTGCACACGGTGATTTAAAAGAAAACGCTGAATATCATGCGGCCAAAGAGCAGCAAAGTTTTGCAGAAGGACGTATTTCTGAAATTGAAGGCAAGCTTTCCAATGCGCAAATTATTGACATTACCAAGGTAGATGCCAACGGCAAAGTGGTGTTTGGAGCAACGGTAGAAATAGAAGACGTTGAATCCGAGAAAAGAGTCACATATCAGATTGTGGGTGAAGATGAAGCCAGTATCAAGGAAGGGCGTATTTCAGTAGGGTCGCCAATTGCACGGGCATTAATCGGCAAAGAAATAGAAGATGTTGTTACGGTTAAAGCGCCGGCTGGTAATGTTGACTATGAAATTATTTCAATTAAATATATTTAATTGCGGCCAAAAATACAAGGTGAAAGCGGTATTGTATTTCCGTTCACCTTGTGCCGGATTTACTTATCGGGATTTAATCGGTAAATAACCGCGATTTGACCAATAGTTTGAATTAGCTCGGCTCCGGTATCAGAGCATATTTTTTCACTAATCAGCTTGCGTTGATCGCGTTCTGCGCGTATTTTTATCTTAATTAATTCGTGTATGTTAAGTGCTTGATCAAGTTCAGTCAGCACTCCGGCTGTAAGGCCTGATTGCCCTATCATAACTACGGGTTTTAAAGTATGAGCCTCAGCTCGAAATTTTTTCTTATCTGCAGAGTTCACTCATTTTTCCTAAATCAAAAAGTTAATTAACACCAATTATAAAGCGTTATGGGTCGAAGTAAAAGTAGTAGTCGTTGGATGGCGGAACATTTTGAGGATGAATATGTCAAGATGGCTCAAGCGCAAGGTTATCGTTCTCGAGCGGTTTTTAAGTTAAAAGAAATTCAGGATAAAGATCAACTGATTAAACCCGGCATGAATATTATTGATTTGGGCGCAGCTCCCGGCGGCTGGTCACAGTTTGCAAGGCAGTTGATGGGTAAGAAAAATAAATTGATTGCGCTGGATATTCTGCCGATGGATGCGCTTGATGGTGTAGATTTTATTCTCGGTGATTTTCGTGAAGAAGCGGTATTGGATCAGCTTAATGTTGCTCTGGAAGGTGTGCCGGTTAATCTGGTTATGTCTGATATGGCGCCGAATATGAGTGGCAATAAAGGAGTGGATCAGCCTCGGGCTATTTATTTGGGTGAGCTGGCTTTGGAAACAGCAAAAACTGTTTTAATAAAAGATGGGAGCTTTTTGGTTAAGTTGTTTCACGGTGAAGGTTTTGAAGAATTTTATCATGAGGTGCAGAGCTGTTTTACAAAAGTTGTTATTAGAAAGCCAAAAGCCTCAAGGCCAAGAAGTAACGAGGTTTATATTTTGGCCAAAGGGTTTAAATAATCTTTAGTAGCCCTTATATCTGTAAAACAAGGAAATCACCAATGGTCTGATGAGCTCCAGATAAATAACCACAGTCAGGAAAGTTAACTCCTGATATAATTACTCAGTGCTTTAAACCGAGAGCCGTTAGGGGCTAGGGTGTGTTTGTGAATGATATGATAAAAAATATAATCCTGTGGGTGGTCATCGCTGTTGTATTGATGTCTCTTTTTAATAATTTTGGCTCTCAGGGAGAGCGGGCTGACTCATCGTTATCCTATTCGCAATTCATCGATTCGGTGAAAGCGGGTCAGGTACAACAGGTGATAATTGATGAGCATATTGTTAAAGGCAAGATGCAGAGTGGTCAGCTGTTTAGGGTTTACGCACCGACTGATGCGCATTTAGTTGATGACTTATTGGCTAATGGTGTTGACGTTAAAGCAGTTCCGCCTGAGCAACCTTCCATGCTTATGCAGTTATTGGTGTCTTTTGGACCTATGTTGTTGCTTATTGCGGTGTGGGTTTTCTTTATGCGGCAAATGCAGGGTGGCGGTGCCGGTGGTCGAGGCGCAATGAGCTTTGGCAAAAGTAAAGCTCGCATGCTGGAAGAAGATCAAATTAAAGTGACTTTTGCTGACGTTGCTGGTTGTGATGAGGCTAAAGAAGAAGTCGTTGAAATGGTGGATTTTCTTAAAGATCCTGCCAAATACCAGAAACTGGGTGGAAAAATCCCCAGAGGTGCCTTGATGATTGGGCCGCCTGGAACAGGTAAAACGTTGTTGGCAAGAGCTATTGCCGGTGAAGCTAAAGTGCCGTTTTTTACAATTTCCGGTTCTGATTTTGTGGAAATGTTTGTTGGTGTTGGTGCCTCCCGCGTGCGTGACATGTTTGAGCAAGCCAAAAAGCATGCACCTTGTATCATCTTTATTGATGAGATCGATGCTGTCGGTCGTCAGCGTGGTGCTGGTTTAGGTGGTGGCAATGACGAGCGTGAACAAACCTTAAACCAGTTATTGGTTGAAATGGATGGTTTTGAGGGTAATGAAGGTATTATCGTCATCGCGGCAACAAATCGTCCCGATGTATTGGATAAAGCTTTGTTGCGTCCAGGCCGTTTTGATCGTCAAGTTACCGTAGGTTTGCCTGATGTGAGAGGGCGCGAGCAGATTCTTAACGTCCATATCAAGAAAGTGCCAATTGCTGATGATGTAAAAGTTAAGTATATAGCGCAAGGAACGCCAGGATTTTCCGGGGCCGATTTGGCTAATTTGATCAATGAAGGCGCTTTGTTTGCTGCCAGAATGAATAAACGTGTTGTCAGTATGTCGGACTTGGAAAAAGCCAAGGACAAGCTGATCATGGGGCCTGAAAGGCATACCATGGTTATGGATGAGAAAGAAAAGACAATGACGGCTTATCATGAAGCGGGTCACGCCATTGTTGGCAAGTTGGTGCCTGAGCATGATCCGGTTTATAAGGTCAGTATTATGCCTAGAGGTCGTGCATTGGGCGTTACCATGTTCTTGCCTGAAAGAGACCAGTATAGTGCCAGCAAACAAAAGCTGGATAGTATGATTTCCAGTTTATATGGTGGTCGTATTGCTGAGGAAGTGGTTTTTGGTTGGGAGCAAGTTAGTACCGGTGCTTCCAATGATATTGAGCGTGCCACTGAGTTGGCAAGAAATATGGTAACTAAATGGGGTTTATCCCAACGTTTGGGCCCATTGTCATATAGTGAAGAAGAGGGTGAAGTGTTTCTTGGGCGTTCGGTAACGCAGCATAAAACAGTCGCTGAAGAGACTTCGCATACTATTGATGAAGAAATCCGTTCGTTTATTGACCGAAATTACGAGCGTGCTGAACGGCTTTTGAAAGAAAATATTGATATATTGCATGCCATGGCTGCTGCGCTAATGAAATATGAGACTATCGATAAATATCAAATTGACGATTTAATGGCTCGTAAGCCGGTAAGAGATCCTCAAGGTTGGGATGACAGGCCACCACGTGGCGATGTTAAAACAGACGAGGTTAATGATGCTGACGATAAAAAAACTGACAAGACTATAGGTCAGGCCGCAGAGCAAGGTTAAGAGGTTTAGGTCTTACAGGGCTTTTATAAAGGAGAGGTAGAGATTACCCCTCCTTTTTTTATGTGCAACTATAATGCTTTAGGGCAAATTTAAAAGTAAGTTTTTAATTTGGTTGTATATGTGTTCCATACGATAATAATCTTGCAAAACAGCAGCAAATTATAGATTATTCAGGCAGTGAGAATAAAGATTATGGCAAGAAAATATTTTGGAACGGATGGAATTAGAGGGAAAGTAGGTGAGCCACCTATAACAGCAGATTTTTTATTGAAATTAGGTTGGGCGGCAGGCAAGGTGTTTGCCAATGAAGGGCATGGTTTTGTGTTGGTAGGTAAGGATACCCGTATTTCAGGTTATATGTTTGAATCAGCTCTGGAGGCAGGATTAACTGCTGCCGGCGTGGATACGCATTTGTTGGGACCTATGCCGACGCCTGGCGTGGCTTATTTGGCGCGTACCTTAAGGGCACAGGCAGGTATAGTCATCAGTGCCTCGCATAATCCTTATTATGATAATGGCGTCAAGTTTTTTTCAGTGCAGGGAACCAAGCTGCCTGATGATATTGAACAAAAAATTGAATATTATATTGATTCGCCGATGACGACGGTAGAGTCTTCACAATTGGGTAAAGCAAAGCGTTTGGTTGATGCTGCGGGCCGCTATATTGAATTTTGCAAGGCTAGTATTCCTACACGTTTTGATTTTAACGGCATGAAAATTGTCGTTGATTGTGCTCATGGAGCAACTTATCATATTGCGCCACATGTTTTTAGGGAAGTTGGTGCGGAAGTTATTGTAATCGGCGCTGAGCCTAATGGTATTAATATAAACGATGAGTGTGGAGCAACCAGTCCGGATAAATTGGTTGCTGCGGTATTGGCTAATCAAGCGAATATCGGCATTGCTTTGGATGGTGATGGTGATCGTCTGGTCATGGTTGATCATAAAGGTGAGATTGTTGATGGTGACGAACTAATCTACATTATTGCCAAAGCCAGATTAGATGCAGGATTGATGGCAGGTCCTGTCGTTGGCACATTAATGACTAATTTGGGTATGGAGCACGGACTTAAGCAGTTGGGGATCAATCTGCTGAGAGCGAAAGTAGGTGATCGTTACGTGTTGGAAATGATGAGTGAGCATGACAGTATTTTAGGCGGGGAAAATTCCGGTCATATTATTTGTCTTGATAAAACGACAACGGGCGATGGAATTATTGCCGCTTTGCAGGTTATGGCTGAAATGCATGATAGTGGATATAGTTTGCATGAATTAAAATCCGGGATGCAAAAATATCCACAAATTCTGATTAATATTAAAACCCCTAAAAAAGTTAATATAGATGCCGATGACGGCATACAAAAGGCTGTGCGTGCGGTTGAGAAAAAGCTTGGGGTTAAAGGCAGGGTCTTGTTAAGAGCGTCAGGTACAGAGCCACTTATTCGCGTTATGGTAGAAGGCGAGCATGCCGAATCGGTAAAAAATTATGCTCAACAATTGGCTGAAGATGTTAAGAAAGTAATAGGTACTTGAATTGATCTCTATTAGCCTATATCATAAGCGGTTTGGTTCTATGTGGGAGTAATGTTGATGCGTCGGTCTCTGGTTGTCGGAAATTGGAAAATGAATGGAACTCTTGAAAGTGCTGAGTTGCTTGCAAAAGGCATTATTGCCGGATTAGGGTCGGATATTGCGGATATTGCGATCTGTGTGCCTTATGTTTACCTGCCGAGTATTAGCAGGTTGGTTAAAGATACTCCCCTAGCGTTAGGTTCACAAAATGTAGCAGATAAACCTTCAGGTGCTTTCACCGGAGAAATTTCAGCTACCATGTTAAAAGAATTTAATTGCCAATATGCTCTCGTAGGGCACTCGGAAAGACGTAGCTATTACGGTGATACTAACGAATCAGTGGCTGCACGTTTTTGCCAGGCGCAAGAACAAAACATTATTCCTGTTTTGTGCGTAGGTGAAACTTTGGAGCAGCGCGAACAGGATCAAACTTTTGCGGTGATTAATGAGCAGCTTGATGCCGTTATTAACGTAGCTGGCATAGCTGCTTTTAATACTGCAGTAATTGCTTATGAACCCGTCTGGGCCATAGGCACAGGAAAAACGGCAAGTGATGAGCAGGCACAGGAAGTGCATTATTATATTCGCCAGTACATTGCTGCTAAAGATCAAGTTATTGCTGATAAAATACAAATTTTATACGGTGGTAGTGCCAAACCGGATAATGCGAAAGGCTTGTTTGCTATGCCTGACATAGATGGCGGTTTAATAGGTGGGGCTTCGTTGGATGCGGAATCCTTTTTAAAGATTTTTCATTCGATTTAGAACAGATCAGACTTTCATGTATCAGGTAATTATCGTTATTCATGTGTTGCTGGGTTTAGGTATTATTGGCTTAATATTAATGCAGCAAGGTAAAGGAGCTGATGCGGGTGCCGCCTTTGGCACTGGCTCTGCAGGCTCTGTTTTTGGGGCGCAGGGCGCCGCATCATTTTTGTCTCGAGCTACAGCAATTCTGGCGACTTTGTTTTTTATAACCAGTTTAGGTCTTGCCATGATCAATGGGCACAAAGGTGTGGCTTTTGATTTAATGAGCTCGCCAGACGTTCAGCAAGACGCCTTGGGTATTCCTGAAGTAGTCGGTGAAAAAGGCGTTAATACTGCTCCTGTAAAGTCTGAAGAAATGCCTGCAGTACCCGAAGTGAAGTCAGCTGAGCAGCCTGCCGGTGCAGAGCTGGAAAATACAGTTGTACCCAAGGCTGAAGAGTTAAAGACCGTTAAATAAAAAATAATTTTGCGTGTAAAAGCAGTAAACAAGTCGTAAAGTTATTTTAAATAATTAAGCCGATGTGGTGAAATTGGTAGACACGCCATCTTGAGGGGGTGGTGACGCAAGTCTTGCCGGTTCAAATCCGGCCATCGGCACCAGTTAGGTGTAAAGAAATATAAAAAACCCGCAAGCTGTATAGCTTAGCGGGTTTTTTATTGCTTATGTTTATTTTGTGATGGATTTTTGAGTCAGTAAAATAAGCATCTGATGAGTAATGGTATGGAGATGTTAATGCGCCATGAAAAAATAAGTCGTCAACTTTAGTGATAAGTCATGGCCTTCTTTTGTGGCTCCAATTTAATAAGACACTCAGCGGATGATTATCCAGGTTACAGCAT
Source organism: Methylobacter psychrophilus (assembly GCF_025583945.1). Lineage (GTDB taxonomy): Bacteria > Pseudomonadota > Gammaproteobacteria > Methylococcales > Methylomonadaceae > Methylobacter_C > Methylobacter_C psychrophilus. The sequence goes on from NZ_JAOEGU010000043.1 coordinate 18,433, forward strand.
GAGATCAACCGTGAAAATCAGTTAAAATGTGAATTAAGAGCTGAATAGAAGCCAGAACAGTAGTTGGGCTAGAATATTGGGAAAGACACGACTCCCCCCAATCTATAGGCAACCAATGAACTGGCAAGAGCAATTAATAACAACTTATCTTTATGTATGCAAGCACTATCAGGATAACCTTTGGGTTTATAGTCAGCGCATGTCGAATTATGCAGACCTGAGTTTTACCGATGAAGAAGTTATAGCGATCTATCTCTTCGGGGTCATTGATAAAAATAGAGAACTAAAAAAAATCTATGGTTATGCCGATCGTCATTTGCGCGAATGGTTTCCGAAATTGCCCAGTTACACAGCTTTTGTACAACGACTAAATAAGGTAGCTGATGTTTTCGCGCCATTGCTGGAAATCATTCAGCAAGAGCAAGAAGCAAAAAATCAAGGACAAGTCTGGTTGATAGATTCTTTTCCTGTGGCGCTGGCCAAGCAAGGGCACAGATTTAAAGCGCGCGTAGCAAGAGAGTTAGCCGATGCAGGTTATTGTTCAACCAAGAAATTGTACTATTATGGCGTTCGGGTTCATATCGTCGGGCGTCGCCAAGCGGGCACGTTACCTAACCCTGAATATATTGGTGTAACGGGAGCAAGTTGCCATGATGGAACAGTATTTGATCAGATTAGGCCTGAATTGAATAACAACGCGCTTTATGGCGACAAGGCCTATCACAGATCCGATGCAAAAGAAGTCAGAGAGGCTCAAAACCTGACGGTATTAACGCCGGTAAAAAAACAAAAAGGCCAAACGTATTTGGAACCACAGGATCAATGGTTGTCGACGGCCATTTCTCGTGTCCGACAACCCATTGAAACCTTATTCGGCTGGATTGAGCAACAAACCGGCATTGAATGCGCTGGCAAGGTCCGATCATACAGCGGTCTAATGGTTCATGTATTTGGCAAGTTGGCCGCCGCCATGTTTTTTTGGAATTATTTACGAGTTAGCTCTTAATTCACATTAAAGTAACTAAAAATAGCTTTCTTTTCTTTTTTACACTGGTAAAACAGTTGCAGGCCTTTTATCTATAAGTTGAGCAGTTACTAAATATAGTAAATTACTTGGCCTTGAATGACAAGGGAGCCTGATTATGCTACCATTCTACGGTTTACTAAGTGATTTTTAAATAATTTCACAGTGATTTAATGCGTTAATCGGGTACATGTAATTATGATGGCCGTTGATATAACCGACATTAAACGCTGCACATAACGATATGACGAGAGTACGGGCTGGATAATGAATAAAAATTCCCGATTAGGTAATAAAAACGCTATGCTTTACAACGCTGATTTATCGCAGGATAGCTGCGGTGTAGGGTTTATTACTCACAAAAAGAGTAAGCAAACTCACGATTTACTCGCTAAATCCCATGAAGCCTTGTGCACTATTCCCCATCGTGGCGGCATGAGCGCAGAAGGTATAGGCGATGGTGCAGGCGTTAATATAGATTTATCCCTCAAGTTCTTTCGTAAAATAACCGGTATCGACAGTCTCGAACTGGGTCAATTTGGTGTTGCCAATTTCTTTTTTCCTGAAGACCATGATCATTATGATTCTGCGGCAAATGAATTAATTGAACGCCATTTTAAAGATTTTAACCTGCCAATTATCTTGTGGCGTACTATCCCGGTAGACCTTGATGTTATTAATACCGCAGCGGCAAAAGCCCAGCTTCCGATAAAGCAGTGTGTGTTCGGTAGACCGGATAGCTTGAAAAATGCGTCGCATAAAGACTTTGAAAAGCATATTCAGGCTGCCTTGCTATGTATTGAAGTTGAAGGGTTTACCATCGATGAATTAGCCGGTTTTTACCCGTTATCGATGAGTTCCCGTACTCAGGTTTATAAAGGTCGCTTAAATTCGTTTGAAGTTATCCCTTATTTTAAAGATCTGTACGATACTGATCATGAAATTTGTACGCTGTTTTTTCATACCCGATTTTCTACGAATACAGCACCAGCGACCATGATGGCGCAGCCATTTCGTTATATGGCGCACAATGGTGAGTTAAATACTGACAAGAAAAACAGGCTAAGTGAAAGCGCGATTGCCAGACAACACAACAAACATCTTATTTTTCCTTGTGGCCAATCAGATTCCGGACGCCTGGATCAAACGCTGACCCGTCGTATCAACGAAGATGATATGGATATAGTCACCGCTGTTTTGGCAATGATGCCGCCAGCGTGGGAAAATGACACCACTTTATCACCGCCTGTCCGCGCGATGCTGGAATATTTCAGTCTGTATGAAGAAAAAAATGACGGCCCTGCTGCATTAATTTTCAATGATGGTATCCGTGTTGGTGCTCGCTTGGATCGTTTGGGCTTACGGCCTTTGCGTTCAGTAGAAACCGAAGATTATTTGGCAGTAATGTCAGAAGCGGGTCAAATTGATTTTCCACCTAAAGAGGTTTTGAAACGCGGTCGTATTGAAGCGGGCGGTATGCTGTATTTTGATCATAGTACCGGCAAAGCTTACAACAACCATGAAGTTATGGATCGACTGGCTGGTGAGCAGGATTATCAGGCTTTACTGGTGCAGCGCTGTATCCATCTGGCTGAACTGCCACCTGTTGAATTATCAGAACTCAATAACGAACATTCTTTTAACATAGATCAGCAACATACCGCATATTCCCTTAATCAGGAAAGCTTTAGGTTTCTGCTTGATCCCATGTTAGCAACCGGTGCAGAAAAAGTATCGGCTATGGGGTACGGTTTGGCACCCAATGCCTTATCCAGTGCAGAAGGTGGGATGTCACGCTATTTTAGTCAGCGTTTTGCTCAAGTAACCAACCCGCCGCTGGATTCAATTCGGGAAAGTGATGGTATGACCTTGCGCGTGGCGCTAGGTGCAAAACCTACTTTTTCAGATGAACCAAGTAAGCAACTGGTTATTGATACCCCCATTTTGCAACGAACACATCTGGAACAAATTCGCAGGCAAGCCACAGTCAGTACCATCACACTGGATATGTTATACCGGCCTGACTTTACTGATGCAAAAAACAATGAAGATGCGCTGGAAGCGGCTTTATTGGTTGTTTGTAAACAGGTTGAGCAGGCGGCGAGAAACAATACCGGCATTATTATCTTAAGCGATATCAACATTAGCCAAGAGCTTGCCGCCATTCCTGCCCTGTTAATGATTGCAGCGGCTAACCAGTATTTGGTTAAAGAAGGTTTGCGTTTTAATTCATCATTAATTGCTGAAACCGGACAAGCCGCCAGTCCTCACGATATTGCCACCATTTTAGGTTTTGGTGCGTCAGCTATCTGCCCTATCAGTGTATACAACCGTGTTATCAGTCATTACCCTGTAGCGGAACAGCAAAAAACTTTTGATAAATATCAAAAAGCCGCAGAGAAATCACTCATGAAGACCATGGGTAAATTTGGTTTGTGTACGGTGGAAAGTTATATCGGTGGTGAATTCTTTGAATCCAATTATCTGGATACTGACGAGCCTAGATTAAGTCCTTATTTCCCCAATATTCATGCCTCAGTTGGTGGTGTGCGTTATGCGGATATTGCTGGCAGTGCCAGCGAATGGCATCAAAAAGCACTGGCTGTCCGGGAAGAAAAAGACATTCCATTTTTAGGTTTGTTTAAAGAGCGCCAGGATGGCGCAGGTCATTCTTATGGCAATACGGCGGTCAGAGAATATATTAATATGACCGATGAGGCGATTTTATATATCCCTCAGGATAAATCACCGGTAGCCAGCGATACGGCTTATATTGATTCAGGTTACGAAAAACGCACACCTGAACAAATCGATAGTTTTGGTATTACGCCTGCTTATCGTAGTTTTGCTAAAAATCTGTACATTGAGCGTGATTCCAGACCGGCGTCCTTACGCGATATTATGGATTTTCCTGCCGATGTTACTTTAGCGATAACGACGCCGGATTTTGATCGCATTCTGTGTAAACAAAATCTACGTGGCAATATTAACTATTTGATTCGTGGCTTAATTGTAAAGAAAGTCAATGATGATCAATATACCGTTTGTTTAACCGAACGTTCTTCCGGTCAGCGTCTGGAGCAATTGGCGGAGCATTTTAAAAATCGATTTGCCGATACTGAATTTAGCGTTGCTGTGGTCGATGCTACTCTGGTTATCAAGGTTGCTGATACTAATAGCCGGTTGGCAAATTATTTAAGCACAATAAAAACTGCCCGTGGCCCGATTGCCTTAAATGACGTGCAACCTGCCCATGAAATCACGGCCATGCTTGCTTCAGGCGCGATGAGCCATGGTGCTTTAATAGCCGAAGCGCATGAAGCGGTTGCCGAAGGCATCAATATCGTGGGAGCGTTAAGTAACTCCGGTGAAGGTGGCGAACATTCCAGTCGTTTTAACACGCTACGCTCCTGTAACATTAAACAATTTGCATCAGGACGCTTTGGTGTTTGGGCCGGTTATTTGGCTGATCCCAATATTAGAGAAATTGAAATTAAAATAGCTCAGGGCGCAAAACCTGGCGAAGGTGGTCAATTACCTGCGACTAAAGTCTCGGTAGAAATTGCTGCCTTACGTGGCGGTACCCCTCGAGTCGAATTGGTTAGTCCACCGCCACACCATGATACTTACTCAATCGAAGATTTGGGGCAGTTAATCCATGATGCTAAAGCAGCGCGAGTTAAAGTTGGTGTCAAACTGGTTTCATCCGAGGGTATTGGTACGATTGCCGTTGGTGTTGCCAAAGCCGGCGCGGATGTTATCAATGTTGCCGGTAATACCGGTGGTACGGGAGCTGCGGCTGTTACCAGCCTGAAAAACAGCGGACGATCACCTGAAATTGGTATTGCAGAAGTCCATCAGGCCTTGGCCGTTAACGGACTGCGTGACAAAGTCATATTGCGTGGCAGTGGCGCTCATCAAAGTGGTCTGGATGTTGTTAAATCAGCAATCCTGGGTGCCGATTCGTTTGAATTTGGTACGACGGTATTGATGATGTTACGTTGCGTAATGGCGAAAAATTGTAATATTAAGTGCCCGGCAGGTTTAACGACTGAACATGAAGAGTTTAAAGGTGACTCGCGGGTATTAGCGCAATATTTTATGAATCTGGCGCACGAAGTCAGGGAAATATTGGCCGTTTTAGGTTATAAAAGCTTACAGGAAATACGGGGTAATACCGATTTACTGCATCTGATTAATCATTCATCAATGGTTGGTCAACTTGATTTAACGAGGATGCTGGCCAAGGTAGATGTTGTTATAGTGGCAAATCCCGTTTATCTGGAAGCCAGTTTTAGTGTTGATAATAAAATTATTGAACAGGTAAATACTGGGCTTATTCACGGTAAACAGTCACAAGTTATAATTGAGGGCGATGCTTTTAAACTGAATAACTGCAACAAGACAGTGGGTGGACAGGCGGCGATTGATATTGAAAGGCTGCTTGCCTACGAATTGACAGATCAGCAAATTGCGGATTCCAAGGTCATTTATACCCATGAACAGGGACGTCGTTATTTGGCACCGGATAGTGTTGTTATTCGTACCCATGGCTCGGCCGGGCAAAGTTATGCCGCTTTTTTAAATGACGGTATGCGTATGGAGCATCTGGGTACCTGTAATGATGGTGTCGGTAAGTCTGCTTGTGGCGGGACATTGGTGATTGAATCGCCCGGTGGCGGTATTAAAACACCCGGTAATAATGTGTTGATTGGTAACTTTGCCTTATTTGGTGCTACCGGAGGTAAGGCTTTTATCAATGGTGAGGCTGGAGACCGTTTTGCAGTTAGAAATTCAGGCGCAATGGCCGTTGTAGAAGGCGTCGGTGATTTTGCCTGCGAATATATGACTAACGGTGCAGTCTTGAACATTGGCGGCTTTGGTAAAGGTTTCTGTAACGGCATGTCGGGTGGTAATGCTTACCAATATGACCCTGAAGATTTATTGGAAAACCTGTGTGACAAGTCTTCTGTTTCTTTGCATAGCCTGATCGAAGATAACGATACCGCGCGTGCGCATGAGCAGTTTATTCTGGCCATGCTTGAAGAACATGTAGATTACGCAAAGTCCAGTAAGGCCAAAGAGTTAATCAAAAATTGGGAAGCTGAACGCAAGCATTTTAAATTCGCTATGCCTTTATGGCTTTATAAAACGCAAACAAGCCAGTTTTTGCAACAATCAATGGATCGTAAAGAAATGATCGAAGAGTTGTCGAAAGCATTGGCGCAACAGCAAATTGACCAGGTAAAAACAGCTTATCAGGTAAATCAACCGCTATTTGGCGGTGCAATACCTGACTATGGCAGTAATGATAAGGCCTTAACGTTTAAATTGGTTAATAGTTTTGCGGTGCTTGAAAAAGCGCAACAATGTGCCCGGGACATGCTTAAACATTTACCTGAGATACTTCGTTCACAAAGTAAAATAGAGCAAGCTGCGCGTAAATTAATTATTGAGCGTCCGCGTAAATTACAGGAAATGTTGGTTAAAAGCACTCGCGAAGCCTACAGTAATTATAGTGATGGACAGCTTGCCAGTCTGTTAGCTATCAAACGCCTTAACGATTATAAAACGGCGTTAATTAATCGTTCGGTGCAAAGTATTTATTCCATAGGATCTACCGCCTGGATTATTGAGCAGGATAAAATCAATAAGCAGGCATTAGCGGATATCCCGTGTATAGAAGAATATTTGGCCGGACTTGTTGGATTGGGTATTGTTCAGGACATGTTGAGCGAAGAAATTGCTTAATATTTGTTGAACCGGACATTTTGCAAGGTACCCTTTAATGATAATTGAATTGTTAGTAACTTAAATGAAATCACCTCAACTTCCACTTGATGCACCCTATAACGAAAACCAACGCGCATGGCTAGGCGGTTTTTTTGCCGGGATGCACTCACATCTGATTCAAAGTGCTGGCTCAGTCAGTCAAGCAGATAGTCGACTTATTACCATACTGTATGGTAGCCAAACGGGTACCGCCGAAGCTGTTGCCAATGATGCTGCTGCCGTTGCCAAAACTTATGGCTTGAAGCCTTTGGTAAAAAGCATGGATGAAATTGAAGCGGATGCACTGTCTGCGATAGATTATTTACTGATTATTACCAGCACCTATGGTGAAGGCGAAATGCCGGATAATGCCCAAATGCTATGGGATGGCGTTTGTGCAGCAACGATGCCAAGACTTGAAGGCATGCAATTTTCAGTGTTGGCTTTAGGTGACACCAGTTATGATTTATTCTGCCAAGCCGGTATAGACTGGGATGCCAAGCTGGTTGAACTGGGTGCAACGCGCGTTTATGATCGTATAGATTGTGATGTCGATTTTGAAGAGTCGGCTGAACGTTGGATGACTGCTGTCATTCCACTCATGGCAGGTGGCGCTGTTACGACAATTGTTGAAACTGATCCTCGGGTTACCGATAAGCCCGAATACCACCGAAAAAATCCATTCCCGGCCAAGCTACTGGTTAATCGCTTATTAACTGACGCATCATCATCTAAAGAAACGCGTCATTATGAAATTTCAATAGCAGGTTCAGGCTTAACCTACGAAGCCGGCGATGCCTTGTCCGTTGTGCCAACCAACTGTCCTGAGCTGGTTGCCGCCATTATTAACGCTATCGGTTGTACTGGTGATGAAGACGAACCGGTCAACGGTGAATTAATGTCCCTACAACTGGCATTACGCGAACATTTTGAGATCAAGGCACCAAGTAAAGAATTCATTGAAGAGATTGCCATCCGTTCTGGCGACCAGGAACTTAACGGGATTATTGAAACAGGTAATAAAGAACAGCTGGCCGATTATTTATGGGGACGCGATACGCTGGATTTATTGTTGCAATTTCCAGTTTGTGAATTTACGGCGGCTGAATTTATAGCACTATTAAAACCTTTGCAACATCGGGCCTATTCGATTTCTTCCAGCGGCAAGCAGTATCCGGATGCTGTACATTTAACGGTTGCCAGTGTCCGTTATGAAAGCCATGGTCGATCACATAAAGGTGTTTGTTCAACATTTTTGGCTGATTTGGTTAATACTGAAACCAGCGTGCGTTGTTTCTTTACACCCAACAAGGTATTCAGGGTACCTGAAGATAATAATCTGCCCATGATTATGGTTGGCCCCGGTACCGGTATTGCACCCTTTCGAGCCTTTTTGCAGGAACGTCAGTACCGCAATGCTTCCGGTAACAACTGGTTGTTTTTTGGTGATCGCAACGCAGCAACTGACTATATTTATCGTGAAGAGTTGGAAAACTTTCAGAAAAGCGGCTTGCTGACACGTTTGGATTTAGCGTTCTCCAGAGACCAAGATGCCAAGATTTACGTGCAGGACAGGATGCGTGAACAAGGTGCCGAGTTGTTTTTATGGTTGGAGCAGGGCGGTTATTTCTTTGTTTGTGGTGATGCTTACCGAATGGCAAAAGATGTCGATCAGGCGCTACATGATGTTATTGCCATGCACGGCAAATTTTCAGAACAGCAAGCTATCGATTACGTTAATCAACTGAAAAAAGATAAGCGTTACGTCAGGGATGTTTATTAATTATCGATTGGATTCTCAATAAAAAATTGAATTTATTCAATGCCTTGCTGCGCATGATTCATTCATGCGCAGGGATTATCAGGGTAACAGTCAAAAGTATTACTGAAATCTGACCTGATTTAATTAGCGTACATTTTAATAAATCTGTGCGTTATTAGCTTGACCATATCGAGTAATTTAATGGCAAGTTTGTTGAAATAAACAATAAATTTACTTATTTTACAATGAGGCTGTTATTAACCATTTTGACTCCCTTAACAGTTCTTGTAATCTCAGTGGCTCTGGTAGCGACTTCATTGGAGTTAACAAAGCCACTAAGCTGCACAACGCCTTTAAAAGTTTTAACACTAATTTGAAAAAATTTAAGTTTGGAATCACCTAATATTGAAGTTTTTACTTTGGTAGTAATGGCTGAGTCATCCAAATACTCACCCGTACTTTCATACGTTTTACCTCCTGCACAACCAGCAATAGAAACGACTAACATAAGACTTATTAGTAAACGAAGCAGCAGATTTAATTGGCTCATAATAGTTTTTTTAGAAAAATCAGGTGTAAGGTTACAAGTCAAGATAGTAATATCTACCATCAGGTTTTGGCACAATCCGAATTAATATAAATGATAATACTCAAGTGGTTGCTATTAAAATCATACAACAATCTCGAATAGATGTAACGAATGATAGTAAAAGAGACGAAATTTTGGTAAATGTTTGGCGCGCTGATTGGGTGATTTTATGCTTTGAAAAACTTGCCATTGCGAATAATGTTACCAGTCTTGTTTAGTTTTTAAATAACTTGCTTGCCAAAATTTTTTTTTAACAAAAAAATACTGTAAAACTGAAAAATTAAATGGATTTAGAGCTTATCCGTATATAAGGTAACTCGCAATAAATACCCCCAATTGACACCTCTTTAAGCACAAGGTCTGACGGTCAAATCGTATTTTGGCAGTGATGCATCCCGATCTATTCTGTTGGCAAGTGCGTTAAAGGCCTTGTTCGTCATCCGCACGCCTTTTTGGTAAGTAGTTTCGACCAGCGTAGTAAGATTTAACCGCCGATGCAACAACTACATTGACAATTTCCGGCTACTCCATCACACAATTCACTTCATGATCCAAGATTTTTTATTTCGTAAGAGCATGATTGTAATCAATTTTATTTATATGTATTAAACATTGGCTAAGATTGCAACTTCGGAGTTGAATCCACCCATGATGTTAAACTTACCAGCCGCTTTCTCTAATAATAACTGCGAGTGCCGAACGCAGTAATCGCCCCGATATACTTTCAGCCGGCGTAGTTAGCGACAATCGGCCTCGAACGGTATATGGCAGCTTGATACTGGTGTTTTTAACTTGTAACAGTAAACGATATACACCTTGCTCAGGAATTAAGTGATGTTGTTTATCTTCTCTAACGGCAATAGTGCCGCCATAGCGTGAACTAAGTTCTGCCAAGGTTAATTGGCGTGTGCCAGAAGGATCAATATTTAGTACATTGACTAAAATAGGCGCTAAATCACCCCCATCAGGATAAAAAGTACCGCTTACTCCTTGTTGTAAACGCTGTAAATCTGCTTCTTCGGCATAAGCGATGACTAAATGACCGGGGCTAATAACGACACCTAACGGTTCGTCTTTAGCTAGCCATTCACCAGAGCGCAAAGAATCGGATAAGTCTCTTATATGACCATTAAATCTGGCATGTATGGTTAGTTTGTCATGTGCATCATGCAGCCCTTTTAGTTCTGCTAAGGTTGACTGTAAGGCCTCCATGTCCATGGGATTATGCCTGGCTAATGCCAAGTCAAGACTTTGTGAAGCTAGTTGTTGCGTTAACTCAGCCCAACGTAGTTCAGCGGTATGGATACGAAAATCAAGATCTGGCGACGTTAATTCGAGTAGCACTTGTCCTTCTGTAACCGTATCTCCCTCGTGTATTAACACTTTTTTAATTTGAGAGGGTTGAGGGCTATATAAAGTAAATTCAGCCGCTCCTTTGAGTAAGCCTGGAACCAGTAAATGTGTCTGCCAAGGCACGATGAATATGGCGATAGCGATAATAGGAATAAACCAAGCAAGATGAGGCCGGAGACTAAAATCTTGTCTTGTAAATAACTTACGCCAAATAACCATTTCTTTAAACATAGGTCTAGCCACAAACCAAATAATTTCAACGGCAAATAAGCCTAAACCTAGTGCTTTGAAGAAAAAATGATAAACGGCCCAAGCAATACCGGCAAATAGCAGTAAACGATAAATCCAAGTCGCGTAAGCATAGGCAATTAGTAAACGTTGGCGATTCTTATGCCATAACTCGGGTGGAGGGAAATTAAAGCGAAATAGATTTTCTCGTAAATGCCAGCGCGCCAAAGCAAAGGAACGGTCTTGTAAATTAGGAATATCGAGCAGATCAGAGAGTAAATAATAACCATCAAAGCGCATAAAAGGGTTTAGATTGATGGCTAAGGTGACCAGCCACGTAGAACTAGCTAATACGTAAACCCCGCTACGGAAAGAGCCATCAGGTAATATTGTCCATAATAAGGTTGCCAAGGCCGCTAGTATGAGTTCGGCAAACATACCTGCCGCATCAATGATTAAACGATCTTGACGTCGCGGCAAACGCCAGGCATCGGTAACGTCGGTCCATAACACCGGGAAACCCATCATTAGAGCGATACCCATGCTAGGCACTCGACAACCAAAATGGCTGGCGGCAAAAGCATGACCTAACTCATGTATCAGTTTGGCTAACGACAGCATGATGGCTGTTGTTAGCATACCTTCTGGTGTAATGACATAGAGAAAGCTATGACTAAAACTTGTCCATTGCTGTGCGATCAGATAAGCGGCTAAAGCAGAAATAAAAAGTAATATCAGCAAGCTACGGCGATTAAAAAACTTATTAATGAGAGGCAGCGTCTTTTGTAGATAAGGCCCCGGTCTTAATAACGGCACGCGCATAAACAAATAGTTATGCAATAGCCATAGCCAAAAACCGGTATGTGAGTTTTTTTTAAGCTGTGCTAAAAACTGACTCGCTTGGGTACCTTCTGGTTTTGATAAGTGATGATTAACGATAAACTTGGCAAACGCCTCAATTTCTACGGTTGAGGTACTAATAGGCGTAGTGTGTTCGATGGCTGTGACAATTTTCTCTGCGCTAGCCAACGACCAATATTGTAAACATTCGAACTCTAGCCAGCCAAGTCGATAATAGCGATGTGTAGCTTGATCATATAAGGTCCATGAGGGTGAGCCATTAAGCGCTCTAGGCCCTGGGTAAATCGCTAAATCTTCACGTAATTGCGGCCAAATAGCTAAAGCTTCTACCATGGCAACCAGAGTCTTGCTGTACGTAAAGGCTTACGTAGTAGCCATAACAAAAATGGCCGACGCGTGCCGTATAGTTTAGCAATGCCGTGATAACCCAATCGCGGTAACTCTGAGCCCTCGGCAAATTCAGCTTTAAGTCGATAAGCCATGATATCCGCTGGAGTAGGACTGGTACGATAGCTAAAATAAGTCAATTTAGCTTGTAACGGTTGATGGGGTGATACATTAGAGAAAAACTGAACCAAGTCGCCTGCTTGTAGTTCGATTAAATCATCCATCGGTAAGCGTATTTCCAAATCAATAGTTTGTGGGTTGGCGATAGCCAGAATTTTTTCACCCTGAGTAACGGGACGTCCCATCCAATCATTGGGATCGTCAAATACGGCGATACCGGGGTGGTTGGCAAATACTACGCAACGTTCGAGTAGGGTACGTACATAATCGGCTTCTGCGTTTTGTTGATCCCATTTACTTTTTAAACCTGCTAATTTAGCTTTTACAGTAGGATCCAACAACGCTTGCTGCGTCATTTGTAAATATTCAGTTTGGGCAATATCACGGGTTTCTTCGGCAACATTAAGGCGACTTTGTAATTGCGTCCTATCTAATGAAAACAGCTTTTGTCCGACACTAACGGTTTCATTAGGCTGTACATAAAAGCTTTCAACCACACCTTCCAACGGTGCTCTAACTAAATTGGGTTGATGAGGGATCACTTCTGCTTCAGCCAACACCGATTGATGTATAGGAAAAAAAGCAGCAGCCAGTAGCAGCCCACCTATAATGAAGGCTCGTCGGTGCCTATGAGTATGGCTTTTCCAGGAAATTTTAGTTTGATCGGCTTCCGACAACGCCAAGGTATAACCATAGGCTTCACTTAAATAAGCCAGTAAATGGAGTTCTGCTTCATGCCAGGAGGTATCTCTAAATAATACCAAGAAATAAGTTCCACCTGCGGGAGCCGGTAAGGGTAGCCATAAAGCAAATTCAGGCGCCCAACTGGACCAATCATTAGCCAGTTCAGTAGGTAGGTCATTAACACTAAACTCTGTAATACTGCCGGCGCGAGTATCGTTACTAAAGTGCTTTAAAACAGGCATGAGCCAAAGTGCATAAGGACTATTTTTTTCCAGGCTGACAACACCGGATGCAGCGACAATGCTATCGTTAGTTTTACGCCACAGTAATGCTTGCCGATAAGGCAATAATTCGCTGGTTTCATTTACGATGACATAAGGCAATTCTGCAGCAGGTGCTAACCTGGCGCGAGATTCTAACTGCAGTAATAGCGTCAGCCGGATTAGTCGAGGATCAGGAAGCTCTGTCATGGGCTGCTGGTAAATTCTATAGCGCCGCTCATACCCGGTAACAACTCATCCGCTTTATCAATAATACGACCATACACTTTAATGGTTTGGCTGACAGGGTCAACTTTGCCACCGACTCTAGTAATTTCAGCAGCGTAAGTTTTGGCTACTTCATCCAGTGTTATTTTAAAATGCTTACCGACTGTTAGATGTGGCATGGAACGAGAGGGTGACATAAACTCAACTTCCAAATCTTTATCGTCTAAAATCTCCAGTAGTGGATCGCCAGGTCGTACCGATTGATATAGACGAGCAATGACTTCAGATACTTTACCAGAAAAAGGGGCGTGTATGACGCATCTATCCAGCATAGCTTGAGTGATGCGTACATCGGCTTTTGCTTCTTCTGCTTCGGCTTTGGAAATAGCCAGTTCTAAGGCACCAATTGAGCGACGATCTTCTAGTTGTTGATTAACCTCATAGACCTTCAGCTTTTTGCCTAGGGTCGCTTGGCTTTTACTTAATTGGGCTTCTTCAAGATTACAGTGAAAACCCACCAGGATTTGTCCGGCACTAAAGTGTTCACCATCATGTAGTTTAAGCTGACTGATTCTAGCGCTAATCTCACTGGAAACAAGCGTGCTTTGTCTGGCTTTAAGTTGTGCACGTAAATGCAGGTTTTCAGTAATAAACTGAGCTTCAGCCAGTACCGGCAGTTGCCATAAAGTTAAACTTAAGGCCACTAATAAACTGCGGCAATTCATCCTCTTATAAGTCCCTGTGACGGTGTCGTAGATATTTTGGGTAGCTTGGGTAAGTCACCGGCATACCAGCGATTTAAGGTTTTTTCTAACTGAACTGACAACGCACGTACAGTAACATGCTCAATAATACCGGTGACAGGATCAAGACCTATTGATGCATATATATTGCCTAAAGCAGTATAAACATCCGCCAGACTTTGCTCTTTTTCTAGTTGCGAGGCTAGCGCCGAGGTTGCCGCATAGATTCTGTCTAGCTCGGAGCCCGCGTCGACTTCGGTATTATTGCTAATGGCTTTAAATAAACTTTGATCTATTTTGCTTAATTCACTGGCGCTTTGGTAACCATCCAAGGCCTTAAGGTATTGCTGATAACCAATATTAATTTGCACCACGGCCGCAATACTTAAAGCTTTACGGCGAGTTTTGCCTACTTCTACCTGAGTTTCAGCCGTTTTCCATGTTTTTGGTGCCGATACCAGATTAACTAAATTAAAAGTCGTGCGCGCACTGGCCTCCATCCAGGTTGAATAAACCAGAAAGGAGTTGCTATCCCAGTTGGCTGAAAGAGGAATAGTTAAACCTGGCATAGCTTTTAAGAGCTCTTTCCAGACTTCGTTACGACTGATACGTTCTTGATAAAGCTCTTCACGTAATTCTGGCCTAAAGAACAAGCCCATGCTTTCTAAATCAGCCGGCGTAGCTTTTAATACCGGTGCCTCTGGAGTTTGTTCAGGATGGGCCAAGACAAAGTTAGAGTTCATAGGTACATTAATTAAACCGGCCAATTTAGGCTTGGCAGAGTTCAAATCGGCTCTTAGTTTTTTTAATTGAGCAATGATACGTAATAAACTACGTTGATATTCCAGTATGCCGACCACGGGTTGCAAGCGGTCTTCGCCGATAGCTTTGCTTAATTTAAGCGCTTCTTCTGCTTGTGTAAGTACCGGTATCAGTTGTGGCAATAAGCGTTCAGCAATATTGGTGCTCCAATAAGCCGACAGCACTTCTTTAACCAAATTATTGATCACTTTACGGCGACGTTCTTGAGCGATTAAGATTCGGTCCGCTTGTTGTTTAGCTTGAAAATAACTGGTACCAAAGTCAAGTAGGTTCCAAGTAAAAGCCAAGTCAGCAACACCTCTGCTGGTGTCTTGTGATGTAGACGGTGCCAAAGATTGAACGCCTGTAGCCACATTAGTGCTAGATGATGCCAGCTCATTTTGCCGTCCCATATAGCCGGCATCAACCGCCAAACGTGGCAACATATTTAGCGTAGCCACTTCAAGCTGAGAATCTTGCAACACTTTTTCCATCATAGTTAAACGATGATCAAAGTTGTATTTAAGAGCCCGTGCCAAGGTATCATAAAAAGTCAAAGGCTGAGTGATAGGTTCCTGATGACTATAAATTTCTGTTTGGTCACTCAGCATAATGTTTAAGCGCGATTGGGCATCTATGGGTTGTGGAGTAATGGAACAACTGCTTAATGTACTTGCTATCAAGGCAAGACTAACGTTTTTGTAAAAAGACATAGTAAGAAAATTAATAAGTTAAAGGATTATAGATTTTTTAAGCTATCAAGTAAGGCGCGACTTTCTTGCAGTCGGCTTAGTTTTCCGACCATGTGTACTTGTTGGGTAAAGCTTTGATTACCTGACAGTGCTTCAAAATGATTAGCCAAACGAGCTTGGCTTACAGGTTTCTGAATACTGACATTAGGGCCTGTTGTATTAGGTGTTACGGGGGTATCTCCTTGTTGATTATCTAACTTGGGCTTGGTTTGGGGAGTGTTATCCTCTTTATTAACGCCAACCTTAAAGCTGGCACTCACTTCCTTGCCGTAACTATCCTTGGCCGTCACTGTTACTGTTACTGGTGCCGCGTCTTTAGGCGGAACACCCGAAAATTTTAAGGTTTTCGGATTAAAATTCAGCCAGGATGGTAAAGATTTACCCTCACTTGTTGTGGCTTTGAAGACCAATTGTTCATTAGGATTACTATGTATAAATATTGAAGCGGGGATTTGAAATGCATAATTTTGGCCTTCAGTTACCAACTGATTACGCACTGAGCCAACAATAGATAGTTCAAAGTTTAAGTTATTATTTTGTACATTAGCTTTTTGTGAAGATAGTGAGAAATCGTTGTTGCTGGTTGTTTGATTTTTAGCTCCAGAATCAGGGCTCATGGCCATAGAGTTCGCTGTACTATTAGAGCTAGGTGCCGGGGTTAATGATGGCGTGGGTAGATTGGTTATTTGAATTAATGAGCCAGTTGTTGTGGTGTCTACGGCGTCACGCACTGCGCTGGCAGTATTACTGTCTGCTGAGACATTGCCGGTCGCATCGGTGAGCGTAGCCGAGACGGTTAGCATCGTACCGGCGGTTGGGGCCGTCACGGTGGTATTCCAGTAACCGTTACTGATATCGGTAGAGGTCAGTGTGTAGGTCGTAGAGGGGCCGGTGTTACTGGTCAGGGTGATAACTTCACCGGCAACCGCGCCCACAGGTAAACTGACTTTAATCGCATCGGTAGGCGAGCTGGCTTGCTCGGTCAGACTCAGGTGACCGTCTCTATTGCCATCAGTACTGATGGCGACGGTGGGCGAGGGTGGTGCGCTGTCACGGACTGCGCTGGCAGTATTACTGTCTGCTGAGACATTGCCGGTCGCATCGGTGAGCGTAGCCGAGACGGTTAGCATCGTACCGGCGGTTGGGGCCGTCACGGTGGTATTCCAGTAACCGTTACTGATATCAGTAGACGTCAGTGTGTAGGTCGTAGAGGGGCCGGTGTT